>JAFTYI010000001.1 GCA_017464815.1 Bacteroidaceae bacterium | reverse complement strand
ACTCCCATGTCGAAGGCAAAACCGGTGACAAGACCGTGTTGGTGGTCGACATGTGCGCCTAAGGGGCAGACACGGTAGGGGGAGAAGATATGGTGTTGGGCCTCTTTGCCAAAGAGGTTGCAGAAGGTGTTTTGCATAAGTTGTAAGTTTATTATTTTACTCTTTACTTTCTTCCTTTTGGCAGCAAAAGAAAGAAAGATAACAAAGAAGGAAAACTGCCGGCTACACCGAAATGGCTACTCGTCGGCACAAAATCCTAAACGAGCTTAAACGCGCTGCGCTTGAACGGAACCTCGTTTTTAACGGATTTTGTACCTCCTCGCTTAACGCCATTTCGCCTAATGCCGGAGGCCATGCGGCGCGTTATCCCATGCGGCGCGAGTACATAAAAGATTCATTAACGGTTTCTCGTTCTTAACGAAAAAATATACGATTTTCTTAACGTTTCTTCGCTAAATGCCGGGGGCCATGCGGCAGTTAGCTCATGCGGATGATTGAACTTGAAACCTGAGACCTTGCCCTTGCAACGCCTCATCACTCATACAATGCCAGGCTTTCGAGAAGGTAGTTGTTGTACCACTTGTCGTAAGAAGGGGTGTCGATGGGACGGGTGATGAACTGAAGGTAGTTCAAGGTGCTCTTGGCCATCACATGCTTGCGATGTATGTCGTCAATCTGATTGTGATGAATGCTGCACATGACAATGGGCAATGAGAAACCAGGGACACGAAGGACGGTCGTCTGGCTGAAACCGCGACCAAACTGTTCCAGCGTGTAAGCTGACTTGTCGAACCCTACCCAGTATTCACCCGTTTCGTAGAGGTGGATGCGGTTGTCGTTGTGTGACTCTTTCTGCATGATTTTACCCAAACGGGTGGTCAACAGGGTGTTGAGACTGACCAACGAAGCATTGTGCCTACAGGAAGATGTATTCATAAAATTATTGGTTTGATGTGGGTTCTAAAAGTTGCAAATATCCATCCGTGAACTTAGCTATCATTACGGCAGCGACACCTTGTACCGACACGACGACTTGCTTTTTGCGCCCCTTTTTCACCCTGACAAAGGTGCCCTCTACTCCATCGAAGGCACTACCGATGATTTTTACGGGTGTGCCTTCATCGAGATTAATCTCATCGGGAGAAAGATAAACCAATTTGTCGTCGTAGGTGTTGCAGACGGTGATGAACTGCTGCATCTGGTTTTCAGGAACTGTGATGGGAACATTACGCCCATCCACGGGCATTGTGAGGTATTGAAGATAGCTCAAGCCGGACTTTAATGCCTGAATACGCTGTTTGGTTGCATGGACAAACAGGAGATTGTGAATGGCGGGAACCAGTTTGCGGACTTTCACCTTTTTCTTGTCACCCACCATCGTGTACTTCATGGGAATGAAGCACTCGACATCGTGACTGTCGAGATAATCTTTAGCCTTGAGCTCTCTGCCAAAAGTTGCACTCATGGCAAACCATGCAGATTTCTCACTACCGCTCACTGATGACTTTTCTTCACTCACCTTAGGAATCAATACAAAATTTCAGAAGATTACAGGTGGCCTTTCCGAATTAAAAGAGCGTTCCTTTGGCTCCCCGACGCTCGATTATCCCTCTAAGCATCAGGACGTTAACTCTTTTCCCGATTTCAAAATCCCCAATAAAAGGACTTTGAACTTTGGCCGTTACCATATCACGTTCATCTGTCAATCTCCTCGGAGAAGATTGATATATCTGCCGCAAAGGTAAGAAAAATAGTTCAAACAATGTACCTTTTAAAGAAAAAATATGCGGCTTTTTGAATCTTTTTGTTTAGGGAAAAATGTTAATTTTCCCATCTTGCACCTCTAAGCAATTATTATTCAGTGCATAAACAAGATATATCAATCTTCTCCGAGAAGATTGTCAAAAGGAAAAAGGCCTTCACTTTACCAGTTTACCCCCCTCTCTTCAACACAGCAAATTCAGGATTTTCCTGTTGGCTTTATCAATCACCTCTGTCTTGAGTGAGGCGAGGTATATCTGTGTGGTCTTCTCGGAATCGTGGCCCATACCCTCGCTGATGACGGAAAGGGGAATTCCTCTTTCGTGAGCAATGCTTGCCCATGAATGGCGGGCACAATACATGGTGAGCGGTTGGTGCACACCCAACTCTTTTCCCAATTGCTTGAGATGCCTGTTGACACGGCACATCACACTCAGATAACGTTTTCTGGAACTTCCACCACAGGGAGATAGTATGGGGAAAAGATAGGGGGAATCATTGTCGGCACTATGACGGTCAACGATCTCCTGCATGCAGTCCTCCCAATGGATGGAGAGCCGTTGGTGGGTCTTCCGCCGACAATAGGACAAGATTCCGCCCTTGAGATTCTTCTTTTGAAGGTAAGCAATGTCGACAAATGACATGCCACGGGTGTAGAAACTGAACAGGAATATATCGCGTGCGAAACATCGGGGGGAATCATGGGAAAGATTCATGGCCTTGAGCTGCCTGATGACCTGCAGGGAAAGCGCACGCTTGGGGGTTTTGGAAACGGAAGTGGTAACCCGCTTGAATGGTTGCCTGTCGATCACAAGCCCTTCGTCGACAGCACGATTGTAAACCGCCCTCAAATGTTTCAGGTAGAAAGAGACGGTGTTGGGCGACAGACCATTGTGTCTGAGATGAGTCTCGTATGCCTCCATCTGCCTGGCATCAACATCCTGCATGTCCAAGTCGACACCTTCGCGAAACCGACGAAAACTATTGAGCGTGGAGGAATAGGTCTCGCTCGTGCGGAATTGTCCCAAACTTACGTATCGGGCTATCACTTTCTGCATGTAGCCAAACACTGTACACTTGCCTCGCAAACGACGGTAAACACGTCCACTGTTCCCCCACATTGTGGAGGAATTGAATTTTGATTTTACTGATTCCATAATAGTTAATTAATATGAGTAATGAACATTCATAATTAACTATTATTTGGACGAATATTAGGCACGGATGACACGGTTTTTCTTTTAGACAGATTTATATTAGACATAAGAACAAAAGAACAAAATCAACTTATGGTCTTATGTTCTTATGTCTAAAAGAAAAACCGTGCAATCCGTGCCTAAAGAAGCCGCCTAAAAAGCATCAGAACTCGCTGGTGAAATGGAAGCGGATGTGCTCGAAATCGTTCTGAGCCATCTGAAGTACGTATCCGCTATCGGCCAGGAAGACGTCGCGGCCTTCGCGGTCTTTGGCCATATACTGATACTTGCGTTTCTTGAAGGCTTCGAGCTGAGCGGGGTCGTCGCTCTCAATCCAACAGGCTTTGTAGAGGCTGACGGGTTCCCAACGGCACTTGGCGTTGTACTCGTTCTCCAGACGATACTGAATGACCTCGAACTGAAGCTGGCCGACGGTGCCGATGAGCTTGCGGCCGTTGAACTGGTTGACAAAGAGCTGGGCCACACCTTCGTCCATCAATTGGTCGATGCCCTTGGCCAACTGTTTCTGCTTCATGGGGTCAGCATTCTCGATGTACTTGAACATCTCGGGCGAGAAGCTGGGAATACCACGGAAGTGGAGTTTCTCGCCCTCGGTGAGTGTGTCGCCAATCTTGAAGGTTCCATTGTCGGGCAGACCGATGATGTCGCCTGCCCAAGCCTCGTCCACCGTGGTCTTACGCTGAGCCATGAACTGCGTGGGGCTAGAGAAACGCATCGTCTTGTCGTGGCGCACATGATAGTAGGGTGTGTTGCGCGAGAACTTGCCTGAACAGACTTTGCAGAAGGCAATGCAGGAACGGTGGTTGGGGTCGATGTTGGCCGTAATCTTGAAGATGAAGCCGGTGAACTTCTCTTCATCGGGACTGACCTCGCGCTCCTCCGTCTTGGTGGGACGGGGACTGGGGGCTATCTCGACGAATGTGTTAAGGAGTTCCTCCACACCGAAATTGTTCAATGCCGAACCGAAGAAGACGGGGGCCAACTCTCCCTTAAGGTATTCTGTTGTCTCAAACTCAGGATAAACACCTTCCAACAATTCCAACTCGCCACGCAAGCGGTCGGCAAGGTCGGAACCTATCTGGTTATCCAACTCTTCGGTATTGATATCCACCGCCACCTTCTCGGCCACCACTTGCTTGGAGGGCTGGAACAGGTTGAGGTTGTGTTCGTAGAGATTGTAGACTCCCTTGAAGCGCTCGCCGCTCTCGATGGGCCATGTCAGGGGGCGCACATGGATGTGGAGTTCTTCCTCCAATTCATCCAACAGGTCGAAAGGGTCTTTGGCCTCGCGGTCCATCTTGTTGACGAAGATGATGACGGGCGTGTTGCGCATGCGGCACACTTCCATCAGTTTGCGCGTCTGTGTCTCCACACCCTTGGCACCATCCACCACGATGATTACTGAGTCTACGGCGGTGAGTGTGCGGTAGGTGTCTTCGGCAAAATCCTGGTGACCCGGTGTGTCGAGGATGTTGATCTTATAGTCGTGATAGTCGAACTCCATCACAGAGGTGGTCACCGAGATTCCACGTTGTTTCTCGATGTCCATCCAGTCAGAAGTGGCTGTTTTCTTGATTTTGTTACTCTTGACGGCTCCTGCCACTTGTATCTGACCTCCGAAGAGGAGGAGTTTCTCGGTCAACGATGTCTTACCCGCATCGGGGTGGGCGATAATCGCAAAGGTTCTTCTTCTTTCTATTTCTTGGTTCATTTCTTTTTTATTGTTTTAGGCACGGATTACACAGATTACACGGTTTTCCATGCGGCACTGGGAATACACGGATTACAATTGCCTGATGCACTCCTGCAACGAATCCTCCCAATAGGGGATCTCGATGGCAAGGGTCTCTTTTATCTTGGTCTTATCCAGTACGGAGTAATGCGGACGGGCAGCAGGCGTGGGATATTCCTCGGTGTGGAGCGGACGCACACGGCAGGTGGTGATGCCCGCCAAGCGATGGATGGCACGGGTGAAATCGTACCACGAGCAGACGCCCTCGTTGCTGAAGTGGAATATGCCGGCAGGCACATCCTTGGCTATAGCGGCATAGATGGCACAAGCAAGATCGCGGGCATAGGTGGGAGTGCCAATCTGGTCGAAGATGACACCCAACTGCTCTTTCTCACGGCCAAGGCGAATCATGGTCTTCACAAAATTGTTGCCAAAGGTTGAATATAACCACGCTGTGCGGATAACCATGGTGCGCCCGCACAAACGGGCAGCCTCCTGCTCGCCAGCCAGTTTGGTGCGACCATACACGGAATTGGGGCAGGTGGGCTCGGTCTCACGATAGGGTATGTGGTTGGTTCCATCAAACACATAATCGGTGGAGACCTGAATCAATGCCGCCCCACGCGAGGCTGCGGCCTTGGCCAAATAGCCTGGTGCAAGGTGGTTCAGCTTATCACAGAATTCCACATTCTCCTCGGCCTTATCCACAGCAGTGTAAGCTGCACAGTTGACTATGCAATCGATGGCATTGGCCTGCACAAAGTCCATGACGGCCTGTTCGTCACAAATATCCAATTCCTCTACATCGGTAAAGAAGTAGGTATACTGGGGATGCCCGGCTGCGAGCACCCGCATCTCGTTGCCAAGTTGTCCGTTGGCTCCTGTTATCAAAATATTCTTCATCACGATTCCTTTAGCGCCTCCTCAAACTCTCCTGAAAGAAGAGGGACGGAGGTATGATTTTCTTCTTCTTATTCTTATACCTATTTATATATATATAAGCACTCCACATTTTCTCGCAGGGATGAGGAGCTATTCTAACTCCAAGTCGCCTGCCTTATCCTTTTTATAATAGTCGCTCAACATGCCGAGCAATTGGCTGATGGCCTTGACGGCCTGAAGGGTGCCCTCACTGATTTCACGCTTCTGCAACTTGAGGAGCAACACGCCGTATAGGGCATCGAAGCAATTCTCCAGTTCTGACAGATTCCGGTTGTCGCCTTGGGTGCGGAGTTCGACGATGAAAGGCAGGGCCTTGTAATAGGCCGCACTGTAGAAGGGATGCTTCGTTGACTTGAGCAATTGCAGATGAAGGTCGGTCAACAGGGTTATGACATTCTTATTGATTTGCAAATGGCCCTTCTCTGCGACTCCCTCCAAGCGCATCATCTCAATCAGGTTTTCGTACCAGTCCACCAATTGTGCTTCACGCTCGGCATCCAGATTTGCCGGCTTTACCAACGTCTGCCTGATGCGTTCCATGTCCAGCGCATTGGCACGTATCATATCCTCGACCTGCCACATGTAAAGCAGGTATTCGGCCATATTGTTTTCCTTGAGTTGCTTTGATACAAACACGACTGTTTAATTATGAATTATGAATTATAAATTGTGAATAAGAGGTGCCCGACTCTCCCTGACATAGGGGAGACTTGAGCAGGAGGAAATCCGGTCGCCGTCAGTACAACGTCTTGCCTATCAGCGTGAAGACGGCACTGATGACAGAGGCCAGCATCACCACAATACCAATTACACGGTTCAATATCCAGATGCCACGCAGGTCGAAACGAGCACGAAGTTTATCTACCAGATAGGTAATCAGGAACCACCAAGTGATTGCTCCTACAACGATTGCCAGATAGCCCAACGACTGTTCGTATGCAAACTCATCAGGGAAGACAAAGGAGAAGCGCGCATACAAACCGATGAACAACAGAATGATGAATGGATTGGAAAGGGTGACAAAGAAGGCTGTCACGAAATTGCGCACCAGGCTTCCCTTGTTTCCTGAAATGGGACGAATGCTGGCCGCAGGGTTGCTGCGGAAGGTGTACACTCCGAAACAGAAGAGCATCACACTGCCAATCAACTGGAAGTAATACATGGTTTGGGGATTCTCGATAAACTCGGCCACGAAGTTCATGCCATAACTTGTTATCAAGGCATAGATGATGTCGCTGAGCGCAGCACCCAATCCCGTAACGAAACCATACCACCTGCCCTTATTGAGCGTACGCTGGATACAGAGTACACCCACAGGCCCCAGAGGTGCCGACACTACGACTCCCACAATAAAGCCTTTTACAATAATATCGAGTACGGTGATATGTTCAAACCAATTCATTTTGCAAAGATGCCACTTTTTTGTGATATGACAGCTATCTCTTTACACTTTTTTACGTTTTAGGCACGGATTACACGGATTACACCGTCTTTTTTCATCAGAAAACGTGTAATTCGTGCAACCCATGCCTAATAGGTAATTTCTATAAAATCAATTCTTGTTCTTACCCAAAATGATGTTCACACCCATGGAGACATTGGCATTTGAGTTCAAGGGAATGAATTGGGAGTTCACCTCGCTCAACATGTAGTCGGTGCCAATGAAGAAGTTGAATCCTGTCGGGTGGAAGTTCAAGACAAATCCCATAGAAGAACCGTAGGTAGAGAAGGCATAGTTGATGCCTGCGCCAAACCAACGGGTGGGGTTCACATTGGCCGACACGCGAGTCTCCTGCCAACTGAACATGTCATCGAAATGTTTGGAGTAGAGCACGCCGAACTTCAGTTTGTCATACAGAGGGAAGGCATACTCAGCACCCAGGTTCAACGTGGTTGCCAACGAGGTCTTGCGACTCTCGACCTTACCATCGGTGCGCACATTGTAGAGTTTTTCCAAGTCGTCGGCCAAGTCATCAGCCTGGTCTTCCAACTTACGGCCACCATTTTCGTCATCAATGGCAATGTCCTTGAATCCGTCGAACACAAAGTCTTCGCCCTCGTTGTAGGCCGTCACATTGTCGGACCAGTTGATAAAGCCCAAGTCGAGCACAGCAGCCGAGAGGGTCAGTCCCTTCAACGGTCCCTCGTCAAACTTATAGGTGGCACCCAAGTCCACTCCGAAGCCCAAGCCACCCAATCCGGGAGACTCAACCTCCATGCCATCAACGATGCCTTCTTCGTCCTCTGTAAAATAAGCCCCCTTCATTGAAGCATTCACCTTGGCATGAGCACGTATCAACCATTGCTGTTGGGTCATGTTTATATCCATATCCTCCACTGTTGCATCAAAGGCCGCACCACCCAATAACACCTTCAACTTGGCACCCACGGTCAAGTTCTTGTTTATCTGGCGGGCATGTCCCAAAGCCAACTCGGCATAGCCACGGGCACGGATAGAAAATTCATCCAGGCTGTAATTCGTGTCACCCTGCATTCCATTCTTGGCAAAAGCAAACAGCCCGTAAGGGATGTTCAAACCGGTGTGGACATGCAGGTTCAGTCCCAACGTGTTGTAGCCGCCGAATCCACGGAAGCCCAGTGAGAAGATGCTGGTCTTGAGGTTGAACGAAAGGTTGTTGTCATCGTCCAAGTCGCCCAAGAACTCGCTACTGCTCACATCGGGATTCATGAAGGTGGTCAATCCGTAGCGGTCGGTGTTGAACAAGAAGTTCTCCAACCCCACATTACCACGAGTGCTCATGTTCAACTGACCCAACACGGGGAAACTGAAGTAAGAGTCACCCATGAAGGCCGGGTTCATCTCGTGACGATAGGTGAAATTATCCACGAAGTAAGCAGAATTCAGTGTCTGCTGTGCCAAAGCTCCTCCCGCGAAAGAAGCCATCATCAACGATAACGCGGTTTTCTTTATAATAGATTTCATATCGATTATCCTTTTTTCTGCGTTCATGAATACATTAGTTCAAGTCGGCAATCACACCGCCGATAATTCCTACGCTGACGTTGGTCAACTGAACAGTTGTCTTGGCGCTCAACGGAGCAGCACTGTCAGTGGTCACCTTGGCTGCCACTTCGAAGGTAAGAGCATCCAGGTTCTCCATAGCCCCCTCTTCACAAGTCAAGTGCAACACAATCTTATCACCACTATTTACATTTTCCAACGGATCAACGTTTATACCGTTAATCGGATTTCCGTTTTTGTCAAGGGGAATCACTGTCAGGTCGAGTTTGTCAAACGGGATGTTGTCGCCACCATCGACATCCTGCACGTGCAACATGGCGGTAATCCTCAGTTCCTTCACCTCGATGCCGTCCAAGTCTGCCCCAAGTTCATCCACCGTTTCGCTATAGACAATCTGAGAACCGTTGGCCAAGGCTAAGGGACACTCTACGTTGTAGTCGATGCTTGCCTTGTATGATGTGCCCAAGGGGATTGTTATGTACTCCTGCTTCACACGGGCTTCGAAGCTCAAGTCTATCCGTTCGGGAATCTCTCTGATGATGTTCACCAGGTTCTCAGCCTGGTAATAGGCGTACTCGCTACCCCAAGCAGGCTGCGACGTTCCATCCCAGATGCACCAGCTGGAGTTCACTTCGCCACCGATGGTGATTTCAGGAGCAGCCTCACTACCAAGGTTCACATTGATGCCTTTGTCGGTATCCAAGGCTCCCCAACACTCAACAATCACAGGCAGAGGCTCGTGCGTAGTTGTCTCTTCAGCAATGATGTCCAATCGGATGGCCGGTTGCTGCAACACCACCGTCACATCATTCTCGGTCAGGAAGTCGGGCAAGTCGTTCAACTCAATGGTTGTTGATTCAGGATTGATTTCGGGATTGACCATCACGGTTACTTCGCCGATTTCAGGAGCTTTCATGTTGATTGTGGCCGTCAATGTAAATGTTTCACCAGCCAAAGCCAGAAAGTCTACGACAGAACCCTTTACCGTTACAGTTCCATGCATAGCCACCTCTTCAGCAATCGTTAACATTCCATTCGGATTTGCGGCTCTTTCCCAAGGATTTGCAGACAAGTCAATAGACACAAATTCTAGTTCAAGGCGAGTATGATCTCCATTCTTCAACCACACATCTTTTGGCAAATTGTATTGGTGACGACCATGTTCATTCAAGTGACCGAGCCAAGTACCACCAAATGTGATATTATCGTGATTCAACATAGCCGGAAATTCAGCATTCACGTCATGCAATCCTAGCTGTCCTGTAGGCATGTTCGTAGTCAGATCAAAATCGGGTTGCATCGGCACCGAGAAACCAATCTCTTTCAATCCTGTAACTTCCTCGGGCATGGTAAAATCATAGTTCAGCACATTGAACCCCTTGTCCAATTCGATTTCGGGTGATTCCTGCACTTCATACATTTTATCACCCAAAAGGGTTTCCAACAATGCCACATTGTTTTTGTTTGCAACAACATAGTCTATGGTCTGTTGAGGGAATCCAAATGCACCAAGCAACGTCTCCAACGTAGGCACCGTAAACTTCAGTTCAAACGGCTCCAACGTAGGATCATCCACCGTAATACTTGGCAATTCAAATTCGAAGGTCGACGGTTTGTCAGCACCTTTTTCCAGGTAGTAGACGCTATCCTCACCAATGGGCTGGATGATACCGTCCTCTTCCAAGTCAAGGATATCCTTCATTTTCAGTTTCACCGTGCCGCTTGTGGGCAAGGTCAGGTCACCACCGGCATTGATGGTCATGTCAATGTCGCCACTCAAGTCGTAATCGTCGTTCACCTCCACACACGAAGGTAAGAGCAGGAACGCACCCACTGCACACAACGCCAAGGAATGCAAAGTTCTCTTTCTCATAATTTTCTTTTTTAGGTTTTATGTTATTTTTTGATTCTGTGTCCTCTTTGCACACAAAGGTGTCTCAATCCACCTTTTATTTTACAAATCTTTGCAAAAGTAGACATTTATTTCAGAAAAAACAAAGAATCACCTTTTTTATTAATCGAGTAGGAGGAAAACGAAGTAGTTTTCTTCCTACTTTCGTTTTCCGACCTCTCACACCACCGTACGTGCCGTTCGGCATACGGCGGTTCCTATTTTCGATTCCACTCGAAATATAAATCCATCAGACTGGATAACCTGCCAACTTTAGAGATGTATTAGGAATCGCCCGTTTCAACACCACATTGTCAACTATTCGCCAATAACCTTTACGGGTGTTGCCCCATTGATAGGCTCGCCATCTGTCTATACCACATTTGATAAGGTTTGCAACCTTGATCTTGAGGGCTTCCAAGTTTTCCAAATACACATGCGGATTCTGCGACGAAGCCATTCGTCAGTTTTTTGGCATAGCCTCTTCATCTCGGCTAAATGAAACTTTTTTTTCACTATTCATCATGTCCATAAGACCTCCTCAGATAAAGGCATTACGAAAAGCATCTTTATCCGCCACGACACGCATCTTTACCCGCTAAACTATAGGATTTATAGACCTTATCACATCTGTGAGCATACTTAATCACATCTGTGAGCAAACTTAATCACGGATGTGAGCAGACTTCATCACAGATGTGATAAGGTTGCAAGATTAGGATGTTAATGCGGTAAAGGTGTATACGGTAATGGGATAAGGCAGTAACGCATGGCGATGCAGAAGAAAAAAGCACGCCCCGGAGTGAGACTCCGAGGCGTGCAGGATGTTATTCAATGGGGAAGAATGCTTACTGCGGAGTGAGCACAACCTTGTTAACTCCTTCGTACTGGATATAGAGTTGAACAAGATACTTGCCGGCAGCCACTTGCAAGTTAGCACCACCATTCTGTGTCAAATCACCATAGTTTGTGGCATCGCCATTGGCCCCACCCCAACTTACAGCCCAATCGTGGTTCATGCGGAACTTCATCTCACCGGCGTTCAAGTCGGCAATTACTTCCCATGCACCAGTCTCTTGGTTGTAAGTAAGATCGGTATCAGTGTCCCAATTTCCATTCACGGTGCCAATGATGCTGATGCATTCTACCTTAGTAGCAGCGTAAGTCATAGCAGCAAGGTCTACATCAATCTGATAGAAGCCTGCTTCGAGGCCCGGCATATTGGAACCACCGTTATCGGCAATCTTGCCTTCACCGTCGTTTTCCCAGTCGCCATCCCAGTTGTCGGCATTGGGCTTGAACTTATACTCACCATTCATCCAATAGTAACCCTGATACTTACCGTCGAAGTTTTGGCCACGGAGAGCGTGAGAAGTACCCCAACCAGATTCATTACCGATTTCGTAGATGAACTCACCAAAGTTCAGTTCTTCCAATTTGTAGGTATATTGCATCATGTTGATTGTCATTCTGTAAATACCAGGGTTCACAATCTTACCAGCCTGAGGAGTCGTTGTCACCAAGCTACCCTCAAAACTGTCGTCGCCATCTACAGCAACACCCACGATACCATCTTCACCCTCATACCAGAAGTTTTCTCCATCGTAGTTGGTCGCAGGAACAATTTTCCAATACCAATCGTTGGTTTTTTCCTCTGTTGCAGTAATGGTAAAGATAATCTCAAATTCAGGATTATCATAAACATCTCCCGAACCTTTCTGAGTAAAGGCTTTTGCACCTTCTTTGCTCCAAGCCAACATATCACCAATAAGGTAATAAGCATTAGAGATAAAGGGAGCCTTGAGGGTCACATTCACTGAATCCTCAGCAGTGGTCATGATGCTCTGTCCGTTGATGACGGTGTATCCGGCAATGTCGAGATACAACTTGCGTGCTACAGGACGCTTGCCATAGATGGTTTCTACCACGGTCTTCAATTCGTCGGCAGAAACATATCCACTGTCGTTAGCAGCCAATGTGCCGTTTGCCGTTTTACCATCGTTCCAAAGAGTCACCTTATAAGAGGTGGCACCTTCGTCCACGGAGGTAACCGTAGGTTTGAAAATCTGAACCAATGAGCTGTCCAATGTAGCATAATCCACGTCGGCAGCAGTAGCAGTTTCCATAGCTACACTCTTGGCATCCTCCTGCGGATTGGTCTGAGGAACAGACCAATCCTTATAATCCTCTGAGCAGCTTGCAGCCAGCAAAGCGAGGCCCAGTGTATAAACTATCTTTTTCATATTTCTTTAACTGATTTATTCGTTAGCAATAAACATGTACTGACCTGTGATGTCATTCAAGAATACGGTGTATACGCCCGCCTTGGCAGGAATGTTGCTACCGTTCTGTGTACCGGTTCCATAGGGGAACTCTGTTGCACCCCAGTTGAAGTCCCAAGCACCATCGGCTGCAAACTTGATTTCAGCATCGGCACCCAGTGTCAACGTGGTGGTCCACAAGTGATTCTCGGCTCCATCGTAAGTGAACGTAGCGGTCATCGGGTCACCTGCGGCATTCCATTCATTGTGTCCTCCAGGTATAGCCATTGAAGAGAACACATTCGGAGTGGTTGCAGTGTAGGGTTCAATGGTGATGTCGCCCGACTTGGTGTCGAGAGTCACGGTGTAGTAACCTGCGCAACCATCCTTGATAACCACGTTGCCGTCAGTGTTACCTTCGAACAATGTGGCGTCGATGCCAGTAAATGAATCGAAGTTCTTCTGTGAATCCCAGCTTCCGGGCACTTCAACCAACTTGAACTGACCACCTGCGGGGAAGAATCCAGTGTAAGAAACTTTACCTGTACCGGTGGCCTTGTCATATTCCTCACCAGCAATGGTCATCAAAGGAATCAGACCCTTGCCGATACCATCGGCACTGTTGCCCCATGAGCCATCACCAATACAGCTACCTACCAGATACCACAATACGGGGGCTGCATCCTTCAACTCTACGTAGTAAGGAATCACATTCACCTCTACGCAATTAGAGTAGACAGTATCTGCATTGAGCACTGAAATAGCTCTTACATGTACAAGCTGTGTGGCAGGAACAGCTTCGGCCGGCCAAAGGGCCACCTGCTGCAAAGCCTTTGCCAACTTGGCAGCATTGAGTGCGCCTTTAGTCTGAGAGAAGACATCTTCGATAGTCGCATAATCGGCCACGGTAGCACCACTCTCATCGGCTGAAGCCTGATCGACAGACACTGTCCAAGACTCGGTCAGCGACACTTGCAACTGATACTGAGCAGCCACAGGGAAACCGTAGTCGGGCTGTGACCACGTGAAAGGAATCTCAGTAGAGGTGGCCAAGTCGATGGCCGATGCCGCATACGAAGGTGTATTCAGCACAAAGGTTGTGGGCTGTTGCAACGTAGGATTGGAGTCATTGTCATCCTCGCAAGCGGTGAACAGACACACACCGCACAACAACAGCAATGATGATTTAAATATATTTTTCATAATCATTGTCATTTAGAATTTAATAACCGGGATTTTGAGTGATAGCACCCTTCACCTGAGCGGCGGGGATAGCAAAGATGTTCTTGGTGGCATCAATGTTACGGCCTTCCTTCACGCCACCTTTCCACTGCCAAGTGTAGTCGTTGTTACCACCGAACTTACCATGGCGGATGAGGTCAACACGACGACGACCTTCGAAGTAGAACTCGCGGCTCCACTCGTCCAAGATGTCGTTCATCGAATAACCGGCCTTAGTGGCAGCATTGGCACGAGCGCGCAAGTCGTTGATGGCTTGGATGCCTTCAGCAGTTGCCGTGTTGTTGTTCAATCGGGCGGTTGCTTCGGCGTAGGTCAAGTAAGCCTCGGCCACACGGAAGAAGAAGAAGTCCATGTCGGGGAACGTTGCATCGTGTCCGGCACTACCATCGCTCTTGAAGTTGACAAACTTAGCCACGGCGTAACCATCCTTGAAGTCACCCAGATAACCTTTGGTATTCTCGATGCTTTCACGACCAACGCCATCGAACAGTGCACGGTCGTCGCCAGCAGCTTCGGTCATGTTATAAGCGTTCACCTGAGGAGCATTGCCATTGGGGAAGAATTTCTTGATGAGGTCGGGACGTGCCTTGTTTCCACCCCAGTTCTGATCGGTGCCATTGGTGGCAACGGGATCGTTGGGATTAGAGTGCATGTCAGCATCATAAGTGGCAGCAATCAAATAGAGTGAAGTACCCCAGCTGGTGGTGGTCAAGCCATCCTGCAAGATGGGGAACACACCTTCGTAAGCAGCGTCAGACTCACCATTGTCACCCATGAAGAGCATTTGGTAAGCACTCCAACCATTCACTCCCGCTGTGTGAAGTTTGTATGAAGACTGCATTACCAACTGAGCATAGTCAGCAGCCTTTTGCCACTGGGCAGTACCAGTGTAAACTTCGGCATTCAAGTAGAGGCGTGAGAGCAACATCCAGCAGGCTGCCTTGTCCACACGGCCATAGTTGGCATCGGTTGACTTCTTTGCCTTAGCATCGGAGAGGTCAGCTTCGAGGTCGAGCAATTCGGTCTCCAACCAAGCGTAAGCCTCGGCACGTGTCATACGTGAGGGCTGAGTCAGCGAAGTTGCAAAGGGGATGTTTCCATACGCATCCATCAGCATATAGTAATGCAAGGCGCGGATGAAACGGATTTCGGCCGTCATCGTAGCATCATGACCTGATGCCACATTCAGATATTGGTTACAATATGAAATACCTGTTGTCAAACGGGCATAGTAGCCGTTGAGCATCGGATGCGAGGCATCGTAGGTATTGTAGCAAAAGCTCTGGATACCATCGTCGCCCCAGTGGCAGATGGCCTCATCGGTGGTCAACTCGTTGGAGTTCCACATCTGACGGATGAAACCGGTAGTACCTCCATCAAGACCATCAATATCGCAATCGCCATTTGCACCACCGTTACCGGCAAGAGCAATGTTTGCATAGCATTTATTAAATAATCCGTTGACATCGTAATCAAGAGAGAGATTGGGGTTGATAGGTTCAACATCCAAGTCACTCGTACATGATGCCATTCCTAACGACAGGGCAATGGCCGCCATCGGGATAATATTCTTCATATATTTCTTCATGACTATTTTACTTTATTAGAATTAAAGATTCAGGTTCAAGCCCACGAGGAATGAGAACGGACGCGGATAGAGTTCGTTGTCATAGCCATTGGAGATTTCGGGATCGAGACCGTCATATTTGGTAATAGTGAACACGTTAGACGCTGTAGCATACACGCGGCCGGCAAGTCCCTTGTATGAGCCACCCTTGAAGAGGTTCTTGAAGCTGTAACCCAAGGTGATGTTGTCGCACTTCAAGAATGAAGCATTGTGTACGTAGCGGTCAGAGAGCAAAGCGGTAGGAGAATAAGTCTGCCAATTGTCAGCAACTGTCCATGTCGGACGGTTGGAAAGGAATTGGGTAGAGGCCCAAATCTCATTCTTGTTCAAGTTGGCATAACCTGATTCGATGTTGTTGAACACATAGTTGTCGAAGCTGGCACGGAGCGAGAAGCCGAAGTCCCAGTTCTTATACTCCAAACGTGAAGTCAACCCCATAGTGACAGGAGCAGCCGGGCTCTTATAGAAGTAGCGGTCGCCTTCGGTAATCTGTCCGTCACCATTGCGGTCAACCACGCAGTTCTCGATAGCCTTTCCATTCTGGTCGTAAACCTGCTGGTAAACGTAGAATGAGTTGATGGGTTGTCCCACCTGATTGTACTGCAAGTACTTGTCGGTGCCGATGGTGATACCCGTATTGGCAACAGGCTCGCCGTCGGTAGAAACGCCACTGAGGTCGGTGATTTCGTTCTGGTTGTAAGTCACGTTGTAGCTAAGTGTCCAGAACCAATCCTTCGTCTGGATGGCCTTCCAATCCAATGTCAACTCGACACCCTTGTTTTCCAGTGAACCGATGTTCTGCCAAGCCTGGTTACGGAAGGCTGACATGGAAACGGTGGGTGCGTAGTTCAACAGGTCGGTTGTTTCGCGATAGTACACGTCCACACTACCGGTGAGGCGTTGGTTGGCAAAACCGAAGTCAAGACCTACGTTGTAAGTCGTAGTAGTCTCCCACTTGAGGTCGGGTGTATAGTTGTCGGGACGATAGAGTGTGCCGTTGCCCAACAGCGGATAGAAACTGTTTGTGCCGGTTGACATTGAATAGGTGGGAACCCATGCATAGTCGTTGTTCACATCCTGCTGACCCGTCTGGCCATAACCAAGGCGGAGTTTCAAGTCAGAGAGCCAATCGGCATCTTTCAAGAAGGCTTCTTCCTTCACCTTCCATGCAAAAGCGGCAGAGGGGAAGAGCGACCAGTGGTCAGAGAAGCGTGAAGAACCGTCGTAACGGATGGTACCGGTCAGGTAGTAACGGTTGTTAAGGATGTAGTTGGCACGTCCGAAGAATGATACCAAATAGTTCTCGGTCTTGAACTTGTAAGGAGTGTGCGGACGCTCTGTACCTGCCAACGAGGCATCGTTATTCGTAGTAGGATAATAGCCTACATAGTCGTTGTTTTGGCTTCTCCAGAAGTGTTGCCATTCGTAACCACCCATGATGTCGAAATGGTGGTTCTTGTTGAAGTCTTTGTAATACTGTGCATAAGCATTCAACGAAAGGTTGCGCTTCAGGATTTCATCAGCACCATAGTTTCCGTAATAAACAGCTTGCGGTGAAACCGGTGTTGTATTCGTCTGCTGACGACCCTTAGAGATGTCAGCACCCAATGTCATGTGCAGACGCAAATCTTCGAAACCATGTACTTTATAATCAACATCAGCACTACCGATGAAAGCACGGCTATGAGCCACATTGTGTTTCTCATTAAGGATTGCCAAGGGGTTCTTCTGAGCCAAGTTATTATAAGTATAAGGCCAAGTATCATCATTGTATGCACCAGCCATAGGCCACTCGAAATAGTGTCCCATATTCTCCCAAGTTGCAGCCAAAGTAGTTCCGACAGGATATCCATGCTCTTCGTCATACTTATTGAACATGGCATTGTGGAAATCTGAAGTATAATCGTAAGGATCCTGTGTAGGGTCAAATACGATAGCATCGCTGATAGCTTCACCATCAGCATACTGGCTTCTTGAATACATTCCCTTGGCATTGAGGTTCATGGTCAAATGGTCGTCGAGGAATGTAGGATTAAGATTCAACGAAGCTGTCACACGTTGGAATTCTGAAGTTTTGATAATACCTTCTTGATCAGTATAACCCACAGATGCACGATAAGGCAGATTCTTGAATGAACCGGACAATGTCACATTGTGGTCGTGGCTGATAGCAGTACGCATGATTTCGTCCTGCCAATCGGTGTTGGCCGTACCCAATGCACGATAAGCATCGCTTTCTTCACCCCAAATATCCTTGATGAAAGCACGATATTCGTTAGCATCCATTACGTCGATGGAGTTTTTCTTAGTGCTGACAGTCAAGCTTCCTGCGTATGAAACCTGAGGCTTTTGTCCCTTGCTTCCCTTCTTGGTGGTGATAATGATAACACCATTAGAACCACGAGAACCATAGATAGCAGTTGAAGAGGCATCCTTCAACACGTTGAAGCTCTCGATATCCTGCGGATTGATGAGTGAAAGGGGGTTGGCCACACCCTTGATACCGTTGTTATCCATGGCCACACCGTCGATGACGATAAGGGGGTCGTTGCTGGCGTTCAGTGACGAACCTCCACGGATACGTATCTGTGTGCCACCACCAGGTGTACCGTCGCTGCTGGTTACGTTCACACCGGCAATCTTACCCACCATCATGTCTTGTGGGTTGATGACCACACCCTTGTTCTTCAAGTCGGGCTTCATGGCGATAACAGAACCCGTCAGGTCGCTCTTCTTCGCCACACCGTAACCGATGACTACGGCCTCTTCCAGAAGTTCGGCATCATCCTCCAATGTGATGGTGACATTGGGAGCGGCCTTCACCTCTTGAGTGACATAACCAACGAAGGATACAACAAGCGTTGCACCTTGCTTTACCTTGAGAGAGAAGTTTCCGTTCACATCGGTGATAGTACCGTTTCCCGGATTGCTTTTCTCAACTACATTGGCACCTATGACTTCGCCCAACGCGTCCTTCACGTGACCTTTCACGGTGATGCTCTGTGCATAAGCGCCCACTGACAAGAATACCCCGAACAACAGGGTAAGAATCAATCGAAAGATTCTTGAATCAACTTGCTTCATGCGTCTTTAATTAAAGTTAATAATAATAATAATGAATGATAGAATTTTCCTTAGTATCAGGCGTCTGTCCATTGTCAAAAGGGGGCACACGCAACGTTCGGAAACTCTCCGACGGGACAAAAGTATGCCTTTCGGCAGGAAAGGGGAAAACTATGCCAAAAAATGTTATCAATAAAGAGTGCAAACGATTGCGGCATGCAGGAGCCGTGAAAACACCTTCTGCAACTGAAATGAAGAAGCAACAGACATGGTTGATGAGACAAGGCCGAATCTCATTCGATGACCCAAATCGGTTCACTCGGGGATTGGAGCCAATCCAGTCGGGGAGTAAGGCTGATTCATCCCAAGGCTAAGGTCGATTCCTCCCAAGGTTAAGGCAGCCTTAACCCAAGGCTAAGGTTTATTAACTTTTGAGGCAAATTTGCAAACGTTTGCAACTATTTAACAGTTTAAATTGCAATTCTATGCGATAACGGTTGTATTTTTGTCGTACCTTTGGCAGCGATATAAACTTAAAAAGCAGATAATAAACATATTAAACCCATATTGATACGATGAAAATACGTTTTCTGATTGCTTATAGGACTCATTGGGGAGAAGCGTTGGGCGTGAAGCTCACCTATGGCTCTTCGGCCTCAAAATTGAGCACGAAGGAGGTGGCCATGACCACCACGGACGGTTATTGCTGGAGCGGCGAAGTGGAGCTTCCCAAGTCGGCTCGCCGCATGGAGTATTACTACCAAGTGGTGAACGATGGCCAGGTGGTGCGCCGTGAATGGATAGCTGCTGGTGTCCGCCAGCTCCCGTTGGATGCGAAGGAGCGCCTCTACACCTTGTGTGACCACTGGCGCGACATCCCCGTGGATGCCTACCTCTACACCTCGGCCTTCACCGAAAGTTTCACCCGCCACACAGGTGCTGCTCCCAAGCTGACCTATGGCGGACGTACGCTGGTGTTGCGCACCGAGGCTCCCCGACTGGGCCGCGGACAGGTGTTGGCCATCAGCGGCAGCCACCCCATGTGGGGAGAGTGGGACACCAGCCGTGCCGTGCGCATGGTGGAGACGGCGCCCAACGTGTGGATGACTCCCGTGGACGTGGATGCCATTCAAGGAGTGGCCGACTACAAATACCTGGCCTTGGACGGAGAGACGGGGCAAGTGGTGGCATGGGAGGCACGCGACAACCGCCGGTTGGGCTATCCCTATATGGAGGAGGACGAAGTGCACGTGTTGAGCGACGAGCCGGCCATTCTGCCCATGGGCGACTGGAAAGGCGCCGGATGCGTCATTCCCATCTTCTCGCTCCGCACCGAGGGGAGCTTCGGCGTGGGCGACTTCGGCGACCTGCTGAAGATGATTGACTGGGCGGCTTCAACGGGGCAACGCGTCATCCAGATTCTGCCCATCAACGACACCA
Source organism: Bacteroidaceae bacterium (assembly GCA_017464815.1). Lineage (GTDB taxonomy): Bacteria > Bacteroidota > Bacteroidia > Bacteroidales > Bacteroidaceae > Phocaeicola_A. The sequence goes on along the minus strand of JAFTYI010000001.1, from coordinate 16,801 downwards.
CCATCAACCACACGTGGACAGACTCCTACCCCTATAACAGCATCTCCATCTACGCCTTCCATCCCCAATACGTGGATGTGCGCCAGCTTCCTGCCTTGAAGAGCAAGAAGATGCGCGACGAGTTTGAAGCAAAAAGAGCAGAGCTGAACGCCCTCGCACAAATCGACTACGAGGCGGTGAACAACACCAAGCGTGCCTATCTGTGCCAATTATATAAGGAACAAGGTGAAAAGACACTGGCCACACTGGCATACAAGACCTTCTACGCCGACAACCAACATTGGTTGCGCCCCTATGCCGCCTTCAGCTACCTGCGCGACCTTAACCATACGGCCGACTTCCGCACCTGGACGTCGCACACCGTGTACAACGCAGCCGAAGTGGCCTCACTGACCACCGGCGAAGCTGCAGCCGAGATTGCATTCTATTACTACGTGCAATACCTCCTCCACGTGCAACTGCTCGAAGCCGGACGCTATGCCCGCGAAAAGGGCGTTGTCATCAAGGGAGACATCCCCATCGGCATCAGCCGCAATAGCGTGGAAGCATGGGTAGAGCCTCACTATTTCAACATGAACGGACAAGCTGGTGCACCCCCCGATGCCTTCAGCGTGAACGGACAAAACTGGGGTTTCCCCACCTATAACTGGGACACCATGGCGGCCGACGGCTACCAATGGTGGATTCGCCGCTTCAGCAAGATGGCCGAATACTTTGATGCCTACCGCATCGACCACGTGCTGGGCTTCTTCCGCATCTGGGAAATACCCCTGCATAGCGTACACGGACTTTTAGGACAATTCTCGCCCGCCATGCCTATGACGCCCGAGGAGATTGAGAGCTACGGCCTCTACTTCCGCAAAGAGTTCTTCACCCGTCCCTACATTGCTGAAGGTATGCTCGACACCCTCTTTGGTCGCCATGCCGACGAGGTGCGCACCACCTACCTCAACCGCTTGGGCGACGGCACCTATGAGATGAAAGCCGAGTTTGACACCCAACGCAAGGTAGAGGCTCACTTCCAAGGCCGCACCGATAGCGACAGTGTTTGGGTGCGCGACGGTCTCTACTCACTCATCAGCAACGTCCTTTTTGTCCCCGACCGTAAAGTGCCGGGAGCGTATCATCCACGCATCAGCGCACAAAACGACTATCTCTACCAATCGCTCAGTTGGGCCGACAAGGAAGCATTCAACCGCCTCTACAACGACTATTACTATCATCGCCACAACCAATTCTGGTACGAAGAGGCCATGAAGAAACTGCCCGTCCTCACCGGCGCCACCCGTATGCTCGTCTGCGCCGAAGACTTGGGCATGGTGCCCACCTGTGTGCCTTGGGTGATGAACGACCTGCGCATCCTGACTCTGGAGATACAGAGCATGTCAAAGAAACCCGAATACGAATTCGCCCACTTGGAAGAAAACCCCTACCGTTCGGTTGCCACCATCTCGACTCACGACATGGCCACCTTGCGCGGTTGGTGGGACGAGGATACCGAACGCACGCAACGCTTCTACAACCACGTGTTGCAAAAAGCAGGGACAGCCCCCCACCCCATGCCCGGATGGCTTTGCGAGGAAGTGGTGGCGCGTCATCTCTTCTGCCCCTCGATGCTCTGCCTGCTCAGTTTGCAGGATTGGCTTTCGATGGACGAACAGCTGCGCTATCCCGACGCCGACTTCGAACGCATCAACGTACCGGCCAACCCGCGCCACTATTGGCGCTATCGCATGCACCTGACTATCGAGCAACTGATGAACGAGCAGGCGCTGAACGACAAAATTTCAACCTTAATAAAACGTAGTGGAAGATGAATAAACTGAATATGATCTGCACCGCTTCTCTGCTAAGCCTTTCATTGGCAGCCGAAGCCCATAACATGATTCAATGGCCCATCCCAGCCGGCCCTATCTGTGAAATGGCGTATGTGCCTGCCGCCACCCGCTTCAGTGTGTGGGGGCCAATGGCCGAACGTGCCCGTGTGAACCTGTACGACGCCGGTGAAGGAGGAAACCCCGTGGCCGTGTACGACCTTACCCGTTCGATTGACGGAACATGGAGCACCCAAGTGAGTGGCGACCTGCAAGGGAAGTTCTACACCTTCCAACTGATGTATGAAGGCAAGTGGCTCGACGAAAACCCTGGCATCTTTGCCAAAGCCGTGGGAGTGAACGGACGACGTGCCGCCATCATCGACATGGACGCCACCAACCCCGAAGGATGGGAGGAAGACGAGCGCCCCGCCTTGAACAGCTTTGCCGATGTGGTAATCTACGAGATGCACCATCGCGACTACAGCATCGACTCCGAGTCGGGCGTGAAGCACAAAGGCAAGTTCTTGGCCTTGACCGAACGAGGCACCAAGAATGCCGAAGGGGCCTCAACAGGCTTGGACAACCTTATCGAGTTGGGAGTAAACCACGTACACCTGCTCCCTTCGTACGACTATGCCTCAGTGGACGAGAGCAAGCCTCACGTAGCGCAATACAACTGGGGATATGACCCCCTGAACTATAATGTGCCCGAAGGAAGCTACTCAACCAATGCGGCCGACCCCGCCGTGCGCATCAAAGAGTTCAAGCAGATGGTGCAGGCTTTGCACAAAGCCGGCATCCGCGTGGTGCTCGATGTGGTGTACAACCATGTGTTTGACGTGGCAGGAAGCAACTTCGAACGCACGGCTCCCGGCTACTTCTATCGCCACCGTGCCGATGGTTCGTTGGCCGATGGCAGCGGATGTGGGAACGAGACGGCCAGCGAAATGCCCATGATGCGCAAGTACATGATTGAGTCGGTTCTCTATTGGGTAAACGAGTATCATATCGACGGTTTCCGCTTCGACCTCATGGGCATCCACGACATCGAGACGATGAATGCCATCCGCAGTGCCGTGAGCAACATTGACCCCACCATCTTCATCTATGGTGAAGGGTGGGCAGCTTCATCGCCCGTGCTCCCTGCTGAGACACTGGCCATGAAAGCCAACACCGCCCAACTGCCAGGCATTGCCGCCTTTGGTGATGAAATGCGCGACGGTCTCCGCGGACCTTGGAACAACGATGCCGACGGCGCCTTCCTCATCGGCTTGCCCGGACATGAGGAGAGCATCAAGTTTGGTGTGGTAGGAGCCATCCGTCATCCGCAAGTGGACTACACCAAGGTAAACTATAGCCAAGCCCCTTGGGCGGCTCAGCCGACTCAGATGATAAGCTACGTCAGTTGCCACGACGACATGTGTCTGGCCGACCGCATCAAAGCCACCCTTTCTCCCAAGGCAAAAGTGGAAGAGAAGATTCGCCTGCACAAGCTGGCCGAGACAGCCGTACTCACTTCACAAGGGGTGCCTTTCATCTGGACGGGCGACGAAGTGATGCGCGACAAGAAGGGAGTACACAACTCCTACAACAGCCCCGACAGCATCAACGTCATCCCCTGGAAGCTGAAGACCCAATATGCCGACACCTATAAATATATAAAGGACATGATTGCCCTGCGCAAACATCATCCGGCCTTCCGCCTCGGCGATGCCGAGAAGGTGGTGAAGCATCTCGAGTTCCTCCCCGTAAAAAAGAGCAACGTGGTGGCCTATCGTCTGAAAGAGCATGCCGGAGGCGATGCATGGGAAGAGATTTACGTGGTGCTGAACGGCAACCGCAAGGCAGTGAAGGTGGATGTGCCCAAGGGTGAATACACCGTAGTGTGCCGCGATGGTCAAGTGAACGAAGCCGGCCTCGGCATTGTCAAAGGCAACCGAGTGAGCGTGCCGGCCCAATCAGCGATGATATTTTATAAATAACCTATAGAACAATGAAAACCAAATCCTTTATCGTAGCAATGCTGGCAGGTCTTCTTCCCTGCACGGCAGCATGGGGCGAGGAGAAGATTTCAAGTCCCGACGGCAATCTGCAACTGACCTTCGATGTCGTGCAAGGTCGCCCCGTATACCAACTCGATTTCAAGAACCGCCCCGTGGTAAAACAGAGCCACCTCGGGCTTGAACTAATGGATGGTAAGCATCTGATGGACGGATTCACACAGGTGAAAGCCGACACCCGTTCGTTTGATGAGACATGGACACCCGTATGGGGCGAGGAGTCATCCATCCGCAACCACTATAAGGAACTGGCCGTCACCCTCAACCAACCGAGCACCGACCGCCACATCATCGTGCGTTTCCGTCTCTACAACGACGGCGTAGGTTTCCGCTACGAGTTTCCCCAACAGAAGAACCTCGTCTATTTTGTCATCAAAGAGGAAAAGACCCAGTTTGCCATGGCGGGCGACCACATGGCGTGGTGGATACCGGGTGATTACGACACACAGGAGTACACCTACACCACCTCACGCTTGAGCGAAATCCGCACCAAGATGCCCGCCGTCATCGAAGCCCACAAGGACAACTCTTCATGGGAAACCTTCTCTGACACCGGTGTGCAGACATCCCTCCAGATGAAGAGCGACGACGGCCTCTACATCAACATCCACGAAGCCGCCTTGGTTGATTACTCCTGCATGCACCTCAATCTGGACGACACAAACCTCACCTTCACCACTTGGCTCACACCCGATGCACAGGGACACAAGGGATATCTGCAAGCTCCTTGCCACTCTCCGTGGCGCACCGTACAGGTGTGCGACGATGCACGCAAGGTGCTGGCCAGCCGCCTGATACTGAATCTCAACGAACCGTGCAAGATAGAGGACACCAGTTGGATAAAGCCGGTGAAGTACGTGGGTGTCTGGTGGGAAATGATTGCCGGACGCAGCACATGGAGCTACACCAACGACCTGCCTAGTGTAAAATTGGGACTGACCGATTACACCAAGTGCAAGCCCAACGGCACCCATGCGGCCAATAACGACACCGTGCGCCGCTACATCGACTTTGCCGCCCGACATGGATTCGACCAAGTGTTGGTCGAGGGATGGAACGAAGGTTGGGAAGACTGGTTCGGATGCAGCAAGGACTATGTATTCGATTTCCTGACACCCTATCCCGACTTTGACCTGCCCGCGCTCAACAAGTATGCCCACGACAAGGGCGTCCGTCTGATGATGCACCACGAGACAAGCAGCTCTACCCGCAACTATGAGCGCCATCTGAGCGATGCTTACAAACTGATGAACAAGTATGGCTACGTCTCCGTGAAGAGCGGCTACGTGGGCGACATCCTTCCCCGTGGCGAACATCACTATGGCCAGTGGCAGGTAAACCACTATCAGCTCTGTGTCGAGGAAGCAGCCAAGCACAAGATTATGGTCAACGGCCACGAAGCCGTGCGCCCCACAGGTCTTTGCCGCACATGGCCAAACCTTATCGGAAACGAGAGCGCCAAGGGCACCGAGTATGAAGCCTTTGGAGGAAACAACCCCGACCACACCACCATCCTTCCCTTCACCCGCTTGCAGGGAGGCCCGATGGATTACACGCCGGGCATTCTTGAAACACAGATTTACAAGTGGTGCAAGAACAACAGTTCCTACGTGCGCAGCACCCTCGTACGCCAGCTGGCCCTCTATGTCACCATGTACAGCCCCCTCCAGATGGCGGCCGACCTGCCCGAACACTACGAGAAGTATGCCGATGCCTTCCAGTTCATCAAAGACGTTGCCATCGACTGGGAAAAGAGCCTCTATCTCGAAGCCGAGCCGGGCGACTACGTGACCATTGCCCGCAAGGCCAAAGGCACGGGTGAATGGTTCATCGGAAACTCATCTGACGAAAATGGACATGCTTCTGTGTTGAAGCTCGACTTCCTCGACCCCGGCAAGAAGTACGTGGCCACCATCTATGCCGATGGCAAGAAGGCTCATTACAAAGATAATCCTGCCGACTACACCATCACCACCAAGACGGTGACGGCCAAGAGCACCCTTCGCCTGAAAGCGGCCCCTGGCGGAGGCTATGCCGTTCGCATTGTGGAGAAGAAATAAAATAAGACCCACCTGCATCCTCCCTGTGAGGGAGGGATGGGATGGGTCTCCTATTTGAAATTTATATAGAAACATGAAAAAGACATCACTCATCATGGGACTTCTTTTGTCCTGCTTAGGACTCTCTGCCAAGGCGGTGGAGAGCATCGAACGTATCGAACCCGAATATTGGTACGCCGGAATGAAACAGACCGAACTCCAGCTGATGGTCTATGGTAAAGGGATTGCCAAAGCCGACGTTTCGCTGGCCGACTACGACGGTGTGGCACTGCGTAGTGTGGTAAAACTTGATTCACCCAACTACCTGCTTGTCTACCTGAATGTCGATGAAGAGGCACATCCGGGCACGTTGGAGCTGACCTTCACCAAGGGGAAGAAGAAACAGACGGTCGGTTACGAACTTCGCGCCCGCCGCATGGAAGGCAGTGCCCGCCAAGGATTTGATGCCAGCGACGTGCTCTACATGCTCATGCCCGACCGTTTCGCCAACGGCAAACCCGAAAACGACCAGCAGCCCGGCATGGCCGACTACACCGTCAACCGCGAAGAGCCGAGCCTGCGCCACGGAGGCGACATCGAAGGTCTGCGCCAACACCTCGACTACTTTACCGAGCTGGGCGTCACAGCCCTGTGGTTCACTCCCGTGTTGGAGAACAACTCGCCCGACCGCGGCGGCAACAGCACCTATCATGGCTACGCCACCACCAACTACTACCGCGTTGACCCCCGTTTCGGCACCAACGACGAATACCGCCAACTGGCCGACGACTGCCACGCCCGAGGAATCAAGCTGGTGATGGACATGATTTTCAACCATTGCGGCTTTGAACATCCGTGGGTGAAGGACATGCCCTCAAAGGACTGGTTCAACGAACCCGAGTGGCTCAACACCCCCGACTGCCTCAACAATGTGCAGAACACACCCTATCTGCAGACATCGTACAAGCTGACTCCCGTGCTCGACCCCTATGCCTCGAAAGCCGACCTGCGCGAGACGGTGGACGGATGGTTCGTCCCCACCATGCCCGACCTCAACCAGAAGAATCCCCATGTGATGCGCTACCTCATACAGAACAGCAAGTGGTGGATTGAGACCGTTGGTATCGACGGCATCCGCATGGACACCTACCCCTATGCCGACGCACGTGCCATGGCCGACTGGATGGCCGAGCTGAACGAAGAGTATCCCCACTTCAACGTGGTGGGCGAAACGTGGGTGACCGAGCCTGCCTACACCGCCGCTTGGCAACAGAACAGCCCCGTAGCAGAGTTGAACAGCAACCTCAAGACAGTGATGGATTTCAGTTTCTACGACAAGATTAACCAAGCAGCCTCCGAAGAGACCGACGACTGGTGGACGGGATTGAACCGCATCTACAACAACTTTGTCTACGACTACCTCTATCCCAACCCGGCCAGTGTGATGGCCTTCATCGAGAACCACGACACCGACCGCTTCCTTCGCAACGAACAGGACGTGCCCATGCTGAAGCAGGCACTGACACTGCTGCTCACCACGCGCCGCATCCCCCAGCTCTACTACGGCACCGAAGTGCTGATGAACGGCACCAAGCAAGTGACCGACGGCCACGTGCGCAAAGACTTCCCCGGCGGATGGCCCGGCGACAAGCACAACTGCTTCACCGCTCAAGGACGCAGCAAGGCTCAAAACGACATGTTCAACTGGTGCAAGACACTGCTCAACTGGCGCAAGGGCTGTAAGGCCATCCACCAAGGAACGCTCACCCACTTCATCCCCTTCCACGGATGCTACGTCTACGCCCGCCAACACGAAGGACAGACGGTGCTCGTCATCCTCAACGGCAACACCAAGCCCGCCGAGCTTCCCATGGAGCGTTATGCCGAAATCACCTCCGGCAAAGCATCAGCAAGGGACATCCTCACCGGCAAGTCCGTCAATCTGACGGGCACACTCAAGCTCGCTCCACGCGAGTCGTTGGTGGTGGAACTGTAAATTCTCAGACACAGATCTGCACTTTCCATTTTTGACCACGGAGCACACTGAACACACGGATGGACACCGCCCCTCCCATTCTGTGTAAGCCGTGTGCCCCGTGGTCAACCAATGAGTGTTTGCAGAAAGGGTTGAAACGCCCGGAAGATTTAAATCTTCACCGCTTAACATCCGTATCTTCAAGCCTCATCGACCGTATGTCAAACATAGCCAACAGCCATCACCATCGCCTAAAAACCAGCACCCTACACCCTAAACAATAATCCCTAAACCTTCATTCACAGCTTTCGCCTTCACACTATATTCGTTGCGCCCTCATACTATATAGTATCAGCCCGAATGGTTTTAACTCCTTTAATTCCTTAGCGAAGCGATTAACTCCTCTAACTCCTTCAATACCCCCTTCACAGCCTTTCATCTGTAATCTATTGATAATTAGTGCATTCTTGAGCCTTTAAAGCCCGCTGAAAAATCTCTTAAGCGTTAGCGGGAAATCTCTTAAGAGATAGCTCGGTAACTCTTAAGCGTTAGCACAGTAAGTCTTAAGAGATATCCAGCCATGCTTAAGCGTCGTCCGACAACTCTTAAGCGTGGCAACATTACGCTTAAGCCTTATTCCGTAAAAGAAACTGATAAGTATTAACTCCGTTCTCGAACCGAATACACACGGTTCGTGAACGGAGTTAATAGTGTCGAATCCGACAGGATTAGAATGTTTCTGTAAAAAACAACCGACATGTTTTGTGTTCTGATTGCTTTACATTAACTTTGTGGGCGAATACCTCTTTAATGAAAAGATGTCATGGAAAAGAAAGAATCATCAATTATCATATACACTACTGAAGATGGCAGTACAAATCTTCAGGTGAAGATGGAGAACGAAACAGTGTGGCTTACGCAAAGTCAGATGGCGGAACTTTTTCATAAAGATCAGTCTGTAATAGCCCGACATATTTCCAATGTCTTCAAGGAAGGAGAATTGGAGAAAGGAAGTAATATGCAAATTTTGCATAATACTCTTTCTAAGTATAAACCAACCTCAGTCTATAGTCTTGATGTCATTATCTCTGTGGGATACCGAGTAAAAAGCAAGCGAGGTGTACAGTTCCGCCAATGGGCAAACCGTGTACTGAAGGAATATTTGGTGAAAGGTTATGCCATTAACGAAGACATCAAGGTGGAACGATACGTTCAGCGATGGAAACAAGCGCATAGCTGCCATGCTGTTTCTCTGGTTCATGGAAAAGAACGGTATCCTCTATGGTGAAGACGGCAGAAAGCGTATTGCCGACAATACTTTGGTCGCACTCACATTGATGATAGCCGAAAGCCGCACAGAGGAAAAGGATGTGATGGTAAAGGTCGTGGTGAATCTGATAAATAAGAATAATTTGTAAGGTGATAGTTGAAATCTGGTACAATTTGTCGGGGTAAATCATACAATCGCCGAGATTACAAGAAAGAAACTCTTCGTATCATTGCTGAAGAGTTGGAAGGGTAGAAAAAGGAAAAGGGTAAGGCTGAGGGGCTTTGCCCTTTTCTTTTTTATTCTTAAGATAAATGTCCCGAGAAGTTAAGATAAAGTGGAAAGTATCCTAAGATACTTGGCCGATGAACCTATAATGCCGAAGACTAACAGTTTTTCAACCAAACTGCAGAAGAACCTTTTATTCTTACAATTGATTTCTATAAAAAACAACTGATATGTTTTGTATTCTGATTACTTTATGGTAATTTTGTGGGCGAAAAGTAAAAGAAAACCATGGACGGCCAATTCATAACAAACAAAGAACTGATATTATCGGATGTGATTAACTCCATTCTGCCAAAGTGCGATAATGCCTATTTTTTGGTAGGCTATTTCTATTTCTCTGGTTTTGCTGAACTTTGCGAAAAGTTGAAGAATGTAAATCTGAAGGTACTTGTAGGCTTAGAGGTGGAACGGAATATAGTGAATGGCATTAAGGAAGTGGAACACTTTACATCTTCTGCTAAGTCACGTGGACAATTGCGAGAGGAGTTCTATAAAAGTCTTGTCGAAATATACAACAATACCGATTTCTTTGATTCAGAAGAGCAAATAGAAAAATTTAAGTTATTCTTGGAGAAATTGGAAAATGGGACTTTGGAAGTGCGTAAGACACTTGACCCAAACCACGCCAAGCTCTATCTGTTTCAGAATCGGGAGGAGGAAAATGTTTGTGGCACGTTTCCGGGTACAATGATTACAGGTTCCAGTAATCTTTCCGTAACGGGATTGAAGCAACGTTTGGAACTGAATGTGATACTTCGTGACAAACCAAGTTACACTGAAGGTAAGGCTGTCTTTGATGAATTGTGGGAAACTGCCGTAGCAGTAGTTGATACAGAACACATTGCAGATTTCAAAGAAAAGGTCATCAAACATATTTGGTTTGAAAAACTGTATTCTCCATATACCATGTTCATTCGCGTGCTACATGAATATTTCAACACTCCTACTGATGATAATATTCTGACCCCGAGTGATATTACAGATGGCGTTTATACTGATTTGAAGTACCAGACAGATGCTGTTCAGTTGGCTCTTAATTCTATAAAGAATCACGAAGGGGTAATCATATCCGACGTGGTAGGATTGGGAAAGAGTATCATTGCATCCACTGTAGCGCGTAACCTTCGTCTGCGTACCATTATTGTTTGTCCGCCTCACTTGAAACAACAATGGGAGGAGTATAAGGATGAGTTTGGTTTTACTGCCACCGTGTTCAGTGCTGGTAAGGTAGAAGCTGCATTGGAGCATTATCGGATGATTGCCCGTACTGATGAGAAGTTCCTCATCATCGTGGATGAAGCACATAAGTATAAGAACGAGTTCATTTTGGATTATAGTATCCTGCATGATTTATGTATGGGCAATAAAGTGATGTTGCTGACTGCTACCCCTTTCAATAACCGTCCGGAAGACATTTATTCCATGCTGAAACTTTTTCAGATACCCAGTAAATCAACTTTGAAGACTGTAGAAAATCTGGGAGCAGCATTCAAGAATCTGATTTCCCGTTATAAAGATTTGGCAGAGGGGCAACGGAAAAATACACTTTCCAAAGCAGAGATAAAAGCAGAGGCTGACTCCATAGCCAAGAGCATTCGTTCTATTATCTCACCTTTGGTTGTCCGTCGTTCACGCCTCGATCTCGAAGAAATACCTGAATATAAAGAGGACTTAAAACGTCAGAAGATAAATCCTGTGATTCCTGAACCGCCTGTACAGTTGGGCTATTATTTGGGGAACATAAGGGAACTTTATCTTCGTACTTTGAATATGATTTCCCCGACAGACACGGAAAAGGAGCAGAATCCGGATGTACATTATTACGAAGGTGCCCGTTATAAACCAACAAGATACCTCGTTGATGATGAGACTTTGAAAAAAGAATTGGATCAGGAGTTGGAGGAGAAGATGGGTACAGACTTGGGAATGTTGATTGGACGACAAGTCAACGTATCTCTTTTTATGCGCCGTATGCTGGTGCGCCGTTACGAGAGTTCGGTGGCAGCTTTCCGTGATTCGCTCAACTCCATGATAGAATCCTCAGAACACATATTGAAGTGGATAGAGAAACGCGATAAGGTGCCGGTATATAAGAAAGGAGCTCTTCCTTATGTAGAGGATTTCTACGAAACTACTGATGATGACCTTAGCGAGGAGATTGCCGAAGCTTTTGAAAAGTATCATGAACGTGGTTTCTTTGAGATTGATATGAAATACATCAAACGCGAAGAGTTCTTGAAAGATATAGAGGATGACCTTCAGCTGCTCAAAGATATTCGTGACGAATGGTTTGTGGCAAAAAGAGAGGTGGTGAAAGGAAAGTCAGTCATTACTTACGGTATGAAGTTTGACTACAAACTCGATGCGTTCCGCAAACTATTGAAAGAACAACGTGAAAAAGACCCTGCACGCAAGATAATAGTTTTCACCGAGTTCGCCGATACGGCCAACTATTTGGGTGAAGCATTGGTTGGCGATGGTTTAGGCGTATTCAAATATACTTCGAAAGAGGCATCGACAGCTAACAAATCGACCATTCGGACCAATTTTGATGCAGGTCTGAAACCTCAATATCAGAAGGACGATTATCAGATATTAATCGCTACCGATGCCATTTCCGAAGGTTACAACTTGCATCGAGCCGGTACTATTTTCAATTACGATATACCTTACAATCCGACTCGCGTTATCCAGCGTATCGGACGTATCAATCGTATCAATAAAAAGATGTTCGACAAACTCTATATCTACAACTACTTCCCTACAGATATAGGCGAAGCCGAGACTCGTACCAAACAGATATCAACCCTTAAAATGGCTATGATTCACGCCATCATGGGTGAAGATACCAAGGCATTGACCGATGAAGAGGAACTGAATGCATTTTTCAAGGAACGTTATCAAGCGGAATTGGTCAAGAGTGAAGAACGTTCATGGGACACCCCATATCGAAATCTGTTGAATCAAGTGAAAGGTACGGAAATCCATTCAAAAGCATTGCAGATACCGCACCGTGCCCGTACTGGTCGCGAAGTGGAAAAGCCTTGTAAGGGTGTGTTGCTTTTCGGAAAGAAGGGAAACGACTTTGTGTTTAAGATAGGTGACAATGCAAAGGATATGCCGATGATGTTGACCTCAGAACAGGCATTGAGCCTTTTTGAGGCTACTATTGAAGAGGAAGCTGTCGCTACGGACAATCAATTTGATAAGATATATCAGCATGTCAAGGCACATCTTTATCGTAGTATCGCTAAAGATGAAAACGAAAAATCTCGTCTTGAAGCCGTTGATAAGATAAAGCTTTGGGGCAAGACCAAAGCATTGCCTAAGGATTATCTGAATGATTTGCTCTTGATTATACAAAATGACGGTTTGACTGGCGAAGAAATCCGGTTCATCAACAAGCAGACAAGTAAAACCGCAAATAAGGTAACGGAAAAGATTACGCAAGATTATCTGAACCGTATCGTCGAAAAAATGAATAAAGTGACGGAGGGTGATGAAACTCTGATTCTTGCAGAACAATTAAAATAAAGAAAAGTTATGGGCGAGAAAAACATTAAATATCCTTCAGTAATGGTCGACTCTGAATTAGATAAACTGGCAGACAATATAGCAAACATAGTCAACCAGTCGAAGTCCCAATTGATGCAAGCTGTCAACACAACACTGGTTGCAACCTATTGGAATATAGGGAAATATATTATTGAATTTGAACAACAAGGAAATCGGAAAGCTCGATATGGAACGGCTTTATTATCGTCGTTGGCCAAGTTGTTACGGGTAAAATTAGGGAAGGGATATAGTCATCCAAACCTAAACAATATGCGCAAGTTTTATTTATATTACCCAATTTTTCAGACAGTGTCTGATAAATTAAGTTGGTCGCATATCTGTGAATTGATAACTATAGATGACGAGTTGGAACGTAACTTCTATGAAAAAGAGTGTATTGCGTCACATTGGAATGTGCGTTCACTTCGCCGCCAGATGGATAGTGCTTTGTACCTCCGATTAGCTGCAAGCAAAGATAAAGAAGGAATTCTTCAATTATCTCAAAAAGGAATTGTCATTCAGCAACCTGAGGATATTATAAAAGACACTTATACTCTCGAATTTCTTGGTTTTCCTGAAAAGGAGCGATATAGTGAACAGGATTTAGAACAACGTTTGATAGATAATCTTCAAACCTTTTTGCTGGAGTTGGGGAAAGGTTTTACTTTCGTCGGAAGACAATACTCGCTAACTATCAATAATCATCATTATCATATTGATCTGGTTTTTTATCACCGAATCCTGAAATGTTTTGTATTGATTGATTTAAAAAGGAATGCGGTGAAGCATAAAGATATTGGTCAGATGAATATGTATATGGGCTACTTCGCTAAAGAAGAAAATTCTTTTGATGATAACCCGCCAATTGGTATCATCTTAAGTCGAACTAAAGATGAATTGATGGTAGAATATGCTACATATGGAATGGATTCGCAACTGTTCGTCTCAAAATACGAATTGTATTTACCTAACAAAGAAGAATTGAAACGTTTGGTTGATGGATTGATGACAAAATAAATTGCAACAAAGAATTAAGGACTATGGAATTTAATAAAAGATACAATCGCTCAGAGTTCGTTGGTTTCCTGCAACATAAGTTTTTGCCGGAAGATTTTGTAGTAGACTTCACTGATATAGATATTGACCGACAAACCAAGTATATACGCACCGTTACCAAACTGGGGGCTTGCAAATCTCTTGACCTTGTAGTGTATGAAGTACGACACACCTCCACACACGATGCCCGTGTGGGATTATCTAAAGAGGCATTTCGTTTCCTTGCTGATGAATGGGAAAGCAAGGCATTGGTTCTTTTTGTACCCGAAGGTGACGATGCCAACTACCGTTTCTCGCTTATCACCATAGATTTGAATGAAACGGAGGAGGGAAAACTTCAAAAGATATACTCTAATCCTCGTCGTTATTCTTACTACTTGGGAGAAGGAATAGCCTATTATACAGCTAATGAATATTTGAATAAGAAAGGACGTGTAACGAATGAGAAAGACTTGACTGAACGCTTCTCCGTAGAAGTTTTGACCAAAGCCTTTTATCAGGAACTCTCCGATTGGTATGCTTGGGCGGTCAAGGTGGTTCGTTTCCCAAATAAACTGGATGACGAAACCGATGATGACAAGTATAACCATGAAGCGGCTATCCGTTTAGTGACTCGTCTTATCTTTGTCTGGTTCTTGAAACAGAAGCATTTGATTCCTAATGAATTTTTTGACGAACAATACATATCGGAGAACTTATTGGAGGATTTTAATCCCAATCTTCAAACCGGGTTGTTCGGACACAAATCATTGGAAAGCAAATACTACAAAGCTATTTTGCAAAATCTGTTTTTTGCCATGCTCAATAGTCCTATCACAAAAGAAGGTGAAAGCGAGTTGAGCGAACGTCATTTCCGTTCGGGACGTGGAGACTATGATAATAATAAGTTGATGCGTTACGAATCAATGTTCAAGGATCCACAACTTTTTATCGATTTGGCCAACCAGACAGTTCCTTTCCTCAATGGTGGTTTGTTCGATTGCTTGGACGATAAGGACAAAAGCAACTATATAGATGGCTTTTCTGATCGCGAAATTGTACAGAAATCTTTGGTTGTTCCTGACTTCCTTTTCTTTGGTGAAGAGGCAGGCAAGAACATCGACCTCTCCGAATGGTATGGAGATAAGAAAAAGAAGAAAGTCAGTGCACGAGGTATCATAGACATTCTGAAACGGTACAACTTCACCGTTGAAGAGAATACTCCCTTTGATCAAGAAGTGTCGCTCGACCCGGAACTGTTGGGTAAAGTGTTTGAAAACCTGTTGGCTTCTTACAACCCTGAAACGCAAACTACAGCCCGTAAGCAGACCGGTTCGTTCTATACTCCGCGTGATATTGTGCAATATATGGTAGATGAAAGTCTTGTGGCACATCTTAAACGTATTGTTGGCGAAGAGTTGGAAGCGGAATACCGTAAACTCATCAGTTATGTAGATGAAGAAATCTTACTGACCAACGAACAGAAAATACAGGTAATGGAAGCCGTTTATCACTGCAAGGTACTCGACCCTGCTTGTGGTTCGGGAGCTTTCCCTGTGGGTATGCTTCAACAGATGGTACACATCCTTTCACAACTTGACCCCACTAACGAACAATGGAAAAAGATGATGCTTGACGAAGCAGTCAATGAAAGTCGTGACGCTTTCCAAGCGGAGTCTAAAGAAGAGCGGGAGGAACGTTTGAAGGATGTTGAAGCCTCGTTTGACGAGAGCCTCAACAATCCTGATTATGCCCGAAAACTCTACTTGATAGAGAATTGCATTTATGGTGTCGATATTCAACCCATTGCCATACAGATTAGCAAACTCCGATTCTTTATTTCGTTAGTGGTTGACCAAAAGACAACGAATGACCCGACAAAGAATTTTGGTATTCGTCCATTGCCAAACCTCGAAGCCAAATTTGTAGCTGCCAATTCATTGATCCCATTGACAAAATCGGATGGCGAATTAGGTCGTACACCTGAGATTATAGCGTTGGAAAACAAGCTCAAAGAAGCCAATCACAAAATCTTTAGTGCCAAGACGGTTCGCACCAAGCGTAAATGGAAAGACCGTTTGATAGAACTTCGCACAGAAATGGCAAGTCTATTGGCTGAAAATGGTTTCCTTACCACTGATGCAGCTAATCAATTGGCTTCATGGGATATGTTTGACCAAAACTCCGCTGCTTCATTCTTTGATGCCGATTGGATGTTTGGGATTAAGGATGGCTTTGATGTGGTGATTGGGAATCCGCCGTATATTCAATTGCAGAATAATAGTGGTGAATTAGCAGCGATATATCAACCGCTCAATTTTGAAACCTTTGCAAAAACTGGAGATATTTATTGTCTATTTTATGAGCGAGGTTGGCATTTGTTAAAAAAGGGAGGTCATTTATGTTATATTACATCCAACAAATGGATGCGTGCTGGTTATGGAGAAAACATTAGGGGATTCTTTGCCTCTAAAACAAACCCGCTTTTTGTTATAGACTTTGCGGGTGTGGAGATTTTTGAAAGTGCTACAGTTGAAACAAATATATTGTTATTGGCAAAGGGTAAAAATCGGCACTCAACAAAATGTGCTATTGTAGATAAACAGAATAAAAAGCATGTTAATAATTTGAGCCTTTTTGTGCAGCAACAGCATACCATTTGCGACTTCTCTTCATCCGATAGCTGGGTGATTCTTTCTCCCATAGAGCAAAGCATCAAACGAAAGATTGAAGCCGTAGGGACTCCACTAAAGGATTGGGATATT
>JAFTYI010000026.1 GCA_017464815.1 Bacteroidaceae bacterium | reverse complement strand
CCACTCGAACACTTCAAGACAAAGGTCTATCGTGGTTGAGTCAAAAGCATACACATGACCATCAAAACCGAATATCTTTTCGGTGCTTTTGGAACGTGCTTCCGCTACCAGATGATAGGCGAAATCTTCGAAGATTCTGTAGTCGCGTTGCTCGTTCGCTTTAGCAAGATTGCTCCGTGTTACAGACTTGCCCATACCTAAGTGATATAGCTTGCGCCAATGTGCTTCGAGCGCAACGATTAGGTCACGCAAACTTTCGCATTTTGCGAGTTGGCCGAACATCATTACAAGCAGTTGATTCCAACAAGAGAAGAACTTTATGTACTTGTCTCCCAGATATTTGCGGACGAGATAATTGAAGTGATTTCTATCTAAGAACTCGACTAATTGAGCGAAAACGAATTTGTCTTTATTCATAACGATTTGATTATGACCGCAAAAGTAATTTCAAATCCGTTGACTCAAAAATTTCTTGTAACAAATTAAATATCAATCATTTCAATGAACTGTTTCGATTTTTTAGTGGACACTTATGAAAACATTAAGAAATTTAAGGGTTAACATTAGCGAAAATGATTTATTGTCCGAGATGGAATCATTACGTATTTTAGGCGGAATCTCTCCTTATGCATCAATAGGAAATGGCAATTGTAATGATAACGGCTCATGTTCATTCAATGGTGATTGCAACGGGAATCCCTCTTGTACAGACAATGCGAGCACCTGTAACTCTAATGATAAATGTAGAGATAACACTGTTGCTTATGATAACAAATCATGTTATAATAACATTTATGCAAATAATAATAACCAATGCGGCAGTAATGTTTCTGCTACAGATAATAACAGTTGCTACAACCAAAACACTTGCAACGGAAATGGAGGAGGGCCTCATGGTAGTCAATGTGTTACGAATCCAAGCAATTGTTTGTAAACATTAATCCAAGGTTTACCATGAAATATAGAAGTAAACAAGTCATTTTAATATTAGCGCATAAGAATATTCAACAATTGATCAAACTCGTTTCTTATTTCGAGGGGAAATGCGACCTTTTCATTCATGTGGACAAAAAAGCCAAGTTTTCCAAAGAAGATTTGATTAGTTTATCCAAAATGCCGGGAGTGAAAAAGGTGTACCAAAGATTTTCTGTTTCTTGGGCAGGTTTTTCCATTTTACGTTGTGAATTGTTTTTATTGAAAGAAGCCTTAAAACATAGCAATGGAGATTATTTTCATTTACTTAGTGGACAGGACTATCCGCTAAAACCGTTGAATGAATTCTTGCACTATTTCCATGAAACAGAAAAAGCTGGTTTTTTAAGTTGTAGTCAATTGCCACATACTCAGTTTGACAATGGCACCTATTTTCGTATGCAGTATTATGTACTTACAGATTGGATTAATGCCAAGCCTAAAGAAGGGAAAAATAAGGTACTCAAATTCATTGACTGGCAGAGGAAATTAAATTTCAAACGACGAATTCCAGACCAAATAGAACGGTTATATGGAGGGTCTGCTTGGTTCTCTATCTGTAGACGTTGCGCGGAATATTTACGGGATTATACCCATGAACATCCATCTTTTTACAAAAGATTAAAATACACGTTTTATCCTGAAGAGGTCTATATCGCTTCCGTATTGATGAATTCTGCGTATGCCAAAGACATTAACAACAACGAAAATTTTCGCTGTATTTTGTGGAATAACCCAGGGAAAGATTGTTCTCCAATGGATTTAACATTAGAGTATTTAGACAAAATTCTAAAATATGGCAGAACGTTTTTTGCAAGGAAATTTGAACACCCTTCTTGTTCTTCATTGGTGAATGCTATTGACAAATACATGTTGAAGGAGCCTTCTAAAGGAACATCTTCTACAGGATGTTGGCTCTCTTGTTCATTCAATGATTATGACTACGACTATGGGCTTACCCTAGGACTTCTTTTCCTATGTCGTACATTGGAGATAGATTCCGTTTTGGATTTGGGATGTGGTCCCGGATATTACGTGTCAGATTTACAAATAGAAAAGATTCCTGCCATTGGGTACGATGGAAATCCGCATACCAGTGAACTGTCATCACTGATTATGCCCAAAGACACCCGCTACCCTTGTGAAGAAGCAGATGTGACAGAAGAACTAAATGTAAGCGAACCGTATGACTTAGTGTTATTTCTGAATGTGGGCGAATATATTCCTCCCCAACATGAAGAGCGTGTTCTGAATAATTTGGCTGCATGCACAGGACGTTATTTAATAATGAATTGGGCATCATACAAGAAACATGATGAGAGAATTGTCAATGCTATCCCCGAAGAGACCTTGCTAAAGAAAATGGAGCAGCACGGATTCGTATTGGATAAATTGGCAACCAAAGTGATGCGTGACCATTCTCGCAAAAAAGAGAACAAGGAAGGTTTATTGGTTTTTCAAGTAGCAGGCAAAGCACAGAATAATGTTCTTTAAACGCTTTTCACATTGCCGTCAATTCGACCAAATGGACTGTGGCCCTGCCTGTGTACGTATGGTGGCACTCCACCACGGCAAGGACTATCCGCTTTCCTATCTGCGCACCCTTTCGCATTTGAGCCGTGAGGGGGTGAGCGTGGCGGGCATACGTGATGCGCTGACACAGATAGGCATGGAGTCGGCTTCGTTCAAGATGTCATTGGAACAGTTGCACGACAAATGCCCCTTACCGGCAATCCTGCATTGGGAGCAAAACCATTTTGTGGTACTCTATGATGTCCAATGGAGTAAATGGCGGAAGGAATGGCGGTACAGTATAGCCAATCCAGCCTACGGGAAGCATACATTTTCGGAAGAGGAACTGAAACGGTACTGGCTCAACGGAGACAAGGGTATTGCCATAGCCATCGAACCGACAGAAGAGTTTTATGCAAAGGCTCCCGTCAAGGAAAAACACAGTCTGATACGCTTCGCCCAGAAATACATCTGGCCATTCAAGCACGAAATGATACAGCTGTCTTTCGGATTGTTGAGCGGTATTCTGCTTTCGTTGGTCACACCCTTCTTGACTCAAGCCATGGTGGATGACGGTATCGGACAACGAGACATGAGTATCATCACATCCATCCTGTTTGCCCAAATTTTCCTTTTCCTCGGGTCGTTCTCCATGGGGCTTATCAGCAGTTGGGTCACCCTGTACATGACCACACGCATCAACATCAACATCCTCAACGACTATCTGAGCAAACTGTTGAAGCTGCCTATGACTTTCTTTGAAACAAAAAGCGTAGGTGACTACCATCAACGGATAGGTGACCACAGCCGACTACAGAACTTTACGACACAAGCTACAATGCAGACTCTGTTTTCCTTCGTGACAGGTCTCTTCCTGTTGGTGGTCATCGGTTATTACAGCATGTTCATTCTGATGGCTTACCTGTTATTGACCGGCATCAGTACGCTTTGGATGAACTATTTCTGGGAAAAACGTAAGTCATTGGATTATGAAAGTTTCAAAATTTCGAGTAATAATCAGACCAAACTCTACGAAATGCTGAGTGGCATCGTAGACATCAAACTGAACACCTATAGCGACTATAAAATCAAGGAATGGCACGAAATGCAGGAAAATCAGTATCGGATGAGCCAAAAATCCTTACGATTGGGACAGATTCAGAACACAGGCTATACACTGATCGGACAGATAAGAAACATTCTGGTGACCTTCTGGATAGCATCCGAAGTGGTGCAGGGTGACTTGACCTTGGGTATGATGATGAGTATTTCCAACATCATCGGACAGATAAACGGCCCACTCTCCCAGCTAATCAGTTTCCTGCAAGAGTTTCAAGATGCCAAAATCAGCTTGGAGCGTTCGGAAGAGGTCTATTTGTGCAAGGACGAAGACAGTGAAATGTTGGCAGACGTTCCTGCTGACGAACCGGAAGACATCGTGGTTGACCATGTGACATTCCGTTACACGGGTAGTATAGGGAAAGCAGCCTTGGATGATGTGAGCCTGACCATTCCTGCGGGGAAAATGACGGCCATTGTGGGTGAAAGCGGTAGCGGAAAGACCACGTTGATGAAACTGTTGCTGAAATTCTATGCTCCTACAGAAGGACGTATCTTATTGGGGGGACATAATTTGGAAAGTTACAAAGCTGAATCCATACGAAAACGGACAGGCATCGTGATGCAAGAGAATTTTGTCTTCTCCGACACCATCAAACAGAATATCATATTGGGAGAAGAATACAACAGCAAAAGGTTGGTACGGGCTTTGGAGATGGCCTGTCTGAACGACTATATGGCCGACCTCCCTTTAGGCATATATACCAAAATCGGTGCTGACGGAAACGGAGTAAGTGGCGGCGAGAAGCAACGCATTATGATAGCACGAGCCATCTATAAGAAACCACTGTACATGATGTTGGACGAAGCAACCAGCTCATTGGACGCGGAGAACGAACGAAAGATAACGGAGAACATCGACAAGGAGTTCCGAGGACGAACCTTATTAGTGATAGCACACCGCTTATCTACGGTGAGAAATGCAGATAACATCATCGTATTGCGACATGGCAAGGTGGTAGAAAGTGGACGACACGTGGAATTAGTCAGAAATCGGGGGTATTACTACGATCTGGTAAAGAACCAATTGGAATTGGGGGGCGAATGAGTATGAAGAAACAAATCTATCGTTTTCTATTGCACTACGGCATATCAGCCGTACTGATGATCATGTTAGTGGCCATCATCTATATGCTGCACGTCATCCATATCAACAACAAGGTTGCAATCGATGTGCATAAGGAGGAAACAGGAGTATGCAGGGCATACATTCCTCACTCCGCATACAAATCTTACTCAGTGGGTGATACACTGCGGGTACACACCTATGAGGGTGACGTATTCCACTTCCGCATTATCAACATGGAAGCAGAGACAATAAACCAAGTTTATTCCCTCACCCCAACAACAACAGACACCTTATCCTTAAATACCCTTTTCAACGGTAACAGCAAAACTACAGTCCACATCATCACTGGACGAAATAAATTGTGGAACCTCATCTTTAATAAATGGAATGAGAGAAGCAGCCAATAACGACTTCCCTTCCAACATCTTCCGAAGTTCGCTGTCCTCCCCCTCAAGCAGACAGCGCAGCGCGTGAATGACAAACTCTTCCAACGTTTCCTGGTCGGTACGCTGACGTAATGCGGCCAGGAAACGCACCATTGTGTGCATCGTCTGTTCCCCCTTTTTTAATCTTCTCTACTACAGATTGGCACACCCCCACCTCGTTGCGCAGGAATGCCGCCATCTTGTGACGAAAAAACAAAATATCCTCCCAATTTACTAAAAAAGATGAATGTTTTTTAGTACATTCGGAATTTACTGCAAATTTGCAGTAAATTCCGATTCACGATACATCGATTTCCCCTTCATTCCCTCCTCGCTATCCTGCGCCCCTTCGCTTGCGAACGAGGATGAACGGATAGAATAATCAAGATAAATCCGCGTCATCTAAAAAAGTAATTGTGACACTCCTTCCTCGAGTTGGAGGGGGCACCCCTCTTGCATCCTCCTCAGTTCGCCATCCCCCTTGTCAAGCAGACTGCGCAGAGCGTGAATGACAAACTCTTCCAACGTTTCCTGGTCGGTACGCTGACGTAATGCGGCCAGGAAACGCACCATTGTGTGCATCGTCAGTTCCCCCTTTTTAATTTGGCAATGGTGGTGTGCCCCATGTGTGCCTCTTCATGCAGATAGCAGACCAAGTGTTCGCGTTCGATAATTTCACTGATGACTAGCCCCAATTGGGGACTTTGAAAAACCGTTTCTTTCATTTTTCTACCTGTTTTTAGTTAATATTCTGTTATATAAGTTAATCTTTTTAACAATGTTCCCCAAAGTGCGGGATTTTGGGAACACCATTTTTGAAAGTATTCCGACCTTTGCAGGTGGAGCCTCCTCTCCCTAACCCTCCCCAAAAGAGAGGGGATAATAAAAGAAAGAAATTGTAATTTATAAATAAGATTATGAACTGGTTTAAACATAAAAGTGTGCAGCGAAGTGGCACTTTCGTCCCCGAAAACGACAGAAACGTGCACGAATGTGGCACGGAAGTGCCCACTTTGTGCACAGATTCAAATGCCGAAGAAAAGCAGGAAACTACTGATAGTAAAGAAGATAGCCTTAATTCCCTCGCACACGCGCACGTAGAAAAGAAAAGAGAAGAAAAAAGGAGAGAAGAAGAGAACACCCCTCCCTAACCCTCCCCGAAGGAGAGGGTACTGATTATGTATCTGTTTCTGTTTACAAAGGTAGTGATGTTTCTGCTGACGCCAAGGATTTTCGAGACCGACTTGTGCAAAATTGCGCAAGGTCGTGCAGCGTCGGATGACCTTGTGCGGTGTTGTGCAAAATGCCCTCCCACGTGTCGTACCTTTGCATTGTCTTTCCGATACGGAGGACATGGACTATGGAAATCCATCGCTTGACTATGGGCCTGCAGGCGTGGACTATGGAAGTCCAAAAGGAGTGACGAGTTGCGAGCTACAAGCTACAAGTGACCATGTGGCACTCTCTTAAATTTTAATTTTTAATTCTTTAATTTTTAATTTTTAGAACTATGGCTTTTTACAAACCTGTTTACAAGAAAATCAGCGGGAAATATTATCCGCAAGCAGTAGTGCGAGGCAAACCCATTTACGACCATTCACAGGCTTCACGAGGCGCAAAGTCTATTTGTTGATTATGGAACACGCGGAGCACACAGATGGACACGGATAATTGTTTCGCTGACGTTCACAGTTCCTTCGACTTCGCTCAGGATGAAAAGAGACCGCCCAAAAACCATAAAAGAATCCGTGAACATCCGCGCGTCCCGCGTGTTCAGTGGGCCATTAGCGCGCGTTCAGTGAGCCATTAACGACAGCTCTCCACGACTTATCACGCCTCACCCTTGAAGTCCGAGAGGTTGGGGACGTAGGTCTTGTTGTTCTGCACCTGCTCGGGCATACGGATGGTGCCCCAGTTGGCCTCGTACTTCTTCACATTGTCCTGAAGGGCAAAGAGGAGGCGTTTGGCATGTTCGGGAGTGAGCACGATGCGCGACTGCACATTGGCCTTGGGAAGACCGGGCATCACACGCACAAAGTCGAGGATAAACTCTGAGGTGGAGTGGCTGATGATGGCCAGGTTGGCATAGGTGCCCTGTGCCACCTCTTCCTTCAACTCGATTTGCAACTGTCCGTTCTGATTGGGAGTATTCTTTTCCATAATCCTTTTTAATCTTTTAATTGGGTTAATAAACTGTTATGAGCCGCGAAGATAGCATTTTCTTTGTTCACTCCCTAATTTCCCGACGAAGATTATAGTTTTTTTAATAAGGTTGGGGCGTCAGCTGCCCATACAGGCTGATTCCATGACCAGAATTTGGTTAATTTGATAAAATTGCATACTTTTGCAATCACTTAAATAAAACATAAGACATTCATGCCGATGAAAAACTACTTGATTACCTTACTGACCATGTTATGCGCCTTGGGCGTGACCGCACAGGACGGGAATGTCCGCACCCGACGAATTTACTTGAGTGGCACAGATGCCGAACACACCCGCACGTGGGACTTCCATTGCTCTGCCGGACAACGGAGCGGAAAATGGAGCAAGATAGAGGTGCCCAGCTGCTGGGAGCTGCAGGGCTTTGGCGAATACACCTACGGCCGCTTCTACAAGACCAAGGGGTTGGAACCGAGCACCGAGGTGGGACGCTACCGCACCACCTTCAAGATGCCCGAGGGGGAGGTGTACAAACTGGTGTTCGAAGGGGCGATGACCGACACCCGCGTATGGATAGACGGCCGGCAGGTAGGCCCTGTGCACCAAGGCGGATTCACGGAGTTTTCCTACGACGTCACCCCCTTCATCAAACCGGGGAAGAGACAGACACTGGAGGTGATGGTCAGCAAGGAGTCGGCCAACAAGAGTGTGAACTCCGCCGAACGACGTGCCGACTGGTGGCTCTTCGGCGGCATCTACCGCCCCGTATATATGGAGGTATTACCCAAGAACCATATCAGTCATGTGAGCATCGATGCACGAGCCAATGGAGAGATATATACTGAGGTGGAGGTGTCCTCTTCAAAGAAGTGGAGGAGTGGAGAAGGCACCCCTGAAGTGAACCTCTCCATCAATGGGGAAGCTGTACCTTATAACAGAGAAAAGGGATGTTGGGTTTATCCCAATCCCCGCACATGGGACCCCGAGCATCCGAACCTTTACACTGCCACTTTCACCTTGGGTGAGGGGGGACACAGCGTGACGCAGAAGATAGGTTTCCGCACGATAGAGGTGCGTCCCCACGATGGCATCTACCTGAACGGGACGAAGCTGGTGGTGAAGGGAACAAACCGCCACTGTTTCCACCCCGAGACGGGACGTGCGCTCAGCCCTGCCATGAGCCTGCAGGATGCCCGGTTGCTGAAGCAGATGAACATGAACGCCGTGCGCTGCCACTACCCCAGCGACCGCCATTTCCTGGAGGTGTGTGACTCCATCGGACTGCTCTATTTTGACGAACTGGCCGGATGGCAGACCCGCTATGACGACACCACCGCCGTGCGCATGGTGCACGAGATGGTGCGCCGCGACGTGAACTACCCCTGTGTGTTCATCTGGAGCAACGGCAACGAGGGGGGATGGAACCGCACGGTAGACACTCTCTTCGGGAAACTGGATATCCAGAAACGCCATGTGGTGCATCCGTGGAGCGACTTCGGCGACATCGACACCCACCACTATCCCGCCTATCAGACGGGCACCTACCGCCTGCACAACGGACAGAAGATATTCATGCCCACCGAGTTCCTGCACGGCAAGTACGACAAAGGACAGGGTGCTGCCCTGGAGGACATGTGGAGCCACTGGACCCGCTCGCCCCTGTTTGCCGGAGGATTCATCTGGGCCTACGTGGATGAAGCCGTGCGCCGCACCGACCTGCCTACGGGAAAATCCAGCGGAAAGGTTTTCGGTCAGAAAGGATTTGATATAAAAGATTGCATCCTCGACAGCGATGGCGGACACGGCCCCGACGGTTGCATGGACCCCTACCGCCAGCCCGAGGCCAGTTTCTACACCATCCGCGAGGTGTGGAGCCCCATCTACATCGACCGCCTGCACATCACCCCCTCGTTCAACGGACGTGTGCTTGTGTCGAACCGCCACCTCTTCACCAACCTTGCGGAGTGCAGCATGAGGTTCCGCATAACGGACCTTCTGGGTGAGGCCTCAACGGAAGGTAGCGTGACATTGCCCGCCCTTGCTCCCGGCGAGAGCGGCTATGCCCGCTTCGACCTGCCCGATGACTTCCACAAGGGAGAGGTACTGGAACTGGTCGCCTATAATAATAAAGGTGAGGAGGTGTGCAACTGGACTGCACCTATCCAACGGGCGGAAGAGGGAGTGAAGAGTGAAGAACGAAGAACGAAAAATCCGATGGCTGTTGCAACATTCAACCCGGACGGAACTTTCTCCATCGGCAGTCTTGTTGGTCCCTTCCCCGTGGGGATGAAGGCTGAAGTGACCAAGCACAAACAATATACGGAGGATGACGGAACGGTGGTGAACACCTTCTGGTACAAAGGTGGCATCGATAGCATCCAGTGGCGTCAGACGCCCGACGGACTGTTGCACATGGATGCCGTGGTGCTGAACGACGAACGCGGACATGGCCTGCGCGACTTCCTTACCGAGGAGAGCAAGTGGACGGTGGGGCTCACCTTCACTTATCCCGAACATCGGGTGGACAGTGTGCATTGGGTGGGGCGTGGTCCTTACCGCGTGTGGCGCAACCGGTTGAAGGGCCAACAGTTCGGTCTGTGGTCGCTGGCCTACAACAACACGGTGACGGGCAACTACAACAGTCCTCAGCCTCCCATCTATCCCGAGTTCAAGGGGTATCGCAGCGACTTCCGCCAGATGAAGATGCAGGAGAAGGATGGCACTTCTTGGCGTGTCAGCACACTGAACGAGGGGCTTTACCTCCGTCTGTTCACTCCCGAAGAACCCGTTGACCAGACTCCCGGCGAGATGGGTGGGTTGTTGGACATACAGCCCCGCAAGCAGGAGCGCAGCATGGTGCGTTTCCCCGATGGTGACATCTCCTTCCTGCTCTCTATCCCACCCATTCAAAGCTACAAACCATTGGAACAGCTCGGTCCCCAAAGCCAGCCCGACAACATCCGCATCAAGGCGGGCGACGAGGGTTTCCACATCCGGCTGGTGTTTGACTTTACAAAGGAATAGAAAGGACCCTCCCCCTGCCCCTCCCTGTATGGAGGGGAGTGAATAGAATATAAACTATCAAATATTTATTGACATGAATAGCATATTAAACAAAAAATGGCAAAAGCGATTTAATAATGTAGCACACAGACTATCTGCTCCCCTCCATACAGGGAGGGGCAAGGGGGTAGGTCTTCTTGCTATTTCACTAATGACCCTCTTCTCATTGGGGGCAATGGCTCAAGAGAACCTGATTCTGCACTACGACTTCAAGGGAGACCAAGGAACGGTGGTGCGCGACAAGAGTGCTTCGCATTTCGACGGAACCCTGAAGGGAAGCGCCACACTGGAGAAGAATGCAGTGTACTTAGGCAATGAAAACGGCTACATTGACATGGGTGAAGCCATTGGCAAGCGCTTGCAACAGCTCCGCCAGTTCACCATCGCCGTGCGTTACAAGGTGGATAGCGAAGCTTCGCTCAAGGGACAAGGCTATTTCCTGTGGGCCTTCTCCACCATGGAACTCAACACCCAGACCGAAGGACGCTATCATGCCTACAAGCTGAATGTACAGCGTGCCGAGAACTCCGTGGGCGGATGGAAGAACGAGACCCTGATGGACATCGGAAAGCCCTCGGAAAAAGGAGAGTGGCAGCACGTGGTCTATACACAGGACGAAATGGTCGGTCGCCTCTATCTCAACGGCAAGCTGGTGGCTAAGAATGACAGCATGTTCGCCATGAGTACCACCTTCCCTGCCGGTGCTCCCACCTACAACTGGATGGGGCGTGCCCCTTTCAAGGGCGACTCGTACCTGAAGGGCACACACATCAACAGTGTGCGCATGTATGACAAGGCGCTGACTGAAAAAGAGGTGAGCAACCTCAGTGCTCCGGAACGCCGTCCGAAACTTTTCGTACAGCCCAACGAACCGCTTGGCGAGGGCAAAGGCATCCACCCCGGTCGGGTGGCATGGGTACACAGCCCCGGTGTGGCCACATGGGATGGCGAGACCGGCCTGTGGGTAGAGGACCGCTGGAATGACCAACAGAAGGCTGACGAAATGATTCGCACTGCCATCACCAAACTGGCTGGAGAGAAGAAGGAAGGTAAGGCTTGGAAAGCCCTGTTCAAGCACTTCAACAAGACACATGGCAAAGGCAACAAGGGGTACAAGAGGGGTGAGAAGATTGCCATCAAGCTCAACATGAACAACGCCATCACCCACCGCGACACCATTGAGCTGAACTCGTCGCCGTTTGTCACACTGGCCTTGGTGCGCAGCCTGGTGAACGATGCCAAGGTGGCCGAAGAGGACATCATCGTGTGCGAACCGAGCCGCGCCATCACCGACAGCATCTACAACAAGATTCATCGCGAGTTTCCCAACGTGGTTTTCATCGACAACCTTGGAGGCGACGGCCGCATCAAGTGTGAATACTATCCCGAGCAGATCAAGTACTCGGTGGATAATGGCAAGATGGCACGCGGCCTGGCCAAGTGCATCGTGGATGCCGACTACCTGATAAACAGTGCCCTCCTGAAGACCCACAACGGACCGGGTGTGACCCTGACGGCCAAGAACTGGTACGGTGCCACCGACATCAACCTGCTGTGGCGCAAGAATGCCCACAACGGCATCAGTCCCGACAAACGTCGCGGCAAACCCAGCTACAAGACGATGGTGGACTGGATCGGGCATAAGGATTTGGGACAGAAATGTCTGCTCTTCCTCATCGACGGCACCTATGGCAGCCGCCACGTGAACGGAGCACCTGCCCCCAAATGGAAGAAAGCACCGTTCAACAACGAGTGGTGTTGCAGCATCATCGCCTCGCAAGACCCCTTGGCTTGTGATGTGGTGGGCATGGACCTGCTCATCCACGAGTGGCCCGAGTTTGGCAGTCTGAACTATTGCGACGAATACCTGCGCGAAGCGGCTACCATCCCCTCCCCCGTGACCGGCGTGACCTACGACCCCGAGCGCGACGGAAAACCCCTGACCGCCCCCCTCGGCCTGATGGAACATGCCGATGGAGAACGCAACTACACCAAATTGGAATTGATTTATGTGAAACAATAAGATGATTATGCGCACAATCCTATCATTAATCGCCATACTGTTCTTGGGAACCGCCTCTGCCAAGAAAAACGAGAGCAAACCCAATCCGTTGGGAACTATCTATCCTACGGAGTGGACCACTTATAAAGATGCTGTCACTGGCATCGAAATCAAAGTGCTGACTGACACAGTTTCACATGACTCGTATATCTATCAGACAGACCCCATGTGGTCGGCCGACCAGCGATTTCTGCTCTTTCGCTCCAGTGTGCGTGCCGGAGGTGACAAACGGCAAGGCCAGTTCTTCCTGATGGAGGTGGCCACCGGACGCATCTTGCAGATTACCGATGGCGACCATGGCAGTGTGTTCATGGCCAATCGGAGCAATGACATCTTTATCAACCGCCGTGTGGACGTTTTGAACAAGCGCAAGAAAGCCACGGGAGAACAGACTTGGAACCTCTATCGCATGAACATCGACGAATTGTGGCAAGATGCATTGGCCGGTAAGGTGAAGTCACACGACAAGTATGAGCACCTCCTTGCCTCCATGCCCATGAATGACTCCATTCTGGGTCGGCCAGGCGGGTGGTGCATCAGTTGTGACGACGATTTTGCCTACATCGTTGTAGAGCGCAAAGGTACGGAAGAGGAGAAGCGCCAAATGATGGAACAAGCTTTCACGCCTGCCGGCAACCAACCCATCAAGATAAAACCTTCATTGGGAGGTGTACGCAAAATCAATCTCCGCACGGGAGAAGTCTCCATCGTAGTGAACACCCTCTTCAAGGTGGGACACATACAAGCCAGCCGCTTCATAAACGACGAGATTCTCTTCTGCAACGAGACTGGTGGTGATACCCATCAACGCATCTGGTACGTGCGGGCCGACGGATCTGACTTCCGCCCTATCTACAAGGAGACTCCGCTTGACTGGGTGACACACGAGACATTCCAGACCAAGGATTATGTCTATTTCAACATCCTTGGTTTTCAGGACCGCCTTCGCAAGCAAGCAACAGGCATCATGCGCCTTAATCTTCGCAACAATGATGTTGAGTGCTTAGGCAATGTTGAGCTTGAAGGCTCGGATCTTAATGGGAAACCTATGTTGGGCGGTCGTGGATTTTGGCATTGCAATTCTACCCGGGATGGGAAATATGCTGCGGGAGACACCTTTGCAGGCAATGTTTATCTCATCAATGTTGCCACAGGTGAACGCACCCTGATTGCTACTGATTGTCGCATGAAACCAGATCATGCACATCCTCATTTCAGCCCTTGCGGCCGTTATCTCCTGTTCCAATCGGGACATTTCACCAATGGGAAACGACTCAACCTGATGATGGTTGACTTGGAACAAATCAAGTGAGGTTCCATCGTCCCAAATCAGTCATGTAGCGGTGTATTACTTAAGCAGACTTGAACTGGAAGAGGGGGATTGGAAAGAGTAAAATACTTTTTTGAGTACATTAAGTTGATACTATTGCGCGCAGAATCCAAGAGTCACCGTGATGGTGGTTCTTGGATTCTTTGAAATTTGCACTCACAAAGTGCAAAAATGAAGAAAATTTGCACTCAGCGAGTGCAAATTTAGCAGTTTTATGACAATACCACGCGGTCACCGGCACGTTTGGCAATGGCGCGTTGTACTTCGGAAAGGTCCTTATAGCGCTTCATCACCTCCATGTAGCGGGCGGCGTCGGACATGACGGAACGGTCCTGAAGGGCGGTCAGCACCTGCTTCAGCTCGTCCTCCACGATGGCCAATTTGAGGTCGGTAAGCAGGTGGGGGACCAGTTCACAGAGACGTTCGTCGTCAGTCACCACCTTCTGCGAGCGGGAGTGATACTTGCTGAGCTGATAGCGGTCGCTGCTGAGGTCGGCAGCCAAGCGGGCCACCTGCGGGTCGGGATGGGAAAAGAAGTAGCGCGAAGCCACAAAACCCGTGTTGTGGATGCGCTGCATCACCTCGTCGAGCATACGACGGTGCATGGGGTCTTGCAACTCCAGACTGTCCACAGCCAAGTCGGATGC
The DNA here is from genome assembly GCA_017464815.1 of Bacteroidaceae bacterium. Classification (GTDB taxonomy): domain Bacteria; phylum Bacteroidota; class Bacteroidia; order Bacteroidales; family Bacteroidaceae; genus Phocaeicola_A. The sequence goes on along the minus strand of JAFTYI010000026.1, from coordinate 49,076 downwards.
CACATGCTCGGCCACTGTCACCTCACGGGATGCCCCGCTCTCGTCCTCCATGGCATACATCACCCGCTCGCCATAGCGCACCACCTGCTGCATCAGCAACACCTCCTTGTCGTGATAAGATTTCTTTTGCTTGAACAAGCCCTCCCCCTGTCCCTCCCAAGGGAGGGGAGTAGAATGTCCTACCCTGTCATTTGAGCTCCCTTCACCACCTTCAGATGGGAATGGTGCGGAAGGAGGTGGCACATACGCTCCCTCACTCCCACCCTCTTCCATCGGGGGAGGAGGAACATCCAATCCCTCCATGGGAGGAGGCTCCGGACTTCCCAACAGCTCCACGGGGATTTCGCCATCGGATGCGGGAAGATTCGATTGTTGCATACGTTCTGCCTTGGCGGCCTCGCGCTGACGCTGTTTCTCGGCAGCGGCCTGCTTCTCCTCCTTGGTGCGCGTCATCAGCTTGTTCACCTCCTGCACCAGCAGTTTTTCCTCCACCTGAAGCAGTTGGCTGCATTCGTGGATATAGACCGAGCGCACGATGTTTTCGGGAATGACGGAGATGCTGTGCACAATGTCGCCGATGAGCGTGGCCCGCTTGATGGGGTCGTTGCCCACCTCTTCGAGCAACAGGTTGGTCTTGAAGCGGATGAAGTCGACTTCGTGCGCATTGATGTAAGCCTTGTAGTCGGTGGCGTTGTGCTTGCGTGCAAAGCTGTCGGGGTCTTCACCGTCGGGCAGAAGGACCACCTTGATGTTCATGCCCTCCTCCAACAACATGTCGATGCCTCGGATGGAGGCCTTGATGCCAGCCCCATCGCCATCATAAAGCACGGTGATATTGTTTGTAAAACGATGAATCAGACGGATTTGCCCGGAAGTGAGCGAAGTGCCCGACGAGGCCACCACGTTCTCGATGCCCGCCTGGTGCATGCTGATGACGTCGGTGTAACCCTCCACCAAGAAGCAACGGTCGTCCCTGACGATGGCCTGCTTGGCAAAATAGATGCCATAGAGTTCGTTGCTCTTGTGATAGATGTCCGATTCGGGGGAATTGACGTACTTCGCCACCTTGCCGTCGGTCTTCAACACACGGCCACCAAAGGCGATGACCTTGCCACTGAGCGTATGCACAGGGAACATCACACGCCCCCAAAAGCGGTCGCGCAACTGTCCGTCGTTGTCGCGCCGGTAGCAAAGGCCGGTCTTTTCCAAGAACTCCTCCTTGAAACCCTTTCGCTTAGCCTCCTTGGCCAAGGCATCGCGCTCGGTCAAGCTGTAGCCCAACTGGAACTTGCGGATAATGTCGTCGCGGAAACCACGCTGGCGGAAGTAAGCCAGTCCGATGCTCTGCCCGTCCACATGATTGTGGAGGAGATTCTGAAAGTAGTTGTTGGCAAAGTCGTTCACCACAAACATACTCTCGCGATCGTTCTGCGCCTGCTTCTCCTCGTTGCTCAGTTCGCGCTCTTTTATTTCGATGTGATACTTGTTGGCCAGCCACTTCAGTGCCTCGTAGTAGTTCAGCTGCTCGTGCTCCATGATGAAATGCACCACGTTTCCTCCCTTTCCGCAGGAGAAGCACTTGCACAGTCCCTTTGAGGGCGACACCACAAACGACGGTGTCTTCTCGTTGTGGAACGGGCACAGTCCCTTATAGTTCACCCCCGCCCTCTTCAGCGTGACGAACTCCGACACCACGTCCACAATCTGCGCCGCGTCCAATATCCGGTCTATGGTAGCTTGGTCAATCATTGGAGTGCAAAAATACACCTTTTCCACCGAAAGAGCAAAAGATGGAGTGGATTTGTTGGTCAAGTTACAGAAAAGAGAAGGAAATCAGCAGAAAAGGGCATCCATATCTCCCGAACAAGCAATTTGCACATTTTTTTGTGCACTTTTCCCGAATTATGCACATTTTTTTGTGCAATATTTGTATCTTTGCAAAAAATGAAGAATATGAATGATGAACTTCTAAGGATAAAAGACGTAGCGATAAAAGCTATTCCCAAAGGTAGTCAAGCTATACTTTACGGTTCTCGTGCCCGTGGAGAAGCACGGGCAGGTTCAGATTGGGATATTCTCATCTTATTGGACAAGGAACAACTTGAGCAGTCAGACTATGACAACGTAAGCTATCCGTTTGTCCTGTTAGGTTGCGACTTGGGAGAAGAAATCAATCCCATCATGTACACCAAGAAAGAATGGGAGTCTTATCGGATTACCCCTTTCTACGCTAATGTTTTGCGCGACGGAATCAATCTTGTATAACTCACAAGCACGAGGGAGTGGTTTCTCAATTTAGTTTGCACTTTGTAAAACCTGAACTTGTAGGAAAGACTTATGGAAGTTTTCTTGCCCGTATGATGCAACTTCGTCAGAAAGCCGATTACAATTGTGCTTATGACATTACAGAAAAAGATGTCCATGAAATAGTAAATCTTTCACGCGATTTCATTTGTAAAGTGGAATCACTGATTACCGGCAATTAATCCGAAGATAAGTCAAAAATAAAAGTGGAGCATAACCCTCGCGGTTATCCCCACTTTCTTCTTTTTATCTCACTCCTCAAACAACCTGCCACTACTCTCTGACATGGAAACCTTGTTCAGAGCACAAATCTCTTCGAGGGCAGCTCCACTTCTGGCTAAGGCATAGAAGGATGTTTCGCTCAGAAGCACGTATTCCCACGTACGATTCATGCGGTGATCCTCGTCCAACTGATTGATTTTCTTGCACCACTCCACGGTTGCAAGTTTCTTGCGTTGCACATTCTTGTCAAGTACCTTGTCATCCCCTTTCGTTTCGATGATATAGACTTTGTTATCCGTACACACCATAAAGTCCGGATGATACGATGCCAACAATCCGTCTTCACGGATATAGAATAGTGAAGCAAACCGATGCTGGTTTTCATTGATTTTCAGGAAACGCTCTACGCTTGCATTCCTGTCGAGGAATTCTGAGAAAGCCTTCTCAAATCCGCCTTTGTTCGACGGATAGCCCACCCGTTCGTAAATCACCTTTTCCAACTCCATCGAGTAGCTTTCGCGGATGCGGAGGGTTGCCACGGCTGAAAACCAAAGTTTTTCCACCACCGCCTCACTGGTCATCACACTCTCTTGCATCCGATGAATGGCAAGGCTCATCTCCTTAATAATATGTTGGGTGACAATGGCATTCTTCGATAGCAGGATTTTCCAATCGTTGCCCTCAAACGGATTGAACACCGTACCAAACAAACGGGTGCGGATGTAAATGTCCATAATGCGAATAATCTCCCGTTGGTTAATCTGCAAAGTAGGCAATTCGCGGGTGGCACGTGCTCCCACTCTATCCATACGCGTAGTGATGGTGCGGAGCAATTTCATCAGGTATTCATTGTAGCTCGTTGCCGTAAAGAGGTCAGCCTTTACCTGATACCTGCCAAAGGTAGTTTCCGTGATGACAGCTTGCGACACAAAAGTTTCGCCACCGATAGCCAAGTATGTACGCAAGTGGTCAAGGCTGAAAGCCGTGAAAGGTTGCAACGTGCGGAGGTCTATTTGTGAAGGAGTAATCTCTTCCTCCGCATCGCGGATGACCATCGGCCAAAACATGTCGTAATCCGCATAGTTTTCCTTCAATCCCACTTTTATCAGATCTCCGGTCACGACACCTCCACCGCTCAGTTCGCCTTCGTCCGTACCGGCCAAGCCCTCCGCCATCAGCTCTTTGTAAAATTGGTCGAAAGCCGGATGCTCCACAATGGAGAGCATGTCGATGTACGATTTGGGTTGTTGTTTCTTGATAAGCACGTTACGACGGTTCTCCATCTTCTCCTCCTGATATTCAGGTTCGCGCCACATCAGGCGGAGGCCACGACCTACCGTCTGCTCAAGAAGGATGCTGGCCTGCGACGAACGCAAGGGAACAATTACGCAAATGTTATTCACGTCGAAACCTTCGCGAAGCATCAGTACCGACACGATGACTTTGGGCGAAGCATAGTTATCAACATTGAACAACCGTTCCTTCACCCGCATCCACTCGGCATCCTTCAGTTCACCCTTCGCGGTACTGTCTATGCGGAGCACATCGTCAGGCATCAGTCCCTCTTCCATCAGGAACTTTTCTACAAAGGGGGTGACCGATGTGTCTTCACACATCACCAGCATCTTAGGGTATTTCGCAGCATCAATCTTCACAAACCCCTCTTCCAGAATGCGGAGTTTCGCCAAGCCTGCACGTAGCATCAAGCGTTGCCCCTCGCTCAAGCCCACCACCTTGTTGCGTTCGTCGCGGACGGCCTTGTAATCCAGTCCTTCCAACTCCGTCAGTTCCTGCCGTTTGTCCAATAGCAGTGTCTTCACCAATCCCTGCTTCATAGCCGTGGTCAGGTCAAAATCTACCACGATGTGCGGGAAGTAGTGCTTCGTCTTTTTCTTTCCGCTTCCACTGGTGTCGTAGGGTGTAGCCGAAAAATCAATCTGAAAGAAGCGCTTGCCCTTCGATTGGGCAATATAGTTCAATCCCCGTTGCCACTCCACTTCCGTCACTTCGCCAGCCACCATGTTTTCATGGATGTGGTGTGCCTCGTCGTTGATGACCATCAAATCGGTCATCTCGGCCAAGTACTCCAACTCATTGCCACGCAAGTATTGGCGGTCAAGCGCATCCAGCGCATTGCCCGCACTGACTCCCGGACGTAGCGGAAGGATGTCACCGATGATGGAGGGCGGAGCATCAGGCAGTTCGTCCTCCGTCTGCTCCTCTTCATAACCGAGGAAAAGATGCCAGTTGGTCAAGCCGATGAAACCATCGCCCGTTATTTTCCGTCCGATGCCATCCTCCTTGCTCACCACATTGTTTTGGATGAAGCCAAACACTTCGTCGCGGTATTGGGGAGGAATGAACAGTTCTTGGTTACGGTAGAAATCATTGGTACTGGGGTCGCGTTCGTTACTCCCCGGTTTCAGACGACCGAGGTAGGCATCGAGCAAACGGTCATACACCACCAAGCCCGGTGCCACGATGAGGAAATTCTTGGTATATCGTCCGCTCTTCTCCTCCTCGTGGCGGGCATTCAACATTTGCCAGAGCAGGAGAGCGTGCATCACCCATGTCTTTCCCGTGCCGGTGGCCATCTTCACGGCATACTTCGGGATGTTGTACTTCTCTTTACAGAAAGCTTCCATGTCAGCTTCCGCCATCAGGTCAGGAGCTGCCTTTTCATAGATTTCGCTCACACTCTCTACCTTCAGCACCTCGTGCAGATAGATGACATTGAGAATGCTTTGCCGTTGCCCGTCATGGAAATTGAAACGGCGTTCGTTCATGTAGGCTTCGGTAAACCAATAGCGGAGCAGGTCGGCGGTGACGGGTGTCACGGCTTCCATCATCGAACCGTCGGCAAAGGCGGCATTCACATCGGCGCTCAACCGATGGGCCAATTCAAGGGATATGTCTGTTTTCATGGCTCTATATTGTTTCCGTTACCATACTCTCAAAACCGAACACATCCACTGCCTTGATGCACACCGTACGTCCGGCCTTGCGGGGCACACGGAGGACAGCGGTGTAGATGCAATGTAGCGGGTCTCTGTCGTTTTCGGTGTTCTCTCTATAGTCTTGCCACGTGCTACGGAAGGTCACTCCATCGTAGTCGGGGTCGATACTCCAATACTCTATCAGCGCTAATGGGTCTTTGTCCATCACTTCCTGCAACTTGGCTTTATCCTTGTCGTCAAGAGGTATATTGTCGGGCGAGAGCAGAACGTAGTTTTCCAACTCAACCACCAGATTCTCCTCTTCATGCGAAAGTGGAGAGACCCTGATGGGACGACACATCAGGTATTGCAGGGTGCTGAAGCGCACGGAGCCTTCGCGAACCAGTTTCTCGTATCCCTTCTTGCTGAGTTTGTCGAGCAGGTCGGGCGGGATGACGAGCACATCCACATCATCTTTGTATTGCATGATGGCTTCGCTCACATCGAAGGCGAAGTTCCACCCGAGTACCACCACTTTGCTCCAACCTCCGCCCAACAGGGCATTCTTGGCCTCAGCGGCCCGACGGATGGTGGCTTTGCCGGTCAGTTTGTTGGGGCTATCCACCAACACCAGTGTACGCGAGGATTTCACTTGTCCCCAATTTCGGTCGTTCAGCTGTTCTTCGGTAAAGGGGATGGCTCCGTAGAGTTGCATCACTATCTGGCTGAGGTCGCCAACACGCTTGTAGAGCTTGTTCGAGCCGAACACCTCCTTCTGATAATCACCGATAGCTTGATAGAGGAAAGGCTTCACCTCTTGGTCGATAAACCGCTTACGCATCACAAGGGTAGCCGGCTTGCCTATGTCGGTGGTTATCCAACGTCTGCCCAATCGTTCGGCTACGGCGGCGGTAGTACCACTTCCTCCAAAGAAATCACAGACGAGGTCACCTTCGTTGGAAGAGGCTTTGATAATGCGTTCGAGGAGGGCTTCGGGTTTTTGAGTTGAATAGTCAACATTCTCCCGTGCATTTTTCATCACTATAGGAATGTCTAATATATCATCAATCCATACGTCCTCTATTGGTTTACCTTCTTTCATGTAAGTTTTATATTCTTTTCCATCTCTGTATGTAATTTTGTATCTACCAAATTCATCTTCATGATCAAATCTGCTTATCGTTCCTTGTGAATATGGCACATACACAGGAGAAAATGTTACTATATCAGACTTACTATATCTAAATACAACATCATGCTTTCTTGCAAAATCATATTTAGGCTGTAAAGAACCTGTATATTTCCAAATAATTTCATTCCTAAAATTTTCTTTCCCAAAAATCTCATCTAACAATATCTTGACATAATGACCAATATGCCAATCTATATGCAAATACAGAGTTCCTTTGTTAGATAATAACTCTCTCATCAATGCTAATCTTGGATACATCATTTTTAAGTATGAGACACTACCTTCCTTCCAAGTATCAGCGTATGCAAATTGCTCAATAACTGTAGGCTTCTGCTCTATATCCACTCCCGGCAAATTGATTTTCGTCCGATAATCTGCCTTACTATCAAAAGGTGGGTCAATATAAATAAGGTCAACTTTACCGCGAAGCGAAGGAAGCCCCGTGGCCGGGTCGCCCGCAAGCAAGGCTTGCATCGCCAAGAGGTTGTCGCCATACACCAAGCGGTTCATCCACCCATCGGTGGTGTCCAATTCACCCGTCTTTCCTTTCCAAAGGCCGGAAATATCCTTCGACGGGAGGACTAATTCATTCGTTTGCAGCCCGATATGCGTGCCGCTACCCAACCGTTCAAGGATACGTTGGGCTTCGCGCCTGCCCTCATCTACAATCTTGGGCAGTTCGTAGATTAAAGATTTAGCCATAATGCCATTTGTTCTTTTGAAGCATCGGCTACCTCTACATTCAGAACCTACGGGTACAAAAAAACGCGAGCGGTTAACTTGCTCGCATTGTGGCCGTAGGAAGTGCCAGTAGATGATACAAGTCCGCCCGCGCCTATACAGCGCAGACATTCACGACTTGTTCATTCATCTAACACTTATTGAAATTTCCTACGTTTCAATGCGAATAGAACAAATAGCAAATGCTATGTTAATAATTATATTTACCATGTCAGTGGCAGCCCGGTATCGCTACACCGCGAATCTGCATCTGCAAAGGAAAGAAAGATTCTTGAGAAAAGCAAATTTGAGCGAGGTTTTCTGCTCCCTATCCACCAAACTTTAGCAATCCGTCCGTTGACAAACCGAAGAAAAAGCGAAGACAAACAACTAAAAAGGCGAAAAGGAATAGAAACCGAGTGAAAGTGTAGTGCGGCATTGCACTATGGTGTAATGCGGCACTACGGTATAGTGTAGTGCCGCACTACACTATACATTTTAAGTTAAAAGGAGGTGGAGGAACAGGTAAACGCCAACAGAAGAACAGGAGAAGTCGGACAGACGGAGTGGGAAAGGTGAATAGCGGAAGAATACCTGAACAATTCCCCCACCCCTTTGTTACGTAGGGTGGCAGCGTATCCTGCCTCAAGATGTATAACCTTATTAATATAATGATGCGTATGAATAAGAAAATAGTAGTCATAGGAAGTTGCAACACCGATATGGTGGTCAACATGGAGCGCCTGCCCTTGCCGGGCGAGACGCTCATCGGAGGGAAGTTCTTCATGAACCCCGGCGGGAAGGGAGCCAACCAGGCCGTGGCGGCGGCCCGACTGGGCGGACACGTGACCTTTGTGGCCAAGGTGGGCAACGACTCTTTTGGCCAACGGGCCATCGAGCAGTACAAGGCCGAGGGGATAGAGACGCGATATGTGTTGGTAGACGGTGAGCACCCCTCGGGCGTGGCCCTCATCATGGTGGATGCGCAGGGCGAGAACAGCATTGCCGTAGCCTCGGGAGCCAATGCCCAACTGCTTCCGCCCGACATCGACCGCGCTGCAGAGGCCATAAGCAAAGCGGGTATCCTGCTGATGCAACTGGAGACTCCGCTCCGCACGGTGGACTATGCCGCGCGCATAGCCAGGGAGAAGGGGGTGAAGGTCATCCTCAACCCGGCACCGGCGCATACGCTGCCCGACTCGCTCCTGCACAACCTCTACATGCTCATCGCCAACGAGACGGAGGCGGAGTTCATATCGGGCACACAGATAACCGACATGAACAGTGTGGCCCGTGCGGCGGACATCATCACGAGTAAAGGGGTGGAGAACGTAGTCATCACCCTCGGTGCCAAAGGAGCCTTTGTCAAAGAGAAAGGTAGCTACCACCAGATTCCCGGCCACAAGGTGAAGGCCGTGGATGCTACGGCGGCAGGCGACACCTTCTGCGGTGCCCTGTGCGTGGCCCTCTCCGAAGGGAAGAGCATCACCGAAGCCGTGGAGTTTGCCAACCGGTGTGCCGCCGTCACAGTGACACGGATGGGAGCACAGTCGTCGGTGCCGCATAGACACGAAGTGGACTCTCCCCTACCCCCTCCCTGAATGGAGGGGAATAGATAGTGTTGCAATGCATCAGTTTCTCCTCAACTTTTAATTTTTAATTGTTATTTTTTAACTCTACAGATATGTTTATCGTTCAAAATTACCTGTTGGCCGTTGTGCTCTGCTTCATTACGATGCTCTGCTGGGGTTCGTGGGCCAACACACAGAAACTGGCCGGAAAGACCTGGCGTTACGAACTCTTCTACTGGGATTACGTCATCGGCATCCTGCTCTTCTCCATCGTCCTTGGCCTCACCCTTGGAAGCACGGGCGAGATGGGACGCGGATTCCTCACCGACTTGGGACAGATTAGCCCCGACAACTATGTGAGCGCCCTCATCGGCGGTGCCATCTTCAACCTGGCCAACATCCTGCTCTCGGCCGCCATCTCCATGGCCGGCATGACGGTAGCCTTCCCCCTAGGGGTGGGCATTGCGCTGGTCTTAGGTGTCATCGTCAATTACATCGGTGCCCCTAAGGGCGACCCGTTCACCCTTTTCCTCGGCGTAGCCCTCGTGATGGTGGCCATCATCGTCAACGCCATCGCTTCGGGAAAGATGCACCGTGGCGCCAGTGGCGGCACCAGCAAGAAGGGAGCTGTCATCGCCATCATTGCCGGTGTACTGATGGCCTTCTTCTACCGCTTTGTGGCCGCTGCTATGGACCTCGACAACTTTGAGTCGCCCACGCCCGGCATGGCCACTCCCTACTCGGCCTTCTTCATCTTCGCGGTGGGAATTTTCCTGAGCAACATCGTGTTCAACACGGTGGTGATGCGCCGCCCGTTCGTGGGCAAACCCGTCAGCTACAGCGACTACTTCCGCGGGCGCATGAGCACCCACATGGTGGGTGTGCTCGGAGGCATCATCTGGGGACTCGGCACCGCCCTCAGCTACATTGCCGCAGGCAAAGCCGGAGCCGCCATCTCCTATGCCCTCGGACAAGGTGCACCGATGGTGGCCGCCCTATGGGGTATCTTCGTCTGGAAAGAGTTCAAGGGTGCATCCGGCACGGTGAACACCCTGTTGGCCCTGATGTTTCTCTTCTTCATCTCGGGCCTCGGAGCTATCATTGTATCGGGAGCAAATTAAATTTAAGGCACGGATTACGCGGATTTCACGGATATAAACATACCATAATAGCCGTGTCAATCTGTATAATCCGTGCCTGGAAAGTTAATTATGATACGCCCTCTGGATTGAGCATAAAATCATAAATACTAAGGAATAGGATTCCATTCTCATCCATCCAAGGTTTGACATTACCGCCAACAACAACTATCTTTTGGAAACTATCATCTATACGCTGAAGAGAGTTGATTTCCTGCTGCATCTTCTCACGGTCGGGCAAACTCAGAGCCGATTGTATGTAACAACGCTTGCTGCCCTTGTTGCAAACAAAATCTATTTCAAGTTGTTTACGTTCACTCGTTCCTTGCCCGTTGCGTGAATTGACAACTACCATGCCCACATCCACATTCCATCCTCTGAGCCGGAGTTCGTTGTATATGGCATTTTCCATCAGATGTGTCTCTTCATATTGACGGAAATTCAACAAAGCATTGCGAAGTCCCAAGTCTGTAAAATAATACTTCAAAGGGGTACTGATGTATTTCCTTCCTTTCACATCATACCTATTGGCTGCCTCTATCAGAAATGCTTCGGACAAATAATCAATATAGGTTTTAAGAGTCACCGGGCTTATCGACACACCCTTCACACTTTTGAACGTATTGGATAATTTCTGTGGATTGGTCAACCCTCCGATGTTGGAGGCCATTATCTGGAACAATTCACCCAATTCGGCATCATTCTTGACCCTATTCCGATTCAAAATATCTATCAGATAAGTTTCATCAATAAGGCTGTGCAGAAGTTTTTCCCGGTCTTCATCCGTAGGTTGCAACACAACGGGAGGCAATCCTCCATATCTGAGATAAGCCGCCCAACCATCCTCTTTTCCCCCTTGATAGGCAGTCATAAACTCACTGAAGTTCAACGGGAAAACATGAATCTGGTCACCCCGCCCTCTGAACTCTGTGATAATGTCCTTGGACAAGAACCTGGCATTACTTCCTGTCACGTAAACATCCACATTCTTCATGTAGAGGAAACCATTCAGCACATCTACAAAACTGTCCAACAGTTGCACTTCATCCAGAAGCAGATAATACATGCGGCCGTCATTGATGCGTCCCTTTACATAATTGTAAAACACTTCAGGATTGCGATATTCCCTGTTTCCGAAGTCATCAAATGCCATCTCTATGATGTGTTCATCATCTACCCCTTCGTCCATCAAAAACTTTTTGAACAAGCGGGAAAGCAGATAGGATTTTCCACTACGTCTGACACCGGTTATCACCTTGACCATACCATTATGTCGGTGACCGATTAACTGATTCAAATACACATTACGCTCTATCACCATACCTTTTACAAAAGATTTTTGCGTATATACGCACTTTTCTACTGCAAAAGTACACCTTTTACCCGAATTTACAAAAGATTTTTGCGTATATACGCATTTTTCTTTCGCAAAACAGTTGTTTTGTCATTCAAAGATAAGTTGCAATAACTTAATATATCTTTCCGCTTCTTTGCACAATTTCTCTTCATTCATTATCTTTGTTCTTCCTAAATTGAACGAATTGCGGACATGGGTGTATGCTACGACAGAACGTTCTGAAACAAAGTATTCACCAATGATTAAAGACAAAAAGGAACAGATGAAGCACCAGATTATCAGAATCCTCGTCGGCGTAGGACTGCTGACCGGAGGAATCGCATTTGCCGCCAACCATGCCACCGTGCAGAAGGTGGAACTGCAAGACATCGTATCGCCGACCAAAGTGGAGTACGACTCTGCCTGGTATGCCCGACAGGCAGAAGGATGGGCCAAAGAAATCAAGAAGAATCCCAAGAACGAATATGCGTGGCGAAACTACTATTTGGCAAGCAAATACCAGTTGACGTGGTTCAACCCGAGTCCGTATAGCAAAGAGCGGAGCACAAAGGATGCCACGAACTTCTTGGAAGGCATCCTCATCAATATGGAGAAGAACATTCCCGACTCACACGTGCTGAACATCCTGAGATATTTCCACGATGGGAAATGGGATGAAAAGTACAAAGATGGGGTGATGCGAGCCATTGCCGAGGGACCGGACGACTTGCTGTTCTTTCCTGACTATGCTGCCTTTATGCTGAAGTGGGGCATGGAAGAGGAACTGACCGCCCTCTGCCAAAAGATGTATGAAAGCGGCGAATACTCGCCCACACTGCTCAACTACGCCTACAATGAGCTGGTGGGACTGGAACCGGGAAGTATCCTACTGGCCAACGGCGACGTGCCCATATACTCCACACTGCTGATCCAAAAGGGGAAAGGACTGTTTACCGATATCCATGTAGTGTCAACAGCCTTTCTTTATTTCGGAGATTATCGAAAACGCGTTTTTTCCAAATTGGGGATTCCTCTTGACATTGCCGCGGAAGACTGGAACAGCGAAGGACTGATCCGCCACATCATCCGCCATAGCAAGCAACCTGTCTATTTTTCAATCTGTAGCGCCATACCTAAAGAGGGATTAAAGGACAGCCTTTACTCCGAAGGGCTTGTGATGCGCTATTCGGCCAAGCCGTATGACAACATATCCATCAAAAGGCAGAATTATGAGAAGAGATACCTGCTCGACTATCTGCAAGAGTCGTTTCACCCTGAACGTTATACGGCGTATGCCAATAAAGGGAAAATAAACTACGCGACGGGATTCCAGTCACTACTCAAGCACTACCGCAAAGCAGGCGACAAGGCTCACATGGAAGAGTTGTACAGCCTGTTGCGAAAGGTTATCAGTGATGCAGAACTGACCCCGGAAAGAGAAGAAGGATATATGAACTTCATCAACGAAGCGTATGAAGGCAAGTAATACCGACGAACGGCTGATGCAACTCGTCGGGCGGGGCGACCATGAGGCTTTTCGCGAGCTGTACGGTCGCCATGCCCGCCGGCTGCAGGGTTTCTTCCTGCGAATGTTGGAACACGACTCCGACAAGGCGGCCGACTTCACACAGGAATTGTTCATGAAGGTCTATGAACAGCGCCGTCGCTTCGATGCCCGGCAAAGCGACTTCACCACTTGGCTTTACGCCATGGCCTACAACCTTTGCAAGAACGAATACCGCCACTTGGAAATCGTAAGGACACACAGGGACGAACTGATTGGCAGGAACGAGAACAGCATCCCCGAAAAGGAGTGCAACTACGACAAGGAGCAAAGGCGCAACCGGTTGCGGAAGTCCATCGCATCGCTGCCCACCGAACAGCGAGACGCCTTCATACTACGCTACCAGGAGGAACTTTCGGTGAAAGAAATCGCCCACATCCTGGATGTGCCCGAAGGAACTGTGAAATCGCGCCTGCACTACGCCCTGCTGAAGGTGCAGAAGGAGATGAAACCATTCAAATAAATGAATCATTAAAAAAAGTGACTATGAACGATAACAAATTGAACGAACTGGAGAAAAGTGCCGACATCCACAACCTGTTGGAAGAGGTGCGGACAATGCGAGACGAAGAAAACGGACAGGCCGCTCCCCCACCCTTCGACTCCCTGTTGGAACGGATAGAGAGGAAGGAAGGGAAAAGAGGTGCAAGCGTTTCCCCCTGGTGGTTGGTAGCCGCTTGCCTGACAGGCTTGTGCGTCGGCATAGCCATGCCCCGCCCGTGGGAAGCGAAGCCCCATCAGCTGCTCTCCACCCAACTGCGCATCGACACCATCGACACCTCCTTAGGCGAAAGCCTTACCCAAGAGGGATTCCCGCTCCACCTGGTCGTTGCGATGTAAAGAGACGTGGAGAACCGCCCATGCTTTAAGGTTTCGCCAAGTTGACCAACCAAACGCCGCCCCGACTTACTTCAACATCGAACGCGCCTTCTTCAACAGCGCCTTGGAAGGCTGGGCCGGAAGGTCGGTCGGCTCCAAATACCAACGCACAGTCCAATCGAGCTCTTCGCCCGGTTGCAAGGTGGTGTATGCGCCCTGTTCCTCGATTTCCACAAATGTCTTTCCCGAGTTCACATAAATCTGTATTTCAGCCTCTGCCGGTGCGGGCTCTGTCGGCTTCAGGTCGGGGAACTTCTTCACGAGCAACAGTCCTTTGTCGCAGAAGGCGAGCCATCCCTTTCCATCGGCGTTTATTTTGCGGTTGGCCCGATGCTCGTCCAGCGCATACCATGCCGCCTTCAGCTTATATTCGAACGGCAGACTCACCATGTTGTTTGCCGGTGCCACCTCCTTGGCGTCGAAGAAGATGATGCCGCCATTGGGCACACGCGAGATTTCCCACGGAGCCACCTTGCGTGTTTCGCCCGACTCGTTGACGATGGTGTAGGTTATCACGATGGCGTTATCCTTGGCATCGGCAACAAACTCCTTGCGCACACGGTAGCCGAACCTTGCGGACTTCTCCCCCGTGAGCACCAGTTTGTCCCCCGTCACCTCGGCGACAAACGGCTTGGTGTCATACTCAGGCACAGGCGGCCAGTTCCATTCCGATTGCGGACTGGTCCAGAAGGTGCTGCCAAATGAGTTGGGCATTCTTGTCTGAGACAAGATTTCCTTGTCATCGTATCCGTACGACACAATTTTTCCTCCCCTCGAAGCATCCACAACCATTTTCACATGGCCCACGCCCAAGGTGTATTTCCCCTCTCCATTGTCAGTTACTGTCTGGGCCGAAAGCACAGCACTCCCCAGAAACAGGGCCATCATCAGCGATAGAAGATTCTTTTTCATCATTCTTATTGTTTTTAGCACTTGAAATAACTCCGTCAATCAACCTGACTCTGCTGCAAATATAGGCATTTATTCCGAAAGCGGCAACAAATTCCTGCAAACAAGTGACGAGCGATGAGCACAGAGAAGATACGGATGTTAAGGCCGGAAGATTTAAATCTTCAGCGCTTAACATCCGTATCTTCCGGCCTCATCGACCGTATGTCAAACAGCCATTGCCATTGCCAACAGCCATCGCCTAAAAACCACCTCCCTACACCCTAAACCATAATCCCTAAACCTCCCTTCACAGCCTTCACACCCTCGTAACCTACTGTTCTTCACCTGCTTTCTGTGAACGCAAGCCCATTCACCACCATTCACAGGCTTCACAAATGTCCCACTTTGTCATCTTTTCAGAATTTTATATGTATGAAATGTTGCATCGCCCGATTTTTATATGTATGATTTGTTGCATGGGAGGGAATCGAACAGTTTGCGGCACTTTGGAAACAACAAAATAGCCCTTTCCTTCATATTTTTGTTGTACAGCGCACATTTGAGAATCCTGCATATTATTCAAACCGATTCATAAAGAAACGGTTGAATTACGATATACTTGTGGAATATCTTGGAAAAATGGGAATCAACCTGTTTGATATTGATTCCAATGTCGAAAACTGCATGACATTTGAACGAATAAAATGGGATAGGGAGGAATGACAATCCGTCCATCCGCATCCGTCCATCCGAGTTGAAACTTGGATGGACGGAGATATTGATTATTTGTCAATTACGCAAATTTACCACGTTCCATTTGGGAACTTGGCCCGTTTTTACTTGGGAACTTGGCCTATTTTCACTTGGGAACTTGGACGGTTCCGTACTTTGCTCAACTTGGATGTAAATGGATTGGTGAGAGAATAGAAGAGAGCGCATCGCAGATGCTGATACTCAAAACATCCTCATTCCGAAACTCGGATGAACAGGTTATCTGATGAAATGCATGGCATCCCATGGCTCATCTGCCGGGCGGCCGGGTGCTTTCTCGCCGTTGGTTGATTTCAACAGCCAGGCCATATTACGGGCAAGTGTATGAATACCTTACTTTAATGTTTTACCATCCGAAAAAGCATTGCCCACACGTTCACCAATGACGTGATAACCATGATGAACAGGTTCGTAGGTGATGAGTTGCATCTTCTCCACATCGGGCTTGCCGTCTTCGCCCAAGTAGTTCTCATCGACAAGGATATTGACGATTTCGGCAATGAGGTTGTAGCCCTCTTCTGTCTCGTCAATCTTGCGAAGGATACGACATTCCAATGTCATCGGGAAGTTTGTGAATACGGGTGCATTCACGTTCTCTGACTTGATAGCCGTCCAACCTGTCTTCTGCATTTTCTGAGGGTCGTTCTTTGCACTGACGATGCCCACGAAGTCTGATGCCACCATTGTCTCCTTCGTTGCAAAGGCCACGGTAAACTCTTCGCAACGGGCAAGGTTCTCGGTTGTAGCGTGCTTACCCATGCAGATCATGATTTCCTTACTGTCCCATTGTCCGCCCCACGCCGCGTTCATGGCATTAGGCGTTCCGTCACTGTTGTATGTACCGATAATCAGTACCAGTTGTGGGAGAACCCACGGTTTCTGTCCAAAGCTTTTCATCATTCGTTTCTTTAATTTGTAATATTTGCAGGGCAAAGATACATCTATTTCTCGAAAAACAGACATTGAGTACAAATGTTTTCATACAGTCCTGACTATTTTCGCAATTCGCTTGGCCAATGCCATGATGGTAAGCATGGGAGGAAGGCCGAGCGATTGAGGAAGGATAGTGGCATCTGCCACATACAGATTCTCAGGCAATTTCGAAGAATGCAATGTCCGTGCTTCTGCCGATGTCAATGGAAGCATACCGCCCGGATGGCCGGCATTGATTGTGCCAAGAAAGATTTCTTTTTCCGAGGCTCCCATCCTGAGGAGGATTTCCCGACAGTCTTCAACCCCATTCTTCAAATATCTATGGTCTGTCTCGGTCAAAGTCTTTTGCATCTTCTTTCCATGGACATCACCTTGTTCTACGTCTGCCAGTTTTATCATAATACTTGCTATACCTTCCATGGGATGACACCAAGACGAATGAAAGAAAAAACTGAGCCAATCCATATATGGAGAAAGGATGTACTTTTCCCGCCGGCAGACAAAAGGCATCAACAACTGACGGTTTTGTTTGACCCCGGGCATCGGAGCAGCCACACAGAGCACAGGGTCAACGAAGAGGGTTGGCAGACAATCTATCCCTGAGTTCCTGAGGATGTCGGGTGTCCCCATTCCTCCGGCAGCCACAATGATTACATCAGCCTCAAACGTAAGGTGGCACATTCCTTTGCGGGCATGAACACGTTTGGCCAGCCGATCGCCTATCTCGATTTGAGTGACCTTGCATCCCGTAATGACCTTCATTCCTTCCAACAACTCTCGGGTGTCCCATTTGGCCCGAGTAGGACAACCAATGGAGCAATGCCCGCAAAGTGCACATCCTTTGGGATGCAACAGTTTGGGCATAGGCTCGGGAGCCATTCCCATTTCATCCATCACGTTGAAGGTCTTTTTCGTAATGAACGACCAGTAGCGCTGATGTTCGGTAGTAATGGGCAGTTCACGGTAAAGTTCATCAAATTCTTCATCAAGGTGAATGCCTATTTTCTTCAGCCCTTCATCAGCACGTACGGCATTGCCAGTGGCCAATGTTGTGGTTCCTCCCAACCCTTTGCCATACACCATGACCATTTCGGGCGTCTTTTCTATACGCATGTTGGGCAATAGCAGTTGAATCAACCGCTCGTCAAAATAAAGACCAGACTTCCGAAACTTCGCCAACTTGTCCAACGACCATGAAAATGGATGGAAAGCCTTGCCTTCCTCCAATACCGTCACTTCAAAATCCTGGGCAAGCATCTTTGCTGCCATGGCACCACCGGCACCGCTTCCTATTACAATTGCTTTCTTCATATTTCTTTTGAGGTTTTGAATGTTGCCAAGCAACATTGGCATCCTTCCGTGATGCGTTGTTGAAAATGGAGTATTCCGTCTCCGGCAAGTCCTTTCATAATGCCATCATCCAAAGCCGAAGCAACCCGACAGATGGCAGGAGTATAATGATGACTGAAAAAGCATTCCGTTACACAAATCTTCCCAGGAATGTTGCCCTCCATTTGAATACCAATATTCCGATACAGCAAAAAAGTGAAACGGGTAATGTCTGTCGGTTTTCGAAGATAGAAAATCTTGCGAAGTCTTTTTCCCACTCGATAAGCTTCATCATTCATCCGTTGCATGAGAATCCTGTCCTGACTACATGCCAAATGTTCGCAAGTATATTCGGCATACACTTGCAAAGCCTTGCTATCCGGTAATGTCCAAATGCGTTTGACAGGCTTATCAAGTGCACGCGCGGTGAGGTTCATTAACATTTGCAACTCAATCTTTCGGAAAAGGGAATCAATGATTCTCATACATGCTGTCAATTACTGATTGATAATGATTTTCCACTACGTGTCTCTTTACTTTAAGATTGGGGGTCAGTTCACCATTTTTGATACTCAAAGGAGTTCTGATTACCCTCCATTGCTTCACTTGTTCGGGATGAGAGAGGGTGCTGTTCATACGTCTGATGCCTTCTTCAAGTGAATCTTCTTTTCCGCTTATCCACAACAAGGCGGTACAATAGGGACGTTGTTCACCTATCAGGACGGCTTGCTCCACATCTGGAATGTCCTTCAACCGTTGTTCTATCTTGCCCCGGTTGATGTTCTTGCCGTATGAGGTAATCAGCATGTCCCTTTTTCTTCCTTTGAGAGTAATATGTCCGTCAGTGTCCAGACTTCCCAAATCACCGGTATAAAGTTCTCCGTCTTGGAACGTAACGCTCTCCAATTGATAATATCCTAAAGCCACTTGAGGCCCTTGCACAATCAGTTCACCATCGGGATTCACCCGAATAATGGTATCCGGCAAAGGAGTCCCAATGCTCGGAATGGCATTGTCGCCCAATCGGTTAATCGTAATAAGAGGTGCTTCCGTTTGTCCATAAGCATTGTGAATTTCGATGCCCAAGGTGCGGAAACGAAGCAACAGTTCCTCACTGACAGGTGCAGAGCCAACGATGAGTTGGGAACATTGGTCCAGCCCTGCTTTCTTCAAAACAGCTTTACGCAGAAATTTGGCCATCATCATTTTCATGCAACCGTCATTCATCATTAGATACCGTTTTCCCAATGGATGTCGCACAATCTGTTCCCACAATTTCTCGTAGAAACGTGGCACGGAGAAGAATACCGTTGGCCGAACTTTAGGCAGAGCCTGCGTGAGCATTGAAAAGTCATTCAGGTAATAAATCTTTGTTTTGCACAGCATACAATAAGGGGCATATGCGGCAAGAATTCCTTCCACCACATGACTCATGGGCAAGAAGGACAGATAGCGCATTTCGCGGTTGCGGTCTTTCCACGGAAGCAGATGAGCCAATGCTTCACCCATCCATTTCAGCTGGTCAAAACTGAACATCACTCCTTTGGGTTCCCCCGTTGTTCCTGAGGTGTAACGAATGGTGGCCACTTGCCGGGTGTCTATGACAGGAATGTTGGGATGTGGTTGGCCGACGATAGAAAAACGTTCTTTCAACGGACCAAATGGAATGACTTTTACTTCATGGTCAATCATGTCTGCGTTCTGCATGACTCGTTCATCGCCAACAAAGAACCAACGCGCTCCACTTTTCCGTAAAAGTAAAGCCATTTCTTCGCCCGGCGTTGTATAATAGATGGGAACACTTGTTGCTCCAATTAGCCCGATAGCTTGGTCGATGGCGACGTGTTCCACACAGTTGATGCCAGACAAGGCGACCTTGTCTCCCGGCTTTATCCCCCACTCATTCAGTTGGCGGACGTAATGGTGGATGATGGCATTCATTTCCCTTCCCGTCACCCGTTCCATTCCGTTGCGGGTAATATCATAATAGGTGATGGAATGATGCCTGCTTTTCCGACGGACAACTGCTTGCTCGAAGATGCTTCTGTCGGTAAGGCGCATAAAATTGTGTCGGCAAGCAAATTCCAACAACGTGGGAAGATACTTTCGCCAATCCCAATCATATTTATTGGCCAGTTTATGGGTATTTGTACGGTCAAACAGATGGTCGTCCAGGAAATAAGGCATCAATGCCGTGAGGTTTGAGAATAGATTTTTTCCTTTTTCTTCCTTTCCGGCATTGTAACGTTTGCCAACACTACGCAAAAAGGAGAGAGGCAGATAGATGGGGCGGGCGACATGGATGTGCAAATTGTTTTTTGCCCATATCCTGACTTCTTCTACCAACTCCTTGACTTGGGGTAATTGTGCTGCGGGCGCAGTCAAATGGAAAGTCTTCCCTAAAGCTTGCGGATGAAGAGTCAATGTCGCTACTTGATGCGCCACATAATCTACAGGTATCACATTTACAGTCTGTGTCGGTTGGACAGGAAGACATCTTATCTTGCCTTGCAGAACCAGTTTCAATACATAATACACGGTATTGAAATTGCGGGTCCTTCCGGTTCTCGTGTTTCCCACAATCATTCCCGGTCGGCAAATCGTGAGTGGCAAAACAGATGCTCTGACAATCTTTTCCGCTTCAGCCTTACTTTGTTCATAGAGGCTGTAAAACTGTGTGGGAAGAGGAGCTTCTTCCAAAATCAATCCACGTTGTGTACCAGCTACGTATGCGGTAGATATATACGTAAAACGGTGGAGGCTTTTTATCTCTTCTGCCAGTCGCACGACCCGACGGGTACCTTCCACATTGATTTTCCACAGCTCATCCTTGGATTTCAGGACACCGGTTTCTGCCGCGCAATGAATGATATGAGTGGTATCACATACTACTGACTTCCACTCATCACCACTCAAGCCCAATCTTTCTTTCGTGATGTCACCCACCACAGGAAGTATCCGTTGACCAATGGCAGAAGAAAGAGTTTCGTCTTCCCACCAAAGTGCTTGCAAACGATGGACGGCATCTGCCTGCGAAGAAGCCCTGACCAGCACACGAATGCAACAGTCAGCCATTGCCAACAACTGTGAAACAACTTCTGTTCCCAACAATCCGGTTACTCCCGTCACGAAAAACATTCCTTTGTCCATGTTGTAAAGAATTTGCCCATTTCTTCCACTTTTTTCTTATATATTGCCAAGTTATGGCGGATGGCGGCGGCAATCTCTTCACGATGAATCTCAGCTTGGAGAAGGGAAGCCGTAACCCGCTCTTTCAATTGTTTGTCATCTACATGATGAAGAAATTTTTTGTGCAATTTCGTTTCTTCCATCAGATTATCCAGACGGACATCCATCGAAACAGCAACGATAGGAATGGAATGCTCCATACTAAGTACTGCTGCGTGATAACGGGAAGTGACAAGAATAGACAGTTGGCGCAAAAGTTCTGTCATTTGGAACACATCACACGTTTCAGAAGTATAAACTGTATGCGGTCCTTCTATCTGTTTTTCAATGATTCGACAAGCTTCTGCATCCAGTTTTTCCATTCCTAAGATAACAACAAAAGCATCTTTTTTGTGTTGGTAGCAGTTTACGGCCGAAGCTATTTCTTGCAGATAATGACGAAATGCCTGTCGGCGTTGTTTGCTATCCTGAAAGAAATACATCTTATCGTATTGATTGGAGAAATCCCGCGTTACCATTGCCTTTATCCAACGCCCTAAGGAGGGACGCACAGGCCAACAATAAGGATTGATGACCGCCACTCCTATCACGGGCTGCTTGCCATTCCATCCTGCGTGATGCAATTGTGCGTTTGCCCATGCCCCGTCTTCATCGACTTGGAAGGTCCAAGCGGTATCCGTTCCTATATGTCCTTTCAGGCCTAGTGCCTTCAAGTTGCGGAGCGATTGTTCTGTACGCACCATGAAATAGGTTTCCTGACACATGTCTTTACATAGTTTGCCCAACCACCCATCCATGCGACCTACTTCCGAGCCGTATGCCATGCAAGGTTTCCCTTGACGCTTCATGATACCCGCCGTTTCACAAAAAAACAGCGTAAGTGCATCGGCGAAGGTACGTGTCAGTGTGCTTCCTTCACATATCACAGCCACATGATGGTTGGATGCAGCACGCATGAGTGAGAAAAAGAAAAAGGTCGTAAAACGGAACAATCGGACACTTTCCGCAAAATATCCTTTCGTACTCTCTGCATCCAATGTCATTACGGTCAGTTCCACTTGTTCTGTACCTAAAGCATTCTTCAGTTGTTCCGTCAATGCCGCCACACGAGCATCAGCACCCGTGTTTCGAGCACCGTTATAACCCACGAGCAGTATTTTCAAAGGTTTTCCAATCTTCCATTCCTCATATTGCACAAGCCCCATGCGCGCCAATGGCTTTACAAATCCTGAAAGCCAAACCATTATCCGAACTATGTATGAAAAGACTCTATCCATTGTTCGTGTGAGGCATGGTAAGAGTGATGGTAGTAGGTTGTCCGCTATCGCTTTCCATTGTAACGGTAGCTCCTATGATTTCAGCAAATTGGTGAACAATAGCCAGCCCAAGTCCGAACCCCTTAGTGCAGTGTTGTTGTGCATCACTGCCCCGATAAAACTGCTTGAATACATGGTCCAGTTCTTGGCGTGGGATACCCCGTCCGGTGTTGGTCACTTGAATCACTGTAGCATCGCCTTGTTGTCGTGAGGTGATGCCGATGGAACCGCCGTCGTTGCAATATTTCACGGCATTCGATATAACGTTGCTCAGTATAGTCGTCATGGCGCGGCAGTCGATTGTCAAGACGGAACCCTCGGGCTGTACTTCCAAGTGCAAATGGATGTTCCGTTGGATAAGTTGTTCGGCATGGTGACTAATGACATCGTTCAACAGGTCGGTCATATCTGTCGGCTTGGTTTCCATAGTCATGCGCCCGCTTCCTACGCGAGTCAATGTCAAAAGGTCTTCTACCATTTGGTTCATAGCATCCACTTCACCGATGCATTCGATTATCTTGGCCCGATATTCAGCTTCTGTACGCGGTTTGCGGATGAGCACTTCCATCGACCCCTTCAGCACAGCCAATGGAGTACGGAATTCATGGGAAGCATACGAAGTGAATGACCGCTCTCGTTCTAATGCCTCATGCAACGGTTGCAGACTTTTGCGGGCCACACTCCGGGAAATGAAGTACAGCACCACGAACATCAGCAAACAGAAAATGCAGGTGGCGGCTAGTACTTCGACCAACATCCGTATAACGTAAGCAGTGGTCAGGGTAGCGTTGGTCGCCCAATACATTTCCAGGGCAAACACCACTAGCAGGCCTGCACATAAGAATAAGGTAAGCAATCCCACCTGAATGATAATCTTGCGGGCTATTTCGTTTTGGAAATTCTTGTTCATAGTCGTCATTCTTTAGCAATAAATCCCACTCCCCGTATTGTGCGGATAACACCGTGATCCCGATCGGTGGAGAGTTTTTTTCGTAATGAGTTCATGAAGACATCGATAACTCCCGTGTCGTATTGGAACTTGACACCCCATACGTTGCGGATGATTTCACCACGTGTACACACCGTTCCTTTATGTCGGATGAGGAACATCAGCAGTTCGAATTCACGATTGGTGAGCCTTACCTCCCGTCCGTCCACCCATGTCTGTCTGGCGGATGCGTTCAGTCTGATGTTCCCCAATGTGCGGATATCATCCTGCATCCGGTTACGAAAATGGATACGAATACGCTCTAGCAATTCTTCGAACGAGAACGGTTTCTTGATGTAATCGTTTGCACCTGCCCGTAGCCCTTCGATAGTTTCTTCCACGGTGTCCTTGGCTGTAAGGAATAGAATCGGTGTGTCGGAGTCATAGATTCTTATTTCCTAGCAGATGCTGATACCGGACATTGAGGGCAACATCCAATCAAGCAACACCAAGTCAGGATGTTCGGAACAAAATATGTCCAACCCTTCACGTCCATCATAGGCAATGATGGTGTCGTATCCTTCTTCCCTAAGACCGTCGCTCAGGAAACGGCAAATACCTTGCTCGTCTTCTATAATTAGAATTTTCATATTCTTTTACGGATTTGAGTTTGCAAAACTACATTTTTTTCGTAAAAGAATACTTAAGATTGGCTTAAAAGTGTGTATAACCTATTGGAAGTATTAAGTACGCACTAATTTAATTCCGCCAACGGGTATGTACCGATTGGAGGAATAGTTTGTGATTGATTCATATAAGAAGAGGATATGCCCATTTGGACACATCCTCTTCACCTCTATCCATTATTATAATAGTCGGGATTATTTCACCTCCCAAATATCGTTGGTCATGAGCAGTTCCTGGAAGTTGTGGTACTTCTTCATGCCGGACACTTCGTTGAGCTGCTCGTGTACGGCATCGTTGTAGGTGGGAGCTTCCACGTCGCGGATGACACCGAGGGCGATGGGGAAGTCGGGTCCCTCCATCAGGGCGAGCTTCATCTGCAGGGTGTTGTCCATGCAATGGGCGTCGTGTACGAGGAGGTCTTTCTCGGTGATACCGTTCTCGCCCAACTTCACCACCTTCAGGCCGAAGCCCTCCTGCATGAGGCCGAACTCCTTGTTCTCACCGAAAATCATGGGTTTGCCGTGCTCCAGATAAATGGCGTTCTTGGCACGTCCGGCCGAAGTATAGACTGACTCGTGTGTGCCGTCGTTGAAGATGACGCAGTTCTGCAGAATCTCGCACACCGAAGCACCCTTGTGGTTGGCGGCAGCTTTCAGAATATCTACCGTACCGGCGGCATCGGTGGCTACGGCGCGGGCAAAGAAGCGGCCACGGGCGCCAAAGCAGAGTTCGGCAGGACGGAAGGGGTCTTCCACTGTGCCGTAGGGCGACGACTTGCTGACGAATCCGCGCGGAGAGGTGGGCGAATACTGTCCCTTGGTGAGTCCGTAGATGCGGTTGTTGAGCAGAATCATGTTGATGTCGATGTTACGGCGCACAGCATGGATGAAGTGGTTGCCACCGATGGCCAGTCCGTCGCCATCACCGGAAATCTGCCACACACTCATGTTGGGGTTGGCCACCTTGAAGCCTGTGGAGATGGCCGCCGCACGACCGTGGATGGTCTGCATGGCGTAGGTGTTCATATAGTAAGGCAAGCGGCTGGAGCAACCGATACCTGAGATGACTGCAGTCTCGTGAGGAGCAATGCCCAACTCGGCCATTGCCTTGTGCAGCGAAGCCAAGAAGAAGTGGTCGCCACAACCCGGACACCAACGGGGTTGTCCTTTTTTGAAATCCTTTGCGGTATACATAGCAAATTAAAAATTAAAAGTTAAAAATTAAAAGTTATGCAGCATTAAAAGTTATTGTTAAACGTTGTTGTCTTTAGAAGTCCGAACAATGGAAACCAACATTGCAATAATCTCCTTCACATCATTATAAACCGAATCGAACATCGCATCGTCAAAATAATGTGTATCGTGAAATAACCTTATCCAATACTTTGTTTCATTTGCCTCTTTCAGGGCTATAGAAAGTTTGTTGATAAAGTCTGCACGACTTTGTGCGAATTTGGCTTCATGAACCATTGCACCGATAGAAGTTCCACTTCTTAGGAGCTGCGACGAAAGAGCAAATCCTCTGTGTGTTTTCTCCAAATATTGGTATGCATTCACCATTCGAATTGCAAATGCATAAGTTTTACCTTCTATCAGGTTCTCGTCATTCTTCACAACTTTTAATTTTTAACTTTTAATTATTAATTTCGAGAACTCGGCCACGAGTTCGCTGACTACGAAGGGTTGTCCTTTCACCTCATTGAACTGGTAAGGTACAAAGCCATCGACCTTCATGCGGAGGTATCCGGCAAACTGTCCGAGGTTCTGTTCGGCAACGACCACCTTGGGGTACTTCTTCAGTACCTCGGCCGTGTTCTTGGGTAGCGGATTGAGGTGGGTGAAATGTGCCAAAGCCACCTTCTTGCCGCTCTGGTTCATCTCCTGCATGGCAGAGTAGAGGTGTCCGTAGGTGCCACCGAATCCTACAATCAGCAGGTCGGCATCGTCGGCACAACCTTCTACCTTCACGTCGGGCACGGGGATGCGCTCTACCTTCTCGGCACGCAGGCGGCACATCAGGTCGTGGTTGTCGGGGGCTGTAGAGATGGCACCCGTCTTGCTGTCCTTCTCCAATCCGCCAAGAATGTGGGTGTAACCCTCCTGTCCGGGGATGGCCCAATAGCGCACGCCCGTTTCGGGATTACGTTGGTAGGGGGTATAGTTGTCCTTCATCTCAGGAGTGACATAGGGAGGATTGATGTCGGGGTAGCTGGCCAAGTCGGGCAACTTCCAAGCGCCCGAACCGTTGGCAACGAAAGCATCAGTCAGAAGTACCACAGGAGTCATGTGCTCAAGGGCAATCTTACAAGCGTCGTAGGCGGCATCGAAGCACTGGGTGGGCGAAGCGGCGGCAATCACCGGCATGGGCGACTCGCCGTTACGTCCGAAGAGGGCCTGCAAGAGGTCGGTCTGCTCGCTCTTGGTGGGGAGTCCGGTTGAGGGGCCTCCACGCTGTACGTTCACAACAACCAAAGGAAGTTCGGTGATGACGGCCAGGTTCATTGCTTCGCTCTTGAGACAGACACCGGGACCTGACGTAGAGGTTACGGCCAAAGCGCCGGCAAAAGCGGCACCCACCGAGGTGGCACATCCGGCAATCTCGTCCTCGCACTGCACGGTGGTCACACCCAATGACTTGTGCTTAGCCAACTCGTGCAGAATGTCCGTAGCCGGAGTGATGGGATACGAGCCGAGGAACAGACGGAGTCCGGCCTTCTCGGCTGCGGCAATGAGTCCGTAGGCTGTAGCCTTGTTTCCACTGATGTCCATATATTTGCCCGGCACCTTCACAGTGGTCTCTACTTTATAAGTATGATCGACCGAAGCGTGGGTGTTGTGTCCGTAGTCGTAACCCGCACGGATGACCTTGATGTTGGCTTCGGCAATGGCGGGTTTCTTGGCAAACTTTTCGCGCAGATAGTTCTCGGCAATGGTGAGGTCGCGGTTGAAGAGCCAGCACACGAGGCCAAGGGCGAACATGTTACGGCACTTCAGCATCGCCTTGTTGTCCATACCTGTGTCAGCCAGGCAGTCCTTCACCATCTGGGTGATGGGGGCGGCAATCACATCCTGCTTGATGTCCATCTCAGCAATGGGGTCTTCGGTTTGGAAGGCGGCCTTCTCCAAGTCGCTCTTCTTGAAGCTGTCTGTGTCGATGATGATGCAGGCCGTGGGCTTTGCAAACTTGTACTGGGTCTTCAGCGCTGCCGCATTCATGGCTACCAACACGTCGCACTGGTCGCCGGGGGTGAACACCTTGCTTGCACCAATGTGCACCTGAAATCCGGATACGCCCGTAAGCGAACCTTGCGGAGCGCGGATGTCCGCCGGATAGTCGGGGAACGTACTGATGTCATTGCCTACCGTGGCCGACACCGTAGAAAAGATGTTTCCGGCCAACTGCATGCCATCGCCGGAGTCGCCTGAGAAACGAACCACCACTTGGTCCAGTTCCTTGACTTTCATTTCATTTGCCATATATCTGTTGAATTTATTAGTTTCTATTTCATAACATAAGTGACGAACTTTGCAACCCATCACTCATTAACGGGCTGCAAAGTTCGAAAGATTTTGCGATATAGCAAAACATTTTCTATAAAATCTTTCCTTTTTAAAACAAAATGATAGCCTTTTCTTAAATTTAAGCAACTTTTTGAAAGAAAAACTTCCAATTCTTCATCACTAAAGACGCTATCGGAAATCCGTGCCTAAAAACTGAAACGGGTCATTTTGACTCCTTCTCTTTCGAGTCGGTAACTCTACAAATTATTTCACCCACAGTTTGCGGCCGTTCACCAGATAGATGCCGCGCGGCAGAGTGTGCTCCAATTCAGCAAGGGGCACCTGGCGCTTCAGCAAGATACCTTGTATGCTGTACACATCTGCCTTTTCAGCAGCTGCGGGACGTGCCACTATGCCTTCAGCGCCCGCGCCGGCCACGAACTTGACGCCGTGCAGCACCATGTCGGCTCCGCTCTCCTCGTCGCTGGTAAGCACACCGGTGTATTCAACGTGGTAGCCCTTGCTGGGATTGAGGTCCAGCGTGACGGCGGTAGAGACATAGCCCGAAGAGGAGCCTTTGCCCGAAACCACTGTGCCGTCGTGCGTCGTGGCGGTCACCTTCAGTGTGCGGTCGGTGCTGCCAGCCGTGCAGCCGTAGGCGGTCAGTTGCTTCACTCCCGTCACATAGGTTGCGAAGGACTTGGCGCTGTTGCCCTGTTTCAGCATGATGCCGCCACCGCTGTACTTCTCCACCACTTCGCCCGTAGTGGGGTCGATGGTGCCAGCTTTGGTGGAGGCGCTTTCACCGCCGCGCGTCCACTTCTCGGTCTGTGCAGCAATGTTGTCGGCCGTGGTGAGGAATACCCAATCTTCGGTAATCTCTTTGTAAACCAGTCCGTCGGGCAGTTCGGGAATCTCGGTATCCTCGGGAGTAGAGGGGTACTCGATGGCCAGGAACGCCTCAATCAAGTCGTCGATGGTGGCACCTGCTCCGTGGCGGCCTTGCAACACGGCGGGCACACTGTCCACAGGGATAAGGGGATATTCATAGGGAACCTCTAGGGAGATAGAGGTGTTGGACTTGTTGTTGTAGGCGCCAAAGCCGTAGTTGTTGCGGGCAAGGTAGTAGAGGTCGCTGTAGTTGCCGGGACTGAAGGGACTATTCACTCCACTGGCGGCATAATTTCCCTCAATCAGCGCATGGGAGTTGGCGTTGACGGCGATGGCCGCACTGTTGCCTGCACAGTTGTGGTAGTTGTTGGCCATGTGGAGGTAGACCCAATCGGCCTGTGGCAGACGGCGATTGCATCCGTTGCCCCAAATGTTATAGGAATAAGTGGCATATTGCAGATACCCCTTGTTCCACCCCATGCCGTTGGAGTAGGGATGGGAATAGCTGCGGTCGGTGTAGCGGAAGATGTTCCACGAGTAGGTGACAAACTGCTCGCTTCCCTCGCGCTTGCCGCTGTCGAGGTTGCCGTCCATGCCGTCGATGAACTCGCAATGGTCAATCCACACGTGGGTGGCGCCGTTGTTGCTGATGATGTCAGATCCGCCCACGTCCACACTGCCGGGACCAACGAAGACGAGGTTACGGAAGATGATGTTCTCGTTCGTGGTGTTTATCTGAAAAAATCCCGAGTTGCGGTACGCCTCAGAATTGTCGCCCGTGAAGTCGAGGATGGTCTGACGGGTGTGCATCTCGCGCTCCTCGCCCACCTGTGCACCGTTGCTCAGTGTGCCGCCTGTGCCCGAACTGCTGGAATATTGCCCCAGGTTGGCCGCCACCAATGCCTGCTTCAACTCCGGCGTGATGTACCACTGGGTGCAGAGGCGTGCTCCACTGCGTCCCACGATGGTCTTGTTCTTCAGTCCGGAGATGGACATGCTCTTGGAGACGATGAAGTCGCCCTTTGAACCGTCCAGAATGATGATGTCGTAGTTGGTGATGGCATCCATAATGGCCTTGCGGTCGTCGGCCCCACTGGCATAGAGCACGATGGTCTTCGGCTCAGCTACGCGCATACCACCGTTCAACACATAGGACTTGCCTTCCACATTGCTGCAAGTACCCCAACCGAAAGCCTGGTTGGAAAAGTAGCGGGCAACATCCACCTCGGTGGTCTGTGCCTGCATGGCCGTTGCCACAAAGAGCAACATGCCGGACAGAGTTTTCTTCAAGTTTCTCATACCTTATTATATAATTATATATACATGCTTTTTTACTCCATCATGCCACCCTCGGCACCTCCATAAGAGTCCATCATATCGGAGTCAGCCTCCTGCTGCGCATCGCGCTGGGCAGGCTTGCGCTTGGGAGTGAGGTTTCCGAAGCTATAAGTCAACGTAAGACCTATGCGGCGACCGCCTCGCCAGTTTTCAGATACCATGCGCGTATCACCCGTCTGGGTGATGGTTTTCCACCGGCGCGAGTCGAGGATGTCGCGGGCATTGATGCTCAGGCTCAGCTTCTTGTTCCAGAAGGATTTGCGCAGTCCGGCATCGAGCGAGTAGTTGGCCTTGCGGTAGCCCTGTGCCACCACTTGGCGGGCGTTGTAGTTTCCGGTGAGTTGCAGCGAGAATGAGTAGGGCAGGATGATGTTGGCCATCATGCGGGCGTTCCACGAGAAGTCTTCGTCGCTTTCGCCCGTCACCTCCTGTCCGGCCATCATGAAGCGGAACCCATCGAGTTTATAGTAAAAAAGGTTCACCGTGGTGGTGAGGTCGATGGCGCGGGCCAGCTTGTTCTTTGCCACGATTTCGAGTCCGGCCGACTGCGACTGGGTGACGTTGCGGTCGGTGGAGTACATGACGTTTCCCTCGCGGTAGCGGATGCGTTGGATGACGTCATCCGTTGTGCGGTAGTAGCCCGAGAGGGAGAGGGTGTGGTCCTCCCAGTTCTTGATGTAGTTCAACTCGTAAGCGTTGGAGTACTGCGGCTGCAACTCGGGGTTACCGTAGGAAATGTTGGTAGAGTCGGTGATGTTGCGGAACGAGTTGAGCTGTCCGCCCCAGGGGCGTTGCAGACGACGGGTGTAGTTCACCTGTAGTTCATTTCCGCCCGGCAGTTCATAGGAGAGGAAGAGGCTGGGGAAGAGACTGAAATAATCCTTCTCGAAGAGTGTGGGAGCCTCCTGTCCAAACTCCTGTGCATAGCTACGCGACTCAGAGTTGACCTTCCAGTACTCGCCACGCACACCCACCTGGAAGCCCAGTTTGCCGAGACGGCCCGAGTAGGTGGCATAGAGGGCATGGATATCCTGGTCGTAGATGAAGCGGTTGTAAAGATTCTTATCCAATCCGTCTGAGGTGTGCGCCTCATCATTGTAAGTGCTCACGGGGCTGTTCTCGCGGTTGAACGAGCCTTTGTATCCGGCCTCAATCTTGTGATTCTCGTTAATTTTGTTCAGATAGTCAAGCTGTGCCTCCCAGCGCTTGTTCTCCATGTCGTTCTCCTGATATTGGTAGGAGGAGAGGGCTTCGTCGCGCACCGTGCGGTATTCGCTCTGCGCATCGCGTTTCCACACGTTGTGCGACAGGGTGAAGTCAATGTTGTGATCTTCGCCGAAGTCGTGCTTGTAGCCCACGTCGAAGTTCATCATCTGCATGTCGTCGCCCGAGGTAGTAAAACGGCTGTAGCGGTCAGGTTCGGGACCAAAGGCGCGTGTCTCGGTATAGTGGATGGAGTTGTCGCGACTGCCGTCTCCGAACATGCCCATGAAGTTGGCCGATAGGTGGTCGTTCCGTGTAGCATGCCAGGTGAGTCCGGCACGACCGAAGATATTGTTTCCGTCACCTTCGTTCTTCCCCTCCTGTCTGAGAATCATCAGGGGGTCCTCGCTCTCACGTACACTTTCGCTTCCGCCCTCATGCTCGCGGTGGCGGTATCCCATGTTGGCGTATGCGTCAAGCTTGCTGCTGCTGTAGTTGATGTTGCCGCTGGCATTGTATCCGCCATAGCTGTCGCCTCCGGCCTGCACGCTGCCGTAGTAGCCGGGCTTGCGGTCTTCCTTCAAGATGATGTTGATGATACCGGCCGAACCTTCAGGGCTGAACTTGGCCGAAGGATTGGTGATGACCTCAATCTTCTGGATGGTTTCGGCAGGCAATTGTTCCAAAATCTCGCCCCGGTTGTCGGCCGAGAGGCCCGATGCCTTTCCGTTGATCCAAACGGTTACACTGCTGCTTCCGCGCAAGGAGACTTCGCCTTCGCTATCGACCTCCACCGAGGGGATGTTGGTGAGCACATCGCTGGCCGAACCGCCCGTAGCGGAGATGTTCTGATCAACGTCAAACACTTTCTTGTCAATCTCGAACTTCATCTGTGCCCGCTGGCCCATCACCTGCACCTCGCCCAGCATCTTGCTGTCCTCGCGGATGGTGATGGTGCGCAGATTCACGTTTCTCGACTGGGCACTGATGGCGAAGTTCTTCTTCACCTCCTTGTAGCCCACGAAAGTCACGCTCAGCGTGTAGCTGCCGTTAGCCAATCCGTTGATATTGAAGTTTCCGTCAATGTCCGTCACCGTACCCTTCAGCAGGTCGGTAGCCCCGGCTTTTGTCACGCCGACGGTTACAAACTCCAGTGCTTCTTTGCTTTGTGCATCCACAATCTTTCCGCGCACAGCTCCACCCTGAGCCAACGCGCAAGCCATCACTGCCACCAGCAGGCAGGCTGTCGTCAAAAGTCTCTTCATGTAAAAAATGTGTAGTTTCCTCGATTATATGTTTACCTTAATTCTCTAAATCGGGCGCAAAGGTACTACAACAAAACTAATTTACAGAAGAAATGACACAATTTAACTACTTTTCATCACTCACAAAGCCTCTACACCCCGTGTGCGGAACGACTCGCGCGCCTTGCGGACATAGAGGCGCTTGACATCCTCGGGCAACGTGGAACGGCGGACAAAGGCACGTGTCTCATCGGGGAACTTGGCAAGAGCAGTGGCCAACAACCAAGCAACGGACATGCGCACATAGTAAGGTGGATTGCCCAACGCCACGCCCTCAGATACGCCACGGACACGCGCCTCCTTGGGAGAAAGGTAATGGGAGCGGACCGAGTCGAAGCCAATCCCCTCCAACCGGGCGAACACACGTGGCAACCACTCGGCATGGAGCAGATGGCACATGGTCATCACCACAGCAAAGCGCACCTCAAACTCGCGGGACGAGTCGAAATAGGGTTGAAGAAACGCCCACACCTCCTCACGCGGCAGACGGGAGGCCCACTTGGTGTTGCAACAAAAGGTGTCGCACACGCCCCAATTGTCGAGCACAGGGACATAGTCGCGCACAAGTGCCCATCGCTCTTCGGGCGGACATTTGAGGGCGTTGAGCGTCAGCCCCCACACCACCGTCTCTTCGTAGCTGAGCGAAAGGGGGTCGGTCGCATATTCCTGCACAAAGCCACGGAGCAACCCGGAGGCATCATCCCTACGGGCCAACTGCTTGGCCAGCCTCTTCATGTCGGGCACATGCAGCCCCATGATGCGCCGCCCGGGAAGGGCGTTGATGATGCGCACATGTCCCCGACGATAGCGTTCGTCGGAGAGAAAACGCGGACAGATAAGGGGTGTCAGAAGGTCGGTAATCATATCTTGGATTCTTTTACATCTGGATTCATGTGAAAAAGCTTGCGATAATCACGCGGCGTGCAATTGTTGAATTTCAGAAAAGCACTGTTGAAACTGCTGAGGGAATTGAAACCACAAGTTTCGGAGACATGCACCACCGTGTCGGTCGTCATCAACAACTTACGCTGAGCCAGCGTGATACGCTCTAACATCAGGTGGTAGCTGAGGGTGTGGCCTATCGCCCGTTTGAACAGGGTGTTGGCATAGTCGGGGTGCAACCCCACGGCACGACCGATGTCGGCCACCTTGATGGAACGGTGGCAATTGGCTGCTATGTAGAGGGTCATGCGTTCCACCAGGTCCATTTCTCCCGCCTGCATAGACAATCCCAACACCGTACCCGGCAACACATGTTGCGACATGCGGATGAGCCGTGCCTGCATCTCCAACAACACGACATGCCGGTTGGCCTGTTCCGCCTCCAGGTCGACCCGCCAGTTTTCCAACAACATCAGATCGTAACTGGCATGACGCTGAGAATCCTCGTCAAACAGGATTTCACCCTTGAACACTTTGTTCATAAACGCCTCGGACAGCCCCATTCCCAAAAACAACGACAACGGGATGGTACACAGATAGAAGCCATCGAAACCACCCACCTCGACAATGCGATGGGGAAACATCCCCCAAAAGATGGCAATACAGCGGGGAGGAACCACCACCGTGCGGTCTTGAATGAAGTAGGTTACACCTCCACCTAAGGCATAAACAATTTCAATCTCATTGTGACGGTCCATACAAGGCATAATAGCAGCCGGAAAACGACTGCAAGAGACGCCATACGGCTCAAAAGCGTGATTTTTCCGCTCCAACCCCACCACTTCTAGGAAATCCGTAGGTTTTTTCATAAAAAACGGGCCTTATATTGAAAATTCGGGTGTAAATTTGCAACAAATATTTCAAATGAGCAAGAAAGAGCGCATGAATGTTTGCAAAATCATGCAATTTTTGCTCCCCAAAAAGAAGATCTTTCATAACAGCAATCATCATCGGGAAAGCCGCGACCTCTCTTTCTGAGAATCGCGGCTTTCCTTCATCTTGTCCTTGTGCGTACTCCCCTCCACTCCCACCCCGGAGGCGCTGTCAGCAACAAAAAAAAGAGGGAGTCTTTGAAACACCCTCTTTCTCAGTCTCAGTAGCGGGACCCGGGATTGAACCGGGGACCTCATGATTATGAATCATGCGCTCTAACCAGCTGAGCTATCCCGCCATCTTCCGATTTGCGGGTGCAAAGGTAGGCCTTTCTTTTGAAATGGCCAAATTTTTTGCGCATTTTTATTCAAGAAAAAGGCGAAAAGAGAATATATCTACTAAAATGAGTGAAAAGATAGAGCTATATACCTTATATATAAGAAAAAAACATTTATTTTGTAGCCGTAAATGAAAGAGAGTATTAGAAGAGTATACATAAAATCGACAGATTGAATCATGACAAAGAGAAAAATCAACCTTGAATACAGCCTCAACGCCGTATCCGGTCCCATCTTGTGGAACGCCATAGGAACACCCACCGGCCTGCAAACGTGGATGGCCGACAACGTGACGGTAAACGAAAACATCTACACCTTCGAATGGAGCCAGGACGAAATCCGAAAAGCAGAACGGACACACCACCGCGTAAACTCACACATACGTTTCCACTGGTTGGACGACGAAGACCCCAAAAGCTATTTCGAGCTGAGGATGGAATACAACGAACTGACCGGGGACTACACACTGCTGATTACCGACTTTGCCGAAGAGGACGAAGTGGAAGATTTGACAGACCTGTGGGACACCGAAGTGAACCAACTGATGCGCTTGTGTGGCATGTAGCCGAAGTTTTTCTATAAAAACCATAAAAACAGAATGGTCATCTGCCCTTTTTGTAGTACTTTTGCACGCTGAAACGTGCAATAACAACGAGAATGTTACGCATAAAGAAGTTATATCTGTTCGTCATCAAGAGCTTCCTGCTACTGTTTGCAGGCACATTCCTCGTGTGCCTGTTCATCTTCATGATGCAGTTCCTGTGGCAAAAGATTGAAGACCTGGTAGGAAAAGGATTGGAAATATCCGTATTGGCGCAATTCTTCTTCTACTCGGCGCTGATGCTTATCCCCATGAGCTTGCCACTGGCTATCTTGCTGGCAACCCTCATTACCTTCGGAAACTTCGGAGAACGGTGTGAACTGCTGGCCATGAAGGCTGCCGGCATTCCGCTCATCAAGGTGATGCGGCCGCTCATTGTGGTGGTCATCTTCATCAGCGGACTCTCTTTCTACTTCCAGAACGTCATCGGGCCACGAGCCACCACAGAACTGTATGCCCTGATATTCTCCATGAAACAAAAGTCGCCCGAGCTGGACATTCCCGAGGGCGCCTTCTACCACGAACTGGACGGATACAACCTGTACGTGCAGAAGAAGAACAAAGAGACGGGTATGCTGTACGATGTGATGATCTACAACTTCAGCGACGGATTTGAGAATGCACACATCATCGTGGCCGACTCGGGACGAATGGAAATGACAGCCGACAAGAAGTATCTGAATCTGCATCTTTACAGCGGTGAACAATTCGAGAACCTGAAGACACAGAGCATGGCACAGAAGAACGTGCCCTATCGCAGAGAGACGTTCCGCGAGAAACATTCGCTCATCGAATTCGACGCCAACTTCAACCAAATGGATGCCAGCACGCTGAGCAACCAGGCTGCTGCCAAGGGTATGAGGGAACTGGGCCACAGCATCGACTCCATGAACGCCCGCTTCGACAGCATCGGACGGGGATATTACACCGATTCAAGAAAGATTACGTACAAGAAAGTCGAACTGACCGGTGCAGACTCTACCCGCCTGAAACAGACCCGGGCACGCAGTATCAACATGGACAGCCTTTTCAACGTGCAAAGCCATAAGAAGCGGGAACAACTGATACAGAATGCCATAAACCGCGTGCAGACGCAAAGTTCGGAACTGTCGATGAAGAGCTACATCACCAGCGATGGCGACAAGAACATACGCCGTCACCAGAAATTCTGGTGGGAGAAGATAACCCTGTCGCTGGCCTGCATCATCTTCTTCTTCATCGGTGCCCCCTTAGGAGCCATCATCCGCAAGGGGGGACTGGGAATGCCGGTCATCATCTCGGTGGTGTTGTTTATCTTCTACTACATCATCGAAAACACCGGTTCGAAGATGGCACGCGAGGGAGAACTGCAAATGTGGTTCGGAGTGTGGGTGAGCACAATGGTGTTGGTGCCTTTGGGAGCATGGCTCACCTACAAGGCCAACGGAGACTCGGTGGTGTTCAACATGGATGCCTACAAAGCCTTCTTCATGAAACTGCTGGGATTGAGAAGCAAACGGCACATCTTCAAGAAAGAGGTCATCATTGAAGACCCCGACTATCCACAGGTGTACGACCGCTTGGAGGCTCTTTGCCGACAGTGCGAGGAGTATGCCGCCAAGGAACGTTTCGACCGTGCGCCCAACTACGTGCGCATCTTCACCCGCAACGAAGACGACACCGTTATCCAGCATATCAGCGATGAGTTGGAAAGCATTGTGGAGACGCTGAACAACAGCACCGACACGCAAATTCTGAACGCGCTGAACGAGTACCCCATCCTGTCAGTCAGTGCCCACAAGAGTCCTTCAAGCCACCGATGGCTGAACGTGGTGTGTGGGTTGGTGGTGCCTGTCGGACTTGTATTCTATGCACGCATTTGGATGTTCGGTCGCCGGCTGGACAAAGATTTGAAGAGAATCGTAAGCACCAGCAACACCATCATGGATAGAATAAAAAAAGAACAGCAACTGGAAAACCAAAGCCAGAAGCCCTAGAAAAATTAGAGGAACTAGAAACCCTAGAAATTCTAGAATATCTAGAGGAACTAGAAAGTCTAGAAAATCTAGAGAATCTAGGAAATCCAGAAAGAACATCTAGAGAAAACTTGAAAAAAACAATAAATATATAATGGATTCATTCAAGCTAAATACAATTGAAGAAGCGATTGAAGACTTCCGCGAAGGAAAGTTTCTGATTGTGGTCGACGACGAAGACCGCGAAAATGAAGGTGACTTTATTGTGGCAGCCGAGAAAATCACTCCCGAGAAAGTAAACTTCATGGTAACCAACGGACGTGGTGTGCTGTGTGCACCGCTGCCCATCTCGCGTTGCGAGGAACTGGAATTGTCGCATCAGGTGAGTCAAAACACCTCCATCCTGGGCACACCGTTCACCGTGACGGTGGACAAGCTGGAGGGATGCACCACAGGCGTGTCAGCACAAGACCGTGCTGCCACCATCTTGGCCTTGGCCGACCCCGCATCCACAGCTGCCACCTTTGGCCGACCGGGACACATCAGCCCCCTGTATGCACAAGACAAAGGGGTGCTCCGCCGCGCCGGACACACCGAAGCTGCCATCGACCTGGCACGCTTGGCCGGTTTGCGACCCGCTGCCGCCCTCATCGAGATAATGAATGAAGACGGCACCATGGCACGCATGCCCCAACTGCAGGAGGTTGCCAAACGATTCGGAATCAAAATCATTGCCATCCGCGACCTGATTGCCTACCGCCTGAAACAAGAGT
Organism: Bacteroidaceae bacterium; assembly: GCA_017464815.1. GTDB lineage: Bacteria > Bacteroidota > Bacteroidia > Bacteroidales > Bacteroidaceae > Phocaeicola_A. The sequence continues at coordinate 11,451 of JAFTYI010000026.1, read as the reverse complement.
CGATGGTGGAACAAGGCGTAGAGGTGGACATGCCCACTGCCGACGGACACTTCCGCCTGATTGCCTTCCGCCAGAAATCGAACGGACTGGAACACATGGCGCTCATCAAAGGAACTTGGGAGGCCAACGAGCCCATCCTGGTGCGCGTACACTCATCATGTGCCACAGGTGACATCCTGGGTTCGGCACGCTGCGACTGTGGCGCCCAATTGCACAAGGCCATGCAGATGATTGAGCAAGAGGGAAAGGGCGTAGTGGTGTATCTGCAACAAGAGGGACGCGGCATCGGACTGATGAACAAGATGCGTGCCTACAAGCTGCAGGAGGAAGGCATGGACACCGTGGATGCCAACCTGTGCCTGGGATTCAAGGCCGACGAACGCGACTACGGCGTAGGAGCCGAAATCCTGCGTGCCGTCGGAGTGCGCAACATGCGCCTGCTCACCAACAACCCGGTGAAACGCATCGGATTGGAGGCCTACGGATTGTCCATACAGGAGATTGTGCCCATTGAAGTGGCGCCCAACAAGTACAACGAGCGCTACCTGAAGACCAAGCAGGACCGGATGGGACACACACTGCATATCAGTGAGGAGTAAAGAGTGAAAAGGGACAAAGCCGCAGAGTAAGACAGTGCAAACTTACAGTATGAAAGTCAACACATGGACTATGGAAATCAACGTGTGGACTATGAAAGTGTAAGCATGGACTATGAAGATGCAGAAAACCATCTGCTGAACCGTTACGAACGAAAATAAATAACTAAAATTAAATAACAAACTAAATGAACAACTTATCCGACCGTTTGCAACGCCTCTCACCGTCTGAGACGCTTGCCATGTCGCAAAAGAGCAACGAGCTGAAGGCTCAAGGCATTGACGTAATCAACCTGAGCGTGGGTGAACCCGACTTCAACACCCCCGACCACATCAAGGAAGCAGCCAAGCAGGCTGTGGACGAGAACTTTTCGCGTTATTCACCCGTGCCGGGCTATCCCGCCCTGCGCAATGCCATCGTTGCCAAACTGAAGAACGAGAACAACCTGGACTACACCGCTGCACAGATTTCGTGCTCAAACGGTGCCAAGCAATCGGTGTGCAACGTCATCATGGCGTTGGTGGGCGAAGGCGATGAAGTGATTGTGCCCGCCCCCTATTGGGTGAGCTATCCCGAAATGGTGAAGCTGGCCGACGGCACACCCGTCATCATCCGTGCCGGCATTGAACAGGATTTCAAGATTACTCCCGCACAGCTTGAAGCTGCCATCACACCGAAGACAAAGGCTCTCATCCTTTGCTCGCCATCGAACCCCACAGGCTCGGTTTACAGCAAAGAGGAGTTGGCCGGCCTGGCCGCCGTGTTGGCCAAGCATCCGCAGGTGTACGTGATTGCCGATGAAATCTACGAGCACATCAACTACGTGGGCAAGCACGAGAGCATCGCCCAGTTCCCCGAGATGAAGGAGAACACCATCATCGTGAACGGTGTGTCAAAAGCATACGCCATGACCGGATGGCGCATCGGATTCATCGCTGGACCGGAATGGATTGTGAAGGCATGCAACAAGCTGCAAGGACAATACACCTCCGGCCCCTGCTCGGTGTCACAAAAGGCTGCCGAAGCCGCCTACACCGGCACACAGGCTCCCGTGGAGGAGATGCGTCAGGCCTTCGAACGCCGCCGCAACCTCATCGTGGAGTTGGCCAAGGATATTCCGGGCTTTGAGGTGAATGTGCCCCAGGGCGCTTTCTACCTGTTCCCCAAGTGTGACTCTTACTTCGGAAAGAGCTACGAAGGACGCACCATTGAAAATGCTGCCGACCTGGCCATGTTCCTGCTTGAGGTGGGCCACGTGGCCTGCGTGGGTGGTGGAGCTTTCGGCAGTCCCGAGTGCATCCGCATGAGCTACGCCACCTCGGACGAGAACATTGTGGAATCCATGAAGCGCATCAAGGAGACGCTGGCTCTGCTGAAGTAAAAGAAAAAAAACGCCGTCGTGGGGGGTGTGTCAAAATGCCATCATACAATTCTTCATCCACGGATGAGGAGTGGATTATGACACACCCCACGACAAAACGCCATTTAATCCATAAAATCCATCAGCCATGAAGAAGAAAGGCCGTCCCGCTTCCCAAGTAGCGGACAAGAAAAGTCGCACAGGTATCCCTGCATGGAAGCCGTGGATGGAGGTTGTACTGTTTACCCTATTCGCCGCTTGGATGTTGGTGGGGATGAACAACGACTATCTGTTCACCGTACAGGAGCGTTCCCTGTTCCTAAACAATCACGTTTTCTTTAATGAAATGATGGCAACCCCAGCCGGCATTCTCCATTGGATCGGTTGCTATCTGACACAGTTCTTCTTTTATCCCGCTTTAGGAGTCTCCCTGTTGATATTGGTCTGGTTGGCCACATACGGTGTCACGTTGAAGGCTTTCCGCCTCAACCATGCCTGGAGCCACCTGGCCCTGATACCCGTCACAGCCCTGTTGTGCTCCACCATCGACCTCGGTTACTGGGTCTACCTGATAAAGATTCCCGGATACTGGTTCTTCGAGAGTGTGGCACTGCTGCTTGTCATGCTGGGCGTGTGGCTGGGCCGTAACCTACGCGGGGCATGGCGCTACCTGTGGATTGCCGTATGGATAGCCGCAGGCTACCCCATCATGGGATGGTATGCCCTGTTTGGCTCCCTGCTGACAGCCCTCATCTACACCATAGAGCCCGAAAAGAAAGCGACGGGCATGCAACGCTTCGTGCCGTTGTTCTACACCGTGGCTTTAATTGGCGTAGCCCCCTTGCTGTGGTACTACCACTACAACCAGATGCGGCTGGAGGATGCCTGGATTTACGGTTTCCCAATCTTCGAGACCAAGGATGCTGTCTCGTGGATAACCACCGCCCCCTTCATTGTGATGGCAGCCTCGTGCCTGGCTTTGCCTTTCTGCCAGAAATGGTCAGGCAGGATGAAGGGAGTGCTGACAATCGCTACGCGCACAGTGGTGCTGGCCGGATGTGCGTTTGCCACATGGATGGCCAACTTCGATGACTACAACTACCAATCCGAGATGCGCATGTATCGCCACACCGAAGAGGCCAACTGGCAGAAGGTGTTGCTGGAGGCACGGGCTTGGAAAGAGACTCCCACCCGGCAGATGGTGATACTGAAGAACATTGCCCTGATGAACTTGGGGCAGTTGGGGTATCAGATGTTCCACTACGACAATGGCGGCAAGCTGCCCCACAAACGCGACTGCCTGGAAATACACCTGGCCCACACGGGCGCCGAGCTGCTCTACTACCAGCACGGGAAGCTCAACTTTGCCACCCGATGGGCCATTGAGAACGGTGTGGAGTATGGGTTCGACGTGAGCAATCTGAAGATTCTGATCAAATGCTCGTTGCTCAGTGGCGAATACAATGCCGCACAGAAATACATCAACCTGCTTAAACTGACGACGTTCCATCGCGACGAGGCCGAACGATTGGAGGAATTCTGCCACCATCCCGAGAAGATTGACCAGGCTGCCGAGTTCAAAAGCGTGAAGGAACTGTACACCCACATGGACGAGGACCTCGACAGCGACAACGGATTGTGTGAGATGTATCTGCTCCACAACTTCTCGAACACGATGAACGTCGACAGCCCCCTCTTGCAAGAGGTGACGCTGAACTATGCCCTCATCAGCAAGAACATACAACTCTTCTGGCCCCGATTCTTCCAATACGCAACCCTCCACGCAGGGAAGGAGATGCCACAGCACTATCAGGAGGCGGCCTACCTGTACGGACAACTCGAGGAGTCGGTGAACATCAACAACATGCCCTTTGACCGCAAGAAGGTGGTGAACAGATACCTGCAATTCAGCAACCAGGTCCAAGCCTACATGCAAAGAGGACTGGAGGAGGATCAGATTGCAGAAATCATGAAACGGAACTTCGGAGACACCTTCTGGTGGTTCTACTTCTTCTGCAACAACGTGGGAAGCTATTAACTGCTAAGCTGCACTCGAACTAATTACAACTTATAAATTATGAATTATGTGCCATAAAAGAGCTATACCTTATTATATATATATATGCGTGCTGATGGCTTTCGCCTCCTGCAACAGCCATCCGGCCCTGCCCGAAACCTACAGCGAGACCGCCCACCGGACTGCCATCTACCCCGACTACACGGATGTGACCATCCCGTGCAACATTGCGCCACTGAACTTCATGGTTGAGGAAGCCGAGGAGTGCGTGGCCGAAATCAAGTGGAACGGCGGAAGTGCCACCTATGGCGACGGGAACAAGGTCCAAATCCCCACAGACGAATGGCAAACGATGACGGACAAGTCCAAAGGGGGAAGTCTGTCCGTGGAACTCTACACCCGCAAACAGGGGGAGTGGCTCAAGCATCCGGCCTTCTCCATCCACGTGGCACAGGAGGAGATTGACCCCTACATCTCCTACCGCGTCATCAGCCCCTCGTATATTGCCTACGAAATGCTGAGCATCAACCAGCGCAACCTGACGGACTTCGACGAAACGGTCATCTACAACAACATGCTGGTGAGCGACGAGGTTGTGGGACAATGCATCAACTGCCACTCCTACCAGAACTATGGGACCGACAACATGCAGTTCCACATGCGCCAAGGACATGGCGGCACCATGATTGTCTCCGACGGCACACCCCGCAAGGTGAACCTGAAGACCCCCGAGACCATCAGCGCCGGCGTCTATCCGGCCTGGCATCCCACGATGAAGCTGATTGCCTACTCCACTAACAAGACGGGACAATCGTTCCACACGAAGAATCCGGGAAAGATTGAAGTGTTCGACAGCGCGAGCGACCTCATCCTCTACGACGTGGAGAAGAACGAGGTGAGCACCATCAGTGCCGAACCCGACGAGATGGAGATTTACCCCTGGTGGTCGCCCGACGGACGCACACTGTACTACGCCTCGGCCCACTTTGTCTACAACGACAGTGTGCCACTGGACGCTGACATCATCGCCCGCTACTTCGAAATCAAGTACAACATCTACCGCCGCACGTTCAACCCCGAAGAGCTGACATTCTCGGCGGCCGAACTGGTGTACGACGCCACAGCTACGGGGCAGAGCGCCACCCTGCCACGCATCAGCCCTTGCGGACGCTACCTGCTCTTCACCCAAGGCGAGCATGGCTGTTTCCACATCTGGCATCCCGAGGCTGACCTCTATCTGATGGACCTCACCAATGGAGAGGTCCGCTCGCTGACCAAGGCAAACAGCAACTGTGCCGAGAGCTACCACTCATGGTCGAGCAACGGACGATGGATTCTCTTCAGCAGCCGACGCGACGACAGCAACTACACACGCCTCTACATCGCCTACTTCGACGCGCAAGGCAAGGAGCACAAGGCCTTTGCCGTGCCACAGGAAGACCCGGCATTCTACCACCACTATCTGCGCAGCTACAACGTGCCTGAGTTCATGAACGAACCCGTCAGCATCAGCCCGCAGGAGTTTGCCGCCGCAGCCAAGAAAGAGGCTGTGCAGGCAACGTACAAGAAAACGGTGGAGAAGTAATTCTGAAAGATTTAAATCCTCTGCCCTCAACATTTAAATCTTCAACGCTTAACATATAAATCTTCTGGCGTTGTCGAAGGCACGCCTGTCTCCGCTTCATCGCAAACGGATGGACTGGGCAGACTTAAGCGTTACCTAGCCAAACTTAAGCGTGGCCAAACCGAGCTTAAGCGTGACTGGATAACGCTTAAGAGTTAGTGTGCTAACGCTTAAGAGTTTCCAGCTTAACGCTTAAGAGATTTCCAACTAACGCTTAAGAGTTTTTTTGGCACTTCCTCAATTAACATTTTAGGGAGCCTTGTAGCATTGGTTTAATTATGCATAACATCCTCTGACACACGGAAAAAGGAGAAGTTGACGCTGCCATAAGCGCGGTGTTCGACGAAGCAGGGATGGGTCTCAAACTTGTGGTCCTTGCCATGCTCCAACACAAACAGTCCGCCGGGCTTCAGCAACCCGTGCGCGAATATCATATCGGGTATCTGAGGCAACTCCTTCAAGGCATAAGGGGGGTCGGCAAAGATGAAGTCGAAGGGTTCGCCTCCCCGACTGATGTACTTCAACGCATCGGCACACAGGGGGATGCACTTGTCCGTCTTGACCTGACGCATCACATCACAGATGAAGGCGTGGTGACGACGGTCTTTCTCGATGGAGACCACTCGCGAACATCCGCGTGAGACCAGTTCGATGCTGATGCTGCCCGTGCCGGCAAAAAGGTCCAAGGCCACGAATCCCTCTTCGTCAAAATCGAGGTATCCGGTGAGCACATTGAAAAGATTCTCCTTGGCAAAATCGGTTGTGGGACGTGCCTTGAAAGAGCGTGGCACTTCAAACCTGCGCCGCTTGTATATTCCGCTGATTACTCGCATGCTGTTTCGTCTGAAAGGGGAGGATTACAAATAGGGATTGGTGTGCAAGAAAGTGAGCATGTCGTAGGGCACATCCTCGCATGCTGCCATTTCGGAACGGTTGAACTCGGCCTTGGGGTTGACCACCACCACCGTCTTGATGTAGGTTCTGAGGGTTGTGGCCAGCTCTTCGTTAGCCGGGGAGCCGCCTATCAGATAGAGTTCGTCGGACATCTGATTCAGTTCCAGCTGTTTCCACAGGTTCAGCACATAGTAGCTGCTGTCGGCCACATTGCGGCATGAGAATGTGTTCAGCATCAATGGCACCCCATGGTCGAGCACAATGATATCCATCGAACGACGCCCTTGGCGGACATACATCTTCCGGTTGGTCGTCGGGATGTGGGTCTTTGCCTTCAAAGCCAGATGGTTGATGATGGGGCTGATGCTTGCATAGACGTAGGCTCCGGGCCAAAGCTCCTGCACGAGTTGCCAGGCTGCCTGCTCCATGGAGAAGAGGATGACGGCATTGGTGCGGTCCAGGATGTTATACAGCACCTTCTCACCACCTGCCATGCGATGGCACTGCTTGTAGAGGGCCTCGGCCTGATCGTCTTCGAAGAGTTCCAAGGGCACAACCGTCCAACGTGGCGTGTCCAACAGGACGACGGTGCGGGCCGCACTTCCACACAGTTCTTCGTTGCGGGCCAACGTCTGCTTGATGTTCGCTGTCAGCGATATGCTGGGGTCGACAGGCACCGGTGTGTAGAGGAAGGGCTGCTTGCCTGACGAATCAAGCATAGAAAAAGAAAATCCATCCGCACTGAGGCGGATGGATAACAGATTGTTCTTATCGTATAATGCAGAATTCACCACACGAATACACTTTTACTTGATTATTCCCAGTTACCTGCGTTGTTGTTAGGCTCTTCAACGTCGCCCACCTTCAAACCGCAGTAACGGTCGAGCTTACCTTGCTTGTCAATCAAGTTGATGAGCTCCTGTTCGTTGATGCCAGTGAGGTATACTTCGTAGGGAGTGCGGGCCTCGAACAAGAAGAGCGGAGTACCTGAACGGGTAGAGTCTACGCGAGTCTCCAACTCGAACTTGGCACCGTTTCCATAGGGCACGAAGCACAACGAGTCGGCATTGAACGAAGCACCGAAGATAGAGTCCTTCAGACTCACAAACATGGTGTCGCGGCTGAAGCCTTCCAGGCCGGCCTTCTTCACATCGTTCCACTTACCGGTCTTGCGGGCCTTTTCAATCATCTCCACGGCCTTTCTTTCGGTCAGACCATTCTCCAACTGCTCGTCAGTCAATTCGCCTTCTTTCTTTACAATCGGCAATTGAGCAGTTTTTACAAATTGAATCAGGGTGTCGAAGTTATCGCAGTATCCCTTCATGGTGATATTACGATAGTTCACCTGTGCATCACGGATGTTAATCAGGCTGGCGATAACATCTTTTTCTCTCGCATCTCTCTCTTTTTCGAACTCAATCGGTCCCATAACGCTACCATAGCAGAGATAGAGAAGAGCCAGTGCGCAGAGGGCCAAAACAGAATTAATTAATACTTTCATGATGATATGTTATTTTTTTGATTTATATTCGTGCCGCAAAAATAGAATAAATAAATCTAATTAACGAACATTCGCTGATTTTTTTCATTCAAAAAGATGATAAATAGGTATTTTATAGAGCAATTTAAGGTTTTTTTTGGCTTGGAACCGACTGACGGGCAAAAAAAGGCTATCGAGATGCTGGGTGATTTTTTGCTGTCGGGACAGGAAAGAGAGGTTTTCATCCTGAGGGGGTATGCCGGCACGGGCAAGACCTCGCTGGTGGGTACTCTGGTACGCCTGCTTGACTCCATCCGACAGAAGGTGGTGCTGATAGCTCCCACGGGGCGGGCCGCCAAGGTTTTCTCACTTCATGCCGGACATGCGGCCTACACCATCCATAAGAAAATTTACAGACAAAAAGCGTTCAATGGCGAAGGTGGGAACTATGCTCTGTCGGACAACCTGCACCAACACACCCTGTTCATCGTGGACGAGGCTTCGATGATTGCCAACGAGGGGCTTTCGGGAAGCACCTTCGGCACGGGGCGCCTGCTCGACGACCTGGTGGAGTATGTCTACTCGGGCCAGGGATGCCGGCTGTTGCTCCTGGGCGACACGGCCCAGCTGCCCCCCGTCGGCGAGGAGGAGAGTCCGGCACTGGCGGCCCGCGTCGTTGCCGGATATGGGCTGGAGGTGAAGGAATGCGAACTGAAGGAGGTGGTGAGACAGCTCGACTCCTCGGGCATCCTGTGGAACGCCACGGCTCTGCGCCAACTGATTGGCGACAATGCCTACGGAGTCTTTCCCCGAGTGAAGGTGACCGGGTTCCCCGACATCTGCAACCTGCCCGGCAACGAACTGATAGAGGCGCTCGAACAGAGCTACTCCCACGTGGGAACGGACGACACGATGGTCATCTGCCGCAGCAACAAGCGGGCAAACGTCTACAACAACGGCATCCGCGCACGCATCCTGTTCCGCGAAGAGGAGCTGAGCAGTGGCGACATGATTATGGTGGCCAAGAACAACTACTTTTGGGCCAACGAGTGCAAGGAGATGGACTTCATTGCCAATGGCGACATCGCCGTCGTGCGGCGGGTAAGGCGGGAGCGGGAGCTGTACGGCTTCAGGTTTGCCGACGTCACCGTGCGTTTCCCCGACTACGACGACTTTGAAATCGAGACCACCGTCCTGCTCGACACGCTTCAGAGCGAGGCGCCGGCCCTAGGCCGCGAGCAGAGCGACAAGCTGTTCAATGCCGTGATGGAGGACTATGCCGACATTCCGCTGAAACGCGAGCGGATGAAACGGTTGAAGGCCGACCCCTACTTCAATGCCCTGCAGGTGAAGTATGCCTACGCCGTCACCTGCCACAAAGCGCAGGGCGGACAGTGGAGCCACGTCTACATCGACCAGGGCTACATCACCCAGGAGATGCTCACGCCCGAATACTTCCGCTGGCTGTACACGGCCTTCACACGTGCTACGGAAAAACTGTACTTGGTGAACTTCCCTAAAGAGCAGACCGATACCACTACAGAATGACAAACTTTGAGAAGGATCCGCATACCTTATATAAGATAGGTGTCAACTTCAGCCCCGAAACACGAAACTTTTTTTTTTTGGGGGGGGTAGTTGCGAAACGGCTGTTTCGGAAACCGTCGTTTCGCAACTGCAAAGGCACGAAACATTCTTCGAATTACACAAAAAATACAGTGGCAAATACTAATTCTGCCTAAATTTACCCTTACCACACTGAGCACCACAGGAGTTAAGTGTCATGTGCAGATGGGCTGTGTCAAAAATCTATTTTTGTTTAGATCACATCGACTCAATACAAGAAGCCAAAAAGCCAAAGGGGAATTTTATTACCTAAAGCATACTCAATATTATCAGCTGCGATGAATGCATTTTCCACATTAGCAACCTGTTTGCCGTCCTTATTCAACCCTCCCACCTCAATGGTGTATTTTCGATCAATCACAAAATCACCCTGCTTTGCATATTCTACGGTGTGTTGGTATGCCAACTGATTCACAAAGAAGGTTTCACGAGCAGTACCAACCTCTACATGCGTAAGCGAGAGCGCGTATAGCAGGTTGCAGTTTTCCAAATAGATTTTATCTGGTTTCTGCATTCTTTTAAGGTTCATGGAATCGCTGTACAAGAGGTTCACCAGTTTAGCCCTACCAAGATGTGCCAGATAACTGACAATCGTATTGCGGTTGAGCTCTGCTGTCTGTGCCATCTTGCTGATGTCTACGACAAAAGGCACTCCACTACTGACCACCGAGAGCAGACTCTTCAGTTTACGCACATTGGCAATGTCTACATTGCCCAACTGTGGCAATTCAATTTCCAATATCATATTCACCACACGTTGCACCTGAGTGAGATAGTCCATCTGTTGTTCCATAAAGAAAGGATAATATCCCCCTTCCAGATACTGCATAAAGTGTTTCAGTGGTTTACATACGGCCATCACCTTTTCCGAGACCTCCAACGGATGATTCAGCACTTCGTCCAATGCAATGATTGGTAACGAGATATTCTCCTTAATCATCAAATACTCACGAAACGACAATCCTTGCATGTCATAGCTCACACAGCGTCGCGACAAGTCGGCTTCGGCATTGAGGATGTTGAGTAGTGACGAGCCTGTAAACACAATGTACAAATCGGGGAATCCGTCATAAATATTCTTTATTTCACGGCTCCATCCTTCATATTTATGCACCTCGTCCAAACACAAGCATTTTCCTCCTTTCTGGTGAAACTCCTCTGCCAAATCGAGAAGCGAATGTCTTGTAAAGTACAAATGGTCCAAACTCGCATACAAGGCAACCGTCGGAGATGTACCGTATGTTTTTTTAATGTATTGCAATAGCATTGTTGTCTTGCCCACGCCTCGTGCTCCCCGAATGGCAATAAGTCGAGCTTTCCAGTTGATGATTTTCATCAGACTGCGCTCATATGGCATATTAAGATGAGCCAATAGTCTCATATGTTGAGATTGTAACTGCTGCATATTTTTCTCTTTTCATTAAATAACGCCACAAAGATACAACATTTTTGCTTAACACAATAAGCATTTTCGCGAAATATTTGCTTATTGCATTAAGCACGTAGGACATCCGTAAGCATTCGATAGCGACAAAAGAGAATGCCCGGTCGGTTATGCTCGTGCTGAGCGTACCCCCCAAAAAAGAAATGGAGCGTGCCTACGTTGGGCACGCTCCATTTCTTTAATTATTGGCTGATAATGCGCGTTGGGAACGCGTGGCTTATGGCATTATTCTGCTTCTGTGTATACAGTATAGCTGCATGCACCATATTTTTCCACGTAAGAGCTTCCACTTGCATTCGCATCTTGCAAACGCTTGTTGTCGTTAGTCAACGTTGTTTCAGCTGTGTAAGTGGCTACACTTCCACCAATCATATACAGGTCGTGGGCACCGGTGTTTTCAGTGTTGTTT
>JAFTYI010000025.1 GCA_017464815.1 Bacteroidaceae bacterium | reverse complement strand
CAGTGAAGAATCTGTAAACGCAAGCAGAACACTATAATGCTGACGTATTCAGATTCTTCACTGCGTTCAGACGAGTTGTTGAGCGTAGCGAAAAATGACACAGAGACGGAATAATTTGCAACTGGATTTTTGGACTGTCCCGAAATAAGGGGAGGCCGTGCCCCAAAAACAGAAAAAGCGAGGATGCGCCAACCACACATCATGGTCGGTGCATCCTCGCTCTTTTTTTTTTCTCTTTCTCTCTCTCACCGTGTGGGTGTCACACGACACATGAGAGGCGCACGCGCGCATGCTTTACTCAGCAGGAGTTTCCTCGGCAGGAGCAGCTTGAGAGGCGTCGAAACCGGGCACTGAAACGGGGTTTACCATGCTCTCGTTCTGTGCCTCTTCCTGGAGTACTGACTGAGTGGCAATGGTGCCGTGGGGCAACACGTAGGCTGTTGCAATGCTGAGCACTACCAACGTGGCTGCACATCCCCAAGTGAACTTCTCGATGAAGTCGGTGGTCTTGCGCACACCCATAATCTGGTTAGACGAAGCAAAGCTTGACGCCAAACCGCCTCCCTTTGAGTTCTGAATCATGACTACGCCACACAACAGGACGGCGACGAATACAATTAAAATAATCAATAATACGTACATCTTTTTCTTTATTATTTATCGTTAGAATTTCGAATTAGTTTCTCCAAAAATCGGATTTGGTCTGCAAAGTAAGCATTTTTTTTTGGATATTTCAAACTTAATCGCCGAATAATTTCAAGAGCTTTGCCATATCGCTGCTGTTTTATGTAGATTTTGGCCAAAGTTTCGGTGAAATAGCCATCATCTTCGTCAATTTCGGGCAGTTTGTCCTCGGGTTGCTCCAATGGTGGGCCTTGCTCCTGCTGTGGCTGACTGGTGATGTTTTCGTCAGCATTTTTTATGAAATCATCAATCAACCGTTGTCCCTTCATGGGTGGCGGGGTTGCTTCGCCGGGTTCCTCGTCACCGGTGGTGAGGTCGTCGGCGCTGAGCACATAGGTGGTGTAGTCGGCGCTGAGTCCGCCATCATCGGTGACGGGTGGCAGGGGCGACGGGTGGGAGGTTTCCTCCTCGCCTCGGGCGGTGATTGCCACCATCGGTGGCTCGGCCTCATCCTCGGGCGTGGGGGGCAGTCCGCTCAGGAAGGCGTCGATGAGCAGGAGTGTGCGGTCGGCGGGTGTATCCTCTGTTTCGCTCGCCGATTTGGCTTTTCGCACGACGGGTCGCAGGGTGTAGTATTCGCCTTCGATGAGGTTGAAGAGCACCTTGCGGTCGGGCACACAGAGGGCTGTGCGCCTCAGCTCGTCGCCAAACGAGGTGTCGCGCAACTGGTAGAGCCCTCTCAGATAGAGCAGGCGGGCGGCCTGGTAATAGGGGTACCGGGCTATCAGCTCGGCCAGCCCGTCAAGCACGGTGCGGTCGGCCAGCTTCTCGGGATGGGCTATCAGTTCTGCTACATTCGGGTTCATCGGTTCTTTTTTTTTTATTCCTACCAGTTTGCCACGGTGGCGTTGAAGATTTGCTCGGTGATTTCGTCAATCATCTGTGTCACCAGCTCCTCCTGCACGCTGGAGAGTTGCTGGGTGGCGTCGTATTCACAAGTGGCCGAGAAGGTCTTTTCGAAGTCCTCGGAGTGGTTGGTGTTGTTGGTGAAGCGCACGTTGACGACCATCTTCAGCTCCACCACTGAGGAGTACCCTTCAGCGGAGATTGACTTGTTGTACTGGTCGTAGGCGGTGATTTCGCCTGCGATGTGGAGGTCGCCACCGCGCTTGACCTGCTGGAGGCGTGTCTGCTGGACGTAGATGTCCTGCAGGTCGGTGTTGAACATCGTTGCCATGGGGCCCCACACGTAGGAGGCGCGGTTGGCAAAGTCCTCGATGGTGATGGTCTTCACCTTGTCGTAGTTGATGGAGGCTCCGTTGAACTTGTAGGAGATGGTGCACGCCGGGGTCATCGCGACGAGTGCCACCACCAGGAGGAGGAGGGCAATGGGGTATCTGCTATTTCTCTTATTCTTATTCCAATCCATAGTCTTTGATTTTACGATACAGTGTGCGCTCCGAGATGTTCAGGTCCTTGGCAGCATTGCGCCGGCGCCCGTGATGGCGCTCAAGTGCCTTGCGGATGGTTTCGCGCTCGAGGTCGTTGAGCGAGAGTGACTCTTCGACGTACTCCTCGGTGTCCTGAATGTCGTCGTCGACCACCACCTTGGGTTGCTGCGGTGAGCGCAGGTGGTTGATGGTGGGCAGGATGGCCGGCTCGGCCTCGTGGCGCTGTTCGGCGGGGTAGGCCACCGCTTCGGCGGGATAGTAGGGCACGGGTGCCGCCGTGGTGGCGGGTGCCGTGGCGGGCGAGGTGTGCATCTGTCCGATGTTGGAGTTCACCAGGCGCTTCAGCTCCGTCACGTCGCGGCGCAGGTCGAACAGTATCTGGTAGAGTATCTCGCGCTCGCTCTCAAAGGTGTTTCCCTTCGACGCGGCGTGGCTTCCCACCAGGGCGGGCATATGCGATGTGGCAGCTTGTGCGGGGATGTAGTGCTGAAGGATGTCGGGCGTTATCTCGCGGTTGCGCTCGATGATGGAGATTTGCTCGGTGATGTTCTTCAGCTGGCGCACGTTGCCCGGCCAGGGATAGGCAAGGAGCAGTTGCTGGGCCTCCTCGGTCAGGCGTATGGCGGGCATGCGGTAGGTGTCGGCAAAGTCGCCCGCAAACTTGCGGAAGAGCAGGGCGATGTCGCCTCCGCGCTCGCGCAGGGGGGGGATGGTGATGGGCACCGTGTTGAGGCGGTAGAAGAGGTCTTCGCGGAAGCGCCCCTCGGCAATGGCCTGCATGAGGTTGACGTTCGTGGCGGCCACGATGCGCACGTCGGTCTTCTCCACCTTGGAGGAGCCCACGCGGATGTACTCGCCACTCTCCAACACGCGCAGCAGGCGGGCCTGTGTGGCCATGGGCAGCTCGCCCACCTCGTCGAGGAAGATGGTGCCTCCGTTGGCCTCGCCGAAGTAGCCTTGGCGCTCGCCGATGGCTCCGGTGAAGGCGCCCTTCTCGTGGCCGAACAGCTCGGAGTCGATGGTGCCTTCGGGGATGGCTCCGCAGTTCACGGCAATGTACTTGCGGCTGTGCTTGCGCCGGCTGAACTCGTGGATGATTTTCGGGAAAGCCTCCTTACCCACTCCACTCTCGCCGGTGATGAGCACCGACAGGTCGGTGGGGGCCACCTGCATGGCGATGTCGATGGCGCGGTTCAGTCCCTCGGCATTGCCGATGATGCCGAACCGTAGCTTCACTTGCTGTATTTCGGGGGTTACCATATATAATCTATAAAATATGTCGTCTCTCTTTTTTTTTCTGCTTTTTCCGTTTAGAAGCTACAAAAGTACACTATTTCTGCTACATGAGCAAGAATATTAATGGTTTTTCAGTTTTCAGCACCTTCCGCGCCATCGGGGGGATGGCCTCAGGGATGCCGCGGCAACCTTGTTCCGGGGGATTCCGAGGGGGGGATTCGGGAGACGATACAAAGATACAACATTTTTTGGCCGAATGCAAGTTTTTGGGGCATTTTTTTGCAAGGTGAATCGGTTATTCAGGAAAAGACACTTTGAAGACTTACAGATTACAGTTATTACAGATAACAGTTAGCAAAAATGAGAAAAACAAAAAGAGACAGCAATATGTAATATAAGTTTCTACCCCGACCTATTTTATTATCCGTTTTACCTAACTGTTATCTGTAATAACTGTAATCTGTAATAACTGTAATCTGTAATAGCGGGGGTGTCTTTCCCTGAATAAGGTTGACTCCTTTTTCACACAGTTTAGCCCCTGCTCTGAATTATCCTTACAAGCCCCGTTTTTACAATTGTTAAAATATGCACTTTTTCACTTTCGTCAAAACAACCATCAAACACCGATGAACAGGTTGTTGGATACTGATTGGCGAACTGTTAATTTTCCGCCAAAACGGGAGTGCCTCTTGACATCCCTGGGCTCAGTTTTGTATCTTTGCATTGTCAGCTGATAAAAATGGCACGCGGATGACGCGGATTAGGCAGATGACCGCGGATAAAAATTTGCCATGCGGCACTTGTGATGGCACGCGGATGACGCGGATTGGGCAGATGACCGCAGATAAAAATTGCCATGCGGTCTCTGTCATCCTGAGGGCACCGAAGGATCTGTGAACGGGAGCAGGAGCAATGAAAAAAGTGGATGCACTCAGATCCTTCACTCCGTAAACTCCGTTCAGGATGATGGCACGCAGATGACGCAGATGGAGCAGATGACCGCGGATAAAAATTGCCATGCGGCACTGAAAACAAAGAAAATCCGCGTCATCCGCGTCATCCGCGTCTAAAAAATTGCCATGCGGTCTCTGTCATCCTGAGGGCACCGAAGGATCTGTGAACGGGAGCAGGAGTAATGAAAAAAGTGGATGCACAAGAGATCCTTCACTCCGTAAACTCCGTTCAGGATGACAAAACGATGGAGGAGGAAAACAAAACATCCGCGTCATCCGCGTCTAAAAAATTAGAAAATCCGCGTCATCCGCGTGCCATACTGAGGGAGAAACGAAATGGCACGGGGGGGGGAGTGAGGATGGCACAGGCGACGGACAGGGGCGACCTTTTCAGTCGGGGGGGACTGAAAGCGAGGGACAGTCGGGGGGGGACTGAACGAGGCTCAGCCTTGGGATAAGGCAGGCTCAGCCTTGGGATGAAGGGGGAACATCCCAAGGCTAAGGTTTGTTAACAATCATCAATCCACCTCCTCGTCGGCCTCGTAACCGCCCATTTCGCGGATGGCGTTCTTCAGCATGGTGTATTGCTGGAAGAGGTGGTTGACGGGCACCTCGTCGGTGCGGTAGTCATACATGGGCGACTTCAGGTAGAAGCTGAGGAAGCGCTGGATGCCGTAGCGACCGGCACGGGCGGCAAGGTCGGACAGCAGGCAGAGGTCAAGCAGCAGGGGGGCTGCCAGGATGGAGTCGCGGCAGAGGAAGTTGATTTTCACCTGCATGGGGTAGCCCATCCATCCGAAGATGTCGATGTTGTCCCACCCCTCCTTGTCGTCGTTGCGCGGGGGATAGTAGTTGATGCGCACCTTGTGGTAGTAGTCGGTGTAGAGGTCGGGCTGCGCCTCGGGCACGAGGATGGACTCCAGTGTGGAGAGTTTCGACACCTCCTTGGTGCGGAAGTTCTCGGGTTCGTCGAGCACCAGTCCGTCGCGGTTGCCGAGGATGTTGGTTGAGAACCATCCGTTCAGCCCCAGGCAACGGGTGCCGATGATGGGTGCGAAGCCCGACTTGACGAGCGTCTGCCCCGTCTTGAAGTCCTTGCCGGCAATGGGCATGCGGGTCTTCTCGGCCAGCTCCCACATGGCGGGTATGTCCACCGTGGTGTTGGGTGCTCCCATGATGAAGGGTGCCCCTTCGGAGAGGGCGGCATAGGCGTAGCACATCGAGGGGGCGATGTGTTCGGTGTCGTTGTCCTTCATGGCCTGCTCGAGGGCTGCCAGCGAGCCGTGCACGGGTTCGTAGACGGGCACGTAGATTTCCGTCGAAGCGGCCCATGCCACCACGATGCGGTCGCATCCGTTCTCGTGCTTGAATCGGCGGATGTCCTCGCGCAACTGCTCCACCATCTCCCAACGGGTGCGGCAATCCTTCACGTTGTCGCCATCGAGGCGCTTGGCAAAGTTCTTGTCAAAGGCGGCCTTCATGGGGACGATTTTCTCCAGCTCGTCGCGCACGGGGTTGATGTCCTTCTCCTTCAGCACCTCGCAATAGATGGCCGAGCGGTAGGCGTCGGCGGGATAGACGTCCCACGCGCCGAAGACGATGTCGTCGAGGCTTGCCAGGGGCACTATCTCGGAGTAGGGCAGATACTTTTTCTCGGCTCCCCGTCCCACGCGGATTTTGTCGTACTGCGTCATGGAGCCTACGGGCTTTGTCAGCCCCTTGCGGGCCATCAGCACACCGGTGATGAAGGTGGAGGTGACGGCTCCAAGGCCCACCACCATAATTCCCAATTTGCCTTCTGCAGGCTTTACACTTTGGTTGTTCATATTCTTGTCTTTTTTTTATATTATGTTTTCTTCTACCTCCTCCAAACTACCAATCACGGCATCGGGGAGCGACGGGTCGTGCTCCTCAGGCTCCCATCCGATGCCACGGAGCCACACGGTGTGGCACCCGAGGGAGCGGGCGGGCAGGATGTCCTTTGTGAAGGAGTCGCCCACCACGAGCACCTCGTCGGGCCTCAGGCCCAACGCCTCCACGCCGAGGGCGAAAATGGCAGGGTCGGGCTTGCGCACACCCACCACCGATGACTCCACCACTGCTTTGAAATGGCAAAGTAAACCAAAATCTTCCAAAACAGCGTGAATGTTTCCATAAAAGTTTGAAACAAGCACTAAATTATATTGTGTTTTTAACCTTTGGAGCACTTTTGAGGCAGAACAGGTCACCTCACGAGCTACCCGATAACCGCCTTCGGCAATGCGGGCGGCATACTCCCCGACGGGGAATACCGCCGCATCCAACACTCCCTTGTCGGCCAAGAACTGGAGTTGCAGGCGGCACTTGATGAGCAACACCTGACGGAAATCGTCGGTGGGCTTCACCAGTGGCTGCTTGCCCATCGTGCGCTCGCCGTGGACATATGCCTCGCGGAAGTCGGCCTTTGCAACGGGCAATCCGATGGCTTCGTATTGCCTCCACAGCACCTCTGCCCAATGCACACCATTGGTGTCGAGCGTGCCACCGTAGTCGAAAATGAGTCCTTTTAGCATAGTTTTCTTTTTTTTTGTAGGGTCTTCAAGGTCTTCAAGGTCTTTAGAGTCCTTAAAGTCTTTAAAGTCCTTAAAGACCTTAAAGACCCTAAACCTTAAACCCTAAACCCTAAACCTTAAACCTTCCCCCATTCCCCACCTTCATCAGCGCCACGCCGATGACAATCCAAATCAGCTCGCGCACACGGGTGAGAAGGCCCGTGTAGACGCCAAAGGCACTGGGGATGGAGAGTCCGCCCACGGCCAAGGCCAATCCTCCCTCGCGGGCACCCAACTGCATGGGCGAGAAGAAGAAGAGGTTGCTGAAAAGCGACGAGAAGGCCATGATGAGCACACAATCGGCAAAACTGACGTCGGTGGTGAGTATGTTGAGGATGAACCACACCTCGAGGCAACCCACTATGCGCGAGGCGAACTCGAGCGAAAAGGCGGCGTAGAAGGTGCGCTTGCGTTGCTGGTGGAGCTGGGCAATCTGCCGGTCGATGCGCTCAAGCGTCTCGTGGCGGCGCTCGACAAAGCCCCTCGCCCACCCTTTGACGAAGGGGACGTGACACAGGAGCCTCAGCGTGCGCATGGCCATGCCGTTCTTATACCCCTTCATGAAGAAGTAGATGGCCAACAGGCAGAAGGCACCGATGAGAGTGAGCAACAGGCCCATCTCCCACGTGACGGAGTAGAGGGCCACGTAGAGGAAGATGGAGAAGAACCAGAAGTTGATGTGCGTGAAGATGTGCATCATGGCATAGAGGATGACCGACGAGGTGGCTCGGCTGGCTCCCACGTAAGGGGTCAGCTCCATGATGCGGTAAGGCTCGCCTCCCATCAGTCCCATGGGAGTGGCATAGTTGAGGGCAAAGCCCGAGATGGTGAGCTTGTAGATGCGTAAGAAAGAGACGGGACAATCCCTCCCGTCGCGGATGATGACGTACCAAGCCAAGGCGTTGAGCAGGTAGATGAAGACCCACAGGCCCACGATGGCGGGGAACCACCGTCCGGCCTTGAGCAGGTTTTGCCACAGCTCGGAATAATCCATCTCGAAGGTGCAGAGCATCAACACGATGGCTGCAATGCCGAAGAAGAGGAAGATGTTGCGGTACTTCTGCTTCATGCCTCGTCCTCCAGTTGTTTGGCCAGTCGTCCGCACAACCCCTCATGACGACCACGCATGTAGAAGAAGATGACGTTCATCACCGTCACCTCGAAAAGGCAATAGACCCACGGCACACCGGCCACCACCGACAAGCAGAGCACAATGGCGCGGGTGTTGAAGGTGAGTATGTTGGCCCACTTCATCAGTGGCAGGCTGCCCTTGCGGAACTCGTCGCGAAGGGGTTGGGGAACGTTGCCTGCGTACTTCCCGTTCACCAGGGCAAAGAAGTGCTGGAAGCGGGGAGTCATCTGCTCCTGAGAGTGGGTGTAGTTGCCATAGAAGAAGTGGAAGAGCTTGAACCAGAAGTGTCCCCTCCACGGTGCCTCGCGGAAGAGTCGGCGCTGCTGGGCGGAGTTGTCGAGCTCGCTCCCCTCACGCCCTTTCAAGAAATAGAGGTGGATGTTGCGGTAATAGTCGGCCAACTGGCACTGCTTGCCGTGGCAGATGAAGCCCGAGAAGGCACACAGGAGCCATATCCACACCCCCCACGTGGGAGTGAGCCTGAGGGCAATGAAGAAGTAGATGGAGAAGAACCACACATCGCCCGCAAACCCGTCGAGAATGCGCCCCCACAGGGTCTTCTGACCCGTCATGCGGGCCAATTGCCCGTCGGCGCTATCGTAGTGGTTGGCCCACATGAGCAGGAACACACCGATGAGATTCATCCGCCAATCAGCGAAGTAGAAGAAGTAGCCCGCCCCTGCACCAAGGATGATGGAGAGGATGGTCACCACATTGGGATGCACATGCAACGCCTTGAATAACAAGGCCCACACGTACCCTATCGGACGATTGAAATAGATGTCGAAGCGCTCCTCAGTGTCGAGCGACTTGTAGGTGGAGGCAATGCCTCCTTTTTTATTGTCGGTTGTTGTCATAAGCTGTTTCTTTTATCGGACCCTCCTCGCAATGGCTCGTGCAGCTTCGTCGCGACAAGGGGCAAAGCTGGGCCAGTCGTTGAAGTCGATGATGCGGACGGAGCCATCGGCACTCACCACGGCATCGCCTCCATAGATGGGGACGTGGAGGAGACGGGCGGCCTCATCGGCATATTGTTTCAATCGGGCAGGGTCGAAGGGAAGGCCTTGTGCCTCTCCGTTGATGGCCTCCAAGCCAAACTTGCTGTGCGAGGTGGCCGAGGGGTAGAACCAGTGGAAGAAGGCGTCGGCTTGCACACCGTAGAACTTCACCAGGTCGCCCGCCAAATGCTCGTTGATGACCACCGAGGGGATGCCTCTCTCCCGCATGCCGCCCATCGCACAGAGGGCTTCGTCGCGAGTGGAGGCATAGCTAACGTCAGCCTTCACAACAACGTGCGAGTCGCCCCGCTTGAGCCAACAGGGGAAGGTCACTTCCGCAGGCAAGGGTTCGTCCGTAGCCACTATCCAGCTTCGCGGATGGGGCACTCCGTGAGCCACCAATTGCTCGGTCATCGGGCGACGCACACAACCGAGCACACCTCGCGGAGAGTTGATGATGCGCACTCCCCTCGCCTCCCACTCCATCAGTCGGGCAAGGGTGCGAGGGTCGCGGGCCATCGTCACCACCACATCGGGAAGTCCGTCCAACGAGCCATCACCCTCTCTTTCAAGCAAAGGCGAACCATCGGTCTCTCTTTCAAGCAAAGACGAGCCATCGGCCTCTCCTTCATGCAAAGGCGAGCCATCGGCCTCTCCTTCAAGCAAAGACGAGCCATCGCCCTCTCTTTCAAGCAAAGATAATCCATCACCCTCTCTTTCAAGCAAAGGCAAGGCAAGGAACTCATCCTCGGCGCACGTCCGCACAATGTGTCCCCAGTGGCGAAGCTCCTCCACCACCTTATTATATATAGCAGCATCGTTGCCCACATGACCGGGCGAATAGCGGGTGCCGCGACTGATGGCTATGATGTTCATTCTTCCCTCTTCATTCTTCACTTTTCTCTCTGCCCTCTTCCCTTTTCTCTCTTCTCTCTTCCCTCTTCCCTTTTCTCTCTTCACCCTTCCCTCTTCACTCTTCCCTTAGAAACTCCTCGGCCTTGGCAATGTCCGTGGCGTGGTCAACATCCACAATCTTGCTGAAGGGCCACGCACGGAGGCAGAGTCCGTCGGCCACCAACTGGCGTTGGAAGTTGCGCATGCGCGACTTGCCCTCGCTCATGCATCGGCGCAAGGTGTCGAGTGCCACGGGTGTGAGGCAATAGATGCCTCCCGAGATGTAGTGGCTATCGGGCGTTTTCTGGTCATGGAAGCCGGTGATGCGCAGGTCGTCGGTGGTGGAGATGTAGAGGGGCTTCTCGTCGTCCACAAAGTCGGTGACCGCCATCAGTCCGTCGGCCTCCGACGTACGGAAGGCTTCGATGTAGCGGGCAAACTCCTCCTCGCGGAAGATGGTATCGACGGTGGTGAGGCAGAAGCGGTCGCCCTCCAACAGGTGGCTTATCTCGTAGAAGCTGTGCATCGAGCTGGGCGTGGTCTTCACCACAAGGTCGATGGGCAGCTCCTCCTGCAAGCGGGTGAGGAAGGCGCGGGTTTCGGGCACAAGGTCGTTGATGATGACCACCACCCGACTGGCCCCTTGCCGCATGAAGATGCGTACAAGGCGCTCAATCATGGCCTCGCCCCTCAGCTCAACCAAGGGCTTGGGCTTGGCCACTCCCTCTTGTGCCAGGCGCGAGCCTTCACCGGCGGATATGATGGCAAAGTTCATGGTCACTCCTCATCCAACTTCAGCTTGTGGCTGTCGTCGCGCTTCTCGTGATACTGCTTCTTCAAGGGGTTGACGCGGGCTTCGTCGTAGAAGATGCGGTTGCGGTGGACATCCAGTGCCGTGTAGATGGCGTGGCAGAGCGAAAGCTCCGAAGCCACTCCCTTGCCGGCAATGTCGTAGGCGGTGCCGTGGGCAGGCGATGTGCGCACGATGGGTAGGCCGGCGGTGAAGTTCACCCCTTCCTCCATGGCCAGCGCCTTGAAGGGGGCGAGGCCTTGGTCGTGATACATGGCCAGGATGCCGTCGAACTTGGTGTATTGCTCCGAGCCGAAGAATCCGTCGGCGGGATAGGGGCCGTAGCAGAACATGCCCTTCTCCTTCATCTCGGCCATGGCGGGGATGATGATGTCCTGCTCCTCGGTGCCGATGAGTCCGCCATCGCCCGCATGGGGGTTGAGGGCGAGCACGGCAATGCGGGGCTTCTCGATGCAGAAGTCGCGCTTGAGCGAGTGCTCAAAGATGGTGAGTTTCTCCTGAACAAGCTCCTTGGTGATGGCCGATGCGATGTTGCTCACGGGGATGTGGCCGGTGACGAGTGCCACGCGCAGCTCGTCCTTCATGAGTATCATCAGTGCCTTCTCTCCCTCGCCCACCCGCTCTTGGATGTACTCGGTGTGGCCGGGGAAGCGGAAGTCGTCGGCTTGTATGGTGTTCTTGTTGATGGGTGCGGTGACGAGCACGTCGATGAGTCCCTCGCGGTAGTCGGCCAAGGCACGCTCCAGTGCGGCCAGTGCGGCTTTTCCGCCCTCTTCGCTGGGGGTGCCCAGTTCCACCTTCAGCTCGTCGTCCACACATGAGAGGATGTTCAGCTTGGTGCGGCTTGCCTCGCCGGCTTGGTTGATGATGGTGAAGGCCGTGGGGCTGTCAATGGCCTTGCGGTGATAGGCTGCCACCTTGGGCGAGCCATAGACGATGGGGATGCACAGGTCAAGCATTGCGGGGTTTTCAAAGGCCTTCAGGATAACCTCGTAGCCCACTCCGTTTATGTCGCCGTGGGTGATGCCCACTCTCAGTTTTTCGCTCATAAGTCTTATGTATGTTAATTGGTTATTCTTTACTTTCCTCCTCCACTCCTTCGGTGGTGTCGAAGAGGTCGGCTTGTTGCTTCTTCTCCAGTTCGTCGGGCAGTTGCAGGGTATAGAGGGCGGCCTCCATGCGTCGCATGATGTCGCGCTTCTTCTTGCCGGGTGAATAGACGAATGCTTCGGAGACGATGACGCGATGGTTCTTCTCGTCAACGCGGACGTGTGACACGAAGGGTCCGCCCATGACGGCGCCCTGCATCTCCCACAGGCCTTTCACCTCTTGGGCATACTTGCCACGCACGGCAATGTCCTGCGTCATGAGGAAGTCGGTGTCGGTGGCCATGTAGGAGCCGTCGAGGGGGCCGGGGAGGTTGGCCTTCATGAAGGAGTCGCGCTTGTGGATGAAGTAGTCGAGGGTGAAGGTCTCCTTGTCGGTGAAGGGATAGGAGTAGATGACGAAGTTGAGGTCGTCCTGCTCGCGGTTGGTGGTGGCCCAGAGGAAGTTGCGCCCGCGCTTGTAGTTCTCGAGGTCGGCAGGTACGTGCACCACGCACTGGAAGCTGTCCTTGACGAGCTGCTCCACCAGGAGGCTGTGTTCCTTTTCAAGCACCTTCACCTGGCGGTTCATTTCGGCGCGGGTGAAGAAGTCGACGATGGTCTGCTTGTGTTGTCCCACATAGTCGGCAAAGGCCTGCTCGTTGGGGGCCTGTATGGTCATTATCATCTGGGGGGATGACTTGACGTCGCGGGCGAACTTGAACTTGACTTCGGAGTACATGGGGTCGATCTTGGGGATGATGATGTTGCGCAGCAGGCCGAAGACGCGGTCGTATTGCTTCTCGTTGATTTGCATGATGCGGAAGGAGCGTTCGCTCTGAGGCAGGCCGGGCACGTCGGTGTCGAGTGCGTCGAACAGGGCGCGTCCGGCGGGTCGCATCCAGGCCGAGTCGTCCATCACCACCAGCATCTCATAGGGTTTGCCACTGGAGGCGGGGGTCAGAAGGGAGGTGCCTCCCTTGTCACATGCTGCCAGGGTGAAGAGGGTCATCAGCAGGCAGGCGTAGGTTGATAGCTTTTTCATATTTCTTGGTCTTTTATTGGTTTCTTTGGTGGGGGCTGCGCCGGAGGGTCTAGAGGAGCTAGAGGGTCTAGATTGTCTAGAGAATCTAGATTGTCTAGAAAGTCTAGATTATCTAGAGGGGCCAGCTTGCCCTGATGGCTCGAGGGTCCCCAGGTGAGCCGCCTCTTTCAGGTGACTTGCCGGGCTTCCTTTTTCCTCATGGTGGAGAGCATGCCGCAGGCGGCAAAGATGTCTTCTCCCCGACTGGCACGGATGGTGGTGAACACGCCGTGGTGGGTGAGGTAGTCGCGCAGGGCTACCATCCGGTCCATCTCCACACCTTCCAGGGGGACGCCGGGTATGGCGTGGAAGCGGATGAGGTTGATGCGGCACTCGAGTCCCTTCAGCAGGCGCACCAGCTCGCGTGCGTGGGCTTCGGTGTCGTTCACTCCGCGGAAGACGATGTACTCGAATGACAGGCGCCGTTGGTGGGTGAAGTCGTAGCGGCGGAGCAGGTCGAGCATGTCGGTGATGGAGCATCCGCGCTCGGCGGGCATCAGCTGGAGGCGTTCCTTGGGGAAGGGGTTGTGGAGGCTGATGGCGAGGTGGCACTCGCTTTCGTCGAGGAATCGGCGGAGGCCCTTCATGACGCCTACGGTGCTGACGGTGATGCGCTTGGGGCTCCATGCCAGGCCGTAGTCGGCGGTCATCAGTGTGAGGGCGCGCAGGACGTGGCCGATGTTGTCGAAGGGTTCGCCCATGCCCATGAGCACTACGTTGGTGAGGCTCTCGCTCTCGGGGATGGAGAGCACTTGGTTGAGTATCTGGGCCGCAGTGAGGTGGGCGGCGAAGCCTTGCTTGCCGGTCATGCAGAAGAGGCAGTTCATCTTGCATCCCACTTGGGATGAGACGCAGAGGGTGGCCCGGTCGCCTTCTTCGGCGGGTATGTAGACGGCTTCGACGGCGCCGGCCGTGCCTGCTTGGAAGAGGTACTTCACTGTGCCGTCGACCGAGCGCATGGCTTCGACGGGTGCGTGGCGGCCTACCTCGTAGTCTTGCTCGAGGGCTTGGCGGTGGCGCAGTGAGATGTTGGTCATCTCGCTGATGGTGGTCACGCGCTTGCCGTAGATCCACCCGGCCATCTGCTTGGCGGCGAAGGGGGGCATCCCTACGCGGGCGGCCACTTGCTTGAGCTCGTCTAATGTCAACCCCAAAAGGGGTGTTTTTGTTGCGGTCATACCTTATTATATTATAACAAGAGTGCAAAGATAGTGCAAACCGAGGGAAGAACAAAATAAAAGCCTTTATTTTTTCTTCCGAGGTGCAGCCTATCTTGGGGTTCTCGGCCGAGAAGCCAAAGATAGTGGAAACCGAGGGAATATCAAAGGGAATCTCCCCCTTTTTTCTCCCAAAGGGCATGAAAAAGCAGAGGCGTCACGTGAGTGACGCCTCTTGCCATCAGAGTGTTCCGCTGGTTTAGAGCGGGTTTCCGCCAGTGCCGCTGCCACCGTCGCCGGTGGTGCCCGAGTCGGACGAGCCTGTGTCGCCTGCCTCGCCGATGGCCTTCAGGTAGTCGGTCACCGAGGCATAGCGAACGCCGTCCTTCAGTACGCCACGGTTTTCGAACGCGAGATTGTTAATCACGCTGTCTCTCAAAGCCTTGTCGGGGGTGAAGAGGATGCGCACGTCGGAAATCATGTTGCCTGCATTGAAGGTGGAAATGTCACTCACTCCCTTACTTTTGAAGGAGATACGGAACGTTCCCAACCCGGGCACCTTGATGTTGTGCCCTTGCAACAACTGCTGAGGGATGAAGGCGGCCAGATACTCCATTGCCGCTTCCATCTCGATTGCCGAAGTGCTGGTGTTGGCCGTGGCCGCACGGGTCAGGGCTTTGCCGCTCATGGCTGATTCGCTACTCGGTACTGCGTACCACTTCTTCTCGCCATCCAGTTGACGTGGATTGGCCTTCTGCACAAGATTAAACTTAATGCTCATAACAATTAAAAACAATTAAATTAGTTAAACAAAACAATCTATAAAGAACACTCCTCATGCAGCTTCTTCAAGGGGGTCTTCGAGACATCAAGATGTCACCCTCGACGACATCAAGTTCCCTCGACTGACGACATCAAGTTCCCACACTCGACGACATCAAGTTCCCGCAACCCATGACATCTTGATGTCATTTCGGCAGACTTCCCAAGGTCTCTTCCGACACCTTCAAATTGTTACACTCGGAAATGATACTTCCCTGATTTTCAACTCATCCCGGGCTCACGTGCCCGAGGAAATGGGGTTTGATACTTCCTTGTCCCGTGGGACTCTTCGGGTCTCTCCCTATTCTTGGTTGCAAAGGTACAGAGAAGTTTTCACATGTGCAAACAGTTTAATACTTTTTTTTACACCGAACAAGCATTTTATTTATCTCCGGGGAGGAATCGCGGGGAAGAGTGGAATCTCGGAAGAAAAAACAGCGGCTTTTGTTTTGATATTCCCTCGGTTTGCACTATCTTTGTGCCCATATATTATATAATAAGGTATAGACGTATGAACCCGCGCATAAGTTGCTTCCTGCCCTTCAGTTGCTGGGCCGAAGCCTTGCCCACCATTGCAGAGCTGAGGAAATCATCCTTGGTGGGCACCATCTTCCTGCTCTGCCCCAATCGCCCCGACGACTCCACCCCCACCCCCGAAGGGTGTCAGGTGCTCCACAGTTTCAGCCCCGTAGGCCACTTTGGCAACCTGTCGCTGATGGAGCAGTGCCAGCGGGGCGAATACCTGCTGGTGATGACCTCGCCCAAGCCCCTGAGGCTGGGCCACCGGGCCATCGAGCGCATGCTGAGGGTGGCCGAGGACTCGAGGGCAGGCCTGGTGTATGCCGACCACTACGTGCAGGACGGCGACGAGCGCACCCTCCACCCCCTCACCGACTTCTTGCCGGGCAGCCTCAGGAGCGACTTCGACATGGGCGCCCTCCTGGTGGTGCACCACGAGGTGTTGCACATGGCGGCCAACCTGCCCCAGCACCTGGGGCGCGAGGCCAAGATGCGCTACGCCGGCATCTATGCCCTGGCACTGTCGACCCACCTGATGGACCGACCCTCGCCCGTGCACATCAGCGAGCCGCTCTACACCATCGACCGCACCGACCGGCGCACCTCGGGGGAGAAGCAGTTCGACTACGTCAATCCCGCACAGGCCGAGGTTCAGCGCGAGATGGAGGTGGTCTTCACCCAATACCTGCGCGAGGTGGGCGCATACATCCCCCACACCGAACTGTTCACCCCCAACCTGGCGGAAGGGGAGTTCCCCGTGGAGGCATCGGTCATCATCCCCGTGAAGAACCGTGTGCGCACCATCGCCGACGCCGTCCGCTCGGCCCTGAGCCAGGAGGCGGACTTCCCCTACAACGTCATCGTGGTGGACAACCACTCGACCGATGGCACCACCGAGCTGCTGGCGGGCCTGGCCCGCGAAGACAACCGTCTGGTGCACCTCACGCCCGACCGCGACGACCTGGGCATAGGCGGCTGTTGGAGCCTGGCCGTCCACCACGAGCAGTGCGGACGCTTTGCCGTGCAGCTCGACAGCGACGACCTCTACAGCGGCCCCGACACACTGCGCAAGATGGTGAGCGCCTTCTACGAACAGGGAGCGGCCATGGTCATCGGGTCGTACCGCATGACGGACTTCAACCTCGAGACCCTGCCCCCCGGCGTCATCGACCACCGCGAATGGACGGTGGAGAACGGGCATAACAACCTCCTGCGCGTCAACGGAGCCGGCGCACCACGCGCCTTCTTCACACCCGTGCTGCGACGCGACGTGGACATCCCCAACATCAGCTACGGCGAGGACTATGCCATGGCACTGGCCATCAGCCGCACCTACCGCATAGGCCGCGTGTGGGACGTGGTCTACCTCTGCCGCCGGTGGGAAGGCAACTCCGACGCCAACCTCGACATCGCCCGCGTGAATGCCAACAACCTGCTGAAGGACCGCCTGCGCACCATCGAACTGAGGGCACGCACCAAAGACCCCTCCGACGGCGTGACCAACGACCTGGCCCCCTACGCCGGCAGGCAGAAAAGGACCATGCGCTCGCACTTCATCATCCGCGAAAACCCGCGCCGCATCCAGTCGGCAACGGCCGACCTGGCACAGGTGGAGAAGCGCCCCTGCTTCCTCTGCCCCCACAACCGGCCACAGGAGCAAGTGCCCACGGCACGCACCCGCAACTTCACCACCCTGCCCAACCCCTACCCCGTGCTGCAGGGCCACGTAACCATCGTGGCCAACAGCCACGTGCCACAGCAGCTGGTGCCACAGATTGACGCCCTCATCAACACCGTCGTCAACTGCAAGGAGGAGTGCATAGCCTTCTACAACGGACCCCTCTGCGGAGCCTCGGCACCCGACCACGCCCACCTGCAGGCCGGCCTGGCCGAAAGGTTGCCACTGACCAGCTACTACGGCCGCGAAGAGGAGGTGGCCAGCACACCGGACGAGTACATCGCACTGTACGAACAAGTCTCGCTGCTCACCGGCTATCCCTGCCCCGTCTTCAGAGTCACATGCCCCACGCCACTGCCCACCAGCAACCCCCTGCTGCGCATGCTCATCGACAGCCTGCCAAAGGTGGAGGGCGAGGCCGAACCGCGCATGAACGTGCTGTGCCAGAAGTTCATCGAGGGATACGAGCTCTACGTCATCCCCCGCTCGAAACACCGCCCCGACTGCTACTACCGCACCGACGACAAGCAACTGCTCGTCAGCCCCGCCACCCTGGAGATGGCCGGCCTCTTCCCCATCGCACGGCCCCAGGACTATGACCGCATGAACGAACGCGTCATCAAGCAGATACTGGCCGAAGTGGGCATCAGCCAAGCCGAAGCACAGGCCACAGCCGAGCGCCTGAAGGCAGCCATGAGCCGCTACGAGGAATACCTCACACCCAGCGACCACGACCTGAACAACAAGATGCAGGAAGCAATGGAACGATACATGGACAACCCCGAAGACTTCCCCTCGATGCCCGACGGGAAGCTACCCTTCTAAACTGACACCACAATGAAAGGACCCGAAATAAGCGTCGGCATCGTCAACGCACAGGAGATCAACTTCTCCCTCAACATGAACTACTCCGCCAAGGGAGGCACCTACCGCGGCGAAGAGACCGTCTCCTTCGCCGAAGGAGGCATCCTCTGGCGCGGCAACCTCTACCAGGAGCTCACCTTCACCCCCGCCGAAGAGGGAGCCTCGTTCTCGCTCTACAACGTGACCATCGGCATCAACTTCCACTGGGAACGGCAAGAGACACAAATCTTCCAAGGCACCCTGAAGCTGGTGGTCGAGGAAGGCAAGATAACCGCCATCAACCTGCTGCCCGTCGAGGACTACCTCATCAGCGTCATCTCCTCCGAGATGAAGGCCACCTCGCCCCTGGAGTTCCTGAAAGCCCACGCCGTGGTGAGCCGCAGCTGGCTCTATGCCCAGATGGAGAAACGCCGCTCGCTACAGAGCCAGGGAGAGCAGGGAGGCTTCTTCTCACTCACCAAGAGCGACACAGAGTACGTCCGCTGGTACGACCGCGAAGACCACACCATCTTCGACGTCTGCGCCGACGACCACTGCCAGCGCTACCAAGGCATCACCAAAGCCACCAAGGAGGCCGTCGTGCAAGCCGTGCAAGCCACCCGCGGACAGGTGTTGATGCACGGGGGAGAGATATGCGACGCCCGCTTCCACAAGTGCTGCGGCGGAGCCACCGAAGAGTTCGAGACCTGCTGGGAAGACAAGCATTTCCCCTACCTCGAAGCCCTGCGCGACACTGCCCCCGACAAAGAGAAACCCACCCTGCCCGACCTCACCCAAGAGGCCGAAGCCGAGCAATGGATACGCTCCGCCCCACGCGCCTTCTGCAACACACAGAACAAGCGCGTCCTGGCACAAATCCTCAACCACTACGACCAAGAGACCACCGACTTCTACCGCTGGCAAGTGCGCTACACCCAGGAGGAGTTGGCCGACCTCATCCGCCGCCGCTCAAAGACGGACTATGGCCAGATACTCGACCTCATCCCCGTGCAACGCGGCAAGAGCGGACGCATCACCCGCCTCCAGATCGTGGGCACCAAGCGCACCATGTGCATCGGCAAGGAACTGGAGATACGCCGCACCCTCTCCGAAAGCCACCTCTTCAGCTCCGCCTTCGTCGTCGACAAAGAATACCCCCACCCCCCTACAGCCCCTACAGACACTATAGCTACTACAGCCCCTATAGGAACTATAGGAACTATAGCCCCTATAGGCACTATAAACACTATCCCCCCCACCGCCTTCACCCTCACCGGCGCCGGATGGGGCCACGGCGTAGGCCTCTGCCAGATAGGCGCCGCCGTCATGGGCGAGCGCGGCTACAAGTATGACCAGATACTGCTCCACTACTTCCAAGGAGCCGAGATAAAGGAGGTGTACGAATGAAACCCACTACCCGTTCCCCGTGGGCATGGATTCCCACCCTCTACTTCGCCGAGGGACTGCCCTACTTCGCAGTGATGTCCCTGGCCGTCATCATGTACCAGAACATGGGACTCAGCGACAAGGAAGTGGCCCTCTACACCAGCTGGCTGGGCACACCGTGGATCATCAAGCCCCTGTGGAGCCCCTTCATCGACCTGCTGCGCACCAAGCGCTTCTGGGTGCTCGCCATGCAAGGCCTCATGGCCGCCGCCTTTGCCTGCATCGCCTTCTTCCTGCCCACCAGCTTCTTTGTGCAAGCCACCATGGCCTGCTTCGCCCTCATGGCCTTTGCCAGCGCCACCCACGACATCGCCGCCGACGGCTACTACATGCTGGCCCTGTCGAGCAAAGACCAGTCGTTCTTCGTGGGCCTGCGCAACACCTTCTACCGCTGTGGCAGCATCTTCGGCCAAGGCGTGCTGGTGATGCTGGCCGGCCTCCTGGCCGACGGACACCTCATCCCCTCCATCAAGGGCAACGTGGCACTGGCCTGGGCACTGGTGTTCTACCTGCTGTGCGCCATCTTCATCGGCCTCTTCCTCTACCACTCATTCGCCATGCCGAAGGTGGAACAAGGCAACCCAAGAGAGACAAGCCACGGGCAAACTGAAGCCGGAAGCAAGCAAGCGGAAACAAGCAACGGGCAAGCAGAGGCCGGAATCAAGCAAGCGGAAACAAGCAACGGGCAAGCGGAGGCAGCCAGTGCCAAGCAACTGATGCGCAACCTGCTCGACACCGCAGTCACCTTCTTCCGCAAGCCCCACATAGGCACGGCACTCTTCTTCATCCTCACCTACCGGTTGGGCGAGTCACAACTGGGCAAGATAGCCCCCCTCTTCGTCCTTGCCTCGCCCGAAAAGGGAGGACTGGGACTGAGCACCACCACCGTGGGCGGCATCTATGGCACCCTGGGCGTCATCGCCCTCCTGCTGGGCGGCATCGTGGCCGGCATCATGGTGAGCCGCAAGGGACTGAAGTACTGGATTCTGCCCATGGCACTGGCCATCAATGTGCCCGACCTCCTCTACGTCCTGTTGGCATGGGCACAGTGGACCGACCTGTGGGTCGTAGGCACCTTCGTCGCCATCGAACAGTTCGGCTACGGCATCGGCTTCGCCGCCTACATGCTCTACCTCATCCACTTCGCCCAAGGCCCCTACAAGACGGCCCACTACGCCCTTGCCACCGGCCTCATGGCCGCCGGCATGAGCCTGCCCGGCATGATTGCCGGCTACATGAGCGACTGGCTGGGCTACACCAACTTCTTCATCTTCGTCTGCCTCTGCACCCTGCCCGGCATCATCGCCGCACTGGTCATCCGCAAGCAACTGCCCGCCTCCTTCGGCAAAGAAGCCTAATCCCCCCTATAGAAACTATAAGAACTATAGCCACTATAGGAACCATAGGAACTATAGTCACCATAGTCACTATAGCCACTATAGCCACTATAGCCACTATAGCCACTATAGCCACTATAGCCACCATAGCCACCAATCCACCCCTCCCCCCTATACCCTATACCCAAGAATCCCCCTCCGCCTGAAAGCCATCAAGCAGAGGGGGATTCCCTATCATTCTGAGCAGAGGCAAAAGCCCTACTCACTCCTCATCGTCGTCTTCATCATCGTCCTCCCAATCGAAGTCGAAGTCGGCCTCAAAGGCAGGAGCCACAAACTCATCCATGGCGCGGCGGTCCTTCTTGGTGGGGCGGCCAGTGCCTCGGGCGCGGTCAACAAAGCCGCTGATGCGGTTCATCTCCAGCAATTCATATTGGTCGGCGGGAGTGACATTCTCCATCACCTCAGGCACCAGCTTGGCACCTACGCGGTTCTCAATGGCTTGCAACACCTTGAAGGAGTAGGTGACGGGCGGCTTGCGCACCTCCACCACATCACCTGGGCGGACAACACGCGAAGGTTTCACCTGCGCACCGGCCATCGTCACACGGCCTTTCTTGCAGGCCTCGGCGGCTATGGTGCGGGTCTTGAACACACGCACGGCCCATAGCCATTTGTCTATGCGGGCTTCTATCTTGGACATGGTGTTTTACTTCTTATTGAACTGATTCATCGTGATGGCCATGCCGGCGAGGCAGAAGCTCTTGATGATATCCACGGCTACGGCCACACGCTCGGGCATCGTCTTCATGTCCTCGTCGGAGAAGTGGCCGAGCACAAAGTCAATCTGACGTCCTCGGGGGAAGTCGTTGCCAATGCCGAAGCGCAGGCGGGCATACTCCTGAGTGCCCAGCGTGGCGGCTATGTGCTTCAATCCGTTGTGTCCGGCATCGCTCCCTTTGGGCTTCAGGCGCAGGGCACCGAAGGGGAGAGCAAGGTCGTCGACCACAATCAGCACATTCTCCAAGGGAATCTTCTCCTGCTGCATCCAGTAGCGCACGGCATTGCCGCTGAGGTTCATGTAGGTGGATGGCTTGAGCAGCACCAGCTGGCGGCCCTTGATGGACATGTTGGCCACGAAACCATAGCGACGGTCGGCAAACGACACACCGGCATCCTTGGCCAAGGCGTCCACCACGTTGAATCCTATGTTATGGCGGGTATCGCGATATTCGTCGCCGATGTTACCCAACCCGACAATCAAGTACTTCACTGTTACAATGAAAGAATTAAAGAGTGAAAAATGAAAAAAAGAATGAAAGGATGAGTGCCAAAAGCAACTTTCATTCTTTCATTCTTTAATTATTAAGTCTCAAAAATGAGAGTCTTATCCTTGCTGAGCTCTTGCACCACGAGCGGCACGAGTCAACTGAACGGCGCAAACCACAACCTCCTTAGAGTTAACCAGCTCAAGGCCTTCGTAGTTCAACTCGCCCACCTTGATAGTCTTGCCAAGGCCGAGAGAAGTAACGTCAACAACCAGCTTCTCGGGAATCTTGTCGTAAGTGGCGCGAACCTTCAGCTTGCGAGTCTGCAACTGCAGCTTACCACCGGCACGCACACCTTCTGCCAAACCTTCGAGGGCAACGGGCACTTCCATAACGATGGGCTTCTCAGCTGTAATCTGATAGAAGTCGATGTGGAGGATGCGGTCAGTCACGGGGTGGAACTGGATATCCTTCAACACAGCCTTGCAAGCCTTGCCGTCGATAACGAGGTCTACTGAGTAGATGTGGGGAGAATAGATGAGGTTGCGAACTTCGTCGTTAGTCACGGTGAAGTGAGTAGCAACGGGCAGGTTGTTTTCGCCACGTTCAACACCATACAATACAGCGGGGATGCTGTCAGCCTTGCGGATTTCGCGAGTTGACTTCTTGCCAACTACAGGTCTCGCAGTACCTTTGATTTCAATGCTCTTCATTGTTCTTTTAATTAATTGTGTTACTCTAAATTAAGTTATCAATCTCTGCTTAATTCACCATCACACGAGGTGCCTTGCACCCTACGATGCTTCAAAAGCGGGCGCAAAGGTAGCACTTATTTTTGGATTGTCAAAGCTTTATCCGAATTAAAAATCAATATCTATCTTTATCGGCTCCTCAGTGGGCGCTTCATCCACCTCCCGAGTGGTGTCCGCCGCATCGCGATAAACAGTGCGCGGCACACATGGGCCTTGTGCATCCACGATGTATTGCACGGCCTCGTTCAACCCGTTCACAAACTTCTCAAAGTCCTCGCGATAGAGGAAAATCTTATGCTTCTCGAAGTTCGCCTGCGCATTTTCACCAATCCCGGCATACACCTTCTTGCTCTCGGTGATGGCCAGATACATCTCATCGTTGCGGCTCTTCTTCACATCCAAGTAATAGATGCGCTTGCCCGCCTTGATAGCTTTTGAGAAGATGATGTCCTTATCTCCTCCCTCCATTGTTACATTCTTTTTCTTCAAATCTTCCATAAGGCATCTTTTTTGTCTTTAATTCAAAAATCGGCTTCAAAATTGCCTATTTTATTTGGAAGAGCAAAGAAAAAGGGGAGAAAAATTCATCCGACGCCTGATATTTGAGAGAAAATGGTGTTTTTTTCCACGAAAAGCGCCTTTTTCTCACAAAAAAAGCGGAGAGTTGTTTGCCGAGTCAATATTAATATTTACTTTTGCAACTCAATTGAACAAACCGACATCATCATTTTAATTTAGGATATATACATTATGATTAACAGAGTTCTTATTCGTTTGAAAATAGTGCAAATCATCTACGCCTATTACCAGAACGGAGGAAAAAACTTGGATACCGCAGAGAAAGAGTTATTTTTCAGCTTGTCAAAAGCCTATGACCTTTATAACTACCTCCTATTACTCATCGTCGCCACCACCCAATATGCCACCAAGCGTATCGAGATGGGCAAGGCCAAACTGCGCCCGACGAAGGAGGAGCTGATGCCGAACATGAAGTTCGTGGAAAACCGCTTTGCCGCCCAATTGGAGGTGAACAAGCAACTCAACGATTTCGTGGAGACACAGAAGAAGACGTGGATCAACGAAGAGGACTTCATCAAAGCCTTTTACAACAAAATCATCGAAAGCAACATCTACAAAGAATACATGGCCGCCGAAACCAGCAGCTATGCCGAAGACCGCGAGTTGTGGCGCAAGCTCTACAAGACCTTTGTCTTCAACAACGACGAGCTGGACGCCCTGCTTGAGGAACAGAGTCTCTATTGGAACGACGACAAGGAGATTGTGGACACCTTCGTGCTGAAGACCATCAAGCGCTTCGACGAGAAGAACGGAGCCAAGCAAGAGTTGCTGCCCGAGTTCAAGGACGAGGAGGACCGCGACTTTGCACGCCGCCTCTTCCGCCGTGCCATCCTCAATGCCGACTACTACCTGCATCTGGTGGGCGAAAACGCACGCAACTGGGACTTGAACCGCCTCACCTTCATGGACAGCCTCATCATCCAGATTGCCCTGGCCGAAATCACCTCGTTCCCCAACATCCCCATCAGCGTCTCCATCAACGAATACCTCGAGATTGCCAAGCTCTACAGCACTCCCAAGAGCCCCGGCTTCATCAACGGATTGCTGGACGCAGTTGTTAATCAATTGAAAAAAGAGGGCAAGCTGATGAAAGATTAACCATCCCGAATTGTTTCCCTACAGAGAAAAAATTTTTTCCTAACCTAATAAAAAAACATCAAAGCAATGAACGTACTTACAATTATGCTGCAAGCCGGAGGAGGCAACTTCTCCATGATTATCATGATGGTCGCCATCTTTGCCATCATGTACTTCTTCATGATTCGTCCCCAGCAGAAGAAGCAGAAGGAAATCATGAACTTCCGCAACAACCTCACCGTAGGTCAGGAAGTGGTTACCGCAGGAGGTATCTATGGTAAAATCAAGGAGTTGGACGTAACCACCGTAGTGTTGGAAATCGCCTCAGGCGTGAAAATCAAGATTGACCGCAACTCAATCTACGCCAACGTTCAACAAGGAAGTAACAACTAATCAATCCCCCACGGCTCAATGAAATTCTCTAAGGAAGAGATTCAAAAAGCTTACAGACATCTTGTAACAAGAGCGAGGAACTTTCTGCAAAGCCCCCAATGCAGAGAGTTCCTGCTTTTTCTATTCTTCGTCTTCATCGCCTCAGCCTTCTGGACACTTCAGACACTGAACGAAGAGTACGAAACCGACATCTCCATCCCCCTTCGCTTCAAGAATGTGCCCGAAAACGTGGTATTCACAAGCGACATCCCCCAAAACCTCAACCTGAAGCTGGAGGACAAGGGCACCGTGCTCGTGAAATACATGCTCGGCCAAAGCCTCATGCCCCTCACACTCGACTTCGACGAATACAGCCAGAAAGGCAACCACGTGCGCCTGCTCACCTCCGAACTGAGCAAAAAGATACAGAGCCAACTGGTGACCTCCACCCGCATCAAGGAAACAACCCCCGACACACTGGAAATCATCTACACCCAAGGAGAAGGCAAAAAAGTGCCCGTGCGCATCCAAGGCCACGCCACGGCCGAGCGCCAATACTACATCACCGGGAAAGAAATCACCCCCGACTCCGTCATGGTGTACGCCCCGCAAAGCCAGCTGAACACCATCAATGCCGCCTACACCCAAGCGGCCGACCTCACCGGCATTGCCGACACCACCAGCTTCACCCTCCCTCTGACGCCCGTCAAAGGAGCCAAGTTCACCCCCAGCCAGGTCAATGTCCGCTTCTATGCCGACATCCTCACCGAGAAGACCGTCAGCGTCCCCATCACCGGCCTCCACTTCCCCGCCGAAAAGCAGCTGAAGACCTTCCCCGCCAAGGTGAACATCACCTTCCAGGTGGGTATGCAACAATTCAAAGACATCACGGCTGAAGACTTCACCGTGGGCGTCACCTACGAATCCCTTCAAAGCACCCCCTCAAGCGACCATTGCCAATTGCAACTGATTGATGTCCCCGCAGGAATCAGCCACGTGCGCCTCACGCCCACAACAGCCGAATACCTCATCGAACAACGATTCCAACCATGACACACCACACACACCCTTTCCCCAATCACCCCCACCCCCACGTCCTTGGCATCACTGGAGGCATCGGTAGCGGAAAATCCGTCGTCGCCCGTTGCCTCGGCATCATGGGCATCCCCGTCTACAATTGCGACGACGAAGCCAAGCGCCTCAACAACACCCACCCCCTCATCCGCCAAGAGCTGTGCAAATTGGCAGGCAACCACCTCTACCTGCCCGACGGCACACTGGACAAGGCCGCCCTTGCCGCCTACCTTTTTGCAAACGCCGAAAACGCCGCACGGGTGAACGCCATCGTCCACCCCATCGTCATGGATGACTTCATCCAGTGGACTTTTCGCCAACACGCCCCCTGGGTAGCCATCGAATCCGCCATCCTCCACGAAAGCGGTTTCGCTCCATTGGCCGACAAAGTCATCACCGTCAGCGCCCCCGAAGAGGTGCGTATCGCACGCGCCTGCCAGCGCGACCACGCCACCGCCGACGCCATCCGCGCACGCATGGCACATCAGATGACGGACGAAGAAAAGGCTCTTCGAGCCGACTTCACCCTCCACAACGACGGCAAACGTGCCATCTTACCACAGATTTTGGATATTTTAGCTAATTTACCTTGCCTATCTCGCAAGTGAATATTACTTTTGTGCCCGAATTCAATCAACGAACAACTAACAAAACAATAAAAAAAGAAAATTACGACTATGTTAAGAACCATTTTATCCATTTCAGGAAAACCCGGATTATATAAGTTAATCTCACGCGGTAAGAACATGCTCATTGTCGAAGCCCTCGACGCCACCAAGAAGCGCCAACCCGTTCACGGCACCGACAAAGTCATCTCACTGGGCGACATCGCCATGTACACCGACGAGGAAGACGTGCCCCTGCGCCAAGTCTTTGCCAACGTGATGGCCAAGGAAGAGGGCAAGCCCGCCACCCTCGACGTGAAGAAGGCCAGTGCCGCCGACCTCCACGACTACATGGCTGCCGTGCTCCCCAGCTACGACCGCGACCGCGTCTACAACAACGACATCAAAAAACTCATCACCTGGTACAACATCCTCATCAACAACGGCATCACTGACTTTGAAGCACCTGCCGAAGAGGAAGCTGCCGCTGAAGAGGGAGCAGAATAAAAAAGCGCCCTGCCCCACCCCGCACACACAAGCGTGAAAGCGGGAATACAGTTAACTCCGTTCGTGAACCGTGTTTGTTCGGTTCGCGAACGGAGTTAACTGTTTAAGGCCGGATTTTGGGTCAGCGGATTTTCGGACTGGCCCGGATTTTCGACACCACGCCTTAATGAAAGAAATCAAAAAGAGGTTTTCGATGAGCAACGGCGAATAAAGCGAATTTATAGGCCCCTCCTTAAAAGAGCCGTATGCGTGAAAGCGCGGACTACCTCTTCGCCACCAACTCCGCTATCTTCACCACCACCTGCATGGCTTTCTCCATCGATTGGATGGGGACAAACTCGTAGCGGCCATGGAAATTGAGGCCACCGGCGAAAATGTTAGGACAGGGCAACCCCTTGAACGAGAGCTGTGCGCCGTCGGTGCCGCCGCGGATAGCCTTCACAACGGGAGTGATGCCCGCTTCGCTGATGGCTTGCTTGGCAATGTCGATGACGTACACCACCGGCTCGATTTTCTCGCGCATATTGTAGTACTGGTCCTTCATTTCGAGGCTGACGAGAGGTTCGCCATAATGGGCATTGAGCTGTTCGACGAGGGAGGCCATGAATTGCTTGCGCTCCTCAAAGCGGGCACGGTCGTGGTCGCGGATGATGTAGCTGAGGGTTGTCTGCTCGACTTCGCCCTGCAGGCCTACGAGATGATAGAATCCTTCGTACCCCTCGGTAGTGGCGGGTGTTTCGTCGGCAGGCACGAGGCTCATCAGATGGTTGGCCACGAGCATGGAGTTAATCATCTTACCTTTGGCGTAGCCGGGATGGACGTTGCGCCCCTTGATGGTGAACTTGGCGCCGGCGGCATTGAAGTTCTCAAACTCCAGTTCGCCCACTTCGCTACCGTCCATGGTGTAGGCGAACTCGCAACCAAACTTCTCGACATCAAACTTATGGGCGCCGAGGCCAATCTCTTCGTCAGGGTTGAAACCCACACGAATGCGTCCATGTTCCACCTCGGGATGGGCTTTGAACCATGCCATGGCAGAGACGATTTCGGCAATGCCAGCCTTGTCGTCGGCACCAAGAAGGGTGGTTCCGTCGGTGACGATGAGGTCTTCGCCGCAGTGGTCGAGCAGTTCGGGGAACTGACCAGGCGAGAGGACGATGCCTTCCGAGGCGTTGAGGACAATGTCGGAGCCATCGTAGTTCTCCACGATGCGCGGGCGGACGTCTGCTCCGCTGCAATCAGGACTGGTGTCCATGTGGGCGATGAAGCCCACGGTAGGCACAGCGCGGTCGGTATTGGCGGGCAAGGTGGCATACAGGTAGCCATAGTCGTCCAACTCAATCTCTTCGAGGCCAAGCTGCTCCAGCTCGGTCTTCAGGTAGCGGGCAAACACCATCTGTTTGCCGGTACTGGGCGTAACGCCACTCTCGTCGCTCGACTGGGTGTCGAAACTGACGTACTTGAGGAATCTTTCTACGAGGGTCATGGTTTTATATTTAAAAGTAACTGCTTCCATCAAAGCAATGGGTGCATACCTTGCACTTGGGCAGGCCGATGGCTTTCACAAGGGTGTCCACACGGTTGAACTCAAGGGAGGTGAGGCCAAACTTGTCGGCGATGCACTGCACCATGCGGCGATGTTCGGGCGAATCGGGGTCAGCGTACTTCTCCAAGTCCTTGTTCTCATCGCCCTCCAGTTCCTTGATGATGCGGCGGGTCATCAGCTCAAGGTCGGTCTTGCTGCTGCTGAAGCTGAGGAAAGGGCATCCATAAACGAGCGGCGGACAGGCAATGCGCATGTGCACCTCCTTAGCGCCGTAGTCGAAGAGCATCTTCACGTTGTCCTTCAACTGGGTGCCACGCACAATGGAGTCGTCGCAGAAGAGGAGGCGCTTGCCGGTCATCATCGTGCGGTTGGGGATAAGTTTCATCTTGGCCACAAGGCTGCGGAGCTCCTGATTGCTGGGTGTGAAACTGCGCGGCCACGTGGGGGTGTATTTCGAGACGGCGCGGTGATAGGGCACTCCCTTGCCTTCGGAGTAGCCAAGTCCCATGCCTACGCCTGAGTCGGGAATACCGCAGATGCAATCGACCTCGGCCTTGTCCCTGGTGCCCATCTCGTAGCCGCATCCGAAGCGCACCTCTTCGACGTTGCGCCCTTCGTAGCAGGAGACAGGGAATCCGTAGTATACCCACAAAAAAGAACATATCTGCATCTGTTCGTTGGGCTTGCGCATCTGCTCCACCCCATCGGGACGGAGGCGCACAATCTCGCCAGGGCCTATGTAACGCTCAATCTCAAAGTCGAGGTTGGGAAAGGCGGTGGACTCCGACGTGGCGGCATAGGCCCCCTCCTTCTTGCCGATGACGATGGGCGTACGTCCCAACCGGTCACGCGCAGCAATGATGCCGTCCTCGGTGAGGATGAGCATCGAGCAGGAGCCTTTCACCTTATTATATACGTTTTCGATTCCCTCAACAAAGTCTTTCCCCTTCACCACCAACAGGGCTATCAGCTCGGTGGGGTTGGTCTTTCCCGATGACATTTCGGCAAAGTGGATGCCCTCGGCCAGCAGCTCCTGCTCCAGCTCCTTGATGTTGTTGATTTTGGCAACGGTGACGATGGCAAACTTACCCAAATGGGAGTTAATGACCATCGGTTGCGGGTCAGAGTCGCTGATGACGCCTATGCCGGAGTTTCCCTCGAACTTTCCGAGGTCGCCCTCGAACTTCGAGCGGAAATAGGCACTCTCAAGATTGTGGATGGAGCGGATGAAACCGCGCTCGTTGCTGTAGGTGGCCAGACCTCCACGCTTTGTTCCCATGTGTGAATTGTAGTCCGTACCGTAGTACAAGTCCGTCACGCAACTGCGTGTAGAAACTGTTCCGAAAAAACCTCCCATTATGTCTTATATATTCAAAGGATCTGTTATCTGTTATCTGTTATCAGTTCGAAAACTTCCGCAAAAGTAGAAAAAAAGCGGCAAACTGCCGTAAGATTGGAGCGGATATTTTGCAATAAAGCGTTCAAAAGGGGGGAGAAACCTCCGACAATTGCATAAAAACGTCGCCCGAGGGGCACAAAAGAGGCTTGTAAACGACGCCATTTACAGTTATTCCGGTAATGTCTGTTTCGGAAATTTTAGTTTAAATATTGGATATTCGCAGGTTGCAGGTTTAGGCTTCCCCAGAAGTAGTGTTCTTTGTAAAGTTCGACACTTTCCTTTACACCCATCGGTAATAAATCACGCACTTTCAATTCTTTCCTGTTTCATCGAAGGGAGACGTTGCGAAACGGGCAGATTTCTGCATAAATATGCAGTAAGAATGGGGAGAGGATGGTTGGGGAAATTGGTTGCAGACGGGCGCTTCCACGCAACCTATCCTAAACATGCGCGGAAGTTTAGGAATGCTCCCACCCGTGTGCAGTTGCGCATCGGTGGAAATTCAGGAGTTTTTCGGCGGATGTTTAGGAGCGGTTCGGCGGATGTTTAGGAGCGATGCCCCTGAAAGAGGCTGTTAGATGGGGGGTTGCAATCACTTTCCTGCCAACCTCGAATGCATAATCATACAACCCACCGTGCATAAATATACAGTATTGACCGTGCGAGAATCGCGTATATGAATGGAAAAATTCTTTTGCCCGAAAAATGGGCAAAATCCCAATCAGTCCGTAAATCACTGATACTTAGCCCATGGATGAAGCGACCTCAACCTTGGGGTAAGGCAGGCTTAGCCTTGGGATGATGTTTTCAAAGGTCTGCATTTTTTCGGTTTCCTTACATTGCAGATTGCGAAATGTTTACAGGAATTGGTATCCAGAAAAACAAGAATCCGTTCCCTCCACTCTCCCCTCCGCTTCGCTCGTCCCCCTGCCAGAGGGGGGCAGTTCATAAAAGAAGGGCTGTATCATCCCTTTGAAGAGCGGGTCTTAAAGGAGAGGATGTGCCAACTGATGCCAACGGCAAGCAGGAAGAGGAGGATGCGGAGCCAAAGCGGATTGACGACAAAGAAGATGCAATAGAGCAATGTGACCCACACCATGGTGACTGAAACGACTTTGGCACGGAGGGGGATGGCTTTGTCTTCGCGGAAACTGCGGATGTAGGGGCCCAATGTGGGATGGGACATAAGCCAACGGTAAAGCCGTTCCGACCCATGAAAATAGCAAGTGGCGGACAACAGGAGGAACGGCGTGGTGGGCAACAGGGGTAAAGCTATCCCCAACAACCCCAAGAACAGGGAGATGCTTCCAAGGAGAATCAGCAGTTTACGTTTCATTATAAAGATATTTTAGGCACGGACTCCACGGATTAATACGGATTTATATTTCATTTTGTTCTTGAAATAGTATAAAAAAATCCGTGTTAATCCGTGAAATCCGTGCCTAAAAGAAATATTACTTGACTACAACATAAGTCTTCTGCAAGTCTTCAGTGCGTGAGCTGCCGCCGTACATGACTTCGTACTTACCGGACATCACGCGCATGGCGTTGCTCTTCACATCGAAGCACTCGAAACGCTCGGCGGGCAATTCAATCTTGACAAGCTGTTGCTGGCCGGGCTTCAGGGAGATGCGCTCGAAAGCCTTCAGACTCTTAACGGGGCCTTCCTTGTCGTCCACGCGGCGGATGTAGACCTGCACGACCTCTTCACCTGCCACCTTGCCGGTGTTCATCACAGGCACACTGAGGGTGATGGAACCGTCCTTGGTGAGCGAACCTTTGGAGAGCTTGGCTTTGCCGTACTCAAAGGTGGTGTAGCTGAGACCATAACCGAAATGGTAGAGCGGATTGCCAAGGAAATAGCGATAGGTGCGGCCACGCATCGAGTAGTCCTGGAAGTCGGGCAACTGGTTGATGTCGCGATAGAAGGTGACGGGCAGACGACCGGCGGGATTGTAGCGTCCCAAGAGGACATCAGCTACGGCCGTACCACCGGCCTGACCGGGATACCATGCCTGAATCATACCTTCGCAATGGCGGCTTTCGGGCACAAGTCCCATGGCCGAACCTGAGAAGTTGACGAAGACGATGCGCTTGCCGGCATCCTTCAATGCCTTCACCACACGGCGCTGGATGGCAGGAAGCTGGATGTCGTCGCGGTCGCCACCACGGAAACCGGGCGCACTCACGGGCATCTCCTCACCCTCAAGGCTGGGGGCAATACCTCCGGCGAAGACTACCACATCGGCCTTCTCGACCTTCTTCAACAAAGCGGCAATGTCTACGGGACGGCTGGCGCCCATGTCGAAGCTGAGGTTGGCCGACTTCTCGATGTGGCGGTAGCGAAGCTCGATGTCGTACTTCTTGCCGGCTTGCGCCTCCATGCTATAGAATACGGTGGTCTGTTTGATAGCACCTTCGTCTTTGGCCACCTCCTTGCCATTGATGAGCAGGGTGTACTCGCCACGCATCTTTATCTGGAAATCAATCTTACCACTCTCGGTGGGGCGGAAGGTCGAACGATATACTCCCGAGAACTTGGTCAAAGGCACACCGGGAGCTACAGCCGTAGCACCGTCGGTGGTAAAGAGGATGGGCGTTGTCTGACGGGCAGTGGCCACGGGCTCGCCCTCGAACTGGTTGTTGTCCCAGAAGCGGGCATCAAAACCTTGTCCGTTTTCAGTGCTGCACTGGTCGAAGAGGCTGACAAAAGTGGTCTCCGACGTGCGGTCGCAAGCGGGGTCGTAAATCAGTTTGTCGGCGGGGATAAACTTCTTCATGGCCTCCAGCAAAGTGACAGTGTGACCGGGGAAACCGTTGTAGTT
Organism: Bacteroidaceae bacterium; assembly: GCA_017464815.1. Taxonomy (GTDB): domain Bacteria; phylum Bacteroidota; class Bacteroidia; order Bacteroidales; family Bacteroidaceae; genus Phocaeicola_A. The sequence goes on along the minus strand of JAFTYI010000025.1, from coordinate 35,761 downwards.
ACCCCATTGCATCACCGAGTCGTTGGCATTGGGGCCGATGAGGGCGATGGTCTGTCCTTTCTTCAAAGGGAGGATGTTGTTCTCGTTCTCCAACAGCACGATGCTCTTGCGGGCCATCTCAAGCGCCAATTGCTGGTGCTTGGGGCTGTTGATGACCGAGGCGGGAATGGTGTCCCACGGAGTGGAGGGGTCCATCTCGCCCAATTCAAAGCGGGCCTGGAAGAGGCGACGCACGGCACGATCGATGTCGGTCTCCTTGATGTAGCCGTTCTTCACGGCGTCCACCAGACCTTGGTAGGAGCTTCCACACTCGAGGTCGGTACCACTCAACACGGCTGCGGCCGAGGCATCATCGCGGTCTTTGTGTGTCTCGTGATGATTCTTCATGAAGAAGTCGCGGATGGCACCGCAATCGCTCACCACGATACCTTCGAATCCCCACTCCTCGCGAAGAATCTGCATCAGCAGGCGGTCGCTGCCACAACAGGGGTCGCCCTCATAGCGGTTGTAGGCACACATCACCTCCTTCACCTTGGTCTTCTGCACCAGGTCCTTAAAAGCAGGCAGATAGGTCTCCCACAAGTCACGCGGATTGATGTTCTTGGCATCGAAGCTATGACGGTTCCACTCGGGACCTGAATGCACGGCAAAGTGCTTGGCGCAGGCGTGAGTCTTGTCGTACTTGCTGTCCTCGGGGCCTTGCAGACCGCGCACCACGGCCATACCCATCTGTGAGGTGTGGAAGGGGTCTTCGCTATAGGTCTCCTGTCCACGTCCCCAGCGCGGGTCGCGGAAGATGTTGATGTTGGGGGTCCAGAAGGTCAGTCCCTGATAGCGCTTGTAGCTGTTGCGTTCGCGGGCGAGACGGGTTTTGGCACGCGCCTCGTCGCTGACGGCATTGAACACCTCGTACAACAAGTCGTCGTCGAACGATGCTCCCATACCGATAGACTGGGGAAACACGGTGGCCAATCCGGCACGACCTACGCCATGAAGGGCTTCGTTCCACCATTCATAAGGTTTGATGCCCAAGCGGGGCACTGCGGGTGAGGCATTCTGCATCAATGCCACTTTCTCTTCCAATGTGAGGCGGCTCACCAAATCGGCCGCGCGCTCTGCGGGAGACAACGACGCATCCTTGTAAGGCTCGTTCTGGCCAAACATGGAGACGGCTATTGCCATGGCACAAAGCGTAGTGCTAAGTCTTTTCATAAAATCTTTATGCGCTTAATAGTTTATCGTTAATTGTTCATTATTTCCTGATTTTCCTCAACGGCACCAGTGTCCTGCATCCGAACCGTTCAAACCATGTCGCAAAAGTAACGATAACCTGTTTTATAAGCAAGAATATACAGAGAAAATGGCAATTCGACTACCTATTTTGAACAAATTACCACAAAAAAGGAGCAAAAAGGAAAGATTCGAGGTTGTCAATCCTTAGAATTGACCGCCCCGAATCAGGTTCATAAACTCTTCACGCGTCTTGGCTTGGTTGAAAGCCCCGGTGAAATCGGATGTGGTGGTGATGGAGTTCTGCTTCTCCACCCCCCGCATCTGCATACACATGTGCTTGGCTTCGATGACCACCATCACACCCAACGGATTCAGTGTCTCCTGGATGCACTCCTTGATTTGGGTTGTCATGCGCTCCTGCACTTGCAGGCGATGCGAAAAGATGTCGACCACACGGGCAATCTTGCTCAATCCCGTGATGTAACCGTTAGGGATGTAGGCCACATGTGCCTTGCCATAGAAGGGCAGCATGTGATGCTCGCAAAGGGAGTAGAAGTTGATGTCCTTCACGATGACCATCTGGCGATAGTCCTCCTTGAACTTGGCTGAGTTCAACACGGCTTTCGGGTCCATCCGATAGCCTTTAGTCAACGTCAGCATGGCCTTTGCCACCCGCTCGGGGGTCTTCAGCAGACCTTCACGTTCAACATCTTCACCCAACAGGGTCAATATCTGCTTGTAGTGAGCTTTCAGTTCGCCCACTTCCTTCGGCAATTCTTCTTCCGTATGCATATCTGATTGAAGCATGTATGTTGGATAAAACAATCCTTGAAAATAATCTTATACCTTAATTATACCTTAATTATATATATAAACAACGGGGAGCACCATGTGCCCCACCCTCGTATAATATATGTGTGTGGTGGCTACAACTTGATGAGGGAGCGCACGATGGAAACCTCCTTGAAATTGCCGGCACTCTTCAACTGACGCATCACGGCATCGGCCTCCTCGATGCTCCGATAGTCGCCCACGCGACAAAGCCAACGGGGTGACACAAACTGGGTGTAGACGTCCAACTCGGGAAACAAAGTCTTCACTCTCTCGGCCATCTGAGTCGCTTCAGTGCGTGCTTGTTGCGAGTTGTTTCCGGCATACACCTGCACACGGAAGCCCTGCACCTTCTGCACACTCTTCTGTGCACCCGACAACGAGGAGCGCATCTGCCCGACCAACGCTTTCAGACGGGCATCCTGATGAATGGTGACAACCCCCTCGCCCACCTGTTGCTTGGACAGGCGGTCAAAAATGGTTTCTTGCGCACTTGCGGACACTCCGCAACAAACGAAGAGTGCCACGCACCACCACTTCAAATAAGTCATCTTCAACACCATAAATTCCTTGGGTTTGGATTTTTTATTCTGTTCTTCTTTCCTTGGAAAAGAGAGGAGGAAAGGCCTCCTTGCCACTAACCTGACTGGCCGATGCGGCAAGGAGCCTTTGTCTCAATGTCGCCCTCTCAATTACTTGAATGCGTCGATAATACCCTTGAAGTCAGCAACCTTCAAAGCAGCACCACCAATCAAGCCACCGTCCACGTCGGGGTTGGCAAACAACTCCTTAGCATTGCTGGGCTTGCAGCTACCGCCATAGAGGATAGAGGTGTTGTCAGCAACCTCCTGACCATACTTCTCGGCTACCAATGAGCGGATGTAAGCGTGGATTTCCTGTGCCTGCTCGGGAGTAGCAGTCTTGCCGGTGCCGATGGCCCAAACGGGTTCGTAGGCAAGGATAATCTTGCTGAAGTCCTCAGCTGAAAGCGAGAATACAGATGCCAATTGAGCGGCAACCACTTCGTTCTGCTTGTTGGCTTCGCGCTCTTCCAACACTTCACCGATGCAGAAGATGGGCTTCAGGTTGTTAGCCAATGCCAACTTCACCTTCTCGTCCAGGATTTCTACGGTTTCGCCATAGTAAGCACGACGCTCAGAGTGACCCAAGATGACATACTGTGCACCGGTTGAAGCCACCATTTCGGCAGACACCTCACCCGTGTAAGCACCTGACACCTTGTCGGCACAGTTCTCAGCACCCACACCGATAACGGCGCTGTCCACGATGGGAGTCACCGATGCCAAGTGGATGAAGGGAGTACAGATTACTACATCGCAATTGGGCTTGTCAGCAGCCAATGCTTCGTTCAACTCTTTTGCAAGTGCAATACCTTCCTGCAGGTTCTTGTTCATTTTCCAGTTTCCTGCAACAATGTTCTTTCTCATTATTCAATCTTTTATTAAAGGGTTAATATTGTTTTCTTCTTCACTTATCTCTTCTTGTCCGTCGCCCGGCAGGCGCTTTTCCCTTCCCCGCTTGTAGAAGAAGCAGATGCGGTCGAGCAACGATATCAGCAACAAGGGGATGAGGAACCACATGATGCAGGTGGCAATCTTCACGCCCTTTCCACGCACATCGCCTTGTGCCAGAGGCAACAACTCAAGCGGAGCGGTCAATTGGTATTCATCAGGGATGTTTCCGTTAGCCCACTTGTTCAGCACGACACCGCCCTTGAGCAACATAAGCCCCGGATTGGAGCGCACCATGGTCTTCAAGGTGATGTCGTCCACGTTGCAGAAGGGGTATTCCCCACCCGTCCGATCCAACCATTGCTCCACCATCTCTTCGGTGGATGCGGTGAGTCCGTAGAAGGTGTAGCCATGCTTGCGGCTATAGTCATACACCTCGTTCAACAGGTCGGAGTAGCTGTCATCGGCCTTTTCCAACTGGTGAGCCACCATCAGGAATGTGTATCCGCTATCGGCCAACAGTTGGCCGGTTATGTCCTCTCCATCAGCCATACGAAGCAGAGCGAAGTCGTGTATCGGAGGTTCGTATCCCAGTTCCTTCATCACGGTCTTCCGGTCGACGTACGTCCAGGTGCTATCGGGGTAATTATCCAAGCTGAACTCCCGACGCTCGCCCTCCTTCTCCATCACGAACAAGGTTTCAAACACCGGTTTCTTTGCCCCTTCGGGCACCTCCATTCCTTGGGGAATGCTGGTTCCGATGCGGTAAGGGCGGAAGTCAAACACCGGCAGGTAGGACAGGCTGTAGTACGAAAGGAGGATGATATAGAGCAACGTGTTGACCGACACCAGCCACTCGCTACGCGGAGTGACGACCCTGAACATCCGGCCACGCATGCACAACACGACCACGGCGGCAATCGTCAGCACGACATTCTTTGCAAAGGTCTGCCAATTGGTGAGCACCACGGCGTCGCCAAAGCATCCACAATCCGACACCGGATTCTCCAATGCCAGATAGAGGGTAAGAGGGGTCATCACCCCCATGAACGCAACGGTGACACATGAGGCAAGGCGACGGTTGATGCCAAAGAACAGATAGACGCCCAACACGAACTCCAGCGCAGCCAAGGCAACCGTGGCTATCATCAGCACTGGCTCGGAGAACCACTCCGAGAGGCCGAACGCCTGCAGGTAATCGCCCAACTTATACTGGAATCCCAACGGGTCGTTGGCCTTCACAAAGCCTGAGAAGACGAAGACCACGGCCAACATGAAGCGGCACACGTTGGTCAGCACAGCCAGGGTGATATGTACTCTTTTACTCTCCAAAGTCCAGCTTTATCAGCCCGAATACGGCATAGTTTATCATGTCCATATAGTTGGCATCGATGCCCTCTGACACCAATGTTTTTCCATCCAATCCCTCAATCTGCTTGGTGCGATAAAGTTTCATCAGAATCAAGTCGGTGTAGGAGCTGATGCGCATGCCGCGCCATGCTTCGTCGTAGTCGTGATTCTTCTTCAGCATCAGTTCCAACGTCAGCTTTGCCCAACGGTCGTAGTGCTTCAGCGCCTGTTCGGGGGGCATGTCGTCGCGTTCGGCATAGCCAAGCTCCAGTTGTATGAGCCCCACGATGCCGTAGTTGACGATGGCCACAAACTCCGGACGTATGCCTTCTCCGACCAGGCTCACGCCTTTGGTCTCGAGGCTGCGGATGCGGTTGGCCTTGATGAATATCTGGTCGGTCACCGAGACGGGACGCATGATGCGCCACGCTGCTCCGTAATCGTGCAACTTTTTGGCAAACAGTTCGCGGCACGAGGCCATCACTTGTTCAAACTGCTGTGTAGTATCATTCATTTCCATCTGTTCTTCTTCAGTAATTGTGTGCAAAGGTACGCATTTTAGCGGACAAACAGGCACTTTTATAACGAAAGAATGAAAGAATTGAAGGATTCTCATCTTCTCTACCCTTCAATTCTTTCACTCCCACGCCGTATGGCCCGGCTTTGCCAGAAGTTTCTGTTCGTTATGAATAGCGTATCAATTGTCCCAAACGCAGGATGGTTGTCCGCTTGATGTTGTTCAACCGGCACAGCTCGTTGATGCTCACGCCATAGCGGTGGGCAATCTTTGAGAGCGTGTCGCCCTTGCGCACCTTGTAGTAGCGCACGTCGAGGCCGTCGGGCACCTTTTCTCCCTTGGCACGCGCCAGCTGGGCAGCCTTGCGCTTGGCTTTGGGGGAGTAGTAGGTGTAGCTGTCTCCCGTCACGTCCTGATTGGGGAAGTCAAACAGCAACTCGGGATTCAGCTCCTGCCCTATCAGGCGGGTTTCAAAGTGGAGGTGAGGTCCGGTCGAACGTCCCGTGTTTCCTCCCAATCCGATGGGTTGTCCCGAGCGGACATATTCGTTTTCGATGACCAGATGCTTGGACAGGTGGCCATAGATGGTCTCCAACCCATTGTCGTGGCGGATGACGACATACTTGCCATATCCCTTGCGGCGTCCCTGGTCGGCCACCACGCGGATTTTGCCATCGAAGGCGGCATAGATGGTGTCGCCTATCTGCACCTTCACGTCCAGCCCCTTGTGCTGACGACGGAAACGGCGCCGGTAGCCGAACTTCGACGTAATGCGCTCGTTCTTGGTCGGCATGGAGAAGCCACGCAGGTCAATCACAAACGTGTCGGGCACTGCCACGTCGGCATAGACGTGTACGCGGTCGTTGTCCCACGTGGGATAGAGGCCGTATCCCGGATGCTCCATCTGCTCACGCACAATCTGGCGCTGAAGGGCCACCGAGTCGATGGCTCTCAACTTCTTGTCAATGGGTGCCTGACGTGCCAACAAGTCCTGTGCCTGCACACCGCCTGTCGCCAACAGGCCGACGAGCACGGCTATCCATATCCTGAATCTCTTGAAAATCATTTCGTTCCTTTACTCCTTTTTTCTCTAAAAATTCGTCTTTTTCTCTAAAAATTCGTCTTGTCCGATCAATCAATACTCATCGTTGGCATAGAGATAGTCAAACGTTGCCTGCTTGTAGTCGTAAATCTCCTCGGGCTTGAAGAAGCGCGCCAACTCCACGGCTGCCGTTTCGGGCGAGTCGGAAGCATGGACGATGTTTTCCTGGAAGCTCATGCTGTAGTCGCCACGAATGGTGCCCGGAGCTGCCAAGCGACCGTTCGTCGGGCCAGCCAAAGCACGCACGGCGGCAATGGCGTCCACTCCCTCGTAGCAGCAAACGACAACTGGCGCCGTCATCATCGAATCCTTCACCCGCTGGAAGAAAGGCTTTGTGCTCAAGTGGGCATAGTGCTCGCTCAACACTTCATCCGTCAACTGAATCATTTTCATGCCACAAAGGCGCAATCCCTTGCGTTCAAAACGGTTCAAAATCTCTCCTATCAACCCGCGCTGCACGGTGCAGGGCTTCAAAATTACCAGTGTCTTCTCCATGATGATTATCTTTATAAAAAACGATGCGTTTGAAAAAAATCTCCCAAAGGTACTCTTTTTCAGCCATTCGCGCCAATCCCGTTAACATATTTTATAGGCTCGTTCGCTTATTATAAGAATTATTAAGAAACAAGCGCGCGTAAAGCAACCACCCAAGCAACACCTCCCCATCCGCAACAAATCCCACCTCCAACCGACACGAGCCGCATCTTTACCTGCTACGAACCGCATCTTTACCCGCCACGATAAGGGAATCATGAACCTTATCACATCTGTGAGCAAACTTAATCACATCTGTGAGCAAACTTAATCACGGATGTGATTAGACTTAATCACTCCTGTAATAGGCCATAAGATTAGGGAGCATACACCATCGGCATCACATGCCAACGACCTTCATCCACGGCTTCTCGCCCCACCACATTACGTCCGTATACCTATTTATATATATAGGACATACCCAAAGGCGCCAGAGCACACGACACGAGGTTTTTCCCTCTTTTTGTTGCAAAAACTTACAAATCGTCAAAACAAAGCAAAAAAAACTCCAAAAATATTTGTTCATTCAAAGAAAACCACTACCTTTGCCAGCGAAATGATAACAAATTATCATTGAACCTTAACATTTGAGCTATGAACATCCAGCAGATCATGACCTCATTAGAGGCCAAGCATCCGGGAGAAAGCGAGTATTTGCAAGCTGTAAAGGAAGTGCTTCACTCCATTGAGGAAGTCTACAACCAACATCCCGAGTTTGAGAGAGCAAGCCTGATTGAGCGACTGGTAGAGCCCGACCGCATTTTCACGTTCAAAGTGCCTTGGGTCGACGACAAAGGTAAAGTACAGGTCAACCTCGGTTACCGCGTACAGTTCAACAACGCCATAGGCCCCTACAAGGGCGGCATCCGGTTTCACGCCTCCGTCAACCTGTCGATTCTGAAGTTCCTGGGATTTGAACAGACGTTCAAGAACGCGCTCACCACCCTCCCGATGGGCGGAGGAAAAGGAGGCTCAGACTTCTCACCACGAGGAAAGAGCGAAGGCGAGGTGATGCGTTTCTGCCAGGCATTCATGCTGGAGTTGTGGCGACATTTGGGTCCCGATATGGACGTACCGGCCGGAGACATCGGCGTAGGAGGTCGCGAGGTGGGCTACATGTTCGGCATGTACAAGAAACTGACCCGCGAGTTCACTGGCACATTCACCGGAAAGGGATTGGAATTCGGAGGTTCACTCATACGCCCCGAGGCGACAGGATTCGGCGGACTCTACTTCGTCCACCACATGCTGGAAACAAAGGGCATTGACATAAAAGGAAAGACAGTGGCCGTTTCAGGCTTCGGCAACGTAGCTTGGGGCGCTGTGACAAAAGCCACTCAGCTGGGCGCTAAGGTAGTGACCATCAGCGGACCCGACGGGTACGTCTACGACCCCGACGGCATCAGCGGCGAAAAGATTGACTACATGCTGGAACTCCGTGCTTCAGGCGAAGACATCGTGGCACCGTATGCCGAACACTATCCGTCGGCCACATTCTATCCGGGACGACGCCCGTGGGAAGTGAAGGTGGACATCGCACTGCCCTGCGCCACACAAAACGAGCTGAACGGCCAAGACGCCAAGCAACTGATTGCCAACGGAGTGACCTGCGTAGGCGAAATCTCCAACATGGGATGCACCCCTGAAGCCATCGACGCCTTCATCGAGAGCCACACCATGTATGCACCAGGAAAGGCAGTCAACGCCGGTGGAGTCGCCACGTCAGGATTGGAAATGAGCCAGAATGCCATGCACATCAGTTGGAGCGCGCGCGAAGTGGACGAACGCCTGCACAACATCATGGCAGGCATCCATCAACAATGCGTCCAGTATGGCACCGAGCCGGACGGCTACATCAACTACGTGAAAGGAGCCAACATCGCAGGCTTCATGAAAGTAGCCAAAGCCATGATGGCACAAGGCATCGTCTGAGCAAGACAAGCACCCGGCGTCAACAAAAGACATAAAGTAAGGATAAAATTCTCATAATGAAATATCTCGTTTAGTTGTATTTGTATTTTGTATTGTAGTGTTGCTGCCCGCCTCCTGTGATAGGACGCGGGCAGTGTTTTTTCCATCCGACCACCCCCCCCGGGACGCACCCGATAACAACCCCACCTTAGTTAATACACGTTAACAACACGGTCAAATGCGCTTTTTATCCAGAAAATAGTGTACTTTTGCAACGATTTAACAATAACACCCTCCTAAAGAGATGAATTACAAACGCATATCAGTGATTGCCCTCGTCGCAATCTTGGCCATCGGACTGGCCGTAGTCTCCTACTTCCTGATAGAGGAACAACAAGAAAACAAAGAAATGGCAGCTTTGTTCGAACTGGAGAAGGAAGAAATGGAAAACGAGTACTCAACCTTCGCCAACCAGTACGAAGAGTTGCAGATACAGATAAACAACGACTCCCTGCAAATCAAGCTGGAGCGCGAGAAGCAAAAGACGCAACGCCTGTTGGAAGAGCTGCGCCAGACAAAGTCAACCAATGCCGCCGAAATTGCCCGCTTGAAGAAAGAGCTGCGCACCGTGCGTGCCGTCATGCGCAGCTACATCATCCAAATCGACTCGCTCAACCAACTAAACCAAGCACTCACGACCGAGAACAAGAAAGTGCGTGCCCAATACCGCGAAGCCGCCCAACAGATGACCAAGCTCTCAGAAGAGAAAGAAGTCCTCAACCAGAAAGTGGCCCTCGCCGCCCAACTGGACGCCACCAACATCCAGCTGGAGATGAAGAACAAGCGAGGCAAAGCAACCGACAAGCTGAAGCGTGCCACCAAACTGATTATCAGCTTCGACATTGCCAAGAACCCCACCGCCCCCACGGGAGAGCGCAACATCTACATCCGCATCATGAAACCCAATGGCGACATCCTCAGCAAGGGAGAATCCACCTTTGAGTACGAAAACCGCCAGTTGAAATACTCCATCCGCAAATTCATCGAATACACAGGAGAAGCCCAAAGCGTGTCCGTATATTGGAACATCGAAGAGTTCCTTAGTCCCGGAGCCTACACCATTTTCCTCTTCTCCGACGGAAACATGATAGGCTCACAGGAGTTCAATCTCGAATAAGAATAACGGTTCTTAGAACAACCAACAAGTCATAGGACAACAACAGCTCATAGGAAAAACAACATTCACATAGGACAAACAACGGCTCAGTCGAAATTTCAGTGGAAACACATTTCGGCTGAGCCTGATTTGCTATTTGGGGGGTAGTCCGACTTTACCAACCGGAAAAATCCGCTGACCCGTTTTTTCTGCAAATATAGAATGACAGAGACATCATGTAAACCAATTATATACATAAAAAAGAAGACGGTCTAACGAGTTACTTATGAACTTGTCAGACCGTCTTTAGTTGCGGAGGCACGACTCGAACGTACGACCTTTGGGTTATGAGCCCAACGAGCTACCAACTGCTCCACTCCGCGATGTTATCTCTTGTTTGCGAGTGCAAAGGTACTGCTTTTACCTCAAACTACCAAACTTTTCACTAACTTTTTCCCTTTATGCACGGTTTATTCCACCTTTAGGACATATTTCATCTGCATTTTACCACTTTTGAACATTTTCATCCACTTACTCAAGGGAAGAGAAGGCAGAAATAAGAGGAATTATCACACTCCTTTTCGAGGTAAAAAGTCAAGCCACAAAAAAATAAGAGGAATTATCGCACTCACTTTCGAAGCAAAAAGTCAAGCCACAGTCCAACTTCGCCCCAGGTATTGCGATAATTCCTCTTCCCTTTTATAAATCCAATACTTACTGTCCTAACAGATACTGCTTGAAGTCGGCAAACTCTTTCGACATGGGCACGCTCTGCTTGGTGCCCTGCATGAAGGCTTGCAACTTGGCGGGGATTTCCACCTTGTCGCCAATGATGCCCTCCACCGTGTCGAGGAACTTCGCGGGATGAGCAGTCTCGAGGAATACACCCACTTCGCCGGGTTGGAGTCCTTCGACCAGGGCACGATAACCGCATGCACCGTGGGGGTCGAGCAGGTAGCCCGTCTCGGTATAGGCTTGCTTCACTGTCTCGCGGATCTGTTCGTCGGTGTAGGTGGTTCCGCTAATCTCTGCCTTGACGGCGGCGTGCGAATTGCCATACAACTCTATCACACGGGCAAAGTTGCTGGGGTCGCCCACATCCATCGCATTGGCAATGGTGGCCACCGAGGGTTTGGGGCTGTAGATACCCGTCTGCAGGTAGTTATAGAATATGTCGTTGCGATTGTTGGCAGCAATGAAGCGCTTCACGGGCAATCCCATGTGCTTGCCAAAGAGGCCGGCCGTGATGTTGCCGAAGTTTCCACTGGGCACACAGATGACCAGCTGGTCAGCCTTGCCCAACTTCTTCAGCTGAGCGTAGGCGTAGAAGTAGTAGAACGCCTGCGGCAGGAAGCGGGCCACATTGATGGAGTTGGCCGAAGTGAGCTTCATGTGGGCATTCAGTTCCTTGTCCATAAAGGCATTCTTCACCAATGCCTGACAGTCGTCGAACACACCATCCACCTCGATGGCGGTGATGTTCTGTCCAAGGGTGGTGAACTGTTTCTCCTGAATCTCGCTCACCTTACCCTTCGGATAGAGCACATACACATGGATACCCTCTACCCCAAGGAAGCCATTGGCCACGGCACTGCCCGTGTCGCCCGAGGTGGCTACGAGGACATTCACCTGCTCCTGCCCCTCCTGACGGATGAAGTAACCGAGCAGACGGGCCATGAAGCGGGCGCCCACATCCTTGAATGCCAACGTTGGGCCGTGGAAAAGTTCGAGTGAATAGATAGTGTCAGTCACGCGCACGGCGGGCACGTCGAAACTGAGTGTGTCGTATACGATATGTTTCAACACGTCGGCGGGCACATCCTCGCCGAAGAATGCATCGGCCACGCGGTAAGCAATCTCCTGAAATGTCAGGTTCTCAATCTCATCAAAGAATTCCTTGGGAAGCGGCTTGATAGCCTCGGGCATGTAAAGGCCCTTGTCAGAAGCCAGTCCCTTCACCACTGCCTCGTGCAGAGTGGCCATGGGAGCCTGGCGGTTAGTGCTGTAATATTTCATTGTCTCTTTTTATATATTCATAAACTCATTCATAAACTCGTCGCGCTCCATCACACCATAAACACCCTCCTTGCAGGCCACTTCGTCGAAAGTCTGCACGCCATCGGCCTCGATGCCCGGGTGATAGATAAGGAAAGGTATGGGGTCGGCCGTATGTGTGCGGTGTTCACACGGTGTGGGATGGTCGGGCAGGATGGCAATAGAGACAGGCTCATCCCAACGGCTCACCTCCTCGAGGATAGGCCCCACCACACGGCTGTCGAGATACTCGATGGTGCGCAGTTTCAAGGGGACATTTCCCTCGTGGCCAGCCTCGTCGCTAGCTTCGATGTGAAGATAGACAAAGTCATCGGTGCGAAGCGCCTCCAGCGTAGCAGCCACCTTGCCTTCGTAGTTGGTGTTATAGAGTCCCGTAGCTCCCTCCACCTCGATGTTGCGCAGGCCGGCATAGTGACCAATGCCTTTAATGAGGTCAACCGCCGAGATGACGGCTCCGCTCTTGATTGACGGATAGGTTTCTGTCAGCGGCTTCATATTGGGGCGATAGCCAGGCGACCAGGGCCACAGGCTGTTTGCCGGGTCTTTCCCCTCGGCCACGCGCTTGAGGTTCAACGGATGGGTGGCCAACAACTCCTGCGAGCGGAGAATCATGCGGTTGATAAGGTCGGCCGTAGGCTGTGCCTCCATCAACTTGGGTTTCACCAACAGGGGCATGAACTCTTGTCCGGGCACATCGTGAGGAGCGGTGCAACGCAGCCGCTTGTCGCCCCCCTTGATGACAAGCAGGTGGCGATACTGGATGCCGGTTGTCAGAGTGATGTCGGCAAAAGCCTCGTCCTTGGCCAGTTCCTCCTGCAAGAAGCGGATAAGTACATCAGCCTCTTCGGTGGTGATGTGTCCGGCCGAATGGTTCTTGATGCGTCCGTCGGCCACACAAATGAGGTTGCAACGCATGGCCATGTCGCCGGGCAGCAGTTCGTAACCGATGCTGGCAGCCTCCAACGAGCCACGTCCTTCATAGACTTTCGTCAGGTCATAGCCCAGGATAGCCGTATTGGCCACCTCACTACCGGGATGAAAGCCGGCAGGCACCGTCTTCAGCATACCCGTGCGACCCTGTCGGGCCAGTTTGTCCATATTAGGCGTTTGGGCATATTGCATCAGTGTCTTCCCACCTAAGGAAGCCACCGGCCAGTCGGCCATACCATCGCCTAAGATTATCAGGTGTTTCATTATATATTCGCTATACTCATGATGTCTGCAAACACACCGGCTGCAGTCACGCCGGCACCGGCGCCGTATCCCTGGATGAGCATGGGATACTCCTTGTAACGTTCGGTGGTAAGCAGAATGATGTTGTTACTTCCTTCCAGCATGTAGAAAGGATGGTCTTTGTCCACTTCGCGGAGTGAAACGGATGTATGCCCGTTCTCCATCTTGGCCACGAAGCGCCAGCGCTTGCCTTCGCTCTCGAGTCGGCACCGGCGTTCCTCGAAGTCGGCATCCAAGGTAGGCAGGTTCTTCCAGAAGTCTTCCAACGAACCGTCGAAGAAGTCCTGCGGGATGAAGAGGTGTTTCTCCACGTCCTCCTGCTCGACCTGATAACCGGCCTCGCGAGCCAGAATGACCAGTTTGCGAATCACATCCTTGCCACTGAGGTCGATGCGCGGGTCGGGCTCAGAGTAGCCCTGCTCCTTAGCGCGACGCACCGTCTCGCTGAAGGGGACGTCGGCACTGATTTCGTTGAAGATGAAGTTGAGTGTGCCGCTGAGCACAGCCTCAATCTTCAGAATCTTGTCGCCACTGGCAATGAGGTTGTTGATGGTGTTGATGATGGGGAGTCCCGCACCCACGTTGGTTTCGAAAAGGTACTTCACACCACGTGCGCGGGCCGTCTGCTTCAAGCTGGCATAGTTCTCATAGGCCGACGAAGCCGCCACCTTGTTGGCTGCCACCACAGAGATATTCTTCTGCAGGAAATCGCCATAGAGCGAAGCCACCTCGGCACTGGCCGTGCAATCCACGAAGACCGAATTGAAGATGTTCATGCCTATCACCTCGTCGTGCAGGCGCTGGATGTTGCTCGGCTCGCTCGCGGCCAACAGTTGGCGATAGTTGTCGAGGTCGATTCCATCGCGGCAGAACAGGGCATTGTGTCCGCTGGCTATACCCACGACGTTCAGTTTCAGTCCGCGCTCGTCCATCAGTTTCTGACGTTGTTGGCGAATCTGCTCCAACAGACTGCCACCCACGGTTCCCACACCGCAGATGAAGAGGTTGAGCACCTGGTATTCCGAGAGGAAGAAACTATCGTGGATGACGTTCAGCGTCTTGCGCAACGACTCGCGGGCCACGACGAACGAGATATTCGTCTCGCTGGCTCCCTGTGCACAGGCAATCACGTTGATACCGTTGCGTCCCAATGTGCCGAACAGCTTGCCAGCAATGCCCGGCGTGTGCTTCATGTTCTCGCCCACAATGGCCACGGTGGCCAGGTTGCATTCGGCCGTCACGGTTCCCAGCTCGCCCATCTCAATCTCCTTGGCAAACTCGGCATTCAGCACCTCGCAGGCCAAGGCGGCATCTTCGTTGCGCACACCGATGGAGGTGCTGTTTTCCGAAGAGGCCTGGGAAACGAGGAACACACTGATGCCATTCTCGGCCAACGCCTTGAAGATGCGGAAGTTGATGCCGATGACGCCCACCATACCAAGTCCCTGCACGGTTATCAGGCTGGTGTCGTTGATGGACGAGATTCCCTTGATGGCCTTCTGTCCGTCCTTCGTCTCATTACTGATGATTGTGCCTGCCCCCTCGGGCTTGAAGGTATTCTTGACAAGGATGGGGATATTCTTGTGGCAAACGGGGTAAATCGTTGGAGGATACACCACTTTGGCGCCGAAGTTGCAAAGCTCGGTGGCCTCCACATAGCTCAGCTCGTTGATGGTGTAGGCACTGCTGATGACGCGCGGGTCGGCCGTCATGAATCCGTCCACGTCGGTCCATATCTCCAGGCAATCGGCCTCCAGTGCCGCAGCAATGATGGCCGCCGTGTAGTCAGAACCACCCCGTCCGAGGTTGGTCACCTCGCCGGTGTTCTTGTCGGTGGAGATGAAGCCGGGCACAAGTGCCACTTTGGGCAGGCGGGCAAACGTCTCGCACACCAGGCGGTTGGTCAGTTCAGAGTCCAGGATGTGCTTGCCCTGCTTCTGCTCCGTCTTGATGAAGTTGCGCGAGTCGAACCACTCAGCCCCATCGACAAGGGTTGTGACGATGCGCGACGAAATGCGCTCGCCATAGCTGACGATGGTGGCCAGTGTTTTGGCCGACAGGTCGCGGATGAGGTAAAGTCCCTGATAGATGCCTCCCAACTCAGTCAGCAACTGGTTGGCGATGAGCAACAGGTTCTCCTTCTGCCCGCCATCGGGGATGAGCCGCTCTATCATGTCGATGTGGCGTTTCTTGATTTCAGCAAGCGCCACTTCGTAGGCACTGTCTCCCCCCGCAGCCATGTGCGAAGTTGCAATCAACTTGTCAGTGATACCACCCAAGGCCGACACCACCACGATGACCGGCTCCTGCTCGGCCTCTACTATCTTTTTTACATTCAGAATACTGTCCACGGAACCTACGGATGTTCCGCCGAATTTCATTACTTTCATAAGTTTCATATATTTACGGTCCCCATCCCAACCTTCCTCGAGGAGAAGGAGCGAATAGTTTTGCAGTACCATCTACTCCCCTCCCGTGGGAGGGGCAAGGGGGGAGGGTCCGCCCATTATTCTATTTTGTTTTCTTTCATTTTTCTCTCCACAAAGGCAATCTTGCGCAGTGCCTCCTCGCGCTCCCTCTTGGTCTGCTCCAAAGCCGTGAGCACTTGCGACAACTTATGGAGCTTCACGATGGCCTCGCTGTCCTCGGGACGCACATTGATGACGTAGCTGCGCTCGCCCACGTAGTGAGCCTTCATCGTCTGCACACCGTGGTTCATAGCAATGAAAGCCACCACCCCTCCATCTTTTCCGAGGGGGTAATCGGCCTTCTCGGTCTTCCATCCCACATTCTCGCTCTCGTAGATGTCCTCCGAGGCGGGTGTCTCAGCAAAAGTGCCATCCTTGGCCACCACCTTCACGGCATGGTGATGAGCATGACGTTCGCCCCAATAGATGGAGGTCAGGGTCATGTTGCCCACCTCGTCCACCTGTCCGCGCAAAAACGAGCGGTACAGCGTGCGCTCCACCGTCTGCCCGGGGTGGAAGTAATTGCCCACCTCCTGATAAGCGGTGTCCTTCTCCAACACCAGCCCCTCTTTGGCCTCGGCCACCAGCTGTTGCTGCACGGCCAGCGTGCTGTCCAAGTAGGCCAACGAGCGTTGCTGCTCGGCTAGGTCAATCTGCTGCATCAGTCCGATGCCCTCCTTGCGAGCCTCAAAAGCCTTGGGATATAGCGTGCGGATGCTGTCAATCTGCAACTTCGCCTCGTTATATTTTCCCTCTTTCAGAGCCAATTCCGCCTTCTGTAGATGCTTCCTCGCCTGAGTTTCGCCATTGTCGCCACAGGCGGCTACAAGGCAAGCCCCCAGCAGGAGCAGACTGGCCCACACTGTCTTCTTTTTCATAAGTTTCGCCATTAAACGGACAAAAGTACTATTTTTTGCTCTTTCTGCTTACACCTTGTTCATATATTTAAGGAAGATTAACCTTGGAGGGGTTGTTCGCAACCATTCGGCGAGGAGCTGACAACGCATACCGCAGGGGGATGCTCCCCAATACAAGCGGGCTTTCCCACCTTGAGCAAAACAATGAATCTGTAAACATTCCCTCCCGCCCCATGTAAGAAAATCGAAAAACACACAAGCCTCCACCAACCTCACCCCAAGGCTAAGCCTGCCTTATCCCAGAGCTAAGGCCACCTTTCCCCAAGGCTGAACACCAGCCACTTACGGTCCGACTTGAAATTTTGCCCATTTCCCAAACAAAAGAATTTCTTCGCCCATATACGCGATTCTCGCGCGGTCAGTTTTGCATAAATATACGCCCACTGTATATTTATACATTTTCCGGCTGGGAAAACCAAGTAAAAATCGCCTTCTTCCTACCCTTTAGCCGCTAAGGTGTCGAGAGGTCAGCCGCTGACCACTTGAGAGGACACGGGCTAATCGCCAGACACCTTAGCCGCTGACCACTTGAGAGGAGACGGGCTGACCACTTTGCGCCTTGCCTCACCCCCTTACCTTCATATTGTATATATATGCAAGAATGCACCCGTTACATCGCTTTCCCTTTTTATGAAATAGAGGAAGAACAGAAATGCGGTTTTTATTACCACGCAATGTAAAAAATATGAAAATCCCAAATGAGCCACGCTCCATCAGGAAAGCAAAATAACCCCGCATCTGTTTTGTCCTTCAACTGATTTACACTATCTTTACACAACGAAACAAGAACTATACCTGACATGAAAAGATTGTTCCTTTGCGCCATATCCCGAATACACTTATTTGCCACTATATCTATAAAAAAAATCATCGTCTCTTGCTGGATTGAGAATTTTATTTGTAAATTTGCGCCATCGTAACGGCCATTACGGTAACAGCGATTACGATTAAAGTTCACAGATATGAGATTTTTTGATAGAGAACAAGAGTTTGAGAAGCTAAGAGAGATTGAGGAATTGTCTCACGAAGTAGCCCAGTTTACCATCATTACCGGAAGACGTCGTATCGGTAAGACAGAGATGGTCAAGAAGTTTTATGAGAAGAAGACAATTCTCTACTTCTTCGTCGCGCGTAAAGCCGAAGCCGACTTATGTGATATATTCGTTGACGAAATCCGCACAAAGCTCAACATCCCGATGCTTGACAGCAAGGGCCTGTCTTTTGCTGCAATATTCAGATTCATCATGGAATTATCTCAGACTCAGCACATCACACTCTTTATTGATGAGTTTCAGGATTTCTATAGAGTGAACCCATCCATCTATTCCGATATGCAAAACATTTGGGACAGTTATAAGAACAAGGCTCACATCAACCTGATTGTGGCGGGCTCTGTAAACACTTTGATGAATAAAATCTTCAAGGACAAGAAGCAACCGCTCTTTGGCAGACAGACCGACACCATACATGTCCGTCCCTTCAAACCATCAGTCCTCAAAGAAATAATGTCAGAGTATTCTCCGGGCTATAAGAAGTCCGACTTGTTGGTTCTCTATACTCTGACGGGTGGAGTAGCAAAATACGTAGAGCTGTTCATCGACCGGAAAAAGTTTACCAGGAAGAAGATGTTGGACATGTTCTTTGAGCGGGATTCCTATTTTCTGGCAGAAGGTAAAAATATGCTCGTCGATGAATTCGGCAAAGATTACGGCATCTATTTTTCCATTCTGACCCTTATAGCCCAAGGCAGAAATACACGCTCGGAACTGGAGAGTGCCCTCAATGTAAAAGAGTTGTCAGGTTACTTGAAAAATCTGAGTGAAGAGTACGGATTGATAAGCAAGATGCAGCCTATCTATGAAAAGTCTGCCAACAGGAATGTGCATTACACCATCGAAGACCAGTTCCTGACATTTTGGTTCCGATTCATCTACAAATATACGCACATCATAGAGGCGGGCGGTAATGAGAAATTAAGAACGATAGCAGAGCGCGATTTCACAACAGTCAGCGGAAAATCCCTTGAACGCTACTTCAACGAAGTGCTGAAAGAGTCAGGAAGGTACACTCGCCTTGGATATTGGCACGATCGGAAAGGAGAAAACGAGATTGATATTGTTGCCGAAGATGAAGTTGACAACAAGATTGAATTCATTGAAGTCAAGCGCCAAGTGAAGAACTTTGACGAAGAGGTCTTGAGAAGCAAATCTGACTCATTCATGAAAGCCATTGGCCCTTTCAGCGGTTACGAGATTGTTTATAGAGGACTCTCCATAGAGGATATGTAATTCTGATTTCAGACAAAGAAACATTACGCTGTCCGAGGAATCTGTAAACATTCCACCCCGATTGCTTTGTCCTTCAACTGATTTGTACTATCTTTGCCCCGCAAAACAAAAACTATACCAGACATGAAAAAATTTATCCTTTGCACCATGCTGACGGCAACTTTGTCGGGACAGGCGCAACCAAACGGCACTGACCTGCTGTCGTCGGACAATGGCGACGGCACATTCACCAACCCCATCATCCGAGGCGACTATCCCGACACGGACATCATCCGCGTGGGCGAGGACTTCTACATGATAAGTTCCTCCTTTGCCTGTATGCCGGGCATCCCCATCTGCCATTCCAAAGACCTGATAAACTGGAAAATCATCGGACACGCTTACGACAGCCTCACCTTCCTGCCCTCCTACAGTATGGAGCACGAGCTGACGGCCTACGGACGCGCCTGCTGGGCACCCACCATCCGCTACCACGACGGGTGGTTCTACATCGGGGTGAACCTGAAGAGCGACCGCTACATCATGTGCAAAAGCCGACGACCGGAGGGACCTTACACCATGTACCCCTTCAAAGATGAGCTGTACGACCCGGGATTTTTCATCGACGACGACGGGAAGAAGTACGTGACGCACGGCAAGAACGAGATACGCCTGACCCGCCTGAACGACGAGGGGACGGAAATCATGACGCCTGGCGACAAAGGGACGGTCATCCTGCGTTCGCCGGAGAAATACAGCCTCTATTTCGAGGGTTGCCACACCTACAAGCGCAACGGATGGTACTACATCTTCAACCCCGCACAGGGATACAACGGAGTGCAGATGGTGAGCCGTTCGCGTAACCTCTACGGCCCCTACGAGACACGCCTGCTGATTGACGACGACATCAACTATGCCCGCGCGGGCGTACATCAAGGGGGATATGTGGAGACGGCCGAAGGGGAATCGTGGGCATTCACCTTCCAAGACCGCGACTACATGGGGCGCGACATGATGCTTTACCCCATGCGGTGGGTGGACGACTGGCCGGTGGTGGGACTCGACCCCGACACCACACAGATTACTCCCGAACTGGCAAGCCGGATAGGACGCATCCGTCCCGGGAAGGGGGTAGTGACTTACCGCAAGCCGGCCGTGAAAGCCAAGCAGGAAATCTGTTTCCCGCAAGAGAGCGACGAGTTTGAGGGAAAGACACTGAAGCCCATGTGGGAGTTCAACCACGTGCCCATTGCCGAGAAGTGGAGCCTGACCGACCGCAAAGGACACCTGCGCATCTATGCTTCACCGGCCAAAGGATTTGAATGGGCACGCAACTCGTTGACTCAAAAGGTGTCAGGGCCAGCCAGCACGGGAACAGTAAAGCTGGACGTGCGCGGCTTGCAGGTGGGCGACTTTGCCGGAAACGGTATCATGGGCAGCGTCATGCTGCAACAGGGCGTGCGCCGCACGGCGGACGGATGGCAACTGGAGGTTCACCAAAGCAAACACGTGGATGACAAACTGATGGAGGCGAAAGCCATCCGACCCACCGACGGTTACGTGTGGCTACGCACAGAGGTCACCAAGCGCGGCACGGTCATCTTCCACTACAGCCTCGACGGGCAACACTACGAACGGTTTGGGGAAGAGACGGCCTCGGGCTTCTGGCGTTTCCTCGGACTCCGCCACGCCCTCTGCTGCTACCACCATACCACCGAGAAGGACTCGGCCTTCTACACCACCGCCAACCTCAGCAAGGCCATGAGCGGACATGCCGACTTTGACAACTTCATCATCGAAAGCAGCTATCGTGGCAACCACTACGATGCCCTTGCCCGCATAGATTTCGACCAGTACGACGACCGCGAGGGAATGCGCCTCTTCCGCCCGCAGGACTATATGCCCGAACAATATGTGGGCGACATCGAGCCGGGAGCATGGATTTCCTTCTTCAACCTCCACTTCGACCGCCCTGCCACCCGACTGAAGGTGGAACTGAAAGCCCGCTTCAGCGACACGGTCATAGAGGTGCACGCGGGTGATGCCAACGGCCCTCTGCTCGGCACCTGCCGCGTGAAAGCCACGGGAGGCAAATGGTCGCTACAGAACTTCAAGGTAAACATCCCGCAAGGGGTACACAAAATCACGTTCACCACCCGCGGAAGCACCGAAGGGATGAAGCTGAAGTATTTCCTGTTTGAGTAAAACCCAATTAACATCTTTTACACTTCTGCAAAAGTGCTTTTTCGGCAAAATTTCACTTTTGCAGAAGTGTTTTTGTATCTTTGAGACCCTCGCAAAGTGGAAAGATGAGGAGGAGATTCAACGAAAGTATCTCGTCTTCAGCCAATAGGCATATATGGGATCTTGGAAAGATACTTCACCTGCCTTGTTGTCCAATATGTCATTCTTCACCAAAGCGGCACGCGAACGGGTAATGGAAGTGGGCGATGAGATGCGGTAGCGGTGCATGGTTTCGGTGGAGCTGATAGACTTCTCACCTGCAATCAACGCCTTGAGGTAACAGAGTTGTTGGGTAGTCAACGCCTCGGTGACAGTGACAAAAAGCAGGCTCAACTGCTCCACCAATGCCTCGTGAGCCTCATGGACGACTTCAGCGGTACACTCTCCCTGCGTCCTGAGCCACGAAAGTTGCGCCAACTGCTGGGCATAATAGGGATGATTGTCGGCAAGAAGGGCTATCAGGTGGGCGGCCTCGTCCGTAATGCTTTTGCCCGTGTCGGCAAAACGCGCATGGAAAAACGCCACCAAGTGGGGTGTCGCAATCTTTTCGAGAAACATCAGGTTGCCAAACTTATAGAAGGGCATGGACGAATCGGTGAAAACCTCCAGCATCATGTGCCGCTTGCTTCCGTAGAGACAATAAGCCACATGCTGATGTTGCTGCCAGTGCGAACGCAGTTTTTTCTGGAAATAACTGGGATTCGTGAACTCCGAGATATTCTGAAACTCATCCACACAGACCACAATCTTCAACCCCTTTTCGCAGGCAATCTTCTCAGCGAGGTCAAGCACTTCATCGGGATTTTGCTTCACATCGTCCCAGTCAAAGTCAATAGAGACTTCGTTCATCGGGTCGGCCGAAATGGAAATTTTGGGCACCAGGCGTGTAAAGAACCGTTTGGCATTCTCCACGGCCTCCTCCCAACGGGTGGATGTAGCCGCTATCACCCTCTGTGCCAAGAGGGAATAGAAGTGTTCTTCGCTGCGCACATTGAAGAGGTCGATGTGGCAGACACGCAACCTCTCGTCCTGCTCCATGGCCAGACGGGCGGCCTTGTTCACCAGCGAACTCTTTCCCCATCGGCGGGGCGAAATGATGATGGTGTTGATGAGCGACTGGAAATGAGCCACCAACGTAGCCGTTTCCTCTATGCGGTCTGTAAAATTCTTCTCCGTGGCAATCTTGCCAAATACAAAAGGTGTCTCCATACGGTCTGTTTTTTTAAAGCAGAAAACGGCAACATCCGCTTCCTGCCTGCAAAGATATTACAAAAAGTGTAATTACACAAATTGTAAATACAAAAAGTGTAAACTCTATACGGTTTATACTCTTTCTCTACCGTGTTTACGCTCCCATTTGGCAATGAACTCTTCACGATTATGGATGTGACAATGCACATCACGAAGACAGGCAACGCCTCGGAAGAAAAAATAAATGAGTTTATTTTGTTCTTCACTCGGCTTGCACTATCTTTGCGCCACAATTCATGTGACTCATGAGAATCATAGGCAAACTGACGATATTCTTTTTCATCTCCCTTCTTTCGCTCGTATGCCCGGCGGCAGATGAGGGAAAAGGGAACTTTTCCATCGTAGGTGTGTGGATGCTGAAGAGTGAAACTGCTCCCGACGGAAAGACAACCTCATCCGTATATACCCACTATACGCGTTGTAAGATTTACGATGCCGACAGCACTTATTACACGGTGCAACTCCATGCCGTGGGCGACGAGATGATGATTCTTGCACACGAGATGGGACGATACCGTCTGAACGATTCCATCTATATGGAGCGCGACCGCGTAATGCCCTTACACATCATCAACGACTCCACCGTCGTGCTGGAATTTGAGGGGTATAAGGAAACCATCGTACGGACTCACACCATGACCGAGGAGCGCAAGGAGGAAATCCGGAACCTCGTCAGACAATACCCCAACGATGCCGATGCTCCGGTGAAGCATTTCGTGCTGTCCACCACCGAACGGGAGCTGAAAGCCGAGAACCGCATTTTCCTTTATACCATTATTCTTATGTGCCTGTTCACCATAGCAGGTGTGGGATATGTCATGCGTCTGCGCAGACACAAACGCGAAATGGAACGGAAGCTGGCGGAGATAGAGGAGGCCAACCAACTTCGCCCCGAGCCGGTAGCCAAGGCCATGAAAGAGGTGGAATCGGATTTCTTCCAATCAGACCATTACCGCGTGACACGTGGCCGCATTGATGCCGGAGAGAACTTTACCCCGACCGATTGGAAGGAATTGGAACGTCAGTTGAAAATTGTCTATCCCAACTTCGCATCCAGCCTGTTCAACCTTTACGACCTGTCGCCCACCGAATGGCAAGTATGTATGCTGTTGAAGCTCCGCATCAAGCCTGCCGACATTGCTTCGGTGCTCAAAAAAGAGAAAAGCAGCATCAGCAACATCCGAACAAGACTGTACAAAAAGGTCTTCGACAAGAGTGGAACCGGAAAAGATTGGGACGAGTTCATTCTTTCTTTGTAAATTCCATTATTTAAGTTTCGCAAGCTCAACTCCCTTTATCTCTATAATTTATACTCGCGAAAGTGGAATCCATTAGAGTACTATATATCAGCACACTATGCATGGCTTGCAAACAGTTTGCAAACTTTCTTATTCGTCTCTGAAACCATTTGTAAACTGTTTGTAAACTCATTTATTTGGCGAAAACATCAGAATTGGATAGTTTTGCAGGCATAAATCAAAATCATTATCATCATGAAAAGAATCGTATTCCTTTTATTCACGCTTTTGGTAAGCATGACCATGCAGGCAAAAACAAGAGTAAGTGACAAGCCTGCATTTGCTTCGACAAACACGTCTTCCCTACTACCTGTCAAAGTGGAGCATCTGAAGAAAAAGACCGTGGTACACTTCCGGATGAATTGTGCTCACCAACGGAACTGGACTATGGAAGGTGCACGATTGGAGTGCGAAGGCAAGGTTTATAAGTATGTCAGTGGCCGACTGATTACGCACGATGGGGCTAAAGTGTTGTCTGACGATGCGTTTGAGATAGGCAAGGAGTATGAAAAGAATCCCCAACAAGATTCGCTCATCCTCACCTTTGAGCCATTGCCCAAGAAGACCGTGATGTTCGACTATATTGAGAACGATAGCGAAAGTACATGGAAAATACACGGCATACGCCTTGACGGGAAACTGCATCCATTCCGACTGCCGCCATACAAGAAGCCCGAGAATGCCGATGAACCGCTCAAACCATTGACCTTGACGCATGGTAAAGCCAAAGCGACAATAAGAGTGCATGGCGGGAATGAGGTCAGCTACTTTGGTGATTCTGCACGCAATCCTCTGACGGGTGACTATGAAGAAGAAACCATTTATGGCGATTCTGTCACGCAATTCTGCCACCCTGCATTCATGCCGATGAGACCTCAATTTATCGGCTATCCAGTTGACCCCAGTATGGAAGGAGTTGACCAATTCTGGCTTTATATCATACCGGGAGAAACACTGACATTGGACATCGACGCTGCGGCATGTGTGGCACGTGTGCACGACTTCGCAGCAGGCAAGCCCACTCCAAGTGATTGCTATCGGGTGGGCGGTAGCATTGGCGACCTCAATCAGGTGGTACTTGAAAACATGCACTTCATCCGAGGCTTTATAAAGGAGATGCCTGTCTTTGTCAAAGGAGAGACGTATGCCCAGTGGTGTGACAAGGTGTGGACGTGTTACGATTCCCTCCGTCTGGATGTGTTGAAGAAAAGAGACTATACACAGCGTCAGAAAGATATGCTCCAATTGCTTGTGGACAACATTTATTTGGCAACACGCAGAAGTTATGCACCTTTGTTGCAATGGCGCATAGGGTATGGAAACGATATCAGTGACGTGATTGCCGAAATGAAGAAGACCTATACCCCTCTTGACCCCCATTCCAAAGATTTGATGCTCTATCGCGATGGACGTTCATTCTATCTGCCCCTTAACCTTAGCAACTTATCTTATCTGGAGGCTAACGGAATGGACAAGGGCGAAGTTTACGATATGATGAAAGCCTACGCAAGTGCTAAAGTCGTGGGTGACAAACTCAGGGCAGGCGAAGTGCAACCCGACAGTATCATCCAGTCCGTTCACCCTTATTTCCAACAGGTGCTAAAAGTAAAAAACGACAGCGTGAAAATGCAGTTGGAAAGATTGAAGAGGGAGGCGGCCGACCGCATGAAAGCGACTCCCGACGCTGCTCCCGAAGAGATGCTCAATGCCATTGTTGCACAATATCCGGGCAAAGCGGTGTTCATTGATTGCTGGGCAACTTGGTGTGTCCCCTGCATAAAGGGTATAGTAGCCATGGAGCCGATGAAGGAACAGATGAAAGACCTTGATGTCGTATTCGTCTATCTCACCAATGAGACAAGCCAGATGGATGCATGGAACGAACAGGTAATGAAGATTCCGGGACAACACTACCGTATCAAGAGTGACATTTGGAACAAAATACCCGGATTGGGAGCAATTCCCCAATATTATCTCTACGACCGAAAAGGCAAGCGCGTGTGGGGAACCACGGGATTTGGCAAAGAGATTTTAATGGAGATTGAGAAAGAAATCAACAGAGTGCTTGAACGATAAACAAATGAACATGAAAAAGGCCGTATTATCCATTTGCGCCTTTGCCCTGATGGCATTGGTACTGAGTTGTCAACCAACGAGTGAAGCCACCAGCTATACGCAATGGGAACGCAAGAGCGCCCCGGCCGTCATTCTTGGACGGTATGTTGATTGGAAGGCAGGTGACAATCCCTTTCCCCCTGGATTTTGGGGAAATCACGAGTCGTTGAAAGGCAATGGTTGTGCAATTACCAAAGATTCCATCAACGGAACATTCTCCATAACATACGACATCTGTTACCCACTGCAACACCAATGCATGAATGGATTGGAAATCATGCTTTTTCCTGGTGATACTGTTAAGCTCGATTACAACAGAAGCGCTTTCGCGGCATACGAAGCCTACAATAGAGAGACACCACGCGACAGCATCACTACAGAGAAGTTGCAGGAACTTTGGAAGAAAGCCGTCCACATGGAAGGTGCGAGTTTTGAAATGCCTCTGCCCATTCACATGAAAGGTATGCAACTGGGGGTTAGTCGTGATTGTGCTATCGCTCACGCTCGCAGCACCTTTGATGAATGGCGCGAAGTGTGTTGGAACGAGTTTCAGGATGTAGTAGGGCAGTTGGACACGCTCAACCTCTCACCTAGAGAACGGGAATACCGCAGAATGCTGATAGAACAGGATTACTTGAATAAGCTAAGGAACTTCATGTTTGTAAAGAAGAGTTGGAAGATTCTGACGGACGAGGATTCGCTGGCAATGTTCGAGGCACAATTTACCTTCAAAGACCCTCATGCGTCCGAATTGACTTACTACCGTAGCACGCTCGGCTTCTTTGCCTGCATGAATAATTTGTTTGGTGAGGGAAGAGAGTATATGCAGGCTAATGGATTGGAAGATTCACCTTTAGGACGCTGGTTCAAAGAACTGGACGAAGCCAAGACAGTAATGACCCGTGCGAAAGCCAATCTGCCAGTGAACGAAAGTAAGTTGGATAGCCTGTCACCGGAGTTCCAAGTACAAATACGAGAGATGCAGGCACTCATGAAAAAGGAGGCCACTAACAATAAAGGGACATGTAAAGACCTGCCGGAAGGCAAACCTGAGGAATGGTTGCCTAAAATCGTGGCAGAACACAAAGGGCGCATCGTCTTCGTTGATTTTTGGGCCACATGGTGCGGTCCCTGTCGTAAGGGAATGAAAGAGATGGAGAGCGTGAAGGAGGGTCTGAAAGAGAAAGGTGTCGATTTCGTTTACATCACCGACACCAGCAGCGACTCCAATGATTGGTTGGTGTACGTTTCCCGACATGAAGGAGTCCACTACATCGTGCCCGAAGACAAGAAACAGGCCATGCAAATTCCTGATTACGAAAATGCCATACCCCATTACCTCATCTACGACCGTGAAGGTAAATTCGTTAAAGCCATCAGTGGCTGGCCTGGGGTGGAAAAGATGATGGAGGAACTTTCAAAGGTACAATAACTATCAAACGCCAATGTAAGGCAAGCGTGACCAATTTTACATATTTTACACTTCTGCAAAAGTGCTTTTTCGACAAAAAATCACTTTTGCAGAAGTGTTTTTTGTTCAAAAAGTCGCTTTTGCAAAAGTGTTTTTGTATCTTTGCAGCCGAAATAACAAATGACGAGTATGGACTATAAAGACATTCAACCCTTGCTAAACGCCTACCACAGGAGATTGGCAGCCACAAGCCTGAAATTCAAAAGGTATCTCTACAAACAAATAAATTGGGATGTCAGACTCTTGGGCATCAAAGGGGCACGGGGAGTAGGAAAAACCACCATGCTGATGCAACATATCAAAGAGACATTTCGCAATAATACAGACGAAGCGCTTTATGTTTCATTAGACAACTTGTGGTTTCAAAACCACAGTGTGGAAGAGTTGGTTGAGTATCTATACACCCACGGCGTAAACCACATTTATTTTGATGAGGTTCACAAATATCCCAAATGGACCTCTTTGCTCAAAAATCTGTACGACGATTACCCCGACCTGAATATTGTTTATACAGGCTCAGCCATGCTTGCCATAGACAATTCGATCAGCGACCTGTCACGCCGCCAGTCTCTCTACACGTTGCATGGACTTTCATTCAGAGAATATCTGGAATACGAAGGGATTGCCAGTCTCCCAGCCACGACATTGGACGAACTGCTTACTTCACACACAGAGTATGCCATGGAAGCAACTTCACAGATTAAGGTTCTGAAACATTTCGACCAATATCTGAGAGAAGGATTTTATCCATACTACCGTGAAGCGGGCAACGATTACCTGATGCGCGTGAACGAAGTAGCCCAACTTGTCATAGACAGTGACATACCGGCCGTAGAAGAGAAATCCACCTATACAACCCGGCAAAAGATAAAGAAACTGCTGATGGTCATTGCCGAGAATGTTCCACTCGAACCAAACATCAACAAACTGTCGGCCGGACTGGAATCTACCCGCGACCAGACGCTGAAAATGCTGTATTGGTTAGACAGGGCTGCCTTGCTGTGTCTGCTTACGGAAAAAGCCAAAGACTACAAACATCTGGCAGGCCCCAAGAAAATATACCTCAACAACACCAATTTGATGAATGCACTTACTGGCAAAGTATCAGAAGGGACCAAGCGGGAAACCTTTTTTGCCAACCAAGTAGGAGCTGTTTCCACGCTTACAGCCTCCAAGCAGGGAGACTTCATGGCCGACGGCAAACATATTTTCGAGATTGGTGGAACTTACAAGACCTTTTCACAAATAGCAGACTTGCCCAACAGCTATCTTGCCATCGATGACCTCGAGATTGGGAATGGGAACAGAATACCTTTGTGGGCTTTCGGATGCCTATACTAAAATCTTCGGTATTCTTCCGTTCTCCCCCTAAGTAAGACAAGTGACATGCGAGCCCCTATGCCCATGGAAGGACAAAATAAACCCGTGTTTGTTTTGTCCTTCGCTTGATTTGTACTATCTTCGCGCCACAATTCAAGACAACGGAATGATAGAACTGACTCAAGAAGAACTGAAGGAGAAACTCTCCGACAAGATATTCCACCAAATCTCTGAGACGGCAGACGAGCTGGGCATGGAGTGCTACGTGGTGGGCGGATATGTGCGCGACCTGTTCCTGGAGCGCCCGTCGAAGGACATCGACGTGGTGGTGGTGGGAAGCGGCATTGCACTGGCCGAGGCCTTGGCCAAGCGGTTGGGACGAAAAGCCCACCTATCGGTGTTCAAGAACTTTGGCACGGCACAGGTGAAGTTTCACCAAACGGAGGTGGAGTTCGTGGGGGCACGGCGGGAATCATACCAACGCGATTCGCGCAAACCCATCGTGGAAGACGGCACACTGGAGGACGACCAGAACCGGCGCGACTTCACCATCAACGCCTTGGCCATCTGCCTGAACAAGGAGAGATACGGCGAACTGGTGGACCCCTTCGGAGGGGTGGACGATATGTGGGAGAAGACCATACGCACACCGCTGGACCCTGACATCACCTTCAGCGACGACCCCCTGCGCATGATGCGCTGCATACGCTTTGCCACACAGCTAAACTTCTATATCGACGACGAAACGTTTGAGTCGCTCTGCCGCAACAAGGAGCGCATCGAAATCATCTCCAAAGAGCGCATTGCCGACGAGCTGAACAAGATTGTGGCCTCGCCCATCCCATCAAAAGGTTTCATCGACTTGGAGCGGAGCGGCCTGCTGGCTCTCATCTTCCCCGAGCTGGCAGCGATGCAGGGGGTGGAGACGATGAATGGACGGGCACACAAGGACAACTTCTACCACACACTGGAGGTGTTGGACAACATTGCCCGACAGACCGATAACCTGTGGCTACGCTGGGCGGCCCTTCTGCACGACATAGGCAAGCCGCGCTCGAAGCGGTGGGAACCGCGCATCGGATGGACCTTCCACAACCACAACTACTTGGGCGAAAAGATGATACCGAACATTTTCCGCCGCATGAAGTTGCCGATGAACGAGAAGATGAAGTATGTGCAAAAGCTCGTGGGACTGCACATGCGTCCCATTGTGATAGCCGACGACGTGGTGACGGACAGTGCCGTGCGACGCCTGCTCTTCGAAGCGGGCGACGACATCGACGACCTGATGATGCTCTGCGAAGCGGACATCACTTCGAAGAATGCCGAGCGCAAGCAGCGTTTCCTCGACAACTTCAAACTGGTGCGCCAGAAGCTCATCGACCTGGAGGAGCGCGACCGCATCCGCCAGTTCCAACCGCCCGTCACCGGCGAAGAAATCATGGAGGTGTTCGGCCTCTCGCCCTGCCGCGAAATAGGCACACTGAAGACGGCCATCAAGGATGCCATCCTCGACGGTGACATCCCCAACGAACACGATGCCGCCTTCGCCTTCATGCTGGAGAAAGCCAAGAAGATGGGATTAGAGCGGGTAAAGTAAAGGAAAGAACGAAGAACATTCACCGACTTTATGTTACTGCCACGGTGCTGGCAGTTCCCT
Organism: Bacteroidaceae bacterium; assembly: GCA_017464815.1. Lineage (GTDB taxonomy): Bacteria > Bacteroidota > Bacteroidia > Bacteroidales > Bacteroidaceae > Phocaeicola_A. Next base: position 5,356 of record JAFTYI010000025.1, on the reverse strand, counting down.
GCCTCGCCGTTGGCAGTGTACTGCCTCCATAGTGGCAGAGGACTGCCAAGCAGGGTTGGCAGAGATAAGGAGGAAGTTATAACTCTATTAGTGTCCGCTAAACAGTAATAATTCCCTATCCTTAAATATTTTAGATGTGGACAAGCCCCTTTTATGCCCACTGACGGTCTCTTGTCATTCTGAACGAAGTGAAAAATCTGTAAACGTCAGCAAAAACTAAAGCACACGTTATCAGATTTTTCGGACAGAGTCCTCAACAACTCGTCTTCACTTCGTTCAGAATGACAGAGACGGCATAAACTTGCAGGGAAATAAATCAATTGAAGTTTTTAGCGGACACTAATATTACAACTTCTCAAAAAAGGAAACTCATAAACCTTGTTCCGTTCTTCTTTTCCTCCATTTCACGTTGCATACGTTCGATAGCCATGCGGAAGAAGAAGGCTATCAGGTGTTCGTCTGTCCTTTCGGTACGGATGCAACACAGGGCATGGATATATTCGCCCTTGTTCTCCTGACGGATGATGACGATAGGATGACCGGCCTTGTGGAGGATAAAGTTGGAGAACAGGCGACCGATGCGACCGTTTCCGTCACGGAAGGGATGAAGATATTCAAAGAAACCATGAAAACGGGCGGCCAACACCATGGGATGCACGCGTCCCTCGTCGATGGCCTGTTGGGTGGAAGCAAGCAGTTTCGGCACACGCGCAATCAAGGTTTCATGTTCACCTAAAACGGTGTCGCCAGCACACATGTCGGTATCGGTATATTCGCCCGGCACCGCTCCCGGACACTTGTAAGGCAAGGTGTGCTCCATCAGAATGCGGTGCGTCTCTTTCAAGAGTTCCTCAGTCAATGGCATCTCCTTCTGCCCCAACAAATATTCGTATGCCTTGAAGTGTCCCAAGATTTCGAATGCTTCATAAAGTGTCTTTCCTTGCGGAATCAGCCCCAATCCTTTTTCCTTCAATTCACGGGTGTCATCCACACTGAAAGAGTTTCCTTCGATACCACAACTATGCGCCGAAAAGAGTATTTCGTTATACTCCTTCAACTCCTCACCGTCCATCCGTTGGGATATCTTCTGCCGATATTCGGCCAAGACTGTTTCGTAAATCTTTATCTCTTCTTCAAACATACCAATGGCTTTATGGCTGCAAAAATACAAATACTTTGTCTATCAACAAACATCTTACCGTTTTTTGTCACATATTCCAATGGGCTATTGTCACTTCACCCGCGAAATGCGTACAGAGTAATAGATGATGACTGCAATCATCAAGAAGATGCTTCCATAGATGCCGAAGACGAATGTCGAAGCGTCCATACGCAATGCTTCATGTTGGAAACTTCCCATAAAGAGCAGGATGTGTAGAAACATGGCCAAGCCCACAATATTCAGCCAACGGCCACAACGTATCATCAAAGCCGATTGGATGCCAACGGTTTCTTTCTTCAACGTTACAGGCAGATTGATGAGCTGAGGGAAATAGCTCGTCGCAAAGATTGCCGCAGCATAAAACACCCCTATCCCCGGCATCATAAAGTAAAAAGCGGGACTTCCCCACCCTCGTGGATTACCGGCAGCATCAAATCCAGTGGGAACTTTTTCCGGAGCATCAATGAAAAAGCAGATGGCCAAAGTCCACAACAGCAACAACAAAAACAGAGCCGCCAAATCAAGTATGCGGTCGAAGCGTGTGGGCGGCACTCGTACAGGCTTCACGGATTGGTTATTCAGGTTCATTGTTATTTTCCTTTCTTATATTCTTTTGTTTCTTCAATCGTCCGCTCTTGCGCAACGCTTCGGCAATAATCCATTGGAGCTGGCCGTTGGTGGAGCGGAACTCGTCGGCAGCCCATGCTTCGATGGCACTCATCGTGTCGGCATCTATGCGAAGCACAAAACTTTTAGTGGCAGATTCTTTTTTCACGAAATACTCAGTTACGAATGACAAGCTACGAGTGTAAAGCAAACCACTTGTCACTTGTAGCTTGTAGCTCATCACTAATTATCAATGGTTCAATGTCCCTGCATTCACTACTGGTTGGGCGGACTCGTCGGCACAGAGTACTACAAGGAGGTTGCTCACCATGGCAGCCTTTTTCTCCTCGTCCAACTCTACAATCTCTTCGGCCGAGAGTTTATCCAATGCCATTTTCACCATCGACACGGCACCCTCGACAATCTTCTCGCGAGCCGTAATGATGGCACTGGCCTGCTGACGACGAAGCATCACGGCGGCAATCTCGGGAGCGTAAGCCAAGTAGTTGATGCGGGCCTCTACTACCTCCATGCCGGCAATGGCCAGGCGCTCGTTCAGCTTCTGCACAAGTTGCTCGTTCACCTCATCACCACCCGAGCGAAGGGTCAATTCGTTGTTGTTGTTATCCGTATTATCATAGGCATACAACCCGGCCACCTGACGGAGGGCGGCATCGCTCTGTACCTTCACAAAGTCCTCAAACGCATTCATGCGGCTGGCCACCGAAGCACCGATGGTTGTACCCGTAGTGTTGGCCGCCATCGTCTGCGAGTCAATTTCAAACATGGCCTTATAGGCATCCTTCAGTTTCCACACGAGCACCAAGCCGATGAGTACGGGATTACCTACCTTGTCGTTCACCTTGATGGGATCGGGATTGAGGTTACGCGCACGCATAGAGAGTTTTTTCGTGCTGAGAAACGGATTCACCCAAAAGTAGCCTGTATCCTTGAACGTGCCGCGATACTTACCAAAGAAGAGCATCACCATCGCCTCGTTCGGCTCCAACATGACAAAGCCCGGCCATAGGAAGAAAGTAAGCACCAACATTACTATTCCACCCAACGCATACACAAATGTCTCGGCATTGATGCCCCACACAATCAAAGCAATACCTGCAGCCGTCAAGGCCAAGTTCAAAAAGAGCATGGCAAAACCATTCAGTTTCGTCCCTGCAAAATCAAATTCTTTTCCGTTCATAGTTCTATTTTTATTAAGTTATTAATATACTGCTTACAGTTGTTTTGAAACGCGATGCAATTACGATATCATTTTGATATCGCAAAGAAACAAAATATATCAATAGACAGAACGCTTTCTGTATATCTTTTAATAATCATTAACACATACGTCGCCATCGGGAGGCTTGAGGTGATTGTCCACACGTCAATCGCTAAAATGTCACATCATCTCCCCCATTTTATCAACAAACAGGCGTTCGGCAAAGATGCGGGCAGCATAGCTTTCGGGGATGAAAATCTTCTGGATGTTCATGGCACGCAAGATGGAGAGATGCGTCTGATCCAATGCACGGGCATAGATTTTGCTGACGGAAAGTTCCCTCAAAGCGGCCACCGCCCGCAAGGAATGATCCATACTTTGCCCGATAGCCACAATGGCACAATCAAGCTCATCCAACGGAAGTTCCTTCAAGGCCACACGCTCCGTGGCATCCATGATATAGGCCACCGAAATGCGGTCCTTCACCTCTTCCACACGATGTTCTTCGCTATCCACACCAATCACTTCGTGCCCTTTGTCCGTCAACGCTTCGGCAAGTGTTTTCCCAAAGCTGCCCAAGCCAATAATCAAACATTTCATACTGTACTATGCTTCAGTTAATAATCACATTCCCTTTCGGATAACGATACCTGCGGATTCCCCTCTGCCGGGTCACGCTCATAAGCACCGTTATCAACCCTACACGTCCGACAAACATCAATACAACAATCAACAATTTGCTCGCGCTCCCCAACAGAGGGGTCACATTGAGACTTGCACCCACCGTGCTGTAAGCCGACACGACCTCGAACAACAAGCCCTTTGGGGAAATGTCGGGTTCAAGATAAATCAGTGCGACAAACGAAAGCAATATTACCACAATCGAACCGAAGACAACAGCCGACGCACGGCTGACGGAGTCGGGCGTAATCTCACGCTTGAACAACACTACAGCATTTTCGCCACGAATGACAGCACGCATATTGGCCAATGCCACAGCAAAGGTGTTCACCTTAATGCCTCCGGCCGTTGATTGGGAGGCCCCACCTATCCACATCAGGAAAAGATAGACAAGGATGGTCAGCAAGGAAAATCGCGTCAAATCAACACTGTTGAATCCTGCAGTACGCGGTACAACCGAAGTGAAGAACGACTGTACGAGTTTCTCCTCAGTTGACATTCCTGCAAAGGCTCCATCCCACTCCAACACGGCAACCAGCACTGTACCGCCAACCAACAGGAGAGCCGTGGAAACAAGGACTATCTTTGTATTGATGTTCGTCAAATGGATGTAGCGTGGACGTGGCTGTTCCTCTGACCCTTTCCACAAGACCTTACGCACAGAGTAAGCTACAACTTTCCTGAAATTCATCAGAATGGGAAATCCGATTCCACCCAATATGACCAACACCGAAATGATGATGAAAAACCAATTATGCCCATACAGGACCGCACCATTTCCCAAATTGTCTGTAAGCGTAGAAAAACCGGCATTACAGAAAGCCGAAACAGCATGGAATACAGAGAAAAACAGCTCTTCATGCAAAGTCATCCCCAACGAACCATGAATGCTGAACCAAATACAACAAGCCCCTAACGCTTCGATGGAGAAGGTGAATCCCAGTATATATAATAAGGTAGAGATGAGGGAACTGAATGTCTCCGACCCCACCATATCACGCAAGGCAAGCTGATTGTACAACCCCGTTCCTCCCATGAAGAAGATGGCAAAGAAACTCGTAATGGTCATCACCCCCAGCCCGCCTACCTGAATGAGCAAAGCAATGACAATCTGCCCTTCCACTGAAAATGTCTGAGCCACATCCACCGTAGAAAGCCCGGTCACACACACGGCACTGGTAGAAACAAACATGGCATCAACAAGCGACAATCGGATATGCTCATGTGTAGAGCGGGGCAACAACAGCAAAAGGGCGCCAAAAAGAATAATCACCGCAAAACAAACGGCCATCAACAGAGCCGGATTAGTTTTCTTATTGATAAACCCCACAACCCCTTTGGAGATTTCCAACGCTGCAAACAGCACCAACAAAGCTATTGTCAAAAACTTATTGGATGAAACCTCCCACAACCAGAGGAATGCATGTCCGCTCACGGGAGGAGCAAAGAATTCCGCCAAAGCCGTCAAGGCAAACAAAAAGCCCAAGAGAGATGTCATAAAGACAGTTTTGCGGTTGATCCGCGACCAATCAAAGAGCAAATGGATACGTCAGTTCGGGATAAGAAAGTGATGTAAAAAGTTGGTAATCTAGCAGGAATTTTGTATCTTTACATGTGATTACTAGTTACTTATAAAGTAAAACAAAAGATCCGACTATGATTACCGATGACAAAGTTACAGAAAT
>JAFTYI010000024.1 GCA_017464815.1 Bacteroidaceae bacterium | reverse complement strand
GTATACTTTGATGACTTTACCCACCACATCCTTTGTGTGACATTGCTCTACGGCCACAAAGGAGCCGTCGCCTTGTATCCTCAGCCAATCCCCCTTGCGTCGGATGATGCGGTGAAGGACGTGTTTGCCACGGAAGTGGAAAATACGACATCTTTCTCTGGCTTCATTGTCATCAGGTTGTTGCATGCAGAATAAAGGGATGTGAAGGCATCGAGTTCGGATAAATAGAGGGCTGAAGTCCAAAAAGGCGGTAAATATTTTCCTGTCCTGATGATTTTTATTACCTTTGCCGACCTAAAGATGAAGGAATGCAGGTTGAACGTGCATGATTTAGAATGAGCCATAGAGAAAAAACAATAAAATAATACGATAGATGAAAACCCTGTTTTATACATTGCTTGGTGGTCTCCTCGTGGTGGGGGGGACGTTGGTGGGATGCGCACCTGAGGCTTCGCGGCAAGAGGTGCGTGCTCAGCGTTATGCTCCCGATGGGGAGGACTTTGTGATTGTGAATGGCGACCGTAAGTTTACGCGTGCCTTGTATGGCGGACATACGGGCTTCCGTGTGGAGACGAGCGATGTGCCGGAGTTTGCTTTCTACTTGCCGCGCATGGGTGGCAACTTGACCTTCACGGTGAGGGTGGGGGAGACGGTGCTCCCTTTGAACAATGCCGAGCGCATTGAGTGCCGCTATCGCCCGGGAAAGCGCATCTATCACATCACCGACCCGTTGTTGGGCGAGGGAAGCATCAGCATGGAGGTGCTTGCACTGATGGACGAGGATGCCGGCGTGTGGAAGATTACGACCAGCGGATTGCCCACGGATGCAGCCCTTGGATGGAAGTTTGGTGGCGTGGCCAACAAGCGCTTCAGCCGCGAGGGTGACATGGGTGTCGACCGTGCCGATTGCTTCGACCTGCTTCCCGAGTATTGCAAGGATAATGAATACACTCTTGCAGGAAATAACTTCAGTGTGAAGTCCATCAAGAACAAGTATGGCCAGCACATCGTTCATGGCTTCTTCCCCGAGGGGGCGGTGCACAACGTGGTGGAACTGGCTGCGAGTGAGAAGTTACAGAGTGCAGGCGCTGACTTCCAGGGTGCAGGCGCTGACTTCCAGAGTGCAGACGCTGACTTCCAGGGTACAGCAGAGGAGTCTGTGGAGCATCCCGTTCTCCTCGGTTCTCTTCCCTTGGAGGCTGAGGGACAAAGGGACTATTATATGATGATTGGCCTCTCTGAAGATGGAAGTGCCATTGACAAGGCTTTTGCCAAGGCTGAAGAGCAGCGTGCCGAGTTGGCCGGCCGCATTCAGTTTGTGACTCCCGACCCCTATTTCAATACCATAGGTGGTGCGTTGGCCGTGGCGGCCGATGGTGTGTGGGACGGCACGACGTGGCTTCATGGTGCCATCGGTTGGCGTATGCCATTGGCCGGATGGCGTGCGGCCTATGCGGGTGATGCGCTTGGCTGGCACGATCGTGCCCGCAAGCATTTCAATGCTTATGCCGCTTCTCAGGTGACTGATGTGGAGCCTATCTATCAGCACCCCATGCAGGACAGTACGCTCAACCTGGCTCGCGCCGTGAAGAAGTGGGGCACACAGATGTACAGCAACGGCTACATCTGCCGCAACCCGAACCGCGACAATCAGATGCACCACTACGACATGAACCTCAACTACATGGATGAGCTTCTGTGGCACCTTAATTGGACGGGTGACTGGGCGTATGTGCGTGAGATTTGGCCAGTCATCGAGCGTCACTTGGCGTGGGAGAAGCGCAACTTCGACCCCGATGGCGATGGCCTCTACGATGCCTACTGTTGCATTTGGGCCAGCGACGCTCTTTATTATAATGGTGGTGCAGCCACTCACTCTACGGCTCTCAACTACCGTGCCAACCGCATGGCTGCCCGTTTGGCCGAGGGATTGGGAATGTCCGAAAAGGCAGCTCATTACCAAGCTGAAGCCGACCGCATCTACAAGGCTATCGACGAAACCCTGTGGATGGAGGACAAGGGTGTGTGGGCCGAGTGCAAAGACCTGATGGGACACCAGCGCTTGCACAAGAGTCCGGCCGTGTGGACGATTTATCACACCATCGACAGCGAAGTGGGTACTCCCCTCCAGCGCTATCGTGCTACGCAATATGTTGATAACGAGATTCCTCATATCCCCGTCGTGGCTGAAGGATTGGATGCCAAGGCCGACGGATTGGGATACGAGCAATATGCCACCATCTCCACCACCAACTGGCAGCCCTACGCCTGGAGTATCAACAACGTGGCCTTTGCCGAGGTGATGCACACGGCGCTTGTCTATTGGATGGCCGGTCGCTACGAGGCGGGTTATCACTTGTTGAAGAGTTCGATGCTCGACGGCATGTACTTGGGCGGCAGCCCCGGAAACTTCGGACAGATTTCGCACTACGACGTGGCGCGTGCCGAGTGTTACCGCGACTTTGGCGACCCTGTGGGCGTGGCTTCGCGCGTATATATACAAGGATTGTACGGTGTGCTTCCCGATCGCTTGGCCGGTCGCTTGGTGCTCCGCCCCGGTTTCCCAAAGACGTGGAACGAGGCTTCGCTGAAGACGCCCGACATCGCATATTCGTTTAAGCGTGAGAGTGCAACCGATGTCTATCGCATAGCCCTCGACAAGAATTTCGGTGTCGATACGCTGCTCCTTCAAGTGCGTGCTTACCGCGAGACGCTTGCTTCGGCCAAGGTGAATGGGCAGTCCGTCGCTTGGCGCGAGCTTCCTGGTTATGTGGATTACCCAATGATGGAATTGGTAATCCCCGCCAAGGATGTGTATGATTTGGAGGTTGAGTTGGCTTGGAGCGGAGAACCTGTTGACAAGGGAGAAATTGATGCGTTGACAAGGCAAGATGCAGGTGTATCCTCGTCAACTTGTCAACTTGTCAACTCGTTAACTAATATCCTCTCCTCCCAGTTCGAGCACGTCGAGGCTGACAAGTTGGAGCCTGTTTCTTTGGCCGAGTATGTGAACGATTCGCTCACCAACCTTTTCCAACCGCGCTATTTCTCGCCACGTCCTGAGCGCACTACGTTGCAGATACCCGTGCAGGGCATTGGCGAGTGGTGTCATCCGCAGGCAACCTTTGAGTTGAACGACTCTGCCCTGCGCGTGGCCGAGACGCTGAACACGTCGGTGGGTGTGCCTTTCCTCACACCTGTGAAGGGGCACAATGTCGTCTTCACCACCTTGTGGGACAACTTCCCCTCGGTGAACACCATTCCTCTGTCGGGCAAGGCCGGCCGCATCTACCTGATGATGGCCGGAAGCACCAACGCTATGCAGAGCCAGATTGAAAACGGAGTGGTGCGCGTGGCCTACGCCGATGGTTCGGCCGACTCCCTGTTGCTCATCAATCCTGAGAGCTGGATTCCCATCGAGCAGGACTTCTACGACGATGGCCTTGCCTTCCGCTTGAAAGCCAAGCGCCCCTATCGTCTGCACTTGAAGACAGGCCTCGTAAGCCGTACGCTCAGTGCCGAGCTGGGGCGCGATGAGCAGGATGCCGCTCACAGTGTCGACCTCAACAGCACGGGCATCTTTGGCAATGTGCTCGAAGGCGGAGCAGCCACGCTCTACGACCTCCCGCTCGATGGCAAGAAGGAGTTGAAGCACCTGCAGGTGGAGGCGCTCTCCAACGATGTGGTCATCGGTCTCCTTGGTGTGACGTTGCAGCGATAAATGTTCATAATTTAGGATTTATTTTCAGACAGAAGAACATAAGAACATAAGTACATAAGTTTTTTTTTCTTCTGTTCTTTTGTCCTTCTGTCTAAAAAATAAATCCGTGTCATCCTAAAACTCATGCAAACCTTTCCCTTAGCGGATGGAGCACGTGATGCTTGAAGCCTCGCTCAATGCGCCTTTTCAGCTTGTGGAGCAGGATGAAGAAGAGGCAGCGCTCGGTGTCGAATCCCCGTAGGGAGGCATATTGGTCAATGGCGCCGATGGCTTGGATGATGCTGACTCCCATTTGCTCGAAGCATACGACTGACTCCCTCTCGTCAGGCATCTTTCCGATGTGCAGGCGATTGATGTCAATCAGGGCAAAGTGGTAGTGTGCTCCCTCCTTGTGGAAGAAGATGTTGCCCGAATTGTAGTCTTTGGGTATGATGCCATTTTCGTGCAGGCGGGCCGTATAGTGGATGAAGTCGTCAGCTATCAGTTCCTTCTCCTCCTGTGGCAGCTCCATTTGTGGAATCTCCTTTATGAGTGGGTAGGGGAGCAGTTCTGAAATGAAATATCCTGTGTGGAAGACGCCCCATGTCTTCACCTCGATGTGGGCAATGGGGCGTGCGGTCTCAAATCCCAGTTTCAGCAGTTCCTCGGCATATTCGTATGCCCGTTGGGCCTTTGGCTTCCGCAACCATGTGTACACGAGGCAATTGGCCCATGTCGGACGTTTGTATCGCTTCACCACCACATTGAGGTTCCCCCATTTGACCCACTCCACGGTGTTCCGATGGTTGCAGAACGTTTTTTCCCGTTTGTAGTGGCCACAGGGGATGGCTTCGGCATAGCTTCTGTACATCCAGTAATTGGGATGCAGGTGAATCCGTGTCTTCATATCCTTTTCAAGTAATATACCAGATTCTCCTCCTGTTGTTGGCAGATGCGTCCGTCGCGCAGCAGTTGGCAGATGGCCAGGCAGAGCCGGGTGTCACTCATGCGGGTGAGTTCCTGCAATTCGTGATACAAGTACTTGATGTTGTCCGACAGCTGTCTGTAGATGAGGTTGCTGTCCTCTACGATTGTTCTCAAGTTCATCTTCATCGTTCAATCCTCCTTATTTTTTTGTTGTTGTGATTTTGACAACGCAAAGGTCGGGGTAAAAGTTGGAATAATCCCTATCCTTTTTACCTGCCAAATGTCCTGAAAGCCCTATCGAAAGGTTTTTTTAGAAGAATTAACGGCTTTATTTTGACGGAAAAGGCAATGATTTTTTAGGCACGGATGACGCGGATTTTATGGGTCAGTCCTAAAACCCATTTGTAAATTATGCCGTCTCTGTCATTTTTCGCTACGCTCAACAACTCGTCTGAACGCAGTGAAGACGAGTTGTTGAGGACTCTGTCCGAAAAATCTGTAAACATAAGCAATGTATTTCTAAAGCACACGTTATCAGATCCTTCGACTTCGCTCAGGATGACAGAGACGGCATGAACCGTGAAGCCTAAATAACTGTAAAAGTTTTTATTAGTGTCCGCTAAAAACTTCAATTGATTTATTCCCCTGCAAGTTTATGCCGTCTCTGTCATTCTGAACGAAGTGAAGAATCTGATAACGTGTGCTTTAGTTTTTGCTGACGTTTACAGATTCTTCACTTCGTTCAGAATGACAAGAGACCGTCAGTGGGCATAAAAGGGGCTTGTCCACATCT
>JAFTYI010000023.1 GCA_017464815.1 Bacteroidaceae bacterium | reverse complement strand
ACCTGGAGGACAGCGATGTATCCTTAGGCTTGGCGTTGGTGAACAGCGTTTGTACCACGCTCTCGCATAAGTACATGTATGGGCAGAATGTGGTGTTTGCGGAGTTTCAGAGTGAAAGAATAGAATGAATCATAAACTTTTAAAATATATACCGGCGAATTCTTGACTACCTTCGAGACCTTCACCGTTATCTTGAGCTTGAGTAAGAAGTGAATTTCATAGGGCAGACCGGGCTTGACCGCCTGTCTGCTCACCATCGCCCTCCCCAAGATGGAGGTGCAAAGCGTACCATGACATGCTGGAGAAAACGAAGAAGATGTTGTTTTTATGCTCTATTGCTAAGATGTTGCACGATTGTTGCATGAATCAAAAATTTCAAACGTCTGAAATTCTGATTGTCAGCATATTAGACAAGACAAGTGTACCTCCGTCGAGAATCGAACTCGAATCTGCCCTTTAGGAGAGGGCCGTTCTATCCATTGAACTACAAAGGCAACATCTGTTTTGCGCCGCAAAGGTAGGACTTTTTGGCGGATATAGGAAATGTAGCGGTTACTTTTTTTCTCCCTTGCATGGAAAGAATGCCATTCATACACCGAAAAAATGCTATTCTTTGAAAGTCCATGTATGTACGGGGGATTTCTAAAAGATCTCGCCGTGCCACATTCTGCGCAAAAACTCGGTAGCAGGAAGCACCTCAATACCGTTCAGCAGTCGGGGATGACGGTCGAGCGACACAATGATGAGCCGCGCTTCGGTATACTTTCGCTTTAGGATAGAGAGTCTTTACCAACGTACTCTTCCCCACCTGTCTGGCGCCCCACAAGAACACACTATCTTCTTGTGCATCAACGATTCTCTGCATTCTTTCATATTCTGCCATATCGCACAATTTTGATGATAATCCAAAGTAGCGGTTGCAACTATACGAATAATCCAAAGTACAACCAAATATTTATCCCCTTTTCTTTATCCATCCTTCCGTTCACATCGCAAAAGTCACGAATATCAGCCTTTCTCATAATCCATTGCTACACCTCTAGAGATAAGCATACAACCTCCGAAATCTAAAAATTCCTTAAAAAAGAATGTTTCACACCTTTATAGAACACCATCCAACACACAGTGTATCAGAAGAATACACCGACATTGCTTCCCGAACAAAAAAAACTTTGTCCCGAGCAAAGCCCATAAAAGAAAAGAAAAGAAAGAAAAAGAAAATAAACGAAAGAAAATATCCTCCCCCTACCCCCTCCTCGGACAGCGAGGAGGGGAATTGCGAGGCCGGAGGAGGCCGTACGCTTCGCCTTGAATACACCCAGTCCATCCAGTTTGCAACTCGGATGTCTTTAGTATTAGCTTTCTTCGCGTTTGAAACGCGAAGGGACGGAAGTCCTATCCTATCAACTCTTTTGGCAAATCAATTGGAAGAGATTCCAAAGTTTGAATTATTTCCGTACAATCCGTTTTTTCCGTGGCCCACCAACTCTACAAGAACTTATCGGTAATTGATTGAAACCGCGTGGGGCGCTGTACCTTTGCCTTTCGGGAAGATTCAGTTCTTAGCACACAAAGATTTAAATCTTATGGCACGAAGATTTAAATCTTCCAAAGGTCCCTGCAACAGGAACAATGTCGGTTGCTGGAATATTTTTATCCCTCCATTTTGTCGTTTGTCGGATAATCACTATTTTTGCAACGAATAAAAGATTCATCGATATGGGAGTTACTTACGACAAAGAAGAAGGACGGTTTGTATTTGATTTTGCACATGATGGCGCAAGCGACATCGTAAGTCTGACGGGAGACAGTTATCAGGTGGAGGCATTCGGAAAATGCTTCTACTATGGGTATGAGTTTGCAGATACGGTTGATGGTAGTGTCCGCGGTGCTTTTATCAAGTATGTGAAGTTCTCGGAATCAATTCAAAAGGATACAAACTTGAGTCAGTTTATCCAAAAAGCAATCAATGACTTGAATAATCGGATAAACCTCTATGATTACGATCTGGTCATCATGCCGGAGTCTTCCAGTAAGGTCAATCAATATATGCTCCGCTACATCTACAGGTTTGCACAACCTTCATTGTACAAAATGGAACTGGTGAAGTCGTTGCCCGAAAATATATCTTTTGATATGGCGGCATACGAAGCACAATATCTTGATGATGTGTTGGAGAACGGACGTCCGCGATACACGCCCAAGCAGAAAGAGGAAGTAAAGAAGGGAATTCATGAAATGATGGATTTGATTCATAAGAAGGAATACTTTACAATCGCCAAAGATGTGAAAAAGAGTCGTTTCCGTCCCTATATGATGAACTTTCTTCGTTTCAAGAATGATGTGGATAAGGAGCTTTGTGCCACGGTCAGGAAACAAAATGTATTGATTGTGGATGATGTGACAACAAGTGGTTCCACCTTGAACGAGATTCTGCGTGCCCTCCGTGTTCTAAATGAAGATAATCAAATTACCATCTTCAGCCTCATTGGCAGAAAAGACTTGATGGTGGAGTCTGTATAAAGCCTGCACATTGCGCATCAGCCCCTCGTATTTGGCACGCTTGACGGCTGAGCCGCGGAAGATGTGGCGGTAGTCATCGATGGAGAGGGATTGCAGGGCGGCATGGTCGAGACGGAGGAACTCGGGTTTGGGAAGGAACTCAGGAACTTCGGTGGGACGGGCAAAGCGCATCCACGGACAGGCCTGCTGGCAACGGTCGCATCCATAGACGCAATTGCCCATGGCACGGGCGGCCTCGGGGGGAAGGGTGTCGCCACGATATTCAATAGTAAGGAATGAGAGGCAACGGGCAGCGTTCAAGGTATATGGCTCGCCCAAAGCGCCTGTAGGACAGGCATCGAGACAACGGGTGCAGGTGCCGCAACGGCTCTTCACCGGATGGTCGTAGGCGTCAAAGGGGCGGTCGATGATGATTTCGCCCAAGAAGAAGGCCGAACCGGCGCGGGAAACGATGAGCTGGGTGTTCTTCCCTATCCATCCGAGTCCGCAACGCCAGGCCCAATAGCGCTCGAGCACGGGGGCGGTGTCGCAAAACACACGGTAGTGCACGTTGCCTTCCACATTGGCCAATAACGCTTCAGCCAAGGCGGTGAGACGGGCTTTCATCACCTCGTGGTAGTCATGCCCATAGGCGTACCAGGCGAACTCATATTGCCGCGAGGCGTCCAACTGTTGGGCGGGATAGTAGTTTAGGGCTACGGAGACTACGCTCTGCGCCCCTTCCATGAGCAAGGTGGGGTCGAGCCGTTTCTCCACGTTATTGCCAAGGTAGGCCATCTCGGCCTGATTCCCTTCTGCAATCCAACGACGGAAGCGGTCGGCCACAGCATCGTCTACGGGGCCGGCAGGAGCCACACCACAGGCCGAGAAGCCAAGGCGGGCGGCGGAGGTTTTGAGGAGAGAGGTGGAGAGGGGCATGTTTATAACAATTCAAACCGATAGCCCTGCTGCAGCAGCCATTCGATACTGAGGGGAAGGGCGTACTTGAGGTTACGCTCGGACTTCAGCGAATCGTGGAAGGTGATGATGGAGCCGTTGCGCACGTACTTCTTCACCTTGCCAAAGACCTGTTTGCCGTTGAGCCGCTTGCTGTAGTCGCGGGTCACGAGGTCCCACATGATGATGCGGTAGCGGCGGCGGAGCATGTGATATTGGTAATAGCCCATCCAACCGTGAGGCGGACGGAAGAGGTCGCTCCTGATGAGGGCATCGGCCTTGTCCACATTGGCCAAGTAGGAGGAGGCTTTGTAGCTAGGGCCTTTGATGTGGTTGAATGTGTGGTTGCCCACGCGGTGGCCGCGCTCAAGAATCATGCGGAACTCCTCGGGATGCTTGCGCACGTTGTCGCCCACAAGGAAAAAGGTGGCCTTGATGCCGTACTTGTCCAGCAAGTCCAGCACCCAAGGGGTGATACCGGGAATGGGTCCGTCGTCAAACGTCAGGTACACCACCTTCTCCTTCGTATTTCCGCGCCACTCCGCATGGGGGTAAAGCATGCGGAAGAGCCGGGGCACTTGTTCTATAAACATGGTATCCAGTTGTTGGTGACTTAGCAGGTGTCCACTTTTTCAGGCACGGATGACACGGATTTCACGGATGACTTATAACGCATCGGATATAACAACACTGAAGCGTTAATCCGTGCAATCCGTGCCTGAATCTGTTTTTTGACACCCTCTTCTTATCGTCCTACACGCGTGCGCAGCATCATGAACTTGTCGTTCAACATAGCCTGATACTCCTTGGCCAGTTCGTTGCCTTGAAGCAGTTCGACCACGTCGTTCAGAATCATCAGTTCGTACTGACAGCTGTTGACGTTGCCACGCAATTGTTTGTCGGTGCCGCTCAAGTACCAGTCGAGATACTCGCCTGAGCGGTCGCCCATGGCTGTGAGGATGGGCAGGGCCTTTTCACGCTGTCCCAACTGCACGTAGCATCGGGCAATGTCCATCGCACCTGAGGCGTATTCATAGGGCACGGTGGTGCCAGGAATCATCTCTTGAGCACGGTCGAGCACGGCCAAGGCTTTCTCACGCTGTCCCTCCAACACCAACTGCTTGGCCAACAGGGAGAACATGCGACGGTGAGAATAGCACATGCGCATCACGGTCTCGTCAAGATAGATGTCGGGGTTGTCGATGCCACCGAACTTGAACTTGTTCATCAGGTTGTCGTACATCTTTTCGCTGTCGAGGGCAAAACTCTGGCCGAAATCGCTCTTGAGCACGCGTCCCAGCTTCTTCCAGTTGAACGGTGTGAAGCGATGGGCCAATCCCTCTTGAATGAAGTGGTCGCCCAATCCCAACTGATTCTGCTGACCCACGCTGATGGCGATGTAGATGGGGCGCTCCCAATTGGCGTTGGCCAGCAGCTCCAGCATCATCAGGTCGGCCTTGGTGAGGTAGGTGCGTCCCTTCAGTGAGATGTACATCTTGTCGGGGATAGCTGCCGTGTCGGGAATCATCATGTCCGAACGGAGTACTGCCTCCTTGTCAACGGTGATTTCCAACGTGTCGGTGGGGATTACGCGCAACTCGGGATTGGGCGAGCACACCCAATTCTTCAGCACATTCTTCACCTCGAAGGGGTTGTCACCCAAGGCACGCTTGGCCTGCTCGGGGTTGCTCTTGAAGAGGGCACGTACATTGGCCTCCTGTTGGGGACGTATATAAACGATGTCGTTCACTCCCTCGACATAGTCGTAGCGCTTCCAATGGATAGGCAACGAGGGCGATTCGTAGGCCGGACGGCGCATCTGGTCGATGTACCAGTCGGTCTGCAAGTAACTGAGGTTGCAGACACGCACATCGGTGCGCACGCCCTCGGTCTCCTGGTTGTACCACAGGGGGAAGGTGTCGTTGTCGCCGTTGGTGAAGATAATGGGGTTGTTCTCGGTAGGCAGCGAGTTGAGGTAGTTCTGTCCGAAGTCGCGGCAGGTGTAGCGTCCGCTGCGGTCGTGGTCGTCCCACGTCTGGCTCACCATCTGCAGGGGCACACCCAGGCAGAGGAGCGACACGAGGATAGCCGCCGGAGTCTCGCTCATCTTCTTGCGGAGCAACTCCACGAGTCCGGCCACACCCATACCAATCCAGATGGCAAAGGCATAGAACGAGCCGGCATAGGCATAATCGCGTTCACGCGGCTGGGCGGGCGTCTGGTTCAGGTAGAGCACGATGGCAATACCCGTCATGAAGAAGAGGAAGAACACCACCCAGAACTGCTTGATGCCCTGTTCGCCCCGATAGGCTTGCCAGAAAAGTCCGATGAGGCCCAAGAGCAGGGGCAGGCAATAGAAGACGTTGTGTCCCTTGTTGTTCTGCAGGTCGCTGGGCAGCTTGCTCAGGTCGCATCCGACCAAGAGGTTATCAATAAAGGATATACCGGTTATCCAGTTGCCATGCTCGGCCTCGCCGTTGCCCTGAATGTCGTTCTGACGGCCGGCGAAGTTCCACATGAAGTAACGCCAGTACATGTAGTTGAGCTGGTATTTGAAGAAGAACTTCAGGTTGTCCCACTGGGTAGGCATCTTCACCATCACGTGTTCGCCACACTTGTCGTAGGGAACCATGCGTCCCTTGATGCCGCCCGTCCACTGCTCGTAGAGGTTGATGCCGCGTCCCTGGTAGTTGGCATGGTCGGCACTGTACATGCGGGGGAAGAGCATGTTCTGGGCATACTTGTAGATGGGTTTGTAACGCACCAGTTCGTAGCTGTCAGGCTCATTGGGGTTCTTTTTCTCCTTGCGCTGATAGACGGGGGCACCGTCTTCCTTCTCGGCCACGCAGTAGCCACCCTCGGCCTTCAGAGCCATCTCTGACGAATAGGCTTGTCCGTAGAAAAGGGGACGGTCGCCATACTGCTCACGTCCGAGGTAAGAGCCCAGTGTGAAGATGTCTTCGGGTGAGTTCTGGTCCATCGGAGTGTTGGCCATCGAACGGATGACGATGACGGCGTAGGACGAATAGCCCACCACAATCATGGTGAGGCAGAGGAGCACCGTGTTCAATGCACGCACCGACACGCGGAACTGACCATCCTTCTTCAGCTTCAGGCAGAAAGCCAACACGGCCAGCACCACCACGCCGATGAGGATGCTGGTGAAGCCATGTCCGTAGAAGGGAATACCCAACAGGGCCACGGCCAGCAGGAAGGCGATGTTCATGCGTGTGCGATTCTGGTTGCGCACCGTCTCCACCACGCCCCAAATGAGCGAAGCGGCCAACAGGGCGATGTAGACAAAGAGGCCTGTGTTGAACGACATGCCCAGCGTATTCACGAAGAGCAGTTCGAACCAGCCGCCCACCTTCACGATGCCCGGCACAATGCCATAGAGCACGATGGCCACCAGGATGGCCGACACCACCAAGGCCCACAACGAACCCTTCAGGTTGGCCTTCGGGTTGCGCTTGTAGTAGTAGGTCAGCACGATGGCCGGGATGCAGAGCAGATTCAGCAGGTGGACACCCACTGACAGACCTGTCAAATAGGCAATCAACACCAACCAGCGGTCGCTATGCGGCCGGTCAGCATTGTCCTCCCACTTGAGGATGAGCCAGAAGACCACGGCGGTGAACAGCGAAGAGTAGGCATACACCTCGCCCTCAACGGCGCTGTACCAGAAGGTGTCGCTGAACGTGTAGGCCAATGCGCCCACCAGACCCGAGCCGATGATGGTCACCATGCGGCCGGTGGTCATCTCGGTGCCTTCGGGGCAGACGAGTTTCTTGGTCAGGTGTGTGATGCTCCAAAAGAGGAACAGGATGCAGCCGGCACTGAGCAGGGCCGACATGATGTTGACCATGTAGGCCACTTGGCTGGGGTCGCTGACAAACTGTGAGAAGATGTTGGCCGTCAGCATGAAGAAGGGTGCGCCGGGCGGATGACCTACTTCCAATTTGTAACCGGTGGTGATAAACTCAGGACAGTCCCAAAAACTGGCTGTCGGCTCGATGGTCATGCAATAAACAACGGCAGCAATGGCGAACGTCAGCCACCCCATCGCGTTGTTTATAGTCTTGTACTGTTTCATTGAATCAAATGATGTTATTTTTATTGTTTTACTTATTTTCAGCTCTCACGTACATATAAACCGCACAAAGATAGGGAAGAAATAACAAACGACCTTACTATGAGCACTCTTTATAAGTTTATTTAACGCACCAGCCATCATATAGCCATCGGAAAGCTGAAAAAAGAGGAAGAAAAAGGAGGGTGTGTCAAAAATACAATTGCACTCTTTTATTGCTTTTTTCTGGCGGTCTCTTGTCATTCTGAGCGCAGCGAAGAATCTGTGAACATCAGCAGAAATATAAGACTCACGTTATCAGATTCTTCGCTGCGCTCAGAATGAACTGTGTTAAAAACCAAATTAAATAGCATAAATTTCACTATACGCCTGATTATTTTTCACGATGGCAAAAATTTGCTTCAAAAGTTTGTTCGCAACCGCAATCATTGCCACTTTTACCGGTTTCCCTTT
>JAFTYI010000022.1 GCA_017464815.1 Bacteroidaceae bacterium | reverse complement strand
TTTCAATACTTCTGTGACGTTATAGACCGTTGTGCCGCATGGCCACCTAATACTCCTTTAGAACATTATCGTGATTTGCTTCCCGACAAATGGAAGCAAGTGCAAAGATAGCCGTCCAATATCGGGACGGCTATCTTTTTTGTAGGTCAAATGCTATCGCGGATGGTTGTACCACTGTTCGATTGGTTGCGGGGATTTTGTTTTATGACATCATGTCACCTCTTCTCTGCCACCACCATGGCCCAGCGATTGTTTTCGTGGTGCTCCACGAAGGTGAGGCCGTTGGCTGTGAGGCTTTGCCGGATGACGGGGATGTCGTCCACATAGAAGCCGCTGAGGAAGATGCGGCTGCCCTTGGTCATGCACTGGGCATAGGCATCCATGTCGGCGGTGAGGATGTTGCGGTTGATGTTGGCAATGATGAGGTCGAAGGTGGGATGCTCGGTGCGCAACACGTCGGCATCGCCCAGGCGGACGGTGATGTTGTCGATGGCGTTCAGACGGATGTTGTCGGCCGAGTTGCTGACACACCAGTCGTCGATGTCGATGGCAGTGATGGCGGATGCTCCGCGCTTGGCGGCCAGGATGGCCAGGATGGAGGTGCCGCAGCCCATGTCGAGCACGCGTTGTCCCTTCAACTCAGTCTCCAACAGGCGGCTGACCATGAGGTTGGTGGTTTCGTGGTGGCCTGTGCCGAAGGACATCTGTGGATTGATGAGGATGTCGTATTCCATCTGGGGCGTGTCCTTGTGGAAGGTGCTGTGGATGACGCATCGGTTGCCGATGATGATGGGCTGGAAGAAGTTCTTTTCCCACTCCTCGTTCCAGTCTTTGTCCTCCTGTTCTTGTGCGGTGTAGGCAATGGCCACGTCGGGCATGGGAAAGTCGGCGATGATGCCGCGGATGACGGACTCGTCGTAGAGTTTCTGTTGGATGTAGGCTTTCAATGTGGCTTCTTCTTCCACAAAACTTTCAAAACCAATCTCTCCGGCCAGGGCGGTGAGCACGTCTTGGGCGGTTTCACTCCAAGGGGTGAGGGTGAAGGTGACTTCTATGTAGACCATTTTTTTATTATGAATTATGTTTTTTCCAATATCTCCTGTTTTCAATTTGCGAAAGTACTGCTTTTCTGCTGAAAAACCTCTTTAAATTTCTTAAAATGTGAAAAGAAGCCGAAAAACTACTGTTAAAATGTGAACTAATAGGAAAACTTTGTGAAAAAAATGAGTTTTTCTACTTGTGATATGAATATTGTTTCCTATATTTGCAGTAGAGATATGTTAAAGTGGGCATATGCATGCCTGCGGATAGTAACAATGGTGGGGGAGGTGAGAGGCCCTTACCTTAATAATTAAAGGAGACATAGCGTTATGAAGAAATTGGTATTATTATCGTTTTTGCTGGCAGCCCTGCCGCAATTGAGCATGGCACAGAGTATTGACGATGATCTTTACTTTGTTCCTAAGAAAGAGAAGAAAGAGAAGGTTGAACGCGTGGCCGACGAAGAGAAGGATGTGACCGTTGTCACCTCCAGTGGGCAGGTGCGTCGGGTTCCGGCTTCGGAAGCGGGCGTGAGCACAGTGTCGGTGCGTCAGTTGGCTGCCGCAACCACCGTGCGCGATGCTGCTGGCGTGGAGCGCGACGTGGATGAATATAACCGCCGATACACACCGGCTGACGAAGAGGTGGCCTATGTCGTTGAGGAGGAAGAGGATGATGAGCTTGCCGGTGAGTGGGTGAACGGATTTGAGGGTACACAGGATGAATATGAGTATGCCACCCGTCTGATTCGTTTCCGCAGTCCGCGTGTGGCTGTGCCGGTGAGCAGTCCGCTCTACTGGGACTTGGTATACAGCTGGTCGCCTTATGATTGGAATGTCTACACCGACGGCTTCTATGCCTACGCTTTCCCCACATGGAGCAATCCTGCCTGGTGGAACTGGCGCTACGACCCGTGGCACTGGGACTACGGATGGAGCTGGCACATCGGTTGGGGTGGCTTCGGCTTCGGATGGGGATGGGGCGACCCGTGGTATCACCACCATCATCATCACTATCCCTACTGGGGACACCACCACCACCATCATCATGGTCCCATCTGGGCCGGAGGTGGCGGACACATCGGTGGCGGATGGCGCGACGGATTCTACTACGACAACCGTCGTCGCACGGCCGACCGCCCCAATGCAGTGCGTGGCGACCGTCGCGATGACAACAGTGTGCGTGCCACTCGTGGCAACGACCGTGGTACAGTGGCTTCGCGTGGCAATTCATCATCAGGCCGCACCTCGGGACGTGTGGTGGCCGGACGTGATTCGGACGATGCCGTGCGTTCAACAAGTGGCAGTCGTGGAAACTCGGTCGGTAATGCCGTTCCGGCAAGCGGACGTGCCAGCCGTAATACGGTAGGACGGAGTGGAAGTTCGTCAACAGAACGCTCTTCCGGAACCTACACACGCAGCAGTAGCAGCCGCAGCTCTTCGTCGAGCAGTGCTGCAAAAAGCACGGTACGCAGTTCTTCGTCGCGCAGTTCGTCTTCGGGCAATGTGTCACGCAGTAACAGCAGCAGCCGCAGCACTTCGTCAGGCAATGTGTCGCGCAGCAGTAGCAGCCGCAGCTCCAGCTCATACTCAACCCGTTCCTCATCATCGGGCAGTTCGCGCAGCTCCAGCTCGTTCTCATCGGGTAGTAGCAGCCGCAGCTCCAGTGGTGGAGGCAGTAGCCGCAGTTCGGGCGGTGGAGGCCGTTCGGGTGGTGGCCGCAGATGATGCTTGTGTCTTTGATTGAAAGAACAGTAGACATGAATTTGTAAATGAAGACAATGATGAAAACGAATAGAATGATAACGGGCATAATGGCCATGTTCCTTTCGGGAGGCGTGGCTATGGCTCAGACGCAATACGATGCAGCCCGCCTTATTGATACCGACTTGAACGGTACGGCCCGTTTCGTGGGTATGGGTGGGGCCATGAGTGCCCTTGGTGGTGACCTCTCTACCATGGGTAGCAATCCGGCCGGTATCGGCCTGTTCCGCAGCAACGATGTGGCTGGAACCATCAGCCTGAATGACACGCAAGTGAAGAGCGACTTCGAGGGTGTGACCGGAAAGGAAAACCGTTCGCGTATGTCGTTTGACCAGTTGGGCGTGGTGTTCAGCAATAAGTTCAGCAATGAAGGGACCATCCGCTATGTGAACGTGGGACTGAACTATCGCAAGCAACGCAACTTCAACCGGCGGATGGCCATGTATGGCAATCTGCTGGGCATGTCGCTGAGCGACCAGATTGCCTCGATGACAAATCGGGACGAGAGCGGACGTTACAATCCATTGCCGCTGAATGATTATTATAAGGTATATAATGAGTTGGATGGCAACTACTACGGCGATGACTGGAGCGACCTGTCGTGGTTGGGAGTGTTGGGCATACAGGGCGGACTCATCGGTCCCCAGATTGGCCCCGACTATGAAGAGGGCGACGAACCGTTGGTGGATGCTGGTGGCAACCCCATTAGGGATGACAACGGGAGTCCGCTCTATGAGTACAAACACTACATCGGTATACCGGGCTACGATACCGAATATCGCAGTCGCGAAACGGGTGGGGTGAATGTGTTCGACATGAACCTGTCGACCAACATCAACGACCGTGTCTATTTGGGAATGACGGTGGAATTCCATGATGTGAACTACAAGCGCTCATCGGCATACAGTGAATGGGGCGAGTTTGATGGCACGCCCACGGAGTTCACGCTGAACAACGATTTTGTGACCGAGGGAACGGGTGTGAATGCCAAGTTCGGTGTCATCATCCGTCCGTTGGAAGAGTCGGCTTTCCGCATGGGATTGGCGGTGCATACGCCTACCTTATATAAATTGTCTGACCGCCATTGGGCTTCGCTCTCATCTTCGTTGGACAACTATTATGGCGAAACCGATGTGGCACAGTTTGATTACGAACTGCTCACTCCGTGGAAGTTCAATGTCAGCATGGGACACACCATCGGCACCAGTGTGGCATTGGGGGCCGAGTATGAATACACCGATTACTCTTCGGCCGAACTGCGCTACGACGATGGCTTTGAGATGGAGGAGGAGAACGATTGGATGACAGAGGACCTGAAGGGCGTACACACCCTCCGTGTGGGGGCCGAGGTCAAGTTGGTTCCCGAGTTCAGCCTGCGTGCCGGATATAACTACAGCTCGGCATCTTTTGAGAAGGGCGCTTACAAGTGGCTCTATCCCAACACGACCCGCACCGATGCCGAATATGAGAACATGATGGCACGCAACACGTTCACCTTGGGTATGGGATTCCGTACGGGGCAGCTCTACTTGGATGCAGCCTTCCAATACACCCATCAGAAGAGTGAGTTCTATCCCTTTGACAGCCAGTTCAGTTATGAAGACGCCTTGGTGCAATATCCGTCAGCCGATGGCCTGTTGCCCGCCACCAAGATGGATGCCGAGCGCAGCCAGTTGTTGCTGACCGTGGGGTACAGATTCTAAGAACCAAACGGGTGTTTCGTTTGTTGGAGAGGGTATAAAGGCGGCAACAGTAGGTCGTCTGGACTCATAACAAATGGAACAATGAAAAGAAAATTCTGGATTCGCTTGGGCGTGGCCCTGCTTATAGTGTTGCTTCTGTGGTGGCTTTACGTGGCCATATTGGTTGGTGAAGACGAAGGGCTGGCCGTGGTGAGTGTGATGCAAATGTTGTGTATAACAAAATAGATAGATGGAAAAGAAAACTACTGGCATTACGATTGGGATGCTTCGCGGCATCACCGCCTTGTTGATAGGTGTTCTGTTGGTCTTTTGGTCACAGAGTGCCGTGACTTATCTGATAATGGCCATAGGCTGTTTGTTCTTGATACCGGGATTGCTCTCGCTGTTGAACTATTACCGCAAGACTTCGCCCGATGGAGGACGGCGCTTCGGATGGTCACAGGTCTTGGGCATAGGCAGCATTCTGTTTGGCCTTTGCCTGATTGTCAGCCCCGTGTTTTTTGAAAAGTCGCTGATGTATGCGTTGGGCATCATTCTCTCCTATGCCGGACTTAGCGAAATTGTCCAACTGACAATGGCCCGCCAGTGGGTGCGTGTGCCTGCCGGGTTCTATGTGACTCCCGTGTTGGTGATGCTGCTGGGCATCTTCATCCTGTTCAATCCCATCGAATCGGCCAATGTGCCTTTCATCATCTTAGGAATCGGTTGCATGGTGTACGGACTTTCCGACATGGTGAATGTCATCAAGTTCCGTCAGCAGAATGATGATGTTAAAGAATTGGAGATTGTGGTGGAACAGAAAGAACCGGAAAATGCGATGGAAGAATAGGGGATAAAAAGAAGAGAGGGTATGTCAAAAATACAAATACACTCTTTTATTGCTTTTTTTCTGACGGTCTCTTGTCATTCTGAGCGCAGCGAAGAATCTGATAACGTGAGCTTTATATTTTAGCTGATGTCTACAGATTCTTCGCTGCGCTCAGAATGACAGAGACCGTCGGTATTATGACACCCTCTCTATTCGTTTTATTATCTGATAAACAACAGTTCGCGGTATTTCGGCAGCGGCCACATCTGGTCGTCGATAATCAGCTCCAGTTGGTCGATGCGTTGGCGGATGCTCTCAAGCATGGGGGCAATCGTGTCGTGGTAGGCAATGGCCTTTTCGCGTTCGCTTTCGATGCGGTTGGCCACTTTGCGTGCCTCAATCATGCGTGCCACATTCTCCTCGATGAAGTTGTTCAGCTCGGCAATCTGCTCAATCAG
This sequence comes from Bacteroidaceae bacterium, assembly GCA_017464815.1. Taxonomy (GTDB): domain Bacteria; phylum Bacteroidota; class Bacteroidia; order Bacteroidales; family Bacteroidaceae; genus Phocaeicola_A. The sequence goes on along the minus strand of JAFTYI010000022.1, from coordinate 34,632 downwards.
GTCGATGTTCTTGGCCGACAGCACGGTAGCCTTCTCGGCGGGGAACAGTTTTTTCGTCTTGTAAGCATTGTCGATGAGGTCGCTCTGATACTTGGTGGCCACGGGGATGATGTGGTTCATGGCCAAGTCACCCAACACACGTGCCTCAATTTGAATCTTTTTGGTGTAGATTTCCCACTTCACTTCGTTGCGGGCTTCCAGCTCCTTGCGGTTCATTACGCCTGTCTTTTCGAACATGGCCACCGACTCGGGCTTCAGGTAGTTGTCGAAGATGAGCGGACAGCTTGTCTCGCAGTCCAGTCCGCGGCGGGCAGCTTCGGCTTTCCATTCGTCGCTGTAGCCGTTGCCGTCGAAGCGGATGGCCTTGCACTCCTTGATGAGGCGGCGCAGTACGCTGAGGATGGCCGAAATCTTCTCTTCTCCCTTCTGTATCAGTTCGTCCACCTCGGCTTTGAAGTCTCCTAACTGTTCGGCTACGGCCGAGTTCAAAGCAATCATGGCACTGGCACAGTTGCCTTCGGAACCCGGTGCGCGGAACTCGAAGCGGTTACCTGTGAAGGCAAAGGGGGAGGTGCGGTTGCGGTCGGTGTTGTCGACGAGCAGTTCGGGAATCTGGGGGATGTCCAGTTTCATGCCCCGTCGGCCTTCGATGATGATGAGTTCGTCGTTGCTGCTTGTCTCCAGTCGGTCGAGCACCTCGCTCAGTTGCTTTCCGAGGAAGGATGAGATGATGGCCGGCGGTGCCTCGTTGGCCCCCAATCGGTGGGCGTTGTTGGCACTCATGATGCTTGCCTTCAGCAGACCGTTGTGGCGGTATACGGCCATCAGCGTGTTCACCACGAAGGTGACGAAGCGCAGATTATCTTCGGGCGTTTTACCCGGGGCGTGCAGCAGGATGCCCGTGTCGGTCCCCAATGACCAGTTGTTGTGTTTTCCGCTACCGTTTACTCCCTTGAAAGGCTTTTCGTGGAGCAGGATGCGGAATCCGTGGTTGCGTGCCACGTTGCGCATGAGCGACATCAGCAGCATGTTGTGGTCGACGGCCAGATTGCATTCCTCATAGATGGGCGCCAACTCAAATTGGTTGGGAGCCACCTCGTTGTGGCGCGTCTTCACAGGGATGCCAAGCTCCAGCGACTTCACCTCGAGGTCGGTCATGAAGGCTGCCACGCGGGGAGGGATGGCGCCGAAGTAATGGTCTTCAAGCTGTTGGTTCTTCGATGATTCGTGTCCCATCAGTGTGCGTCCCGTAAGCAACAGGTCGGGGCGGGCGGCATAGAGTCCTTCATCAACCAAGAAATATTCCTGTTCCCAACCCAGATAGGTGAACACCTTCTTCACCTCGGGATTGAAGTAGTGGCACACGGCTGTGGCCGCTTGGTTCACTGCCCGCAGCGACTTCAAAAGCGGAGCCTTGTAGTCGAGTGCTTCGCCCGTGTAGGCGATGAATACGGTGGGAATACAGAGGGTGTCGTCTACGACAAACACTGGCGACGAGGGGTCCCAGGCACTATAGCCGCGGGCCTCGAAAGTGTTGCGTATGCCACCATTGGGGAAGGATGATGCGTCAGGTTCCTGTTGCACAAGCAGTTTGCCCGAGAACTCTTCCAGCATGCCCCCCTTTCCATCGTGCTCCACAAAGGCATCGTGTTTTTCGGCTGTGCCGTCGGTCAGGGGTTGGAACCAGTGTGAGTAGTGGGTGACACCCAGCTCGATGGCCCACCTCTTCATGCCGGCAGCCACCTCGTCGGCTATGCTGCGGTCGAGTGGGGCACCGTTGTCGATGACATCAATCAGTTTCTCGTATACATCCTGTGGGAGGTATTTCTGCATCTTTGACCGGTTGAATACGTATTTGGCAAAGTACTCAGTCGGTCTTTGTGTGGGTGGAGTCACCGTCATGGCTTTCTTGCGGAATGCCGTTTCGATGACCCTGAATCTTAATTTTGACATATCGTTTCCGTTGTTGTAAAATTACTTGTCTTTTTTACCGAAAAAAGGATGCGTGACAAGGCATTTGTTCAGCCTCGCAACCGTTTTCGGCGCCAAAAGTAATCATTATTCTTCATTTTTCTGTACGGATTCTGGTATTTATTTGTTCTGTTGGACAAGTTTTTTCCTTTTCTTGTAGTTGTAACGGGATAAAATTAGTACTTTTGCAATAAATTTGCGTGTTGCACGTTATTCTAAGTGCGTATACGCGAGAGAGAATATATTGTCAAAAATAAAACGTAATTACAGATAAAAAGAGATTATGCGTAAATTTGTAGTAATGCTGTTGCTGCTGTGTGTGTGCGGAGGCACTTTATTTGCACAATCCATGTCGGATGAGGAGGTAATCAGCTACGTGATGGAAGCAGAGTCAAAGGGTATGGCTCAGACTGACATTGTGAAGAACTTGTTGCGGCGAGGAGTGACAATGGATCAGGTGAACCGTATCAAGGCCAAATATGGTGAAGGCGGAAAAGGCGTGGTTGGCGACAACACCGCAGCCAAGAAGGTGCGTACCCGCAACAAGCCTACGACGGGGAAAGCCCGCGACAACATGCTGAAGGATGCGAACGGCAAGCCCGTTTCGTCAGCCCAGGGAGGCTCTTCCATGATGATGGGCGAGATGTCGGAGGAAGAAATGATGTTGGAGGGGTTGGACTTTGCCATGCAGGACAGCACTGACATGTTGGAAGATACAGAGGAGAAAAGCAAGAAGGAGATATTCGGTCATCGGATTTTCAAGAACAAGTCACTCTCCTTTGAACCCAACTTGAACATTCCCACACCGGCCAATTACCGTATAGGACCTGGTGACGAGGTGATTGTCGATATTTGGGGAGCTTCGCAGAACACTATTCAGGAGACCATTTCACCGGACGGCGCCATCTTGATAGAGGGCTTGGGACCTGTCTACCTGAGTGGAATGACCGTGAAAGAGGCAAATAGCTACTTGAAGAACGAGTTGAGCAAAATCTATTCGGATGTAGCCGGCGGCGGTGCCGCTTCGGGCATCAAACTGACGTTGGGACAGATTCGCACCATTCAGGTGAATGTGATGGGTGAGGTGGAGAATCCCGGAACCTACACGCTCTCTTCCTTTGCCACCGTTTTCCATGCCCTGTATCAGGCCGGAGGCATGAACGAGATTGGTACCATGCGTGCCGTGAAGGTCTATCGTGCCAACAAACTGATATCCACGCTCGATATTTACGACTACATTCTGAATGGCCAGATGAAGGGAGACATCCGCTTGATTGACGATGACGTGATTGTGGTGGGTACCTATGACTGCCTGGTGAATGTGGCAGGAAAGGTGAAACGCCCTATGTACTACGAAATGAAGCGCGACGAGAATGTGGAGACAGTGCTTCGCTATGCCGGAGGCTTTGCCGGCGATGCCTACACGAAGAGTGTACGCCTCGTGCGCAAAGGCGGTCGCGACCATCAGATTTATAACATTGATGAAGTAGACTTCAGCTCATTCGCCGTGTTGGATGGCGACTCGTTGAATGTCGACTCCGTTCTGCCCCGTTTCTCCAACATGGTGGAGGTGAAGGGAGCCGTTTACCGCACAGGTATGTACCAGATGAACGGACGCATCACCACCGTGCGTGAGCTGATTGAAGCAGCTGATGGAGTGACCCCCGATGCCTTCGTCAACCGTGCCGTGTTGCACCGCAAAGGCGAGGACATGTCGCTGGAGATTCTGCCTGTTGACGTTAAGGGAATTATGGCCGGCACAGCAGCCGATATTGCACTGCGTAACGAAGATGTATTGATGATTCCCACTGTGAAGGATGTGCAGGAGGAACGCCAACTCTCGATTCATGGTGAAGTGAATTATCCGGGAACCTACGTGTATGCAGCCAATTCGACACTGGAAGACCTGGTGTTGCAGGCGGGAGGATTGAAGGATGCCGCATCGACCATGCGTGTGGAGGTGGCTCGCCGCATCAAGGACGCTTCCGGCCAGCCGGGTGAAGTGGCAAAGACCTTCCAGTTCTCTCTGCGCGACGGCTTTGTAGTCAGTGGCGAGAGCGGATTCTTACTTGAACCTTTTGATGAAGTGTATGTGCGTCGCAATCCTGGTTATCAGGAGCAGAAGAACGTACTCATCGAGGGAGAAATCCTCTATCCCGGCAAATATGTGATGGCTAAGAAGAACTATCGGTTGAGCGAACTCATCAGTGCAGCAGGGGGCGTCACGGACGAAGCGTTCATAAAGGGTGCCCGACTGGTGCGCAAGTATACGGATGAAGAGCTGGATGTGCTCAAACGTGAGTTGCGCATGGCCAAGTTGAATGTCGAGGAAGACCCGGCCGCAGCCCGCACCGGATTGGGAAAAGACTTGGAAGAAATCAAAGACTCCATCGACCTTGAAATCATGGAACTCTGCACCGACTATAACGTAGGTATAGAGTTGGATAAGGCACTGGAGAACCCCGGCTCGACGCACGACCCCGTGTTGCGTGAGGGCGACCGCATCGTGATACCCCAGTATATCAACACAGTGAAGATTCTGGGCCTTGTCAACCAGCCCAATGCCGTGACCTTTGTTGAGGGCGAAAAGGTTGACTACTACATCCAACAGGCTGGTGGCTATGCTCAAAAGGCTTGGAAGAAGCGCGCGTACGTTATCTACGCCAATGGCACAATGGCAAAAATCAAAGGTGGAGGAAAAAAAGTTATCCAACCGGGCTGTAAAATCATTGTGCCTGAGAAGAAGGGTAGAACAGGTTTGAAGACAACGGAAATCCTGAGCATCGGAACCTCTACGGCTTCGTTGGCAACCATGGTCGCTACGGTGCTTCTGAACAGATAATGAATGGGTAAAGAGAAGAAAAAAGAGACATGGAAGATAATAGCAAGAAAAATAACAGCATAGATATTCTGGACGACCTGAAGAAAATCAAGGAATTCATCCTGCTCCTGTGGGCCGAACGCAAATTGTTCTATAAGACCTGTGGAGGCGCTGTCGTACTGGCCTTGGTTTTAGCCTTCAGCATTCCCAAACGCTACACGGTGGAGGTGGCTTTGGCTCCCGAGAGTGGCAGTGGCATGGATATGGGCGGCCTCTCGTCGTTGGCCTCGATGGCCGGCATCAACATTGGAGCAATGGGCAACAACGATGCCATTGTGCCCGACCTCTATCCCATGATTGTTCACTCCAAGGACTATCTGGTGCGCCTGTTCGACATACCCGTCACAACGATGGATGGTGAACTCTCGACAACCTATTACGACTATTTGTTGGAACATCAGAAGATACCTTGGTGGGGGTATCCCATGAAGGGATTGGGTGAACTGATGAAGATGATACGTCCCGAGAAAGAAGACTCTGTGCCGATGCTGAACGGCAAGCGCAATTACATGTTCCTGACAGACAAGGAGCGTGGTGTGATAGAGGCTCTTCAGGCGCATGTCGTGTGCAATGTTGACAAGAAAAACGGCGTCATCCGCATGCAGGTGACAGAGCAAGACCCCCTGATAGCGGCGGTCATTGCCGATTCGGTGCGTGCCGCGTTGAACGACTTCATCATTGAATACCGCACCAACAAGGCACGTCAGGACTATCGGTACATGAACAACCTTTATCAGGAGGCGAAGGCCGAATATGCCCGCACCCAAGCTGCATACATCGCCTTTGCCGACGCCAACCTGAACCTGATGTCGGTGCGTGCCCAAAGCAAGAAGGACGATTTGGAGAAGGAGATGCAGTTGGCTTACAGTGTATACAGCCAGTTGGCCAATCAGTTGCAGCTCGTGAAGGCAAAGATTCAGGAGAGCACTCCCGCTTACACCGTTCTCGAATCGCCCACGGTGCCCGAGCGCGCCTCTTCGCCCAAGAAGTTGCTGATGTTGGTTGCCTTTGTCTTCTTGGCTGGCGTGGGCACCACGGGATGGATTTTTTATAAACGGATGACTGGTAAATAATCCTCTTTCCTTAGTCTGTAGAATGTTGGCATTGAATCTATACTCTGTGAAGAAGTCAGTGGGGAATGCATTATTCATGCTCTTCATCCTCATCTTGACGTTGGACCCGACGAGTGCCATTCTTCACATGAAAGACATATTCTTTGTTCTTTTGGTAGGGTACAATGCCGTTTGTTTCCGTCCCGATTACAGTAAATTGCCCCTCATTATTGCAGCTTTTTCTGTCGTGGTAGTGGCATGGGTGTTTGCTACTGTGCAGGATGTAATTCTTGACATGGATGCCACTATAGCATTAGTAAAGTCTCTGACTCCTATGGTCCTGTTATTGTGGATAAGAGAGTATGATTTGCTACAATTAGCTCGTGTGCCAGTTGTAATTGCTTCATTGTTGGTTGTGACTCTCTTTTGGATTATTACCATAGTTCCTGCAACTGAGGGACCCATCTATTTCTTTTTCAACACGATGGGTAACGATACCATTATGATGTCGTGGCGTTCTTTCTTAGGAATAGAGCTGTTTACCATGTATTACAAGTCTATTGTTAGTTTTATCTTAATTTTTGCCGTTTTTATCTCTGTATCTTTCAATCCGGAAAAACGTAATTGGCGCATCATCTTGTCCATGTTGATAGTGCTTCACGCATTTGTTATCAGTGGAACACGTAGTACCATGCTTCTTCCATTTTTCTTATTTGGTATGATCGCCTATCGTGAGTATAAGGATGCTCGTTACTTCAAGTACATCCTTTATCCACTCATCTTTATTCTTGGCGTCGCATTTGTTGTGTTGTTGTTTATGTTAATCATGGAGAAGGATGAGTCATCCAACATAATCAAATATGCGCACCTCTACTCTTATTGGGAATTGTTTCGAGAACATCCTCAGTATCTGTTGTTCGGTCAAGGGCCTGGCAGTGCATTCTATTCATCTGGTTTCCTCCGGGTGACAACCGTGACAGAATGGACCTATATAGAGTTGATTCGATATTTTGGTATTTTCTCGTTGGTTATTGTGTATGCATTCTTCCGTCCGTTGGTACGCATGTGGAAAGATCGAGGCGACAATCTGTCGTACGCTCTGTTTTGGGCTTACTTGGCCTATTTGGCAATTGCTGGCACAAATCCGCTGTTGCTGTCATCAACGGGTATGCTTGTGTTATTGATTGCCTATTCTTACGAGGAAAAATTAAAAAGAAAAGAAAGATGTATACAGTCGCAATATTGATGGCTACCTATAATGGCAAAAGATTCTTGCCAGAACAGATTGACTCCATCTGTTCCCAACAAGGTGTACAGATAAAACTCTGGGTACGCGACGACGGGTCGACGGATGGGACGCAACTTTTGTTGGAAGAGTACAAGCAGCAAGGTCTGTTAGACTGGTATCAAGGTTCCTCATTAGGCCCAGCCAAGGCATTCCTCGATTTACTGCAAACTTCTCCTAAGGCAGACTTCTATGCTTTTGCTGATCAGGATGATTATTGGATGACCGATAAAATGAAAAGCGCGGTTGAATGTTTGCACTCCGAGCATATGGCTGGTAAGCGCTGCATGTATTTCGGACAGACACAATTGGTTGACACTCAATTGCAGCCTCTACCGACTCCACAACTGCACTTGAAACATACATTTGAAGAGTCGCTGATTTACCAGTTTGTGGGTGGCAACACCATCGTGATGAATGAGGCACTTCGCACATTGTTGATGAGTTACCAGCCCCAGTACATCTGTATGCACGACGTTTGGGTGTATGATGTGGCCAAGGCTACGGATGCTTTCGTCTATTTCGATGAAGTGCCACACATCCTTTATCGCCAGCATGGAAATAATGTGGTGGGTAATGGTCTTTCGATGAAAACCGATTGGGCACGTCGTGTCAAAAGGATACTTCAGAAAAAAGAGCATCGTCGTTATCGTACGGCATGTGAACTGGAGAGAGGCTTTTCTGCCGAAATGAGTGAGCGTAATTTGTCGATTTTGTCGACTTTTACCAACTATCGCAAAGGGGTGAAGGAGTGGTGGAAACTGCTTACCGACCCAACTTTTACGTGTGGTGACGGGACGACAAACCTTTATTTTCGTCTGGCAGTATTATTGGGTACATTATAAATTCCATAGAATATGATTCCTGTAAAAATATCAATAATAACAATTACCTATAATAGCGAGCGTACGGTGGATGAAACCCTTAGAAGTGTGGTTTCACAAGATTATCCCAATTTGGAATACATTATCATAGATGGTGGTTCTACTGATTCTACGCTGAGTATCATTGATGGTTATCGTGAGCACATTTCCTATCTGATTTCAGAAAAAGATGAAGGAATCAGTGATGCATTCAACAAAGGCATCAAGGTTGCCACTGGCGATGTCATAGGAATATTGAATTCCGATGACGTGTTGTTGCCTGGAGCTTTGAAGGCAGTGGCTGAAGCCTATGAAGAAGGTGTGGATGTCTTTAGGGGAAATACCATCCTGTGGAATGAAATTACCCAATACAAATGTCGTGAAATACCATCCATGAAATTTCCAAAGGTACCTTATACTATACACGTAGCACATCAGTCGACCTTCATAACACGGCAGGCTTATCAGAAGTATGATGCCTTTGACGTGCGTTTTCGCTATGCGATGGATTTGGAACTGTTATGTAGGTATTACCTCGCTGGTGCAGTCTTCAAGTATGTCGATGCCGATTTGGCGTTGTACCGCATTGGAGGAGTCACCTCAGACCCCCTTCCCAAGAAAAAGGAAGAACTGATGTTGCTGATTCGAAAAAATGGTGGTTCCGCATTTCAGGCAAAGATGTATTACGCATTTTTATACGTGTTTGACGTAGCAAAGTCTTTCTTGAACCTGTTCGGAGAAGATTTCAAGCGAAAAATAAGGTATAAATCCTGAATAAGTGCAAAGAGTACGTTGTTTCTCTCTTTTTTGATAAAAACAGGCTATAAAATGCACTTAATACGTTGGAAAGAGTATTATTTTTAAAAATAGAATTATCTTTGCAGAGAATTTGGCAATATGGCTCAGGGACATCTTGCTGTAACACTAAATAGACAAGGAATAAAAGATAATATGCGTATACTTCAAGTGATAACACTGTGTGAGTTGGGAGGTGCACAGGCCGTAATGGCCAACATTGCCAATAATCTCAGTGAGGAACACGAAATTATAGTAGCTTCTGGAGAAGGTGATGGTAAGATGTGGATGATGTTGAATCCCAATATAAAGCAAGAACATTGCAAACATTTGAAACGTGCCCTGTCGCCCTTCAGTGATTTGTGTACACTGTATGACTTCTGGAGACTTTATTGGAAATACAAGCCGGACATTATTCACTTGCACTCCTCCAAGGCTGGCATGTTGGGACGAATAGCTTTCCCCGCTCGTAAAATAGTCTACACCGTGCATGGCTTTGATTCCATCCGGTTGGCGCATCGGGCATTCTTGTGGCTCGAGCGGATGATGCAGTGGCGTTGCAAGTTTATTGCGGCTGTCAGTAAGTATGACAAGAAAAATCTCTTGAATGAAAACATAAAGCATAAGGTGACAACCGTGTACAACGGGAATCCCGTTCCACAAATCGAGCCGAATCTTACGTTCAATATTCCATCGAAATATGAGAAAACGATCCTTTGCATAGCCCGTATTGGAGAACAAAAGAATAGTGCCATCTTCCTTGAATTGGCCTCCATGTTGCCCCAGTATGCATTCGTTTGGATTGGCAATCAAACCGAGGTGAAAGATCATCCCGAGAATGTTTTCTTCATGGGAAACATTCCCAATGCAGCCATGTACAATTCCATTGCTGACTTGTTTATCTTACCAAGCAACTATGAAGGGTTGCCCATCGTGATTATCGAAGCGATGAGCTTGGGAAAACCCATTGTGGCATCCGATGTAGGTGGTGTCAGCGAGTTAGTTCGCAACGGTGTGAACGGATTTGTTGTCGAGAATCAGGCAGTAGAGTTTGCAGAAAAAATAAACTATATACTGAACAACGAAGAAGTGATGCAACGATTCTCTGAAAACTCAAGAAAGATATATGCAGAAGAATTCACTGTTGACCGTATGGTGAACATATATAAGGAGATGTACAACAAGATACTATCCTCGAAACTTTCGACTAAATTGTAAATTACATAAAAAACAGAGGTGAGTGAGTCCTTTTCACTCTCCTCTGTTTTTTTATTCAGTTCAATTCATTTATCCCCCCCCCTCTCTCTTCACATACACCTTGTGTGCACCCCGTCCGCTGGTGTCTATGCCGCTGCTTGGGTCTTTGCACAGTTCCTGCAGCTCGCGGCAGGCGGTCGAGCGCGACAGACCGGTCAGTTGCACATAGTCCTTCAGGCGCATGAAGCCCTGTTCCCCGATGAATGCCAGGGCGCGTGCCAACCGCTCCTCGCGTGTGTAGGGCGACTTGCGCAGGCGGCTCGTGTGGCTTCGCTCCAGCTTGCAGTGTCTGTCCACCTGCTTCACTAGCTCCTTGTCCGCCTTGAAGTTCACCCCGTCCACGCACAGGCTCTGTGCATTGCGCTTGGGGTCATCGCCGTCTATGCTGTCCATCTCCTTGAATCGGCGCAGGCCCAGCGTAGCTTTGAAGGTGCCCAGCCCGTCGATGCTCACCGTGTAACCCATTCCCATCAGCTCGCCTAGCGTCTCTGTGGCATGCATCAGTGCCGAGATGGCTGTGCCACGCGTCAGTCCGCCCCGGCGGGTCATGATTTCAACAAACTCTTCCATCCCTATGTTGCGGATGGTCTTCATGCGGTAGTAGGCTTTGGTCTGCCCTTCGCCTCTCAGGTCTACGATTTCTTGCTTGATGTACTTTGCCATATTCGCTGATTCTGAAATGTTAGTAGGAAAAAGTGTTGCAATGCACTGCAAATATACAAAAAATAAATAGAGAAAGCAAGAAAAACCTGCTTATTTTTTTATTTCACGTCGCGAAATGTACGTTTCGCGATTTGGAATGTACATTCCACGACGTGAAATATACATTTCGCAATGTGAAATGAAGAAGTGAAGCGAAAAATTTTTAGAATTTGATGTAAGAAATAATAAGATTAACCTATAAAAATATATAGTTTATCATCGATTTTTGGGGTTAATCTATAAAAATATAGAGATTATTTTGTATCTTTGCAGCGGATTACCATAAAAGAATTGGCTTATGTGGACAGAAATGAGTGACCTTGCCATCATCCGTAGATTGGGTGAACGTTTGAAAACTGTTCGTATCCGTATGGATATGACACAGGAGGAGTTGGCTCGTCAAGCCGGCACAAACTGTCTGACGGTCGCCAATCTTGAAAAAGGGAAGTCCGTCACAGTGGCCAATTTGATAAAGATTATGCGTGCGTTGGACATGCTGGAGTATCTGGAAGAGGCTTTTCCCGCCCCCAAAATCAGTCCTATTCTATTAAAGAAATTGCAAGGCCGGCAAGTGAAGCGTGTGCGGAAATCTGCAAAAGAGGAGGATTCGCTGTATGGATGAATTGATTGTAGATGTAAGGCTTTGGGGGCAGTTGCTAGGTTCTCTGTATTGGGATAGTGATAAGGAAGCGGCCGTCTTTGAATATGATAGGGGATTCTTGCGCAATGGATGGGAGGTCTCTCCACTTGTCATGCCTTTGTCAAAAGGGCAGTCACCACAACAGTTCCTACAGAATCGGAACAAATGCTTCAGTGGATTGCCTGGGTTGGTCGCTGATAGTTTGCCTGATGCTTTCGGTAACCAAATTATAAACGAATGGTTCGCCAGTAAGGGACTTCCCATGCAGAGCGTTACTCCATTGGACCGTTTGTGTTATGTCGGTAAACGTGCTATGGGAGCGTTGGAATTTGAGCCAAGCAGGCATGTGGAAGGTTTGGATGAGTCTTCTGTTGTGCATCTGCATGAATTGACAACTCTTGCCGAATCTGTTTTTGCCGAGCGGGCTGTTTTTCAAGATAAACTAAGGCAGAGTGACAAGTCTGTCGTAGACATCCTAAAGGTGGGTACTTCTGCCGGAGGAGCCAAGCCAAAGGCAATCATTGCTTACAATGATGAAACTGGTGAAGTGCGTTCAGGGCAAGTCGAGGCACCGGAAGGGTTTGGATATTGGTTGCTGAAGTTTGATGGAGGCACATATTCCGAGCATTCTCAGTTGTCAGATAATCCACGTGGAATAGGAAACATAGAATATGCCTATTATCTGATGGCAAAGGAGTGTGGAATCAGTATGTCAGAATGCCGTTTACTGTCTGACGGGGAACAGCACCACTTTATGACCCGTCGGTTTGACCGCATGGCCAAAGGGGAGAAGTTGCATATGCAGACATTGGCCGGATTAGCTCATATGGATAGAGACCAGCGTCATTCTTACGAGCAAATTTTCGAGATTCTCCGTAAAATGAAATTCGGTATGCCCGAGCGGGAGCAGATTTATCGCCGCATGGTATTCAATGTGGTGATGTGCAATCACGATGACCACACCAAGAATTTTTCGTTCTTAATGAACCGGCAAGGGAAATGGAGCCTTGCACCGGCTTACGACCTTTGTTATTCCTATTCACCCAATGGACGATGGACGGCACGGCATCAGCTGTCGTTGAATGGGAAACAGGACGGCTTCAATCGTAAAGATTTGTTGGATGTAGCAAGAAATGTAGGTGTCAGCAATGCTGAACAGATGATAGAACAAATTGTCCACGTGGCATCACAATGGGAGCGTTTTGCCAGTGAAGCCGGTGTTCCCGTTCCATTTATCCGTGGCATTCAGAAGGAATTGAGATTGTTGTAAAATGGGGCGTTGGACTATTGATAGTGGGTTCTATTTTGACAAATAGGGATTATATCCTCTTGTTTGGAATCAGTGTGTTTGTTAAATAATGTTTCTTTCTGTAGGAAAATTATTTGATAAGTTGTTCGTTTCATAGATTCTTCGTATATTGCGGGCGGAAATTTTTATTATTGTGTAACTTAATACAAATAGCAATGAAAAGGGAGGTATTATCTGTAGGTGGAGCACTTGCTCAAAATGTTTTTAGTGATGGAGTTGACACCATTTATGTGATTCAAGGTGATTATACGTTAAATGGTGAGAGTGTTACAATTCCAGCGAATTGTACATTGGATTTTCAAGGAGGAAGTCTTAGTAATGGAACATTGATTGGAAATAGGACAATGATTGTTGCTTCTCCGCACAAAATTTTCCAGAATATTACCATTAGTGGAACTTGGTTGATTAATTGGGCATATGCAGAATGGTTCGGAGCATTAGGCGATGGAACAACAGATGATACTACTGCGTTGAATACTGCTTTGACTGCATTTAAAAATGTTCAATTGGGTAGACGATGCTATTGTCTAAACAATAATACTATTACAATCCCAGCGAATTGTACATTGGATTTTCAAGGAGGAAGTCTTAGTAATGGGACATTGATTGGGAATAGGACAATGATTGTTGCTTCTCCGCACAAAATTTTCCAGAATATTACCATTAGTGGAACTTGGTTGGTTAATTGGGCATATGCAGAATGGTTCGGAGCATTAGGCGATGGAACAACAGATGATACTACTGCGTTGAATACTGCTTTGACTGTATTCAAAAATGTCCAATTGGGTAGTCGTAGCTATTATTGTAGTGGTACGATTACCCTTACTCGCGGAATGTCGCTTCGTGGAGTGAATAAACTTGCAACAACAATACAGCATAATCACAATTCTAATGCTGTGGTGATTACAGGGGCTACTTTGAGGGATTTGACTATTGGAATCAATGCCCATGCGTTGACTACTGGCACAATTAATGCTGATCAATTCAATCATTCTGCAATTCTTGTAGATTCTAAAAATGTAATTGAACAAAAGGAACAACATGAAAATGGAGACCGTTGCCTGACTCATATAGTGATAGAAGACGTGATAATAGGTATGAGGTATCCTTTAGTTCGTAACGGAAATGAATGGGTAAATCCCGGATTCCCTGTGTTTAATGGAACAGGAATATATGTGAGAGATAACAATGGCGGAGTGTATAATATGCGTGTCAATCGTGTGGATATTTATCGTGCAAAATGTGCTTTAAGGTTACATACGATGCAAGCAGAAAATTCAGATGTTCATAGCTGGATAAACAATAATTATTTTGAGAATATAAAAATGTATGGATGTGTGACAGCTATAAAGGTTGATTTGCCGACAAACTCAAAAGCACGTATACAAAGTAATTATTTTAAATTTACTTACCAAAATGATGATGATTTCCCTTGTCTAGGTAAAGTATTTGATATACCTTTGTGTCAGACTCAATTTAGGAACAATATAATAGATTCTATCATTTGGGATCTCGATAGCAATTTGGTAAATGGGGCTGTATTGGGAAATGCGGGAATGAGTATTGTAAAGGACTCCAATGCTTCGTGTTGGATGAATTTTCAAGGAGATTCTCCAATGTATTATTTAATAGGGACTATACCCGCTCATGCGGGATGGGGCTGTGTAGATGTTGAGTTTAATAATTTCTCAGGCGGACAGGAAAAAATAAGATTGGCATATTATGATTCTGATAGTAAGTTGCATTGCCCGCATAGAGAACCTACTTATGAGGCATTGATAACAGGAATTAAATACAAAGTAATTGATGAAATTGTTTATATCTACATTAGTAGTGATTTTAATGGCTTTGTTAGAGCTACATATAGTAATGAAGGTTGCTTTACTCCCGCTTATCGAACCTTGTTGAAAGGAGATATGGCAGGATTCTCGGATGTTGATATGAATGAGTGGGTCAGATTTCCAGTATATACAAATACGCGAGATTGGTGATGTTCTTTATTCTTGAGATTAAGATGAATTGTTGTGAATTTTAATGCAGATAATGAAATGAAACAGATTGTTAATGTATTGATTATCGTGGTTATACTATTGTGTTGTTCTGTGAAAACCGCCCTTGCTTACGATTTTGAGGTCGATGGCATCTACTACAATGTTTTGTCAGAAAAACAGAAGGCAGTGGAGGTTACGTATAGGGATAGTACTGATACTCCGGGACCAGGGGAAAGTTCTCGGACGATGACAATCAAAAGTGATTATGCTGGAGATATAACAATACCAAGTGAAGTGAATCATAATGGGGTGAATTACGTTGTCAAACGAATTGGGAACTTTGCATTTTTCTCGGGGAAAATCATGATAAGAGTGATGATGGGAGATCGCCTTTCTTCTGTAGATAAGGAATACTCAGTAACTTCCATAGTATTACCACCTACATTGGAGAGCATTGGTTATATGTCCTTTGCATGCACTGATATCTCTTCGATAGAAATTCCAGCTAATGTCACCTATCATTATCAAACGTGGGATCTGGAGGGTATGGAAGGGAAATTTAATCCGTTCATGAGGTGTGACATAAGTAAGGTTATTATTAATGATAATGCCATAATGCCTCCTCATGTTTTTTATGGTTGTGGAGTAGATACGCTTGTGTTAGGAGAAAATGTGACATTTGTGGATGCGGATAATTGTCCTCCTTTTACCAGTGAATTGGCACTTTCATTTTTGGATCATGTAGAAACATTGCCTATAAAAGCATTTCATAATTGGACGTGTTTGTATGATGTCTCATTACCTCCAAAAATGTCTCATATTCCAGAATCATTATTCTCTGGAGCGGTAAATTTGACAGAATTAAAATTGTCAAAAGGTATAAAGAGTATAGGAAAACAAGCCTTTAGAGGTTTGTCTATCCGTTCGATTGATATACCAGAAGGATTGGAGCGTATAGATGACTATGCTTTTGCAGATTGTTCATTGTTGAATGATGTTCATATTCCGGGAAGTCTTACTTATTTAGGGAAGTATGCCTTTTCGGGTTGCTCGAGCCTTGCACAAATAAAATTACCAGAAGGATTGGAGCGTATAGATGATTATGCTTTTGCAGATTGTTCATTGTTGAATGATGTTCATATTCCGGGAAGTCTTGCTTATTTAGGGAAGTATGCCTTTTCGGGTTGTTCGAGCCTTACTCAAATAATCCTACCTTTGGGATTGGCCAAATTGGAGGAATGTGTTTTTCAGGGATGTGCTTTTGAGACAATAGATTTACCCCACAACTTAACAAGTATTGGTAGTGGCGTATTTCGGAACTGTGCTAGATTGAAGAATGTTATTCTCCCTGAAAAGTTGAAGGCTATAGAAGACGGTACTTTCCTTGGTTGTACATCGTTGGAAAAGATTGATATACCTTTGAATGTCAAATTAATCGGATTATTTGCTTTTAGTTATTGTCAATCGTTAAAGACTATACAAATCCCTGCATGGGCAACTATCTCCAGTTATGCCTTTGAACATTGTGCCAATCTGGAAACAATCACCATCCCTGATAGAATTAGTAATTATGCATTTGCGGGATGTCAAAGTTTGAAAGAAATATATATAAACAATCCGTTGTTAACCCCTATAGACGAAGAGACCTTTACAACGACAGCTTATGACTATGCCACATTATATGTGCCCGAGGGTACGTCTGATTTATACAAAAGGAGAAGGGGATGGCTGAATTTCTTTTTTATCAAAGAGTGGGATGCACCAGATAATATGGAAGAAAGTGTATGGAAAGTTTCGTCATTAAAGGTTGAAACAGAAAAAGGTAAGTTGACCATTCAAGGTGTCCCTAATGGTTCTCCTATTTCTGTTTACAATATGGCAGGGATGCAAGTCGGTTATGCGGTCTCTGTGGGCGAAGAAACGATTGTATATACCAATTTGCAAGTGAATGATGTGGCTATTGTGAAAGTTGGTGCAGAGACGATGAAGATAGTCATTAAGTGATGCTTTGCTTGAATTATTCCAAATGTGTGTGCACTGATTCAAAAGTTTAGTTCTTCTTACATGGCTTTTGGAAATTTTTGATTATTTTTGCCGCATAAATATGGAATATGCGAGCATGAGGTTATGATACAGTGCAATGACATAATATTAGCTTATTCAAATGATGCGGAAATTCGTCAAAGAGCAACTTCTGGAGGTATTGGCAGTACTTTGGTGAACAGATTGTTTACCCAGGGACGAATCAGGTCTGCCATATCGTTTGAGTATGATAGCGAACAGTTGAAATATATGCCGCGCATTGTCGCTTCGGCAGAAGAGTATGCTGTGTCGGGAAGCATTTATCATGAAATCAATCTGTTTGCATACATCCGTGAGCATATAGAGGAAATCAAAAGTCCGTTTCTTTGTTTCGCTTTGCCGTGTCAAGTGAATCCGATTAAAACGTTGTTGGACAAGGAAGGAATAGAGGCATACATTGTAGAATTGACCTGTTCTTCCCAACAGACGTTTGAAGCTACGGAGTATCTGCTGACACGTGTAGGAGTCTTAAAGTCTGACGTTTCTTCTATCCGTTATCGTGGTGAAGGTTGGCCGGGGGGAGTGTGTATTACGTTGAACGATGGAGGGACAATAAGGATTCCAAATAACAATTCCGTCTGGATGAGCATCTTCCATTCCCATTTGTTTATTATGCCGCGTTGTTTCTTTTGCCGCGCAGATAGGGAAACGGCTTCGGATATAAAATTAGCCGACCCATGGGGCATTGATTCCCCAGCGTTGGAGAAGTTGGGACGGACATTCTGCCATGTGAAGAGCGAGAGAATGGCCTCCATCCTGAATGGAATGGCTGATGAAGGATTGATTTCTTATGAATGTAGGTCGGAGAAGGAATTTTTGCAATCCCAGCATGGGACTGTGGTGAGGAAGAATTATAATCTGCGTCATTTGTGGTTTGCCAAGATGATAAAATCTGTTCTGAACAATAAATTGTATAGAAAATCCGTTCTAACTTCATCGTTCTTGTTCGATGCGCACTGTTTCCTTTATACTTATGGTTGCAGATGTTTGTATAAGATTGATCAGATATTGGGGCGAAAGTAGTAATAACAAAAATGAAAGAGAAAGATGACATTTTTAATTATAGATCAACCAATAAATAACCGAGGCGACGAGTCGGCACATCGTGCTTTTGTCAATCGTCTGTCATTGGCTTATCCTGAAGCGAAAATACAAGTCCTGTTTTTTGAGAAATTACCTATTGAGGTGGACGAAATGCGTGTTGTGCGTCCCAATGTAGAGTATATAAATATACCGACAAAGCATCGTTTGTTTGCCCCGCATCGAATGATAAAGCTGTGGATGATGTTGGGGCTTCCATTCATGTTGTATACTTCACCTACGGTACGGAAAATGTTACCTTATTATCAGGATGCAGATTATGTTATTTGCGCTCCTGGTGGAATTGACTTGGGGGGCTTTCAGAATTGGATTCATTTGGGATTGCTCCATTTGGCAAGAAAGAAAAAAAAGAAGATATTGTATTTCGCACGCTCTATAGGACCTTTCCCTGTGCGGACGTGGCTCAATCGTCGGTTCAAGAAACAAAGTTTGGAATTATTGCATTATTTCAGCTTTCTGTCCTTGCGCGATGCCAAGTCGCAGTTGTTGGCGAAAGAATTGAAGGTTCCTTATGTCCCTACAATTGACTCGGCCTTTTTACATTATACACCCGAGATGGCACCTGAATCGTTTACCAATCAGATAGGCACTGATGATTATTTGGTGTTAGTCCCTAATTCATTGGCATGGCATCACGACTTTAAGCAATATACCTTTGATGAGATTCGCGGATTTTGGGTGAGGTTGGCAAACCGTTTGCTGAAGGAGTATCCCAACTTGAAGATTGCCATGTTGCCTCAAACGGTGCATTACGGTTATGTTGTAGCGTTGCCGGATGGTTACAAATTGTTCAGCCGTATCCGTGAAGAGTCGGATTGTCCTGAGCGTGTGGTAGTACTTGAAGAACAATATGGGTCCAATATTCAGCAAAACATTATATCTAAAGCAAAGTTCCTGATAGGTGCCCGTTATCATTCGGTTATTTTTTCTATCAATCAGGACTGTCCATTCATCTCGCTGTGTTACGAGCATAAGATGAAAGGTGTAACAGATATGTTGGGATTGGAAGACATCAATATATTGGAGCTCTTTGATGGTTCTCCCCTTGACGAAACCCGAATGGAACAGTTTATAAACCGGGTAATGGAAATGACTCATCGGATAACAGCTGATGAGAAGAATGGGGAACGTGCTCGTGAAATAGCCAATAATGGTTTTGCCGCATTCACAGCATTTTTGGAAAAAGATATGAAGTGACCTGTTTATGGACAAAGCGCATCGGATTGCATATAATACAGTGGCTCTGTATGCCAATATGGTTGTAACCATGTTGGTTACTTTGTTGGGGACACGATTTGTGCTTGAAGCCTTGGGGCAACGGGATTATGCTGTCTACACATTATTGACAAGTATGGTACTGATGCTTTCCTTTGTAAATGTGGCTATGGCTAATGCAACTCAGCGTTACCTCTCTTTCTCGTTAGGGGCTGATGATAAAGTGCAGGTAAAGGAAATTTTTTATAATAGTACGGTGATTCATGCTGTTGTTGCATTGTTCTTAGGGATTTTATTGTTGGGGGTAGGGCTTCCTGCTATTCACTATTGGCTGGATATCCCGCGAGATTTACAAAATGAGGCTGTTGTGGTTCTATTATGTATGATTGCAGGGGTTGTATGTACAGTGCTTTCTGTCCCTTATGAAGCTACGATTAATGCACATGAGGATATCTTTGTGATAGCAGGTATCAATGTTTTAGAGGCTGTGTGCAAGTTGGGGGCAGCCGTGGTTGTGCTGAATATTAATGGTGAACGCTTGATTACCTATTCAGTCTTGATAATGTGTGCAAGCTTGATAGCGTTTCTCGGAAAACGTTTCTATAGCCGTAAGCAGTATGAAGAAACCAATTATGTGTGGCATAGGGTACGAGACTACCAATTGATAAAGAACATGATGAGTTTTGCCGGATGGAATCTTATTGGGGTCGGATGTTCTCTGGCTCGTTACCAAGGAGCAGCCATTTTATTGAACAAATTTTTCGGGTTGTTGATAAATGCAGGATATGGAGTGGCCCAGCAGGTGAACTCCTTCTTGTTATTCTTTGCTAATTCTGCAGTGCGTCCCATGCGTCCACATATCGTGAAATGTGAGGGGGCAGGGGAACATCTGAAAATGATAAAGTTGGCTAATTCTACTTCTCGCTTGACATCTTTAATGCTTTCGTTGGTGATTATTCCATTGTACATTAACATGCCCTTAGTATTGGATGTATGGTTGGCCGAAATTCCTTATGGCGCATTGGAGTTTTGTCGTGGATTCCTGATTATTACGCTCATTGGACAACTCTCAATAGGATTACAGATAGCATTGGAGAGTGTGGGACGTATCAAAAGGCAACATTTGATTATAGGTACGATGCACATATTGCCGATACCTGTAGCGTACATTTTGTTTAAATGCGGATTTTCTTATGTTTACATTATATATAGTATTATAATAGAAGAAATAGTGGGGTTGTTTATAAGGACTTATATTGCACGAAAAGATGCAGACTTTCCTGTTAAGGGATTCATATTTAGACATGTTTTGCCGTGTGTGTCAATTATATTGGTTGCTTTTGCTGTTTCTGCCAATATGGCCGCTTTATGCCAAAATAATTGGGTGAAGCTATTTGTCAGTACAATATCAAGTACCATCGTTTTAGGGATATTATCCTACGTTCTTTGTTTGACTGCATGGGAAAAAGAAAAGATGAAAGAATTGTTATCCTCCATTGTCTCTAAGATGAAAAGAGGATGAACTAAAATTAGGTATTTTAGAAGCTGTTGTCCTCTTTTCCTTAAAACTTCTTCCCCGTCACAATGGAAGCAACGGTCAGGAAGATAATCTTGAAGTCGTAACCGATGGAGCGGTGGGTGAGGTACTCGAGGTCCATGCGGAGGCGTTCGAGCATCTTTTCCATCGTGTCGGTGTAACCGTTGTAGAGGGTGGCGGGAGAGAAGATTCCCGGGCGCATCAGGTAGACGTACTGGTAGTCGGAGTTCTGCTCCATAATCTTTTCGGCAAAGTAGGGGCGTTCGGGGCGGGGGCCTACGAGTGACATGTCGCCCGTGAAGATGTTCCAAAGCTGGGGAAGCTCGTCCAAATGATGGTCGCGCAGGAAACGGCCCACGCGAGTCAGACGGTCGTCCTTCTCCTGGCAGAGCTGGGGCACACCATTGTCTTCGGACTCTACAATCATGGAGCGGAACTTGTAGATGGTGAAACGCTTGCCCTTGTAACCCATGCGCTCTTGGGAGAAGATGGGCTTGCCGCCATCTTCAATCTTGATGGCCAACCAGATGGCTAAATAGAATGGGGAGAGGAGCACCATTCCAAAGAATGATGCGAGAATATCAATCAAACGCTTTACACAACGCGCCAAAGGCGACATAGCATCTTTATACATAGTTGTTGTCTTATCTGTTGGAAGCTTGTTATACTCTAATAACTCCGTTTCTTTGTTTTTATTATATAAAAAAGGTTCTTTTTTTAGAATTTCTTGAAGGTGAGTTCGCGCAGGTTTGAACGAAGCACCATTTCATCGGCATTCAGCTTCTTGACTGCATAGCGCGAGGTGGTGGCATCGAGGTAGAAAGAACGCAAACTTTCGTTGGTGGCAATCACCGATTCGTCTTGAAACACACGGAAGTTGTGCAGAATCAATGAATCTCCCGCATGGATGAAACGGCCAATGTGCTGCTTGTATTTTTCTTCACTGTTTTGCTTGTACAGGCGCTTTACGGTGATGAGGCTCTGTTGGACAGAGTAGTAGACACACTGTTCCTTGACATTCTCGATGGAATTGTCGGCCAATGTCTCCACGGTGCGCAGGTGCCACATGCCGTCGAGGTCGCCATTGATGTCGAAGTCGCCGCACGAAGTGGTGCATGCAAATGCACATGCGGCAAGGATGCTGTATAGAATCTTTTTCATTGCTAAATGGGTGTTCGTAACTGTTGGTGTCATTTGTGGGTGAGTATGCCATGCTTGCTTACGGTGAGCATGCCGCCGAAGGTGTTGCCGATGAGGGTGTTGCCGTGGTCGTATGCGGCTGACGCCTTCACTTGCCATCCGTCCCACCGGGTGGGGGCGTAGGAGACCTCTAACAAGGCTGATGTCTGCTCTTCGGTGTCGATGAGTGGCAGGGCATAGCTTCCCCAATGTTTGCTATGCGATACCAGCAGGCGATAGTCAAGTCCATCAGTTGGCGAACCGCAAATGCCGAAGTGGTGGGATTGCACGCGGTTGTAGTGGAACTTGAGACTTCCCGTAATGTTATGATAGAAGTTGGGATGATTGCTTTGGTTGTAAATGGGTGAAAGCAAGAAGGGCGAGCCCATGCTCATGCCCCAATGTTGCCATCCGGTGTAAAGCAGGTGGTTGTAGTAGTCGTCGATGGCACTGATTTGGTCGGGGATTTCAGGGGTGTGGTCGTGGTAGACGGCGCCCGACTGGTCTTTGCTGTTCATGAATTCATAAAGGAAGGTGTGTACGAAGGGGTTCTTGGGGAGGGTCACTTCGAGACCTGCCAATCCGTCTTCCCAACCGTATTCGAAGAACATCATGGAGTGGTCTTCGAACATGTGTTCGTAGTAGGCACGCACTTTCCAGTCTCCCGGGTCGTAGGTGAGCGAGAAGTGCCAGCTTCCGATGTGGTTGCCCGAGGCGTTGGCATAGCTTTCACCGTCGGATGTCTCGCCATCGGTGGCGTCGCCTCCCATGGGGATGAGGGCTTCGAAGAAGTCCTTGATGCCGCTTCCCATCTTGAAATCGTTCCTTTTGACTCCTCCGCCTTCGCCTTTACGGTCGTACCATGTGACGTTATAGGCGTGTCCGCCAAATTGGGTGGCCATCTCAAGGGCGCCTTCAAAGTAGAGGGGGAACTTCTCTTCGTTTCCTATCTTCAGGTAGCCGGCTTTTACGTGGTGTAGGGCGTCCAAGGTATAGCGTTGTTGGGGGGCTACGAAGTCGCGTTGCCAATTGTTATCGGTGTACATGCCATATCCGAGGAAACCTTTGATATGCAGCCAGTTGGCTGTGCCGGGGATGGTGATGTATTCGGGCAGTTCGAAGCGCACTTGAGGCACGGGGCGTGCGTTGGTGCCGAAGATGAGGCCACCGCTACTGAGCAGGGGATTCTTCAAGGCTGAAGGGCGCTCTTTGCTACCGATGCTAAGTTGCATGCCTTTCCAGGCGATGTCGTAGTAGGCTTGTTGCACGATGAAGGTCGAGGTGTGGTTGTATGCCGCGGCTAACTCAAGGCCATAGCCGTGTCGCCATTGGCGGTCGTTATCTTGATTGGTTGAGCGGAAAAGTCCGGCTTTCAAGTAACCACTGCTGGCATCGGTGGAGAAAAGTCCATGACGGTTGGCGGTGAACCAAAAGGGGGCAAAGTCGTCCCCATTACTCCATGCAACGCTGCTTTCAACGTTGTAGGTGATGCCTTTGTGCAGTTGTTGGCCGAAGGTGCTCATGCTACACAGAAGCATGGCGGCAAGGCTTAACAGATGTTTCATTTTCCTTCTCTTGTTCATAATAGTGTGCAAAGATACGAATAAGTGGCCAAATATGCACAAAATTAAGGCGCGGATTACACGGATTGCACGGATTTTTTTCATTGGTGTGAAAAAGTATGTCCGTGATGTCCGCGTAATCCGCGCCTATGATGTGTTATACTATGTCAAGGAGTGTATATTATCCCTTGATAGCTGCGATACCCGGGAGAACCTTGCCTTCGATGGCTTCGAGCAGAGCACCACCACCGGTTGAGATGTAGGATACCTGGTCGGCCATGCCGAACTTGTTGATGCAAGCTACAGAGTCGCCACCACCGATGAGTGAGAAGGCTCCGTTGGCAGTTGCCTTGGCAATGGCGTCGGCAATAGCTCGGCTACCGGCGGTGAAGTTGTCCATTTCGAATACACCGGCAGGACCGTTCCAAAGGATTGTCTTGGCGGGTTCGATAGCGGCGGCAAATGCCTTGCGGCTTTCGGGACCTGCATCGAGACCTTCGAAACCTGCGGGGATAGCACCGGCAGGGCAAATCTGAGTGTTGCAATCATTCTTGAAGTCGTCACCGGCAACGCAGTCAGTACCCAATACGAGGTTCACGCCCTTGGCCTTTGCCTGCTCCATGATGCTGAGAGCGAGGTCGAGCTTGTCGTTTTCGCAGATTGACTGGCCGACTTCACCACCCATAGCCTTGGCGAAGGTGTAGGTCATACCACCGCAGAGGATGAGGTTGTCCACCTTGTCCATCAGGTTTTCGATGATACCAATCTTGGTTGAAACCTTTGAACCACCCATGATGGCGGTGAAGGGGCGCTTGATGTTGCTCAGGATGTTGTCAACGGCGGTTACTTCCTTCTCCATCAGGTAGCCGAGCATCTTGTGGTCGGCATCGAAGTAGTCGGCGATAACGGCGGTTGAAGCGTGCTTGCGGTGAGCGGTACCGAAGGCATCGTTCACGTAGCAGTCGGCATAGCTGGCCAATGTCTTGGCAAACTCCTTCTGGCTGGCCTTCATGGCCTTCTTGGCCTCTTCGTAAGCGGGATCTTCCTTGTCGATGCCTACGGGCTTGCCCTCTTCTTCGCCATAGAAGCGGAGGTTCTCAAGCAACAGGGCTTCACCGGGTTGCAAAGCAGCGGCTGCGTCAGCGGCCTTGGCGCAATCGGGGGCAAACTTAACGGCTACGCCCAACTTCTCAGACACGGCGTCAACAATCTGGCTCAACGAATATTTTGCATTCACTTTGCCTTTGGGCTTACCCATGTGTGACATGATGATGACACTACCACCGTCGGCCAAAATCTTCTTCAGAGTAGGCAACGCACCGCGGATGCGGGTGTCGTCGGTGATTTTACCATTTTCGTCCAGGGGCACGTTGAAGTCAACGCGCACGATTGCCTTCTTACCGGCAAAGTTGAAATTGTCAATTGTCTGCATAATTGTTTTTAATTTTTAATTATGATGTTGTTTTACGTATAAATGTCTTGTCTTAAAACCTTGGCAAAGGTAGCTTATTCTTTTTGAAAGGCGAAAGAAAATCCGCCAAATTGTCAATTTTTGCCTCCTATTTGGATGCTTTTTGCTCCATCTTGCTTATGGCGTTTGTCTTTTTGTAATGTTTACATAGCAATCGGAGACCGCATGATTCGCATTTTGGGCGCAAGGCGGTGCAGGTGTAGCGACCATGAAGGATGAGCCAATGGTGGGCGGTGGCGATGATGCCTTGGGGGAAATGTTTCACCAGTTCTTTCTCTACGGCCAAGGGGGTGGTGTGTTTGTCGGTGACGAGGCCGATGCGGTGGCTCACGCGGAAGACGTGGGTGTCCACGGGCATGGCGTCGCGTCCCCACACGACGGCTTGCATCACGTTGGCTGTCTTGCGTCCGACACCGGGGAGCTTTACCAAATCGTTCAGATTGTCAGGCACTTCGCCATTGAACTCCTGCATCAGCATCTGTGCCATCCCCACCAGGTGCTTGGCCTTGTTGTTGGGGTAGGAGACGCTACGCACGTATTCAAAGATGACCTCGGGTGTGCTGGTCGCTAATGCCTCGGGGGTGGGGTAGTCGTGGAAGAGGGCAGGGGTGACCATGTTGACCCGCTTGTCGGTGCATTGGGCGGAGAGGATGACGGCTACCAAGAGTTGGAAGGGGGTCTCGTAGTTCAGCTCCGTCTCGGCCACGGGCATTGCCTGTTGGAAGTAGGCGGTCACTTGGTCATAGAGTTCTTGCTTCTTCATAGGGGATTATGCTTTAGGCACGGATTGCATGGATTACACGGTTTTACCTTGTCATAACTAAGGCGGTTTTTCCGTGTAATCCGTGTAATCCGTGCCTAATGTTTATCAGTTGGCCGACTCAAACTCCTTCAGGAAGCGGATGTCGTTTTCTGAGAACATGCGGAGGTCCTTCACCTGATATTTCAGGTTGGTGATGCGCTCGACGCCAAGTCCGAAGGCGTAGCCGCTATAGACCTTACTGTCGATGCCGCTGGCTTCCAATACGTTGGGGTCGACCATGCCGCAACCGAGGATTTCCACCCAACCGGTGTGTTTGCAGAAGGCGCAACCCTTTCCGCCACAGATGTTGCAACTGATGTCCATCTCGGCCGAAGGCTCGGTGAAGGGGAAGTATGAGGGGCGCAGGCGAATCTTCGTCTCGTTGCCGAACATCTCCTTGGCAAAGAGCAGGAGCACCTGCTTCAGGTCGGTGAACGACACGTTCTTGTCGATGTAGAGTCCCTCAATCTGGTGAAAGAAGCAGTGGGCGCGGTAGCTGATAGCTTCGTTTCTGTATACGCGGCCGGGGCAGAGGATGCGGATGGGAGGCTCGGGGATGCTCTCCATACCACGCACCTGCACACTGCTCGTGTGGGTACGCAGGATGACGTTCTTCGTCACGTCCTCAGCGTTTTGCTCGATGAAGAAGGTGTCCTGCATGTCGCGTGCGGGATGGTCGGCGGCAAAGTTCAGCTTGGTGAACACGTGCAGGTCGTCCTCCACCTCAGGTCCTTCGGCGATGCTGAATCCGAGGCGGGCGAAGATGTCGATGATTTCGTTTCTCACGATGGAGAGCGGGTGGCGTGTGCCCAATCCGATGGGGTAAGCCGTGCGGGTGAGGTCAAGCTCGTTGGTGCCATTGTCCTGGTTGGCAAAGGTTTCCTTCAGTGTGTTGATGCGCTCCTGAGCCTTGGTCTTCAGCTCGTTCAGCTTCATGCCCACCTCTTTCTTTTGCTCGGCGGGCACGTTGCGGAAGTCGGCCATCAGGTCGTTGATGGCTCCCTTCTTACTCAGGTATTTGATGCGCAAAGCCTCCAGCTCTTCGGCATTGCCGGCTTGCAAATTTTCGATTTCGGCAAGTAATTGCTCTATTTTTTGTATCATATACGGATAATTGTTTGTTCAATTTTGCAAAAACGCCGCAAAGTTAACCATTAAAACCGAAAAAAGCGTTACTTTTGCGGATAAATTTGGAACTATAGTGTTTTGTATGGACAAATCACCGTCGTGAAGCGCCCCTTTTCCGCCCTATGGATGAGGCAAGCCCACCCTTGGGGTAAGGTTGGCTTAGCCTTGGGTTAAGGTAGGCTCATCCTTGGGTTAAGGTATGTTCACATTTGGTGTGCGTCAGTATTGTGATTGAAGTCATGGGAAAAATGAAGTTTCTTTGGGGAATAAGTGTGGCGGTGTTGCTCTGTTGCGCCGCTTGTGTGAGGCAGAAGCCGGAGGCATCCGCTCCTCCTGCATTCTCCGTGGTGCCCGTGGCCGACACGTTGGCCGAGGTGGATTCGGACTCACTTTTTTTCTCCCCCGTTGAGGAAAAAGTTTTTTCAGGTGAGGACGGAATTTTCGAGGAGTTTCTCCATGAATTCTGTGCCGACACGATGATGCAGAAACATCGCATCGACTTCCCCCTTCCCTGTCTTCGCAAAGGGCAGGAGACCTTGGTCGGCGAGCAGGAGTGGGCCTCCTTGAACCTGCTGGGGTTGACGGACATCTACTACACCCTCTTCGAACGTGATGCTGAGATGGAAGCCGAGCGCGACACCGCCATGAGGAAGGCTCATGTGGAGTGTGTGGACGTGAAGGCGGGTCAGGTGCGCACCTTCCTCTTCGAGAAGATTGGCGGATGTTGGCGCCTCCTCAAGATGCACGAGGCGGAGATGGCCTCCTACAAGCATCGCGACTTCTTCACCTTCTATCACCGCTTTGTGGCCGATAGCCTCTTTCAGAGCCTCCACGTGAACGACCCCATGACGTTCGTCACCCTTGACCCCGAGGACGACTTCAACATCCTGGAGGCCAACATCGACATGGAGCAATGGTTTGCCTTCCGCCCGATGTTGCCCGAGCACCTGTTGGTGAACGTCGATTATGGCGTGAAGCCCTCGCGCCGGCCGAAAAGGAAAATTCTCACCTGCAAGAGTTTGGGAGGAAACTTCAGCACCACCTCCTACTTCCGTCGCATCGATGGCGAATGGATGCTCACGAGGTTTGAGGACATGAGTAATTGATTAAGGTTTAAGGTTTAAGGTTTAAGGTGTCGCATGACATTCATGATTCATAATCTAGAATTCATAATTAATAATTCATAAAGTGAAACATTGCACTGACTATTCATTGAAATCCCTCCATACGTTTGGTATGGACGTGAAGGCGGCCCATTGGGTGGAGTACGCCTCGGTGAGCGAGTTGCGCACGTTGCTCATGTTCATGAAAACTGAGTGGGCAAAGCTCCCTTGGATTCACATCGGAGGGGGCTGCAACCTGTTGTTCGCCTCTGACTACTACAAGGGAGTCGTCATGCATTCGGCCATCAAAGGGTGGCAAGTGGTGCATGAGGACGACACCTGTCTCCACTTGCGCGTAGGTGCCGGCGTAGTGTGGGACGAGCTGGTGGCCTACACCGTCAGTCAAGGGTGGGGAGGCATGGAGAACCTCTCCCTTATCCCCGGCGAAGTGGGAGCCAGCGCCGTGCAAAACATCGGTGCTTATGGTGTGGAGGTGAAGGACCTGATTGTGGAGGTGGAGACGGTTGAGACAACCTTGGGCCAACCTTACGTGTTCAGCGTCAAGGAGTGTGGCTACGCCTATCGTCAGAGCGCCTTCAAAGGACCGTTGGGGAAGAGGTTCGTGATTACTCACGTGACCTACCGCTTGCAGAAGAAGCCCCTCTTTCACTTGGATTATGGCAACATTCGCGCCGAGCTTGAGCACATGGGTGGCGAGGTCTCCCTCGAAAATGTCCGCCAAGCCGTCATCAACATTCGCGAAAGCAAATTGCCCGACCCTCAGGTGGTGGGCAATGCGGGCAGTTTCTTCATGAATCCCGTCGTCTCTCGCCAGGTGATGGAGCGCATTCGCGAGGATTATCCCCAAGTGCCATTCTATGAAGTGGACGATGAACGCGTGAAAATCCCCGCCGGATGGATGATTGAGCAATGCGGATGGAAGGGACGCTCCCTTGGGCGCGCGGCCGTACACGACAAACAGGCCTTGGTGCTCGTCAACTTGGGAGGAGCCACCGGGCGCGAAGTGATGGACTTGAGCGAAGCCGTCCGCCACGACGTGAGGGAGAAGTTCGGAGTGGAGATTTATCCCGAAGTGAATATTATAAGTTGATTTTTGGGGTTTAAGCAATTATATTATTAAGGTATGATGAAAGTGACCATACTCGGAAGCGGCACCTCCACAGGAGTGCCACAAATCGGATGTCGGTGCGCCGTCTGCACCTCGGCCGACCCTCGTGACCGGCGCTTGCGCGCTTCAGCCATGGTGGAGGTCGATGGCGTGCGCCTCTTGATTGATTGTGGCCCCGACTTCCGCGAGCAGATGATTCGCTACGACGACTTCCGGCCCATCGATGCCGTCCTTCTCACTCACGAACACTACGACCACGTGGGTGGAGTGGACGACCTGCGTCCCTATTGTGCCTTTGGCGACATATCCCTCTACGGCGATGCACTGACGGTGAACGACATCCGCACACGCATCCCCTATTGCTTCCGTCCCAATCCCTATCCGGGCATCCCTCGCATCACCGTGGACGAAATTGCTCCGCACGTGCCTATATATATAAAAGGTATAGAGGTTGTGCCCCTGCGGGTGATGCACGGCCGGCTCCCCATCCTTGGCTATCGCATCGGACGGTTGGCTTATATCACCGACCTCAAGACACTTCCCGACGAAGAGTGGGATCTCTTGCAAGGGCTTGACTGCTTGATAGTGAACGCCCTACGCCACGAGGCGCACGACACTCATCAGAGCCTTGCCGACGCCTTGCAGATGGCCGGTCGCGTGGGCGCCAAGCAGACGTGGTTCATCCACATGAGTCACCAGATTGGCCTTCATGCCGAGGTGGAGAAGACATTGCCCTCCGGCGTGCATCTCGCCTACGATGGTGCACTGATTGAGGTGTGAACACCATTTTGTGCATGATGCATATTTTGTCCGTTTTCGACAATTATGAGCTTTTTGCATGATAAAAAAGGTGAAATTCGAGATAAATCCAATATAAAATAGTACTTTTGCACAGAAAATTTGTTGTCTATGCATGAGACAACTGAAAATTTTCAAAAGCATAACCAACCGTGAAAGCGCCGCACTGGAGAAATACCTGCAGGAGATTGGGCGCGAAGAGATGATCACGGTGGAAGAGGAAGCAGAGTTGGCACAACGCATCCGCAAGGGCGATCGGCGCGCGTTGGAGCGGTTGACAAGGGCAAATCTGCGCTTCGTCGTGTCTGTGGCCAAGCAGTATCAGAACCAAGGACTGAGTCTGCCCGACCTCATCAATGAGGGAAACGTCGGGTTGATAAAGGCCGCAGAGAAATTTGATGAGACACGCGGATTCAAGTTCATCAGCTACGCCGTGTGGTGGATTCGGCAATCCATTCTGCAGGCCTTGGCCGAGCAGTCGCGGATTGTCCGTTTGCCATTGAATCAGGTGGGTAGTCTGAATCGGATAAACCGCGCCTTCTCCAAGTTTGAGCAGAAGAATGAGCGGAATCCGTCGGTGGCTGAGTTGGCCGAACTTTTGGATATGGAAACCGAGCAGGTGGAGGAACTCCTGAAAGTGTCGGGACGCCACATGAGCCTGGAGGCTCCTTTTTACGAGGGCGAAGAGAATTCGATGTTGGATGTCTTGCCCGATGAGGGAGCGCCGGTGGACGATGGCGTCTTCGATAAGGAATCCCTGCGAACCGAAGTGCATCGCACGTTGGCTTGTCTGCCCGAAAGGGAAAGAGCCATCCTCAGCATGTTTTATGGCATTGGCCAGTCAGAGAAAACACTTGAGGAGATAGGCGTCAGGTTGAACTTGAGTCGCGAGAGGGTGAGGCAGATAAAGGAAAAGACGCTGAAGAAACTGAGGTTGGGCGAATATAACAAGTTGCTGAAGCCATTCTTGGGGACATAGTTGTGAACGTAGGTAAGTATGAAATAAAATATAGGTGAATGAAAAAGTTTTTTATACAATTTGCAATCTTTGTATGCGCCCTGTTTCTCGGCTCGGAGACACTTTGGGCTAAGGGAGACAAGTCGGCGGATACACAAACAGTCTACATCTTTGGAGTAGCAACGGCATTTGGCGACTCTATTATGCACTTTACTGAGATTCAAGAGATTCAAGGCATAGGCTTGGTCAAGAAAGGCTTTCTGGAAGGACGCAGCTTGTATAGTTATCAGCTGAAAGGCTATCTCGAGAATGCTGAAAACCTGCCGAATCGCACGTGTACGGTGTTTTTCTCTGAAAAGAAAAGCAAGTTGCAGAAGAAGTATACCAAGTTGAAACAGAGGTACCAAGCAAACAAGAAACTATCGTGTCGCACCTTGGATGCCACGACGTTTTCCTTCGAGAAATACGAAGCGGAATATTAAAAAATATCAATTTGATTGCTTAATTCACTGAATATCCGTAAATTTGCACGCTATTTTGAAAGTGTGATGAAGAAATATATAGGAATTTGTTTCGGATTGTTGTGGATGTTGACTTCGTGCAACACCTACAATAAGATATTGAAAAGTACCGATTACGAGTATAAGTATGAGGCGGCAAAGGAGTACTACATGTCAGGAAAGTATTCAAAAGCTGCCGTCATTTTGGACGAGCTTATCTCCATCATGAAGGGAACGGATAAGGCCGAGGAGACGCTCTTCATGGTCGGCATGTGCTACTATGGCATGGAGGACTACGAAACGGCTTCGCACTATTTCACGACCTACTACAACAACTATCCAAGGGGAGTGTACGCCGAAGAGGCACGCTACTACACGGGTAAGACCTTGTACATGTCGGTGCCTGAGCCACGTTTGGATCAGACGGCCACGGTGAAGGCCATCAAGGAGTTGCAGCTCTTCTTGGAGTATTATCCTCAGAGCAAGAAGAACGAAATCGTTCACAATATGCTGTACGATTTGCAAAACAATTTGGCACAGAAAGAGTATGAAACAGCCAAGCTGTACTATAACTTGGGGCCTTATACGGGAAATTTCAACTTCTCGTCGACTTCTGCACAAGCGAACGCAAACAACTACGAATCGTGTGTCATCACGGCACAAAATGCCCTCAAAGACTATCCTTATTGCCTCCAACGTGAGGAGTTTGCCATATTGATTCTGCGAGCCAAGTATCAGATGGCTATGCAGAGTGTGGATGAAAAGAAACACGAACGTATGCGCGATGCACAGGACGAATATTACGCATTCAAGAATGATTATCCTGAAAGCGAATACATGGAAGAGGCTGACCAGATGCTGAAGAAAATCAATAAAGAATCGAACGGAAACGTCGATGAAGAATAAAAATAGCGATTGAAAACATAGAATTATCAATTATCTAAAAAAGAAAAAATATATGGATTACAAAAAGACAAATGCCCCCTCGAATACCGTTACCCGTAATTTGATGGATTTGTGCGAAGACACAGGCAATATCTACGAAACTGTTGCCATCATTGGCAAGCGTGCCAACCAGATTTCAGCGGATCTCAAAGGTGAGCTTTCAAAGAAACTCTCCGAGTTTGCTTCATATAACGACAGCTTGGAAGAGGTGTTTGAGAATCGCGAACAGATTGAAATCTCTCGTTTCTATGAAAAGTTGCCCAAACCCTCTTTGATTGCGGCTCAGGAATATGCCGAGCACAAGGTTTACTTCCGTAATCCCGCAAAGGAAAAGGAGAAAATGCAGGCAAACATCAATTTCTAATCCGATTGTATGGCTCAACGCTTGTATCTGTTGGTGTCAGCCGTGCTGATGGCAATTGTCTCACAGAGCCGCTTGGCGAGTTTTGTTGTGCGCGATAGTGCCTCTTCTTACGAGTTGACCTGTTGGAGTCTGTCCGATAGTGCTACTGGCGAAGTCGTCAGCAATGCTCCTTGGGCTTTGATGGTGTTGGCAATAGGCATCTCATTGTTGTCGTTGTTCACCCTGTTTTTGGCGTTTTTCCAAAACTACGATTTACAGAAGCGCATGACGATTTATACAATGTTGGTGACGGTAGGTTTTTTGTCGACCTATGCGGCATTCTACTTTTGCTATAAGAGTCGTTTGGATGTCCTTTTGTCTGATATCACTTTGTGGGCTTTGGCGGCTCCTGTTGTAGTCTTGATTCTCCTGTTTATGGCTTTCTTGGCCATTCGAAAGAAGGAGGCGTCGGTTATTTTGGGAGCATCGTCTTTTCGCCTTCGTGATTAAAAAAGGGTAGACGAGTACTTCTCTCCTCGTAGATTGGATGATTAAAGAAAAGGGATTGTGCTGGTGTGTTCAGCAACAATCCCTTTCCTTTTTTTAGGTGATACGGATGATGAATGCTCTCCTTATCTGTTGGTTGTGATTTCTCCAGCAAAGCATTGGTTCATCTGCATTCTGATTTCCTCAGGTGAAAGCCCATGTCCTAAAAGGAACATCAGTTTGGTGACGGCCGACTCCACCGTGCTGTCATATCCGCTGATAACTCCTGCGGCTGCAAGATGGATGCCTGTTTCGTAGCGTCCCATTTCAACGGCTCCCGACATGCATTGGCTGATGTTTACAATCACGAGCCCCCGTTCGGTCGCCTCTTTTAATTTTCTTATCAGCCACTCCTTTTGCGGCGCATTTCCCGAGCCGAATGTCCTCATTACCACGGCTTTTAACCCTGGCACGTGTAACACGCTGTCAATGATGGCTTCCTGTATGCCTGGGAATAGCGAGAGGATAATCACGTTGGTGTCAAACAAGAAATGTGGCTTCAACGGACGTTCAGGGTTAGGTTGGCGGATATGGTCAAGGGCATAATTGATGTGTATGCCGGCATGAGCCAATGTCGGGTAATTGAACGAGTTGAATGCATTGAATCCCTCCGCATTGCTTTTGGTTGTGCGGTTCCCTCTCAGTAGACAGTTTTCGAAAAAAATGGTTACTTCTGGTACAATAGGTCGTCCGTCGGGATGTTTGGCCGCAGCAATCTCAATGGCCGTAATCAGATTTTCCTTGCCGTCAGTGCGTAGGGTCCCGATGGGTAATTGGCTGCCTGTCAGCACCACCGGTTTGCTGAGGTTTTCCAACATGAAACTCAAGGCAGAAGCCGTGTAAGCCATTGTGTCAGTGCCATGGAGGATAACGAAACCGTCAAACCGGTCGTAGTTGTCATTGATGATATGCACCAATTTTGCCCATAGGGCAGGCTCCATGTCTGATGAGTCAATCGTGGGTGTGAATTGATATGTTGCGATGTGATAGTTGAAGCGTTTCAATTCCGGTACGTGATTCTGCAAATGCTCAAAATTGAAGCTTTCCAAAGCCCCAGTTTCCGGATTCTCTATCATTCCGATAGTTCCTCCAGTATAGATTAACATTACAGCCGGTATATCGTTTTTTTGCTTCATTTACTATGCTCTTTTTTTTCTTCTCCTTTTCAAATGAGGCCGCAAAGATACGAAAAATTACAGCATAATGAGCAAAATGTCGTAAAAATAAATAGATTTATGCTTAATTAAGCTATGTGTCCTTTCATATAGTCATTTTGCCTCGTTCTCTTTACCTCTTCCTCTCCCTCCAAAAGAATCCTTGCTTCTCCTTTTTTTCTTCTCTTACCTGAGAATTTTCTCCCCTACCTGCAAAACCATCCTCCCCCGTCAGATAAAACCCCTTCCCCCGTCCTGTGCAAAAGTCCCGCCCCGCGATTCCCATCGCGACCCCTTCCCCTCCATCCCCCCCCCTGAATCCCCATTAGCCCC
>JAFTYI010000021.1 GCA_017464815.1 Bacteroidaceae bacterium | reverse complement strand
TTTATGCCGTCTCTGTCATTCTGAACGAAGTGAAGAATCTGATAACGTGTGCTTTAGTTTTTGCTGACGTTTACAGATTCTTCACTTCGTTCAGAATGACAAGAGACCGTCAGTGGGCATAAAAGGGGCTTGTCCACATCTGAAATATTTATGGATAGGGAATTATTACTGTTTAGCGGACACTAATAAAAAGTTTTAGCGGACACTAACAGAAGAAAAACTTATGTCCTTATGTTCTTATGTCAAAAAAGGAAAGAAAGAAGAAAGTTATCGGATGGAATCCCCATGCAGGGTGAGGATGAGTTGCGTGTTCACCTGCCCGCCATTGTTGATGTGTTGGGTTGACAGCATAAAGTGCTTGAAGAAGTCCTTATGCTTGAAGAAGAAGTCGGGTATCATGGAAGCATTTTCAGCAATTGCCGGATGGTTGGTCACGATGTCGTTCATGTCAGCCACCAGCGTGTAGTTGGCCTGTTCGGCCAAGTCGTCCAGGCAATGCACGTATGCTTGTTGGTTCGTTGTGGCCGAGAGGGTGTCGTCTTCTGCCCCCATGATGTAGCTTTGCAGCGTCTCGCGGTTGGTCGAGGCGAGGAGGTGATTCTGATAGATGCCGAGCCAGCATCCGTCGTTGGCTGTGGGTTGTATAAAGAGGTTGCTCAGCGTGGAGTCCTCCGCGCATTGCCAAGTGGGGTAGGCTGCGCCTTGTGTCCAGATGGAGGGGCGTCGCTTGGTGCCTGATGTGTGGCGCAGCGACTGCTTCACCCGTTCGGCATTGTCCGCCGTGAGGGGGAGCATCAGCAGTTGGTGGTGTCCCGTGTCGGCAGGGGTGGGCGAGAACAGGATGGCCGTCACTTCGTGGCAACCACACTCGGCCAACAGGTTGCCCAAGGTGGGTTGCTCCGTGGCGTCGGCCTTGGGTGTGAAGGTCCTCTGCACCATCATCTGCACCCGCTTGGGCAGGAGGGCGCCGTCAGTGCGTTCAATCAGCGTGTCACCAGCGGGCGATTGGCAAGTGTCGGCGGGCGTGTGGCTACTGGTCAGGTAGATGGCTCCTGTGCCCAGGCGTATCTCGAAGTGTCGCCATGGATTGTCTTTCCCCTCCTTTGCCGGCAGGTAGAGCGAGAGCTGTTCGGTGTGCTTCGTCTGCCTGTCCATCGACTTGAAGGCAGGCAGGTCTCTCAGGGATTTCTCCCCCGTGTAGGCGTCAATCACCTTTTCAATCAGCTTCTTCTGCAGGCTCACGGCAAAGAATCCGGGCTTGAAGTAGCAAGCCAGAAAGTCTCTTCCCAAGGGATAGATGATGATTTCCTCTCCCTTGTAAGTCAGCTTCTTAGGAGCGTGTGTGACACCGATGCTCTGTTGCATCAGTCGGGTGATGGAGGCAATATCGCCGTTGCCGAATCGTCCGTAGATGACTTGGTCGTGTGTCGAGCCCGGTTGGTGGAAACTAACCAGCAGTTGGCGGTTCATCTCGGTGCTGAGGCCGTGTGCCTGTTGTTGCACGATGGTTTCAAGATTGTCGGTCAGCAGGTTCAGCAGGGCCGAGACGTTCAGCATGCCGTATTGGCTGATGTAGTGGGAGTTGTGCAGGGTTTTGTGCAGCGCATTGATGTCCTTCGTTTCAATCACGGCTTCGCAATCGGCAGGCACCAGTGCATACAGGTCAACCTCAGTCTGCTCCTCCTGAAGGCTCAGGCGGTTGTATCCCCACCAACAGAAGGTGGCCAACACAACGATGGTGCACAACGGTATGATGAACGTATATATCTTTTTCTTTTCCATTTCTTCTTTGGTCCTTTTTGTTCCTTGATGGTTAACAACGAAACCCTTGAAATTGTTGCAAAGGTATAAAAAAGAATCTGGAAAAACAAAATAATCTTAAAAAATGCTGCTGAAATGTGAAATAACGTGTAAAACGAGGGTGGGGTGTGTCAAAAAGAAAATTAGGCACGGATTAGGCGGATTACACGGATTTTTATACTCAATGAGTAAACTTATCCGTATTAATCCGTATAATCCGTGCCTAAAAAATTACCTTGTCAACTTAGAACTTGAAGTCGAGTGAAACGCCCACCACGTCGTTCTTGCGGGTGTACACGTCAACGCCAGTGTCTGATGTCACTTCATGCTCGTCATAGAAGGTGTGGTAGTAGCCGAAGTTGATTTTCAGCAAGTCGCTCACCTTGTAAGCACCACCCAAGCCCAGCGAGAAGTTGCTGTTGTTGAAGTTGGTGTCGCTCATGTCGGCATCGTCGAAGCCATACTGAGTGCGCTGAAGACCGAAGCTGGCAGTCCAACGCTCGTTCAGGTCGCCTTCGGCACCGATTGAAGCCTCCCATGTGTTCTTACCTTCTTTAATAGGAGTACCCTTGGCATCCTTGTCGAAGTAGAGGTGGAAACCACCGTTCAGGCGTACGGCCTCGATGGGGCTGTACTGGGCACCGATGGTGAACAGTGCGGGGATGTCCGAGCGCACTTTGGCACCATTGGCGTAGGTGGGCATCATGGCGTCTACGTTAGGTGTGTTCTTCGACTCGTTCTCCAATTCAATCTTCGTGCGGAATTCATACTTTGCAGCCAAGTTCCACTTGCCCAAGTTCACGTCCACGCCGATGATGGGAGTGATGCCGAAGCCCTCCTGTGAGCAGTCGAGGTTGAAGTCGCTCTGCATCAGGTAAGCATAGGTACCGGCCTTCTGAGCAGCAGCAGTCAGTTGGTCGATGGTTGCCTGGGGAGCACCTGCGAGGGTCGCATTCTGAATCTGAGTCTGCAAATTGCCCACAACAGCGTTCAAGTAAGCTGCACCCGGCACACCGTTAGCTGTGATGTTGGCAATGGCACCCGTGTAAGCACAGTTGGCCAACACGCCGCGCACACCTCCGAACACCGACACCTTGTCAGTCACCTTATAAGTTCCACCCACCTGCAAGGCGTAGAAATACTGTTCGCCCGTCAGATTCTGAGTCAAGCCATACGAAGTGGCGCCGGCTGATGCCAAGTTGCCACCCACCAACTTCTCAAACATGGGGAGTCCGTTTTCGAACTCACACTCGCCACCACCGCCACCAATGGCGAACTGGGCAGACACCGACCACTTGTCGTTGAAGACGTAAGCAAATTGGAATGAGGGGATTACGGGAGCCTGTGCCTTACCGGTGAACTCCTTGCGGGTCACGCCCGGAGTGGCCGCATTCAGCGCATAGAAGTTGTGCTGAGACATAATCTGGCGCTTCTGCCAAGCAGCCTGCCAGCTGAGTGAGAAGTGAGCACCCTCGGGCAAGAAAGCGATACCGGCAGGGTTCGTGTACACACCGTCGATGGCAATCACAGCATCGCGTGCCGGGTTGCGCAAGAAGGTTGCATTCTGATTCGTGTTTGTCAAGATTCCACCTGCGAAAGTTGAGGTTGAAACGATAAGTGCCGCAGCACCGATTAACAGTTTTTTATTCATTTCTAAAAATGTTTTGTTAAAATTCGGCTGCAAAGGTACAACAAGAAATGCTAACGGACAAACTTTTTGCACATAAAATGTGGTTTTGTGCAACTTTGGCGATTGTTTCAAGTAGAACTATTGGTAATCTGATGCGTCAGCTTCCATCCTTTTCACTCCTTCAATTGTTAACAGACCTTATCCCAAGGATGAGCCTGCCTTAGCCTTGGGATGAACTGGCCTTAGCCTTGGGATGAGTCGGCCACTGTCTTGACATGAGATGGCCACTGTTTTTGGTCTTCGGAAATATGTTATAAAACATCTATTTGCACACTTGGGAGGTGTTTTTGGCGAAAAGTTAAAAATTTCCTCCCTTTTATTTGCTGCATTATAAAATAAGGTGTAACTTTGGAAGCCGCTAATTGTGTGGCGTAAGATAGTTTACAATTTATCAAACCTTAAAATAATAACAGAATCTATGAGCTATTTGCGATTTGACAAGACGCTGATGACCAATTTGGAAGAGAGTCTCCAACGCGAGATTCTGCGCACCAACCGGTCGGGCGCCTACCACTGCTCTACCATCGTGGATTGCAACACACGCAAGTATCATGGCTTGCTCGTTATCCCCATCCCCGAGATGGACGACGAGAACCATGTGTTGCTGTCGAGCCTCGATGAGACGGTGATTCAGCATGGGGCAGAGTTCAACCTGGGACTCCACAAGTATCAGGGTAACAACTACAGTCCCAACGGACACAAGTACATCCGTGAGTTTGAGTGGGAAAAAGTGCCCACCACCATCTACCGCGTGGGTGGCGTGGTGCTGAAGAAGGAGAAACTCTTTGTTCACCACGAGAACCGAATCCTCATCCGTTACACCCTCATGGAGGCCCACTCGGCCACCATCCTGCGCCTGCGCCCCTTCCTGGCCTTCCGCAGTGTGCGCCAATATACGCATGAGAACAGCCAGGCAAGCCGCGACTACCAGTTGGTGGAGAACGGTATCAAGACGTGCATGTATCCGGGTTATCCCGAACTGTTCATGCAGTTGAACAAGAAGAATGAGTTCCACTTCCAGCCCGACTGGTACCGGGGAATCGAATACCCGAAAGAGCAGGAGCGCGGATATGCTTTCAACGAAGACCTCTACGTGCCCGGCTACTTCGAGGTGGAAATCAAGAAGGGCGAGAGCATCGTCTTCTCGGGCGGTGTGGCTCCGACAACGACGCGCACGCTGAAGTCGACCTTCGACAAGGAGGTGGAGGTGCGTGCTCCGCGCGACAGCTTCTACCATTGCCTGGTGAACGCTGCCCACCAGTTCCACAACAAGCAGGGCGAGCGCAACTACGTGTTGGCCGGCTATCCGTGGTTCAAGTGCCGCGCACGCGACATGTTCATCAGCCTGCCGGGTCTTACACTGGCCGTGGGTGAGCTGGACGAGTTCCACAACGCCATGGAGACGGCCCGTGAGGCGCTGAACGACTGGATGAACGAGCGCCCGAGCGAGGCAAAAGTGTACGAGATGGAGCATCCCGACATCCTCCTGTGGGCCGTGTGGACGCTGCAACAATATGCCAAGATGGTGGGCGCCAAGCAGTGCTGGGAGAAGTATGGCCAGCTGATGGAGGACATCATGGATTACCTCGTGAGCGGCAAGCATCCCAACCTGTTCTTGCATCAGAACGGACTCCTCTACACCAATGGCACCAACAAGGCGGTGAGCTGGATGAACTCGGTAGCCGGCGGACGCCCGGTGGTGGCCCGCACGGGTTACTTGGTGGAGGTGAACGCCCTGTGGTACAATGCCCTGATGTTTGTGGCCAAGATGATGAACGAACATGGCAATCCTGCCGAGGCGACTCCGTTGGAGAAACTGGCCGAGAAGGTGAAACCCGCGTTCGTGGAGACTTTCCTCAACGAGTATGGCTACCTGCTCGACTATGTGGACGGTTACATGATGGATTGGAGCGTACGCCCCAACATGATTTTCACCGTGGCCTTCGACTACAGTCCGCTGGATACGCATCAGAAGAAGCGCGTGCTGGACATCGTCACCAAGGAACTGCTTACGCCCAAGGGACTCCGCAGCCTTTCGCCCAAGAGCGGTGGCTACAACCCCAACTACGTGGGTCCGCAGAACCAGCGCGACTATGCCTACCACCAGGGTACGGCTTGGCCGTGGTTGGCAGGCTTCTACTTCGAGGCTTACCTGCGCATCTACAAGATGAGCGGCCTCTCCTTCGTCGAGCGCCAGCTTATCGGCTACGAGGCCGAGATGAACTCGCATTGCGTGGGCTCAATCCCCGAATTGTTCGACGGCAACCCGCCGTTCAAGGGACGTGGTGCGGTCTCCTTCGCCATGAACGTGGCCGAAATCTTGAGAACACTGTACATATTAAATAAGTATAATATATAATATAAGGAGGAACCTGACTATGAAAGTATTAATGTTTGGATGGGAATTTCCTCCCAAAATCCTTGGTGGATTGGCCGTAGCTTCCTACGGTATTACGAAAGGCTTGAGTGTGCAAGGCGACGTGGAGACCACCTTCTGCCTGCCGAAACCGACGGGTGAAGAGGAGAAGTTCCTCAACATCATCGGCATGAATCAGGTGCCCATCGTGTGGCGCGACGTGAACTACGACTACCTGAAATCGCGCCTGCAGAGCTACACCACACCCGAGCAGTACTATGCCTTCCGCGACAACATCTATGCCGACTTCTCCTACATGCACGTCAACGACCTCGGTTGCATGGAGTTTGCCGGTGGCTATCCGAAGAACCTGCACGAGGAGATCAACAACTACTCCATCATTGCCGGAGTGGTGGCCCGTCAACAGGAGTTTGACATCATCCACGCCCACGACTGGCTGACCTATCCTGCCGGTGTACACGCCAAGATGGTGAGCGGAAAACCCCTCTGCATCCACGTGCATGCAACCGACTTTGACCGTTCGCGCGGAAAGGTGAACCCCACCGTCTACTCTATCGAGAAGGATGGTATGGACCACGCCGACTGCATCATGTGTGTGAGCGAGTTGACCCGTCAGACGGTTATCCATCAATATCATCAGGACCCCCGCAAGTGTGTGGCCATGCACAATGCCGTATATCCCTTGTCGCAAGAGCTTCAGGACATCCCCCGCGTGGAGCATCCGAAGGAGAAGGTGGTGACGTTCCTCGGACGCATCACCATGCAGAAGGGACCCGAGTACTTCGTGGAGGCTGCCGCCCTCGTGCTTCAGCGCACGCGCAACATCCGCTTCGTGATGGCTGGTTCGGGCGACATGCTCAATGCCATGATTAACCTCGCTGCCGAGCGTGGCATTGCCGACCGCTTCCACTTCCCCGGTTTCCAGAAGGGCAAGCAGGTGTACGAGGCTTACAAGAACAGCGATGTGTTCGTGATGCCATCCGTGTCCGAGCCTTTCGGTATCGCTCCGCTCGAAGCCATGCAGTGCGGTACGCCCTCCATCATCAGCAAGCAATCGGGTTGTGGCGAAATCCTGACGAACGTCATCAAGGTCGATTATTGGGACATCAACGCCATGGCCGATGCCATCTACTCCATCTGCACCAACCCCTCGCTCTTCAAATATCTGCAAGAGGAAGGCATCAAGGAGGTCGACCAGATTACGTGGGAAAAGGTGGGCTTGCGCCATCGTGCCATCTACGACGAGTTAATTAGAAAAAGTAAGTAATAAAAAGAAGAATAAACAATGAAAACTATCTGTCTTTATTTTGAGATACATCAGATTATCCATCTGAAACGCTACCGTTGCTTCGACATCGGTCGCGACCATTACTACTACGATGACTACGAAAACGAACGTAGCATCACCGACATTGCCGAGCGCAGCTACATCCCCTCGCTGACCGCCCTCATCGACATGGCCAAGACCAACGGTGGAGCCTTCAAGGTAGCTCTCTCACTCTCGGGTGTGGGTCTCGAGCAGTTGGAAATGTATGCCCCCCGCGTGATTGAACTGCTTCACGAGTTGAACGAAACGGGATGCTGCGAATTCTTGTGCGAGCCTTACTCTCACGGTCTCTCGGCACTTGCCAACGAAGAGTGCTTCTGCGAGGATGTGGAGAACATGCGCAAGAAAATCAAGCAGATGTTCGGTCAGGACCCGAAAGTCTTCCGCAACAGCAGCTTGATTTACAGCAACGAAATCGGTGCCATGGTAGCCAACATGGGCTTCAAGGGTATGCTCACCGAAGGAGCCAAGCACGTGCTCGGTTGGAAGAGCCCCCACTACCTCTATCATTGCGCCTACAACAACAAGCTGAAGCTGCTCCTGCGCGACTTCAAACTCTCTGATGACATCAGCCTCCGCTTCAACAATAGCGAGTGGAGCGAATACCCCCTGTTTGCCGACAAATACATCGGTTGGATTGCCGACATGCCCGAGGAAGAGCAGGTGTTCAACATCTTTATGGAGCTTTCGGCACTGGGTATCAGCCAACCGCTCTCAAGCAACATCCTCGAGTTCTTGAAGGCATTGCCCGCATGCGCCAAGGAGCGCGGAATCACCTTCTCTACACCCTCTGAGGTGATTGCCAAGCTGAAGTCTGTTGACCAGATTGACGTGCCCTATCCCCTCAGCTGGGTTGACGAGGAGCGCGACATCAGCTGCTGGCTGGGTAACGTGATGCAACGCGAAGCCTTCGACAAACTCTA
Organism: Bacteroidaceae bacterium; assembly: GCA_017464815.1. GTDB lineage: Bacteria > Bacteroidota > Bacteroidia > Bacteroidales > Bacteroidaceae > Phocaeicola_A. Next base: position 58,484 of record JAFTYI010000021.1, on the reverse strand, counting down.
TAGCGTGGCCGACCGTGTGCGCATCTGCACCGACCGTCGCATCAAGCAGGATTGGAGCTACATGCAGGCTTCGAACAACTTCCGCTTCATGACCACCAAGCAGACTGGCATCTGGCTCAACCGTGGTATCTACGATTCACCCTTCGATGCCTTCACCAACTACATGAACATCCTGGGCGACTTCATCAGCCGCGTGAACTCACTCTATCCCGTAGAGATGGACAACGAAGAGCTGAACGCCCTCTTGACCACCATCAAGAATCAAGGTGAAGAGCTGGAACTCCTCCAGAAGGAAAACGACAAGCTGCAAGCCAAGCTCGCCAAACTGGCTCCCGCACCTGCCAAGGCAAAGAAGGAAACCGCTCCGAAAAAAGCTGCAGCTCCCAAAGCCAAGAAAGAGGCAACTCCCAAAAAGGCTCCTGCCAAGAAAGCAGAGTAATTCAATTCAATGGTGCGGGGAAACACAACTCCTCGTGCAATAAAACAAAAGGTGCATCCTAATATTGGATGCACCTTTTTTTACTTCCGCATGCTTTTATATATAGGTATAAAGACCAATGCGCCTGAGATGACGAGCGAGAGGATGAGTGGCCCGTCGATGCGTTGGGCACTGACGAGTACCATGTAGCAAAGCACTGCCCAAAAAAGGACGAGCAGGACGGATTGGGTACGGTTGAGACGACGGGACATCTTTTATTCCTTCATTTTCTTGGCTACAAGGGCATCGATGACGGCCACGGCGGTAGTGTTCACGATGTCGCGTACCGAGCTTTCGATATCGGTGAAGTGGATGGGCTTGTTCAATCCCATCTGGATGGGGCCGATGATCTCCGTGTCGCCGCTCATAGCTTGGATGAGCTGGTAGCCTGAGTTGGCCGAACTGAGGTTGGGGAATATGAGTGTGTTCACCTCCTTGCCTTTCAGTCGGGTGAAGGGGAATTTCTCGTCGCGCAACTTGGTGTTCATAGCGAAATTTACCTGCATCTCGCCGTCGATAGCCAGTTCGGGATATTCGCGCTGCATGTAGTCCACGGCCTCGTGTACCTTGGCGGGGCTTCCTTCGGGGTCGGAACCGAAGTTGCTGTAGCTCAGCATGGCCATCACGGGAGTGTGGTTGAAGAAACGGACCGTCTTATCGGCCAATCGGGCTACGTCGATGAGGGTGTCGGTGCCCGGATGACGGTTGATGAGCGTGTCGGCCAAGAAGTAGGTTCCTTTCTTGCTGTTCAGGATGTGCATGGTGCCGAAGTGTTTGAAGCCTGGCTGGATGCCGATGACTTCCTTGGCAACCTTGATGGTGTTGCTGTACTTGGTGTAGAGTCCGGTGATAAATGCGTCGGCTTCTCCTGTCTCTACCATCATCATACCGAAGTAGTTGCGCTCGAACATCTTGTCGTTTGCCTCTTGGAAGTTGGCTCCCTCGCGAGCACGTTTCTCGGCAAGAATGCGTGCATAGCGTTCGCGGCGCGGTGCTTCATTGGGGTGGCGCAGGTTCACGATTTCGATACCTTCGAGGCTGAGGTCAAGCTCTTTGGCCAGTTTGGTGATGGCTTCGTCGTTGCCCAGCACAATGGGATGGCAGATGCCTTCGGCCTTGGCTTCCACTGCTGCTTTCAACATGTTGGGGTGGATGCCTTCGGCAAACACCACACGTTGTGGATTGCGACGGGCTGTTTCGCGTAATTGGCGGGTCAGCTGGCTCTCTTGGCCCATCAGTTCTTTCAGATGTTGGCGATAAGCATCCCAGTCCTCAATGGGTTTGCGTGCCACACCGCTATCCATTGCGGCTTTGGCCACGGCCATAGAGACCTCGGTGATGAGGCGTGGGTCGACAGGTTTGGGGATAAAGTAATCGGGTCCGAAGGTGAAGTTGTTTACGTGGTACACCTCGTTCACCACATCGGGTACGGGTTGCTTGGCCAAAGCGGCGATGGCGCGCACGGCAGCCAACTTCATCTCTTCGTTAATGGCGGTGGAGGCAACGTCGAGTGCACCGCGGAAGATATAGGGGAATCCGATAACGTTGTTTATCTGATTGGGATAGTCGCTGCGTCCGGTTGACATCAGCACGTCGGGACGGGCGGCCATTGCATCTTCATATGAGATTTCCGGAACGGGGTTTGCCAAGGCGAACACGATGGGGTGGTCGTTCATTGAGCGCACCATGTCCTGACTGAGCACATTGCCTTTCGAAAGGCCAAGGAAGACGTCGGCTCCACGCACGGCCTCTTCCAGCGTGGTGATGTCGCGGCGGTCGGTGGCGAAGTACTTCTTCATCTCGTTTCCAGGGCGGTCGAGTCCTTCGCGGTCGCTGCGGATAACGCCTTTGGAGTCGAGCATGACGATATTTGCGTGTGATGCGCCCAATGCTTCGTAAAGCTTGGTGCATGAAATGGCTGCAGCTCCGGCACCGTTTACCACGATGCGTACGTCCTCAATCTTCTTACCGGCCACTTCCAAGGCGTTCAGCAAGCCTGCACTGGAGATAATAGCCGTACCATGCTGGTCGTCGTGCATCACAGGGATGTCCAGCTCCTCCTTCAGACGGCGTTCGATTTCGAAGCACTCAGGAGCTTTGATGTCCTCCAGATTGATACCTCCAAAGGTGGGGGCGATGGCTTTTACAGCTTCGATGAATTTATCGGGGTCTTTTTCGTTCACTTCGATATCGAACACATCGATACCTCCGTAAATCTTGAACAGCAAACCCTTTCCTTCCATTACTGGTTTACCAGCCATGGCACCTATATCGCCCAATCCCAACACGGCTGTACCGTTGGAGATGACGGCTACGAGGTTTCCTTTAGCTGTGTATTTGTAGGCATCCTGCGGATTCTTTTCGATTTCCAGACAGGGTTCGGCCACGCCTGGTGAATAGGCCAGCGAAAGGTCGGTCTGTGTACTGTAAGGCTTGGTGGGTACGACCTCAATCTTACCCGGCTTGCCCTGTGAGTGGTAGAGCAAGGCTGCTTCTTTTGTAATCTTTGCCATCGTTTTTGCTATTATTTTGTTATCGTTTTCCTCTTTTTACTGAAAAATTGCCGCAAAGTTACGGCTATTTTTTGGAATAACAAAGTTTTCTCATCTATTTGTGATAACAAATAAGGAAAGGGTTGTGTTCGCGCACGATGAAGCATTTATAATTATGCTTTGAAAAATCAATGTGGGAGAATTGATAGCAGTTATAATTCAAGCAGAATACAGAAACACAGAGTTGCAGAGCTTTTTCCTATAATTCCCCTTGTGGCTTATTATAAGGAAATATACTTTGTATCCCCGTGTTTCTGTATTTATTATAGAAGAGGAGAAATGATCAATCCTTCTTATTCCAAATCTTTTCCAGCATTTTAGCCTCTTTCTTGGTGATGTGGATGACGGCGCCGTGCTTCTGCTCGCTGAAGCCTACGCGGGTCATTTTTCCCTTGTCGAAGTTGCCCAGCGGAGTGTAGTTGATAAAATCGCGAGTCTCGGTAAAGCCGAAGTTGTGCGGGTTGATGCGGTAATTGTCATGCATCACCACCCAGCAATCTTCGCCGATACGCTTCCAGCAGTTGGGGGCTTCGTGTCCTTGGCGCACGCCGTCGTAATAGTCATTATCCATCATGTAGGGGCCATTGATGGCAGCCGATGTGGCATGTTTCACCGTGGCGCCTCCTTCGTGGGATACGTAGTAGAGGTGATAGGTGCCATCGTGGTACATGATATCGCCGTCGATGACGCCATACTTGCCTTCGGGTGCTTCGAAAAGCAACTTCGGTTCACCGTCCATTTGAGTGAAGTCATCGTTCATATAGACGTAATAGATACGGTTCACGCCCGTGCCTGTGCGAGTGGTGAAATGGAGGAAGATTTTGCCTTTCTCTTCGTCGTAGCAGGTTTCGGGTGCCCATACACAGCCTACCTCTGACCATTCGCCACCCAATTTCTGGAAGTCCAGATTGGTGCGTGTCCAGTTCTTAAGGTCGGTACTCTTCATCAACACCAGACCACGGTTGTTTCCCCAACCATACTTCTTTCCGTCGCGCTCCCATTCGGTTGTGCGGTAGCCATCGCGTACACCAAACACATGGAGGTCGGTCATAGCCAAATAGAAAGCTCCGTCGGGACCGCGGAAGATGTGCGGGTCGCGGATGCCTTTCTGCTCGGCAATGGTGTCGCCGGCGATGAGGGGCTTGTCTTCGTTCAGCGCCTTGAACTCATAGCCGTCGTAGCTAATGGCCATGTGCAGGCCGTGGTCAACATCCTTGTGATACACCATCAGGTAGGCTCCCATCTTGCTTTCGCGCTTGCGAAGTGCCTTTTCCTCCTGCTTCTTGCGGTCGTAGTATTCCTTCATGTAGGGCACACCGTCGGTGGTGATGTCACACTTCAAGATATTTCCCTCCTTGTCGTACTTCAACTCCTGTGCACACACTGAGCGCGAATAGCTGGTACCCGCGTGCAACGCACCGTTGTGGGTGAAGAGGATGGTTTTGCCCTTGAATTCCACCACGGCGGGGTGGGTGGTGTTGCTGTTTCCTGCCACTTCGGAGAAGATTCCCTTGTATTCAAACGGGCCTTCGGGTGAATCACTTACGGCATAACCCAATTTCTCAGGCCATCCCTGTGCAAAAGTGAGGTAGAATTTTCCGTTATGCTTGTGTACCCACGGAGCCTCGGTGAAGTTTGAACCTGCGGGTGTGATGTCCTTCACCTCGCCATCAATTTCTATCATGTTCGGCTTCAGTTTGGCCATGAAGCAACGACGGTTGCCCCAGTAAATCCAAGCGTTACCCTCCTCGTCCTGATAGATGGCGGGGTCGATGCAAGCCCATGAGTGGTCGGTGCCGGGACAATTGGCATTGGTGAGTAGCGGTTTGCCCAGTGCATCCTTGAAGGGACCGTAGGGCGAGTCGGCCACTGCCACACCGATTCCACACCAGTTGGTGGATACGTAGAAGTAATATTTGCCGTCCTTTTCGGCCACATGGGCGGCGTATGCCGCATGTGAATTCTGCCACTTGAACTCATCCACGTGCAGAGGACTTTTGTGTTCCGTCCACGTGCGCATGTCGGTGGTGGTGAACAGTCCCCACTCATGCATCTTGTAACCGCCCTGATTGCCGGCAAAGTCGATGCCTGTGTAGAGGAACAGCGTGTCGCCTTTCACCATAGCCGCAGGGTCAGCCGTATGCTTGTGAGTGATGATGGGGTTCTGCGTCGCATTCCATCTGTACGGTTCCCCATTGGGGATGATTTGTGCCACAGCACCTGCACTCATCAGGCCGAGCGCGATAGCCAATGTCTGTCTTTTTGTCATAAAAATGGTATTTTAAGTTCTTTCCTTTATTAATAGTTTTATTCAATTATTTCACCAATCGCACTTCGTAGATATGTGGAGTGATGTTCCGTTCGCCTTTGCTTACTTTGATGGTCAAGACCTCTTGTGAGCGAAGGTCGGTGGGGATTTCGAGTTCGGCTACTGAGCCTTGGTTGGTGATTGTGCCAATCTCGGTGTCGTTCACGTAGATGCGGGCATCGCGACGGTTGTCGGGATGGTAAAGGAGGCGCACTTTCGTGGGAACTTGTCCGTGGGTTTTCATCTGGTAGCTGAACCATCCGCGGGTTTCTCGCCAATGGGTGCCTTCGTCGTCGCCGGCATGGCTCTGCTCCATCTTCACGAAGTGGTCGCTCTCGGGCTGCTGTTCACCACAGATGACTTTGTCGGTGGTGATGGCATCGAGGGCTTGGCGCTCCTGCTCTTCGCGGGCCAGTCGTTCTTGGCGGGCGGCAAGTTCTTCTTTCGAGATGAGCGGCCAGTAAACCATGTAGCGGCACTCGTGAAGGGTGTAGAAGGGGCGGAGCGTCATACCTTCGTAGCGAGTGGGATATACGTTGTCCAGCTTGAAGGTAAGCGGCTGGTTGTTTACCTTTTGGATGTTAGAGATGATTTCATCCTTCTCTCCCACGATGACGGGCATATCCTGAAGGGGGAGGCGAGGACCACCTGCAATGTGTCCGCCACGGCTATCGTCGGCGTACATGCCATCTTGGTCTTGCTTGCCAAGCGATGCGCCGAGCACGATGGGACCATACATGATGGAGTAGTTGGCCGAACCGTCGGGCAAACCCATCACATGCAGGTGCATAGGCAGGCCTACGTTCACCTTGTCGCCCTTCTTCCAAGTGCGGCTGATGGTGGCATAACCTTCTTTTACACTGACTGGTTGCGATTCACCGTTGACGGAGATGGTCATTTCATCTGCCTTCAACCATTCGGGGACACGGATGTTCAGGGTAAACTCCTGCTTGCTCTTCTTGGGAGTGATGATGAGGGTGGTAGCCTCTTCATCGGGGAAGCCAGTCTGTTGTTCGATGGTGGTTCCCTCCCATTGCAGGGTGGAGGGGATGAAAAGGTTCACGTAGAGGTTGGCATCCTTGTGCGCGTAAATCATTTCGCCATAGCGGGCGTGGTTCTCCATACCCGAACCTACGCAACACCAGAAGCTCGTCTGTGGTTGTGAATAGACGCGGTAGTGCCCCGAACGCATGGGAGTGAAATAGACAAATCCGCCTTGGATGGGGTTGATGGTCGAGAGGATGTGGTTGTACATGGCCCGTTCGTAGAAGTCCATGTAGTGGGTGTCGCCACTCGTCTGGTAGAGCATCTTGGTGAGGCGCAGCATGTTGTAGGTGTTGCATGTCTCAGGACCCTGCTCGCTGGTGAGCATACTGCTGAAGTCGGTGTCGGGGTGGAAATGTTCGCGCACACTGTTTCCACCGATGCTGATGCTGCGTCGGTCTACCACTGTCTCCCAGAAATAGCGTGCGGCTTCGCTCCAATCAGTGTTTCCTTCGAGGTCGGCCATGCGCTTGTAGCCGATAACCTTCGGAATCTGTGTGTTGGCATGCATACCCGTCAGTCGGTCTTCGCCCTTGAGCAGAGGTTGCAACACATGTTGGTGCGAGAATTTGTGGGCCAATTTCAGGTAACGCTCGTCGCCCGTGATGGCTGCCACGTCGGCAAAAGTTTCGTTCAATCCGCCATGTTCGCTACGAAGCATATCCTGCATCTGTGCGTCAGAGAGTCCCTCCACGAGGCAAATCATCCAGTCGGTCAGTTTGATGAGCATCTCCTTGGCATCCTTGCTTCCCGCTTGCAGGTAAGCATCGCGAAGGCCGGCGTAAATCTTGTGAATGTTGTAGAGGGGCACCCATCGGTCGTTCAATCCGAAGCCCGAGGCGCGGATGTTTCCCTCCTTGATTTCCTTCCATGTCTGTCGGCCGTTGGGCACACCACTCAGGTATCCGTCCTCGTCCTGACAGCGCTTCAGTTCGCTGAGCATGTAATCCAGGCGGCGTTTGATTTCCTCGTTACCCGTAGCGGCGTACATATACGAAAGGGCCGACACGTAGTGTCCACCGATGTGTCCGTCCAATCCCGTGTTTTCCCAATTGGTGTAGTTTTCAGCCTTCGGTGTCAGCCCGGCCTCTTTCAGGTAGGGAGCCAACAGGCGGTCGGGATTGATGGCCATCAGGTACTGTATGTCCATCTCTTCGGCGTGCTTGAAGGCACTGCCCGTCAGTCTGACTTGATTGATGTGAAAACTCTCCACCTTCTGTGGAATCTGTGCTGTGGCACTCAAGGTTGCCATTCCTAACAAGGAGGCCATTCCCCAAACTCTTATTCGGTTTCTCATGCGTCGTAGTTTTATGCTTTCAAAAATAAATTCAATGTTTCAGCGGACAAAGATAATGATTATTTTTCAATCCGTCCCCCTATATATATAAATAAGGTGTAGAAATGAAACATCTGCGATAGATGATGAGACGAATTTTTAAGAAAAAAGGAAAATAAACATTGTTTATTCATTAAATGTTTGTGTATTTCACTGATAGTCCTTATTTTTGCAAACAGAGTATTATATCAAAGCATTGCACAATGAGCGAAGTTGAGTACGATAACATGTCACCGCGGCAAATGGAATTTGCAGTATTCTGTGTAGGATGTGTAGCAGAGAAGTTGAATCGTCCGGCCACAGAAGTTTACGATCTTCTGAAACGGAGCGGTCTCTTGCGTGACTATATAGTGGAACTTTATGACGTATTGCATACCCAAAGTCAGGAGTACATTGTAGAAGATGTCATCCGTGCAATGAAAGAAAAGGGGGTTATATCATGGTAGTTTTTCACGGCTCGTATTGCGAAATTGAACATCCTGACATATCTTTTTCACGCGATAAGTTGGATTTCGGAAGAGGCTTTTACTTGACACCACTCAAAGAACAAGCAGAAAGATGGTGCACCCGATATATAAGAATAGGGAAATCCGGCTACGTGAACGTATATGAACTGGATGAAGCCATTTTCTGTTCTGCAAACCTAAAAATCAAGAATTTTGCAGAATACAACGAAGAATGGTTGGACTACATCTTTGCTTGTCGCCAAGGAAAAGAAGTGTACCAGCAATACGATGTTGTCACGGGAGGTATTGCCAATGACAAGATTTTCGCCACGATAGATTCATACTTTGCCGGCTATATGAGCAAAGAGATGGCACTGGATAAATTGAAATACGAAAAACCCAACCATCAAATATGCATATTAGACCAAGAGGCTTTGGATATGTACTTACATTTTAAGGAATCAATAAAATTGAACTGACATTATGGAAGCCGTAGGAGTTATAAAACTATTGAAATATGCGCGTATCATCCAAGAGTTTGCCAAGCTAAAGGGTATATCTTTGGGCGAAGCGATGGATTTATTCTATCACTCCACCACTTTCCTATTACTGCAAGAGGGCATTGCCGACCTTCATTGCCGTAGCGACCTCTATCTGGCAGATGAGCTGATGATGGAGTATAAATGACTGCTGTATGAGGAACTGATGGAGAAAAAAGGTAAAAACAGGCCCAGAATTCACTTGTCAAAATGGGCTTACCCTTCATTTGTATTTCAGCATGGCAAATACCCGAGAAGGTTTATTCTTTTTCGACACGATATTTTAGTCTTTGGGCTAATTGCATTACTTTATCTGTTTTCCATTCTTGCCATTGGCTACTGACAACAATTCTAATTCCATCTCCTGTCAACCAAACGTCACTTTCCTAATACAAAAAATGTAGCCGCAAAAAGTATAAAATACCCAACGCTTACTCCTCTTCACCATTCTGTTCTCGCTCCCATTTTGCAAGAAACTCTTCGCGGTTGCGGATGTGGTAGTGGGCATCACGAAACATCTCCTTCATCTCTAGCGAGGGGTAGAAACGGAGTTTGGCTAGGCGGATGTCATCCACAGAGCAGTCGTGAGGGCGTGTTTGTGCCTTGCTATTAACCACAGGGCGCAGGGTGCCTACACCAGCAATGTTGACGGCATGACCGGCCGAAAGCCACGAGCGGAGGGCATCGCCCAACTCCTCGGCCACCATGCGGGCCATGGCGGGACGTACACCACGCACCGACATTTCGCGACAAGCCAATTTCTCAAACGAAATGACGGACTGCTTACTCACTCGGAGGGAATACATCACCTCCTCTTCTTTAAAAGGCACGGGCTGGCGGGCTATTTCCAACGAAAGCGAAGCCTTGTCAATATCTCCTGTTATTTTCATGATTGATTTCAGTTATTTTGCTGCAAAGATACAACTATTTTTCTATCCAACCATAGAAAGATGTTAAAAGTGTAGTGCGGCACTACACTTAACTGCAATGCCGCACTGTACTTTTGTGTAATGCCGCACTGCACTTTCGGAGGATAGCGGTTTGATGGCGGAAATCCTGTTGTTTCTCGGTGGATATGTTCCTGTTTGTCGATGGAACAATAGCAGGGCATCGGCGGAGGCTTTGGTTTTGTGTCCGTCGAACATTTATGATGCTTCGTCCTTATATGTTTTAGCGGGAAATGTTTTTTCCCTCGGTATAAAGCCGTATCTTTGCGGAAAAATATGGGATGGCGGATAAGATAAGAAACGGGTATCCGATAAAGTGTATTTGTAGAACCATGCTAAAGAGATAATTATGATGAAAAGTTGGAAACTGGAGGCCCTTATTTTAGCGGCAGGATTGTTGCTGATGGGCAAGTTTGTGAAGGATGGATTGGACGGTTTTGCCAATCGCGACCGGGTGGTGAATGTGAAGGGACTGGCCGAAATGGAGGTGGCGGCCAACAAGGTGACGTGGCCCTTGATGTACAAGGCGTTGGGGAACGACCTCACGGCACTCTACAATCAGATAAACGGCACGAACGAGGCTATCGTTGATTTTCTGCAAAAGAAGGGTATCGCCAAAGAGGAGATTACCGTGAATGCTCCTGACATCATTGACCTTGATGCTGAGCGATACAGCAACAACCAGACGGGCTACCGCTACAATGTGACGGCCGTTATCACCGTCACCTCCACACAGGTTGACCTTGTGCGCCGGCTTATCAGCGAACAGGGTGAACTGCTGAAGCAGGGGATTGCCATCACGGGTGGCGACTATCGCTACAGCGTGCAATACGACTATACCGACCTGAACCGCATCAAGCCACAGATGATAGAGGAGGCAACGAAGAATGCACGTGCGGCTGCCGAGAAGTTTGCCTCTGACTCGGATAGCGAACTCGGCAAAATCAAGCACGCCTATCAAGGACAGTTCAGTATCAGTGACCGCGACAGCAACACTCCTTATATCAAAAAGGTACGCGTAGTGACCACCATTGATTACTATTTGGAGGATTGACCCGTTCTACATCCTTTGTCTGTATGAAAGAGATTGTATGAAGGGGGGGAGGTGACGTATAGGCATAAAAAAAGGGTCAACGCCTTGACCCAACCTTTATTAACCTTAAATCTAATACCATGAAAAACTTGATGCAAAGGTACTGCTTTTTGCTGAATCTGCAAGCATTTACCCCTCTTTTTTATGTTTTATAACATATTTCTTGATTTATGTCAAGGGGGGATGGGGATAAAAGCCAAACAGAAGGACAAAAGAACAAGCAAGGGGACTCTGCTTCTTATGTTCTTTTGTCCTTCTGTCAGAAAAGAATTTCCAGTGTACTTGTCTCTCTCTTACAGCCCGATGTTCAACCGATACTCCGGCACCAGCTCCACGCGGTCGATGCTGAGCACGCTGGATTGTTTGCTGAAGTCGGGGAAGGCCTCTTCGGGCACACCGCCCATCTTGATGAAGGGGGCATCCTTCTTGAGGGGGCGGAAGTAGAAGGACATTTCGCCATGTTGCTCCAGTTGCTGTTTGAAACGCTTGAGGCCGATGCTCCACGGAGCGCCGTACCAGAAGTGGTCGAGCACGATGTTGTCGCCGATGAAGGCCATGGCCACGTCGCCCGTGTAGGCGATGTCGAGGAAGTAGTCGTTCACCTGTGGCAAGGCGGGTTGTTCGGGACGAACGGTGATGCGCTGGCCACCCACTTTTTTCCATTCAACCTTGGGGACAACGGGTTCTACGCTCACCGTTTGGGGCTTCCATCCTTGCTTTGAGGGGTAGAGAATGTATTCTACTGAGGGACGGCCCACGCTGAGGAAGGTCACCCGCTCCTTCTCGGGGAGCACGGTGGCATCGGTGATGAGCAGGCGGCCGTCTTCCAGTTGCAAGGTGTTCAGTGCCTGTTGGCGGGTGAGGGTGGTAATCATCAGCTTCTCGCCCTTGGCGGTGGTCAGTCGGAAGGTACTCTTGGTGCCTGGGGTGGGGGTGAAGCGCACTTTGCCTCCCTTGATGGTGCTCTTGTCGAAGATGTATTCGGGCGCAAATCCGTCGGGTGCGAAGAATATGTAGTGCGTGCGTCCGTCGTCTTCGAGCTTGGCCAGAAGCTGTGCCGTGGCATACTTCAGCAGAGCGCCCTCCATGTCGAGGTTAAAGGGCAGGATGGCGCTGGCGTCCTTCTTCAGTGTGAAGGTGCCGTTGGCGGGGATGGTCAGCGTCTCTCCCTTCAGGTTCAGCTTGATTTGCAAGTCCCGCTGGTCGATGCGTGCCGTGTCGTGGTCCTGGAAGTTGGTCATGAACAGGAATCCGCTTCCCTCCTTCATGCGGGCGGCAAAGCGCAGTGTCTCGCGGTTGCCGGGTTTAATGTCGCGGTATCCTTCGGGCAGGACGGTCTCCATCGGGGCCAGCTGATGGCCGAAGTTGCGGATGAAGGTGTGCAGAATGCGCAGGTAGTTATAGGAGTCGCGCACACGGCCAAACTCGCCGATGGGGGCTTGGTAGTCGTAGTTTATCTTGGGAATACCCATCGGTTCGTCGGCAAAGAATCCGCCACCGATGCGTCGGGGGTTGGAGCCTCCGTGGTACATGTAGTAGCCGATGCAGTTGGCTCCCGAGCCAAGTGTGCGCACCATCAGTGCCTCGGCCGCACGAGCATCAATCACGGGACGGCTTTTGTAAATCATCTGTATGCCCACGCCCATTTCGGCACAGAACGAGGGATAGAGGTCGGTGTTGTAGCGCACAGGCGAATAGTCCGGCTCGTGCTGGATGTCCTTGAAAAGGCAGAAGGGCGACATCGACGGCCGTGCCCAGAAGGGGTAGGTGTAGGCCGCGGTCACGGGGATGGCTTCGTTGCCTATGACGGCTGCGTTACCCCAGCCAGTGGCGGTATAGAGGGGGGTAATCATGCCCGCCTTTTCGGCCATTCGCTTGAGGGTGAGCATGTGTTGCTCGCCCAGTTCGGCGGTGGTGATTTCCTGATTCTGCTCGCTCACGCCCACCATGGTGATGGACTTGTCGTAGGAAGCACTAGTGTGGTCAGGCGCTTCGTCGGGGTAGTTGATGGCCCAGGGAGCGGCACTGTGTTGGTGTTCGTTCTCAATCTGTATGCCGATGATGGGGCCGCCGTCCTTGTAGTAGAGTCCGCTCAGTTGGCGGCCTATTTCGCCATAGAGACGCTCCACGTACTTCAGGTAGTTGGCATCATTGGAGCGCACTTCCAAGGGCTTGGCAAAGAGCCAGTCGGGCAGTCCGCCGTTGCGAATCTCTCCGTGGCAGAAGGGGCCTACGCGGACGATGACGTTCAGTCCGTGCTTCTTGCAGAGTTCTACGAAGTGGCGCAGGTCGAGGTTGCCGTCCCAGCGGAAGCGGCCTTCCTCTTCTTCGTGCATGTTCCAGAAGACGTAGATGGGGACAACGGTCAGTCCGCCGGCCTTCATCTTCATCACCGACTCCTCCCACTGTTCGCGGGGGAAGCGGCTGTAGTGGAACTCACCGGTGACGGGTATCATCGGGCGTCCGTTTTCGGTCACATAGTAGCTGTTCACCTCCATGCGCCGTCCGTCGGGGGCGGTGCCTCCCAGCTTCAGGTGTCCGGTGTGTATCTGTTTGGGCGTGGCCGGTTCGGTCAGCTCATAAGTGTTCTGTGCGCTCAGGCTCAGGGTGCCGGCAAGGGCCAGCATAAGGGAAATACTCTTTCTCATATATTTGTGCTAAATTTATTTTTCAGACGCAGATGACGCAGATGACGCGGATTCTTTTTTTTGTTTTTTATCAATCCATGTTATTCTTATAACTATTTATCCGCGTCATCCGCGTCATCTGCGTCTAAGAAATGTGTGTTACTGCTTTCTCTTCATCTCTACATCATCGACAAGCAAGCGGGCATCGGCTTTGCCTTTGACAAGGAAACCGATTTGGATGCTGTCGGACTTTATTTCGATGTCGGTCGAGATGCGTTGCCACTCGTCGTTGGTGGGAGTGATGCCGAGGGATACTCCGCCTTCCTGTACCCCTTCGGCATACATGGAGGCCGATGCAACTGAACCTGTTGTGCGCACCATGGCACTCAAGCTATACGTTCCCTCTTCCAACGGGATGTTCGGGCGCGACTTCACCACTTGATATACTCTTCTTGTGAAGGGTATGGTATCGTGCAGGCAAAGGCTCTTTTCACCTGTCACCACCTTGCGGTCTTCGCGGGTGTTGAAGTAGTTCAGTTGGGGAGAATGGGGGTCGAAGTTGGCTATCTGGTTGCCTTCGATGACTTCGCTCGTCCAACCCTTCAGTTGCAATTGCACGGGTTTGCGGTTGCTAGGGATGGCGTTGCGGTCGGCCTCGAACGATGGGTTCAGCACGTAGTTGTTCTCCCTTCCCACGCGCCATTCACCCGTGGTGGCATTCAGCTCCCATTGGCTCAGCGAGTTGAAGCGCGGCGTCTGTTCTTCGCCCTCGAAAGTGATGGGGAACCACTGGTTGTAGCCCAGGCCGTTGCCGGCAAAGTCGGCCCAACGGTCGCCGCAGTAGAGCACCAGGTCTTGCTTCGTGCCGCGGATGGTGTAGAAGAATCCCGTCTGGGTCACGTGGGCAAAGTCCTCCTCACAGCCGGGCATCACCTGCATGTCGTTCGTCGGTGTGTAGGGGCCATAGATGTTGTCGGCCACCAGGTAGTAGGCGTATGAGCAGTCCCAGCCATAGATGTTGCTGGCACACATGTAGTACTTGCCCTTGTACTTGAAGAGGCAGTTGCCCTCGCGGCTCTCGCCCTTGAAGACCTGTACACAGTCGAGCAAATCGACCATACCGTCCTTCATGCCCACTTCCGATACGTATATCTTGTTGCGTCCCCGTCCGTAGGAGTAGATGAGGTACATCTTACCCGTCTCTTCGTCCACGAACACCGTCTGGTCGCCCGTGTTGGGTGTACCGATGCGGTCGGTCATGTCGATGTGGCGGTGTTGTTTGAACTCTCCTGTGGGGCTGTCGCCTGTGCAGATGAGCACGTTCTGTCCGTGTTGCACCATCAGGACGTACTGTCCTAGCTCCTTCAGGTAGCCCACGCCCATGCGGCCTACCCACGTGGGGCGGCTGTCGCGGTTTACCTCTTCGGGGGTAAGGACGTGGCCTTCGAACGTCCAGTTCACAAAGTCCGTCGAACTGTAGCATGTCACCCCTTCGAAGGTGCAGTGGTCATACTTCTCCACGGGATTCTCGCGATACAGCTCCGCCTCTTTGTAGTGCACGCCGTACCAATAATACTTCTCTTCGCCCGTCTGTGGGTCGGCGAACTTGAAGATGCCGCCCCCTTGGCTGTAGATGGGCTGCCCGTCGGCGGTGTTCCAGAACTGGTTGTTGGTGATGGTCAGGAAAGTTCCCTTCTTTTCTCCCCCGCAAGCAGTCAGGAGGACGGCCGCCACCACGGCCACGATGGATAAGAGTCTCTTCATGTATATAGGATGTTTTTTATATTATTTTATTTTTGGCTTCAACTCATCCGGCGAGTCCTTGGTGAAGCTATCGACCGCAGGGGTGGGGCGGGTGTAGATGGTCTCAATTTGCTCCACCGTCATGGATTGAGTGGGGCGGAAGTCGGGGGACTGCATGTATTGCAACAGCGCGTGCATCAGTTCGCGGGCCACGGGGCGGGTGGAGAGGTTGTTGCGAAGGTCGAGGCTGGTCATGATGAGACGGCCTTTTCCCACTTTGGCTTCGAACAGGGTGCTGAGGCGGCGGCTGAGGAACCACGTGTCGATGGGCTGGACGATGCTGTGGAACTCGCCCGGTATGTGGTCGGTCATCATGCACTGGGCGCGGTTGACAAGCTCCCACCACTGGAGGCCGGTGTGGTTGTCGGTGGGGAAGTGGCGGAAGAGTGGGTGGGAGGCATCGATCCACGAACCGACGGTGTGTGGCGGACGCATCTTGAACCACGAGGTGTTCCAGAAGGTGGGCACGAAGTGTTGCACGATGCCCTTGCCGTACTCCACCCGTCCGGCAGCGGTGAGCAGCACCTTGCCGCCGCGCTCGAGCAGAGCGATGACCTCGGGGCTGAGTGTGTCGGTCACCATCAGGTCGGGGTCTTCATAGCCCGTCAGTTCGCGCTGGGGATATACCCACAGGTCCCAGCTGTTCACCACCTCGTGCACGGGGTAATTACGCTCCAAGGTTCCTTCGCCCACGGCGCGTCGCTGGCGGTATTGGTCGCAGTCGGTGAGGCGCACTTCAAGGGTGAGTTGTTTGGCTTGCCATGCGGAACTGTTTTTAGGCACGGATTTCTCTTGCCATGCGGCACCGTTTTTAGGCGCGGATTTCGCGGATGACGCGGATTTATTATAATTATTATTATTCTCGTTATTATTATATTTTTCCGCGTAATCCGCGTAATCCGCGCCTAAAAATTTAAGTTCTGTCAGCGGTATCTGCCCACCGATGGGCACCTGCTTCACTTGTTGCTGCTGGGTGTGGAGCACTTTGCCCTCCTTATCCTTTATTATATATAGGAAGGTGGCGTTGGTGAGCGGCGTTTCGCCAAAGTGGCTCAGCTCGATGGTGGCGCGGATGGTGTCGCGGTCGGTGAAGACGAAGCGGTCCATCTTGGCCAATGGCACGGTGGGGGCGCAGAACTGTCGCCATTCGGGGGCAGTGATGTAGCCCTTCTCGCCCCACAGGGCATCGAGGATGCCAACGACGGCACTGCCTTGACCGCTGTAGTCGTTGAGTGCCAGCAACTGGTAGCCCGCATAGTTTGGCGTGCGCAGGGTGCGCTCCAATTCGTGCTTGTAGCAGAGGGCTTGCAATCGTCCGCTCGCCATCAGGAACTCCTGTCCCTGGTGTCCCATGCTGTTTTGAGCCAGCAGGTCGCGGAAAATCTCAAAGTTCTTTGCTTTGTTCACGCCCGTGTATTTGCCAATCTCGTTAAAGTTGGGGTAGCAGTTCCACTGTCCCGTCTCGTGGGAGACGAAGGGCTGGCTCACAGTGTCAATCTTGTGGCTGAAGGTGCTCCACGACTCGGGTCGGCGCTTGGCCCACTCCAGTCCGCGTGCTCCGGCCTTCACGTGGAACTCGTTGGCCGGCTGCCAGGCCCATCCGCCGCCCACCGAGGCACCAGTATAGACGTGGCGCGGGTCGGCTTTCTGCCAATAGTGTACGAAGTCTGTCACCCATTCCACCCAGCGGCCCGCCGGTTCGTTTCCACAAGCCAACATGCAGAATGAGGCGTGATTACCATACTCGCGGTTCAGCCGGATGGTCTCCTCCATCAAGTACTGGTCGATGGGTTGTCCCACGCCCAGCTTCACCCCGTGGTTGGGCCAACTCGGTCCCTCGGGTTGCAGGTAGAAGCCCACGAGGTCGGCCGCCTCGAATGCCGCCCGCGGCGGACAGTAGGAGTGGAAGCGCATGTGGTTCAACCCATACTGGCGGCAGATGCGGAACACCCGTTCCCACTCCTCGACCTCCATCGGCGCATAGCCCGTCAGGGGGAAGACACAGCACTCCACTGTGCCACGCAGCATCGTCTGCCGCCCGTTGACGTAGAACCACTTGCCCTCGATGCGGAAGTCGCGCATACCAAAGGTGGTGCTTGAATTATGAATTATGAATTTTGACCTTTGTCCTTTGTCCTTTGCCCCTTGAATTAATTCGGCATTCAGGCGGTAGAGCGACGGGGAGAACTCGTCCCACAGGTAGGGGCTGTCGCCCAAGGGGAGGAGCATCTCCACTTCGTTTTCTCCCACATTCAGCGTCACCTCTTTCGTGGCGGAGAAGGATTGTTCGGGCAGGGGGGTGTTGAAACTGGTGGCATCGAGTGAAACGGTCATTGTCTTTTTCTTATCGGCCTCAATCTTCAGCTTGACAAGGGCGTTCTTCTCTGCCACATTGGGATAGACCTGCAGGTCGGCAATGTAGGTCTTCGGCATGGCCGTGAGGGACATTTCGCCCACGATGCCGTTCCAGTTTCCCTGCGTCTGGTCGCTCAGACTGTGCGAGTCGTCGCCCACCTTCACCGTCTCGGGTCGGTTATCGACGCAGAGGGTCAGCGTGTTGTCGCCCCGCTTCACATAGTCTGTCACATCATATACGTGCGGCACCGAGAGGGAGTTTTGTACACCCACTTGCCGGCCGTTCACCCACAGGGTCGTCTGTATGTGTGGCCTTTCAAGGGAGAGCACAATGCGCTGTCCCCGCCAGTTGCGCGGCACGCTGACGGTGTGCTGATACCAGGCGCGGCCCACATAGTGCTTGTCGGGCGTGAGGAAGAAGGGGAACTTGATGTTTCCCGTCCGGCGATAAACCTCCATCGCGGGGTTGAAGTAGAACGAACTGTCGTAGAGCGTCCCTGTCCACGGAGTCGTCAGGGTGGGGTCGTCGCCTTTCAGCCGCTGGGGCATCGAGCCGGGCAGCAGGATGGTGTCGTCGAATGCCTTTTTCCCGCTGAACCACTGTTCCTGTTCGCCTACCCCTTCGCGGTCAATTTGGAAACTCCACAGGCCGGAGAGGTCGATACTGCTTTGTGCCTGCCCGCATAGAGTCAGGCAGAGGATAAGGATGAATGTCGGTAATCGGTGTGTCATGGTTGTTGTTAATTAAACTTGTTCACTTCGTATTCTATGAAATAATAGCCGTCGGGCAGGGTGGGCAGTTGCAGGGTCCCCACGTCGGTAGCCGTGCGGCCGGCAGGGAGGGTGACATCCTTGAACGTTTGGCGATGTACGCGCTTGCCTTGCAGATTCTTTACACTGACATTGACAGTAACCTGTTGCTCTTCACCCAAGTTGAGCACGGTGATGGTGGGCTTGTCGGCAGTGCCATACACCATATCCACATCCCGCGAACCTGCAAGTATCTGTTGGAATCCCATGCGGTGGGCATAGTAAGCCAACTTCTTGTGACCGAGAGCATCGACGAGGGGCTTTTGGTAAGTCCCCATGTTGCCGCCGCCCCACATGCAACACCATGAGAGACCATCGTAGTCGAGCCAACGCATCTTGCGGATACACTCATAGGCAGAAAAAGCCTGCCATGCCTGACTCTCCCGCCACTCATCGGTGGTGAGCAAGCGGCCGATGCTGCCTTTGTCATACTCCCATTCGTAAGAGTGGAACTTGTAGTTTGGCTTTCCCTTGAAGAGTGCCCAGTTCATCTGCCCGATGCTCTCTTCCTGCTCAAAGTTGAAGTAGGCACGGTGTTTGCTGGTGAGGAAACTGTGTATATCAGGGTTCCCTTTCCACTTGTGTGGGAAAGGCCAACGGCGCAGATACTCCCAGTCTTGTCCGAAACCGGTGGGGTAGTCCATACTTCCTCGTGAGATGCGGTTGGCTGTCCACACTGGGTCGCAGTATTCCACCGGGCGGCGGCGGTTGTCGCGCGTACCTTCATCGTTATATACCCGTGTATGGCGGAAGTCGGCCGTAGGGGTTATCAAGCGGGTGGTATCGTTGGGATAGATGGCGTCATACACTTTGTGCCAATAGGCCATAGCCACTTCCCAATCGGTCATGTCGGGGTGATTCGACGGTTGCCAGATGACAATGCTGGGCGCGTTGCGCACCTGTCGTACATCAGTTGCCATTCCCTCGAAATCGGCAACAAGCGGGGAGCGCAGGCGAATCCACGAAGCAGTCTGCCATATGTACATCAATCCCAATTGGTCGGCAATCTCGGCAAAACGCGGGTCGTTGGTGCCGTCCTGCGGATGGTCGTCGCTCCAGTGGGAGTGCATACGCATACCGTTACCGTTCATCTTCTTCACGGCAAGCAGCTCGCGCACGATGTCCTCCGTTTGGGGCGAAAGGATGTTCTGTGCATTGGTCTCCAAGGGGAAACGTTGTCCGAAATACAGAGGCGCACGTAATAGTTCCGGCTTCCCATTGATGCAGAAGGTCCCTCCTTCTTGCTCGATGGTGCGGAAGCCGGTAGTGATGACAAAGTCGTCGGTGAGTTTGGACACATACCGTTCGCGGCTACGTGCCAAGTCGCCGTCAATGGCAGCAAAGGTCTCGGTCTGTTTGCCGCTGATGCTGTTGATGATCAGTGCGCGCACTTGGTAGAGCTGCGGGGTGCGCCAGCTCCATAGCTTGGCATCGTTGACCTTGAAGCGCAGTTTGAAGGTGCGGCTTTCTTGAGGTTGCATGACAATCTGTAGTGAATCGGCCACCCATTCGTCCCCCTCCGTAGGGAACCACTCGCTGAGAAGCACTTGCAGCTTTCCCCGATAGAAGGTGTGGGTGGTGTTGCATACGGTCACTTCGGCTGTCACCTCAGCTTCGTCGCTGCCTTCTTCCCCCTGTTGGTGTTTTCCTCCCTTTCTTTCATTTCTCCTCTCTTCTTCATTCACTTTTACGCCAGTAGCATAGACATAGAGGTCTTCTATCATCGTGCTTTTGGTGAGATGCAGGGTTGAACGTCCGGCAAACCAACCGATGTTTGGGTCGGTGGGAGTATGGTGCATCATCTGCTTGAAGTTGGCTTGAAAGGGATTGATGCGCAGGGCTATCAGGTTGTCGCTGTCAGGTTTGAGGTATTTGGTCACATCCACCCATTGGCGATGTGAGTCGTCCATGACGCTTACCACCTTGCCGTTTATCCATAACTCACCGCTGGGAAAGAGCGACTCCAGTTCGAAATAGGCCTTTTCAAAATCACCAGTCTTGACCCACTTGCGCAGCAACAATGCCTCACCCTTGTGTCGCTCCGTACCATGATTCTTGGGCATGGTGCAACTCTCCCACAGGGAATCATCGTAGTCGGTGCACATCCACTTGTCGGTGTCGGGGCAAGGCTTGCTGCTCACATCAATGAATGTGGATGCAAACATCGGTTGGTTAAGACGTTTGGTGTCCGTTGTCTTTTTATAGCCAACGCCCCAAATGTTATCCATGACCAGGCCGTTTTCACTATCAGCAACCAGTCTGTCAACTCCTCCTTGTGTCGTAAGCAGAGGCTGGAAGTCAACCGTGAGTTTGTTGTCAACATACAGGTTGTAACGACGCTCATCAGGAGTAAGGTCCACTTCAAAAACAAGGTGGTGAGAAACGCCATCGTTCTGGTATTCACAAACGATGGTTCCGTCATCCATCAGTTTTACAGTACCTGTGCCATTGACATCCATCTCAAGGCGGAAACGCCATTCTTGGGGAGTGAATTGGTAGGTGTTGCCCAGTGTGTCAGCCTTGCTCTTTGACATCTTCATTCCCGTCCACTTCCATTCGTCAAGTCGTATTTGTTGCCGCACTTGAGGGAGTGGTTGTGCTTTGATGCGCTCCATCACCTCGGCCACCTCGTCGTCGGTCACAGCCTGCTGGTCAAGATTCTTGTCGTTGAAGCAGGTAGTGGCATAATCCGCCCAGTTGTGCAGGTATTCCACACGCTGGTCGGTAGTGAGGAATTCAGTTGCTCCCTTGTAGTCAGTTTCACCGTTGGCCTTTTCATCGGCTGTCACATAGCGCAATTCAAAGGAGTTGGATAAAACCGTTCTCTTCTGTGCAGCAAACTGTGCCGCACAGAAGAAAAACGTGATTAACAGTATTTTCGATTTGTCCATCTGGTTAAATGAGCGAACGGAGTGCTTGCACTCCTTGGTGGTTGATATCCATTTGCTCCACTTCGCGGAGGTAGCGCTCGGCCTTTTCCTTGTCACCCAGGCCGGTGTAGCCGAGGGCGAGCATGAAGAGGCAGTGGATGCGGTTCTTCTCGTTGAGGTCGCCGTCCCATATCTGGAGGTCGGGCAGGGAGACGGCAAAGTAGTCCATCACCTGCGACTCGAAGATATGTTGCTTGCCGTAGTTCACCAGCTTGTAGAAGCGGCCACGTGCCTCGTCGATGCGGCCCAATTTCAGCAGAGCCAGTCCTTGGTAGAATATCTTCTCGGGCTTGGCATCGTTGTAGTACATGGCTGCGGCCGGTTCGGTGGGGCCGTGGGTGGCCTGCTCCCAACACGTGTGTGCCTTCTCCATGTCGCCCAATTGCTCGTGGGCACAGCCGAGGAAGTAGTAGAAGTCGTTCTCCTGTGCACCGTGCAGCTTGCCTTCGCCGAGGTGGTGGGGATAGGTGAGGCATTCTTGCAGGAGGCGGAGGGCAGTTTCCATCTTGGTTGCTTCTGTCTTGGCCGAGATTGAATCTCGGCTGACCGGACATTCAACAGAAAGACTACCTGGCAGGCAGGCGGCAAGTAGCTGCTTCGCTTTTTCCACGCGGGCATATTGGTATTGGGCAGGCACCTTTCCTTCGCCTCCCTCCCATGGGTGGAAGATGTGGCCGTCGAGCAGAGTCATTGCTTCGTCGTAGCGGCCCAGTTGGTTGAGCAGGGTAATCAGCTCCAGCAACAGGTCGTCGCGTTCGGCAATCAGGGCAGGGTATTGTTCAAGGAAAGCCAATCGTTCGGCATGAGGTTTGCCCGTCACCTTGTAGAGTTGGTCGAGTTCCATCAGGATGCGGCTATCGGTTTCGTCGAGGTGGAAGGCACACTCCATGCATTCGAGAGCCTTGTCGCAGTTCTTCTCCTTATTATAATAATAGAGAGCAAGGTTTCTCCACACGGTGGGGAAACTTGGGTCGCGTTCGGCCGAAAGTTCCCAATTCTCACAGGCAAGGTCGTACTGCCGCTTGTCGTAGTAGAGGCATCCGAGGTAATAGGGAGCGCGGGCATCGGAAGGGTTCCTCCCTTTGGCAAAATCCAATGCAAGGATGGCTTCAAGACGGTTTGGGAAACAGTAGTCGGCTGTGAAACTTGCCGCTTGCTGAAGCAGGGCGTCTATTGCCTCTTTGGCTTGCTTCGTCATGTGGTAATGGGCAACACCATATACTTGATAGTAGTAGCTCATGGGACTGACGGCTCCCTCCTCTTCGGCTTTATCCCACAAGTAAAAAGCTATTCTCCACAATCCGGCATTGGCATAGTCGAGTGCCACTTCGTCGTAGTTGTGAGCATCACCTCGAAGCAAGTGTTTCATCGCAATGAGGTCTTCTTCGTCATTGGTGATGAGGTATCTTGTGAGCATACATCCATAGTTGAATGGGTCGATGCGGAGCGACTCGTCAATCCAAACCAATGCCTCTTCTGTGCGTTCATCCTCGTATAGCAGTTGGGCTTTCAATGCACGTGCCTGATGATTCCTACTGTTGTGGATGAGGCAACGCTCTATTTCATCAAAGGCATCATAGATTCTTCCTTCACTTGCGCTGATGCAGGCGGCCTGGTAGTAACCGGCATCGGCCCATCCCTTATTCCAAGTGGATTTCCAGAACCAGTGGTAAGCTTCCTGTGTCTTGCCTTGTAGTTTCAAACAAAGGGCGAGATAGAAGATCGGCTCCCCATCGTAGGGATTAGGATTGCGCTTCTGAAGCACACGGACTGCGGTGCGCAAATAAGGCTCGGCCTTATCAAAACGTCCGCGGCGCAGGTACCATAAGCCCATCTGATTGTTACAACGGTAGTCCATTGGGTCGCGGCGCAAAGCCTCTTCGTAATAGTCGAGAGCCGACCAAGTGGCGTGGCGGTATTGCTCGAGGTGAAGACCAGTAAGATAGAGTTGGTCGATGGTCTTTGTTTCGATAGGGGGCAATGCCGCTTCGGCTGCATCAGGAATGGGACGGATGTCGTCGGATTCGGCGAACCATTCAAGCCGGCTTCCCGTCTCGTCACCATAGGGGGCTATGATGAGTCTCAAATCATTCAGTGAAGAGCCTTCGACGGTGATATTTTGTTCAAATACACTTTCGGGTGCAAGAGTCATTACCTCACCGAAGTGCATTATTCCCTTTTTCCCATACAGACGAATCCAAACCCTTTTGGTTGATGTGGCAAGAACCTTCAGCATTACCTCGTCCTTTCGGTCAGGGGAGGCTGTCAGGTTCATGATAAAATCCTTCGTCGCCTGCTTCACCACGCCCAGTTCGCGGTAGGGCATGAAGTATTGCACGAATTGCTTTTCCTCGTAAGGCATCAGCCAGGTGAAGTCGGGCTGGTTTTCGGTATAGACGCCTGCCATCAGCTCGATGTAGGGGCGGAAGATGCTGGGGGCACCTTCGTAATCATCGTCGGTAAGGCAACGGTCCCATGCACGGCCGAAGTCGCCATTGCCCCATGTCCATTGCTTCTTGCCGGGGCTGAAATGGTGGCTGGCCACGTGGAGCATACCGCCCTTGGTGTCGTTCTCATAACCTCCTTCAAAGTCGTACTTCGAGTTTACGGCCATGTACGAGGTGGGCACCTTGATGTTCTTGTAGTTGGAGATATCGACGCCGGCCGAATAGTCCATCTTGTAGTATGTGCCCGTGGCGATGGGGAAGGACGAGACGGCCCGCTTGCCATGGTCGAACACTGCATTCACATCGGGTGGGAAGACACTCTGATAGTGGTCGTTCACCTCCACGGCGGGGTTGGCCCACCAAAGGAATGTCTGTGGCAGAGGAGTGCGGTTGCTCACTCTTCCCTGAATCTCGAGGTAAGCACAGCCGGGGCGCAAGGTGAAGCCGGCCATACCTTTTTGATGGAACATGCGCTCCATCTCGTTTACCCATACGGTGACCGAGCCGTCGGCATTCTCTTCAATCTTTGCATCCACGGGCATGTAGGTCGAAGGGCGATGGTGCTGAGGCCAGTTGAACTCGATGCCGCCACTGATCCAAGGGCCGGCCAAGCCTACGAGCGCGGGTTTGATGACGTGGTTGTAATAGACAAAGTGGCGTTGTTTCACCTTGTCGTAGGCCATCTGCACACGGCCGCCCAACTCGGGCAGAATCATCACCTTGATGTATTCGTTCTCCAAGTAGATGGCATTGTACTCCTTGTCCACCCGCTCGTCGCTGATGCTTTCGATGACGGGGTAGGGGTAAACCACGCCGCTCGAGCCTTGATAAACGCGGTTCTCTAAGAATATAGGGTTCTTCTCAGGTGCTCCCACTTCGTAGGTGGGGATGGTCACCTGTTCTTTCCATGCTTTTACCATTGTTTGATGTTTTTTTTAGATTTTATAGTTTCTATAGTTTTTATAGTTCCTATAGTTCCTATAGTTTTCTATAAAGATATAGTTCCTATATTGAATTTACTTCACCAATTTCTTTTCCAATTCCTCCAGGGAGATGCCCTTTGTTTCGGGGCAACGGCGGAAGAGATAGATGAAGCCGGCGGCGCAGATGGCGGCATAAATCCAGAAGGTGCCGCTACTGCCAAGGGCTGCATTCATCGAGGGGAAGGAGTAGGTGAGGGTGGTGCATCCTGTCCAGAGGGCAAAGGTGCAGGTGGCCATGGCCACGCCGCGCACTTTGTTGGGGAAGATTTCGGCCAACAGCACCCAGGTGACGGGGCCGAGGGTCATGGCGTAAGCCGAGATGGCGGCTACCACCAGGATGACCATGAAGAAACCGGTGATTTGCAGATGATAGCAAGTGCCCAGGATGAGGTAGATGATGGCCAAGGATGAGGCTCCGAAGAGCATCAATGAACGGCGTCCCCAGCGGTCGATGGTGAAAAGGGCCACGATGGTGAAGATGACGTTGGCCACGCCGGTGATGACGATGTTGAAAAGCACGTCGCCTACGCTATAGCCGGCGGCAGAGAAAATCTCTTGGGCATAGTTGAAGATGACGTTTGTGCCACACCATTGCTGGAAGACGGCTACCACGATACCCAGTGTGAGCACGGCGGCATACTTGCGGGTGAAGAGGGTCTTCAATCCTGCCTGTTCGGCTTCGGCCGCACGGGTGGCATTGATGACGGTCAGCTCCTCGCGGGCATACTCCTCGCCACCTATCATCGACAGAGTGGCAAGGGCTTTCCCGTCCTCGCCCTTCATGGCCATGTAGCGCGGGCTTTCGGGGATGAAGAAGGCCAGGATGAGGAAGAGAGCCGCCGGCAAGGCTTCGGCCCAAAACATCCAGCGCCAGCCCATCTGGCCATTCCATGATTCAAGGATAAAGGCATCAGCCATAGCCTCTTGCACCGCTACGCCCGACACTTGCATGGCGGCTACGGCCTCGGGAAGCGGTTCGGCAATCTGCCAGTTGCATATCTGTGCGCCCAAGATGCCCAGCACGATGGTCATCTGGTTGAGCGACACCAACCGTCCGCGCACCGCCGTGGGCGCCACTTCGGCAATGTACATGGGCGAGAGGGCCGAGGCAATGCCGATGCCCACGCCTCCGATGAAGCGTGCTATATTGAATAAGGTGAAGTCGTCGAACGCGCCCGTGGCCACCGCCGACACGGTGAAGAGCACCGCCGACCAGATGAGCAACGGCTTGCGTCCGTACTTGTCGGCCATCGCACCCGCCACCATCGCACCGATGAGGCAACCAACGAGGGCCGTTGACATGGCCACACCCTGCATCACCGGCGAGTCGGAGATGCCGAAAAACAGTTCATAGAAAGGCTTTGCACCGCCAATCACCACCCAGTCGTAGCCGAAGAGCAGGCCGCCCATGGCCGACACGAGGCAGATGAAATAGATAAACTTTTGATTCAGTTTGTTCATGAGATGAATGTTTGATTTGTGATTAATTGCCGCAAAAGTACACATTTATGCCGACGGGTGGCATAGAATGGAGAGATAAAGAAGATGGAGAATATTACGATGCTCTCGCGTTCTTCCTCCCTTCATCTCCTTATCGTTGGGCCTTATCACAGATGTGATGAAGTCTAATCACATCTGTGAGCAAACTTAATCACATCCGTGAGCAGACTTAATCACATCTGTGATAAGGTGTAAAAGTCATAGGTCTTATCGCTTGAAAGTAGGGATGTGAGGGGATTCAGATGGGCATCCAAGCGCAAAGCGCCGTATAAGGTGGGGACGACGGAGGGAAATTCATCAGAATTCTTCCTTATTATGTAGGGAATGTGACTAGAAAATGTTACTTTTGCAGGCAGAAAGGAAACCAGTTGACAATGCCACATTTGAAGGACGGATTCAAGGGCGAACGCGCCATCGTGTTGCCCCGCATGATAGTTGAGCAGATGGAGAGCAGCCCCCTGTCGGCCGCATTGCACGTGACGGACATGGGCTATTATCCCCGTGCGGCCCACCACTACAGGGCGCGCACCAACGGCATCGGGCAATACATCCTCATCTATTGCACCGATGGGGCAGGGTGGTGTGTGGCCGGTGGGGTGAGACACACGATTAGCGCCAACCAGTTCGTCATTCTTCCGGCCGGTGTGCCGCATGAGTACGGAGCCGACAAGGAGAACCCCTGGACAATCTATTGGATTCACTTCAAGGGCACATTGGCCTCGAGCTACGTCACCGGAGGCGCCTCGCCCGTGACGCTCAATCCGGGTGTGCAATCACGCATCAACCAGCGCATTGCCTTGTTTGAGGAGATGTTCAACATTCTGAAGTTGGGATACAGTCGCGACAATCTCAACTACGTCAGCTCCCTTTTCCACCACTTCCTCGGGTCGCTCTGCTATTGGGTGCAATACCGCAATGCCGAGAGCCACGCCGACGACACCCTGTTGGAGTCCGTCGTCCACTTCATGAACGAGCATATCGAACGCAAACTGACGCTGGCCGACATGGCTGCTTTCACGGGATATTCCCCCTCGCACTTCTCGTCGCTCTTCTGCGAAGCCACGGGACAAAGCCCGATGGCCTACTTCAACCAGCTGCGCATCCAGCGGGCATGCGAACTGCTCGACTTCACCGACATGAAGGTCAATCAAGTCTGTTTCAAGGTGGGCATCGAAGACCCCTACTACTTCTCGCGCCTCTTCAAGCAGGTGATGGGCTGTTCGCCTCGCGAATACCGCAGGGAAAAGAAGGGATGATTGTCACATTTTACCGACGACTTGTCCATATTCTCGAATGCCATTCGGGTGATATGTGAACAAAACATAAATATTGTAACTTCTGTAGGAAACTTTTTGTATGGTTGCAGTTTTCTACGTACCTTTGCAGCGTGTTTATAGAACATTTTTTTTAAGGTACAGATTTTATCATCATTATTAGAATATATGGAGGTTGTTGACAAGCATACGCACACTGAGCAACGCAACCGCGTGATAGACATGGCCGGCAAGATGTTTGCCGAGCAGGGCATCCGCGCCGTGCGCATGGACGACGTGGCCGCAGCCCTTGGCATGAGCAAGCGCACCCTCTATGAAATGTTTGCCGACAAGGAAGAACTCCTGCTCGAAGGGATGAAGCTGAAGGAAGAGCGGAAGCGCGAGTTTGTGGCACAAGTGGTGGCCACGGCCGACAATGTCTTGGAAATCGTGCTCCGCCTCTATCAACACGGGATGAATCAGATGAAGAACATCCACCCCTCCATGTATCTGGAGATTCGGAAGTACCCCAAAGTGGCCGAGTTCTTGAAGCAACAGAAAGCGCAGAGTGCCGAGAACTCAAAGAAGTTCTATCAAGTAGGCATCCAGCAAGGCCTCTTCCGCACGGACATCAACTTTGAAATCTTCCAGTTCCTGATGGACCTCTCCATGAATGGTTTCCTGAATAGCAAAGTGATGATGGAACAATGGACACTGACGGATGTGCTCGACACCGTGGTGCGCGTGAACATGCGGGGCATCTGCACCGAGAAGGGAATGCGCATGTTGGACGAGTTCTTTGAGAGAGAGAAATAAAGTAATTATAGGATTATATAAATCAATTAAGTAAGACGTATGAGAAGTAAGAACTGCTTGGCATTGGCTCTGGCTCTGTTGTTGACGGGAGCCGTCAGTGCGCAGGAAACGCTGAATCTGACATTGGACAAGGCGTTGGAGATTGCTCTTGCCGACAACCCTACGATTAAGGTTGCCGACCAGGAGATTGTGTTGAAGAAAGTGGCAAACAAACAAGCCTGGCAATCATTGTTGCCCGAGGTAAGTCTGGTTGGTTCGTGGCAACACACCATTAAGGCTCCTGAAATGAAGTTGAACGGAATGTCGTTCCGTATGGGTGACGATGGAGTGAATACGGCTGCTGCTGTAGCAACTCTCAGCATCCCCGTGTTTGCTCCTGCCGTGTACAAGAGCATGTCGCTGACGAAGACCGACGTTGAATTGGCTTTGGAGAAAGCCCGTTCGTCACGTCTCGACCTCATCAATCAGGTGACAAAAGCATACTACCAATTGATGTTGACGCAGGACAGCTACGAAGTGTTGAAGCGCAGCTATGCATTGGCCGAGGAGAACTACAACGTGGTGAACTCCCGCTTCGAGCAAGGCCTGGTGAGCGAATACGACAAGATTAGTGCCGAGGTGCAGATGCGCAACGTGAAGCCCAGTGTGGTTTCTGCCGAAAACGGTGTGCGCCTTTCAAAAATCCAATTGAAGGTGTTGATGGGTATCACTGAAGACATCGACGTGGTGGTTTCCGAGAAACTCAACAGCTACGAGAACATGGTCTTCACCAACCAACTCGACAACGACAACTTCGGATTGGAGAACAACAGCACCATGCGCCAGTTTGCACTCAATGACCAGATGTTGCAGAAGAACATCGGATTGCAGAAGACAGGCTTCATGCCCACGTTTGCCGTAGCTCTTACCGGCCAGTACCAATCTATGTACAACGACCATTGGAATGTGTTTGACTACAGCTGGGTAGGAAGCTCCCAATTGACCTTCAACCTCAGCATCCCCATCTTCAAGGCAAGCAACTTCACCAAGTTGAAGAGCGCCCGCCTGCAACGCACCCAGCTTGAGCTGACCCGCATTGACACCGAGCGCAAACTGAACATGCAGGTGACAAGCTACAAGAGCAACATGAAGGCAAGCTCTGAACAGGTGCTCTCAAACAAGGAGGCAATGAACCAAGCCAACAAGGCACTCTCTATCTCGAAGAAGCGCTACGAAGTGGGTGCAGGCACCGTGCTCGAGCTCAACAGCTCACAGGTTTCGCTCACACAAGCCGAGTTGACCTACGGACAATCCATCTATGATTACCTGACCGCCAAGGCCGACCTCGACCTGGTGCTCGGACGTGAAGAATAAAACAACAACAAATCAGATAAAACAAAAAAAGAATATATAATAAGGTATGAAAATCAATTTTCAAATGATGGCACTTGCCGCTCTGGTGATGACCGCAAGTGCATGCAGCTCGAAGAGCGAAAGTGAAGCGACAACTGCCCAAGCAACAACGGTTGAGAAACCCGTGGTGAAGTTGGCAAAGGTGTCAGTGCGTCCCGTTGATCAAGTGGCCGAGTACACGGCAACGGTGAAGGCCGACGTGGTGAACAAGATTGCCCCCTCAACCCCCGTGCGCATCAAGCGCATCCTGGTGGAAGTGGGCGACCAGGTGAAGAAAGGTCAGAAACTCGTTGAGATGGACGACGTGAATTCAACATCATTGAAATACGACCTCGACAACATGGAGACAGAGTTCAAGCGTATCGACGAACTCTACAAGGTGGGCGGTGTGTCAAAGTCAAATTGGGATGCCATGCGCACCAACCTCGACAAACTCCGTCGTTCATACGCCAATATGATAGAGAACACCCAGTTGGTTTCTCCCATCAACGGCATCGTCACCGCCCGCAACTACGATAATGGCGACCTCTATGGCGGAGCAAGTCCCGTGCTCGTAGTTGAGCAGATTTCACCCGTAAAGCTGGTGGTGAATGTGTCAGAGAACAACTTCCCCAAAGTGAAGAAGGGCGACAAGGTGACCGTGAAGCTCGACGTGTATGGCGACGAGGAGTTCACCGGTATGGTTGACCTCATCTATCCCACCATCGACGCTGCTACCCGCACATTCCCCGTAGAGGTGAAGGTGGCCAATGCTAACCAGCGCATCCGTCCGGGTATGTTTGCCCGCGTTATCATGAACTTCGGTACGGCCGACCACGTGGTTGTGCCCGACATGGCCGTTGTGAAGCAGGCAGGTTCAGGCGACCGCTATGTGTATGTGTACAATGGTAAAGACAAGACTGTGTCTTACAACAAAGTACAGCTGGGCCGTCGCATGAACACCGAGTATGAGTTGCTTTCAGGTGTGGACAACAATTCACAGGTTGTAATTGCCGGACAGAAGGCTCTGTTGAACGGCATGGAAGTGACGGTAGAGAAATAATAATCAATTAAAAATTAAGAATTAAAAATTAAAAGCTGCAAGTTCGCTTAGCTTTGTTCGATTTTTAATTTTTAACTTTTAACTTTTAATTAGAAAAGTATGAGTTTATACGAAGGAGCGGTTAAAAAACCGATTATGACCACGCTTTGCTTTGTGGCGGTGGCGATATTTGGTCTCTTTTCATTGTCGAAACTCCCCATCGACCTGATGCCGGATATTGAGACAAACACCATCATGGTGATGACGGCTTATCCCGGTGCCAGTGCCGAGGATATCGAGAACAACGTGACCCGTCCGTTGGAAAACACGCTGAATTCAGTGGAGTACCTGAAACATATTACTTCCAAGTCTTCCGAAAATATTTCTATCGTAACCTTGGAGTTTGAGTATGGCCACGACATTGATGTGCTGACCAACGATGTGCGCGACAAACTGGATATGGTCACTTCTTCTCTTCCCGACGAAGTGAACAACCCCATCATCTTCAAGTTCAGCGCCGACATGATGCCTATCCTCCTCCTGTCCGTACAGGCCGAGGAGAGCCAGGCAGCCCTTTATAAGATTTTGGACGACAACGTGGCCAACCCCTTGGCACGTGTGCCTGGTGTGGGTTCGGTGTCTATTGCCGGTGCTCCCCAGCGCGAGGTGAATGTCTATTGCGACCCCAACCGCTTGGAGGCTTATGGCCTGACCGTTGAGGCCATCAGTGGCCTTATCGGTGCCGAGAACCGCAACATCCCCGGTGGTACGTTTGACATTGGTAACTCTACCTATTCACTCCGTGTCGAAGGTGAATTCGTTGATCCTGTGGAGATGGAGAATTTGGTGGTTGGTAGCCGCAACGGTGCCAACATCTACCTGCGCGACGTGGCTCGCGTGGTGGACGGTGTGCAGGAGCGTGCTCAGAAGACCTTCACCAACGGCAAGCAGGGTGCGATGATTATCGTGCAGAAGCAGTCGGGTGGTAACTCCGTTGCCATTTCGCAAGCCGTAATGGATCAGTTGCCCGATTTGCAGAAGCGTCTGCCCAGCGACGTGAAGCTCGGTATCATTGTCAACACCTCCGACAACATTCAGAATACCATCGACTCTCTTGTTGAAACCATTGCCTACGCCATGTTGTTCGTGGTGCTGGTGGTGTTCCTCTTCCTCGGTCGTTGGCGTGCGACGGTGATTATCTGCATCACCATTCCTCTTTCGTTGGTGGCCTCGTTCATCTATCTAGCCATCACCGACGGTTCGTTGAACATCATCTCCATGTCGTGTCTCTCCATCGCTATCGGTAGCGTGGTGGACGACGCCATTGTGGTACTCGAAAACGTCACCACCCACATCGAACGTGGTGCCGACCCCAAGCAGGCCTCTATCCACGGAACCAACGAGGTGGCCATCTCCGTTATCGCCTCTACGTTGACCATGATTGCCGTGTTCTTCCCCTTGACCATGGTGACCGGTATGGCCGGTGTGCTCTTCGAACAGTTGGGTTGGATGATGTGTGTGATTATGTTCGTGTCAACCGTAGCAGCCTTGACCTTTACCCCGATGATGTGTTCTCAGATGCTCCGTTTGCAGAAGAAGCCCAGCAAGATTTTCTTGACTCTCTACAAACCCATCGAGCGTGCGTTGGACGGGCTGGATGAGTGGTACAAGCGTCGTCTGCATTGGGCAGTCCGCCATCGTGTGATATCCATTTGTAGCTGTGCGCTTATCTTCGTTCTCAGCCTCTACTGTGCAACAGGCATCGGTACCGAGTTCTTCCCCACACAGGATAGCGGACGTGCTTCGGTGAAACTCTATTTGCCCATCGGTAGCCGCGTAGAGCGTGCTCAGGAGCTGGCCGAAGAGTTGGCCAACAAGTGGATGACCCGTTATGGTGACGACATGCGTGCATGTAACTTCACCATCGGTCAGGCCGACTCAGACAATACCTTTGCTTCTATGCAGGAGAATGGTTCACACATCATCTCCTTCAATATCGGTATGGTGAGTGTGACTGAGCGTGACATCCGAATGGAAGAAGTCTGCGAGCAGATGCGTGAAGACCTGAAGGGCTATCCCGAATTTGACCGCACACAGGTGACTATGGGTCAAGGTGGTATGGGTGGACAGGCAACTGCCGACTTTGAAATCTACGGTTACGACTTCACCATCACCGACAGCCTCTCACAACTCTTGAAGCGTGAGTTGCTGAAGATTGACGGAGTATCCGAGGTGAACATCAGCCGTCAGGACTACCAGCCCGAGTATCAGGTGGACTTCGATCGCGAGAAGCTGGCTATGCACGGATTGAACTTGGGAACTGCTGCCACCTACCTGCGTAACCGTGTGAACGGTGCCACTGCTTCCTACTTCCGCGAGGATGGTGACGAGTACGACATCGTGGTGCGCTATGCTCCCGAGTTCCGTCAGAGCATCGAGGACCTGGAAAACATCCTTCTCTATAACAATGGTGGCAAGGCCATCCGTGTGAAGGATGTGGGTCAGGTTGTCGAGCGTCAGAATCCGCCTACCATCGAGCGTAAGGACCGTGAGCGTATCGTAACCGTATCAGCTGTTGTGTCTGGTACATTGAGTGACGTGGTAACCGCCAGCAATGCCGTTATTGCTCAAATGGATCTGCCCAGCGGATACAACATCGACATCTCCGGTTCGTATGAAGACCAGCAGGAATCGTTTGCCGACCTCGGCGTGTTGGGTATCCTCATCGTGGTGTTGGTTTACATCGTGATGGCTGCCCAGTTCGAGTCGCTCTCTTATCCGTTCATCATCATGATGTCAGTGCCCTTCGCCTTCAGTGGTGTGTTGCTGGCTCTCTTCCTGACGGGTACCAACCTGAATGTGATGAGCCTCTTGGGAGGTATCATGTTGATTGGTATCGTAGTGAAGAACGGTATTGTGCTCATCGACTACACCATGCTTTGCCGCGAGCGAGGCATGTCGGTGCTCAACTCAGTAGTTACCGCAGGTCGTAGCCGTCTCCGTCCGGTGTTGATGACCACACTGACCACCATTCTTGGTATGGTGCCTATGGCCATCAGTTCAGGTGAAGGTGCCGAAATGTGGCGTCCTCTTGGTATCTCCGTAATCGGTGGTCTGACCATCTCTACCATCCTTACGTTGTTGCTCGTGCCCGTGCTCTTCTGTTCGTTTGCCGGTGTAGGCATTGTGCGTAAGCGCGGTCAGATGCGTAAGGCTCGTGAACTGAACGAGTACTACCAGAGCCACAAGGACAAGATGACCAAGAAGGCCAAGACAGATAATTTAATTAAGGACTAATAGAAGACTCACCCTAACCCTCCCTGTGAGGGAGGGGATAGGGATTATAAAGACTATTATGGTTCCTCCCTCACAGGGAGGTTAGGTGGGTCTCATAATTTTAATAGAATATGAAATCAGTATTTATAGCATACGACCAAGCTTTCCACGAGCGCATCATCACCACGCTCGACCGTCTCAACTGCCGCGGGTTCAGCCGCTTCGAGCAAGTGCAGGGACGTGGAAGCAAGACTGGCGAACCTCATTTGGGCAGCCATGCATGGCCCAGCATGTGTTCGGCCATCATCACTATGGTGGAAGACCATCGTGTGAAGCCTCTTTTGGAAACTCTTCATGCCATGGATAAGGAGACTGAGATGCTCGGCCTCCGCGCTTTTGTCTGGAATATCGAGGAGAGCATTTGATTTGCCTCCTTTTCCGGATAGATTTATCTATCGGATATAAACAGTTAACTCCGTTCGTGAACCGTGTTTGTTCGGTTCGTGAACGGAGTTAATACTTTAAAAACGGTCAGTCTCTTTCGTGCCTCTTGACTAACCTTCAAGCTCATTTATTCCTTACAAGGTACCTGCTTCAGTGTCTCAAGCAGGAAGTCGTAGAACTTCTGCACCGAGGGGATGAAGACACGTTCGTCGGGAGAGTGGGGCGAACGCAGGGTGGGGCCGAAGGAAATCATGTCGAGGCCCGGATGCGATGCTCCGATGATGCCACATTCGAGTCCGGCGTGGATGACCTTCACCTCCGGCTCTTTGCCAAACTGGATGTTGTAGCTCTGCTTCATGGCCTTCAGGATAGGTGAGTTCACGTCGGGTTGCCAACCTGAGTAGCTTCCGCTCAGCTCCACCTTCATGCCTGCCATGTTGAAGCAGCATTCCAAAGAGGTTGCCACGTATTCCTTCATCGATTCGCTGCTGCTACGTGCCAGGATGTTGAACTCGGCACGTCCGCCGTCGATGCGGATGATGGCCAGGTTGGATGAAGTCTCCACCGTGTCGGGGATAGTGGGGATGTAGCGCACCACGCCGTCGTGACAGGCAAAGATGGCATCCACCAGATTGTCCTGAATCTCTTCGGGCACTTCGCCCTTCGGAAGTTCCACGCGCTCGGCCTTCAGTGTGATGGGAGTCTCCACGGCACTGTACTCTTCGTTGAAGAGGGTTTCGCAATAGCTCACCAGTCCCATCAGTTCCTCCTCGTTTTCAGCAGGGATGGTCAGCACCACTTCGCATTCGCGCGGGATGGCGTTGCGCATGTTGCCACCGCTCCAGCTTGCCAAGCGGGCTTCGTAGTCGGCAATGGCTTCGCGCACCAGGCGCACCATCAGTTTGTTGGCATTGGCGCGACCTTCGCATATTTCAAGACCCGAATGTCCGCCACGCAGACCCTTCAGAGTAATCTTCACGGCCACGTCTGTCGGGTCTGTTTCCACTTCCTTATATTCAAGAGTAGCCGTCACGTCGATACCTCCGGCACATCCGATGTAGAGCTCGCCCTCCTCTTCCGAATCGAGGTTGAGCAGCATTTTGCCTTCGAGTGTACCCTCTTTCAGTCCGAATGCACCGTACATGCCCGTCTCCTCATCAGCCGTGATGAGTGCTTCCAACGGACCGTGCACCAGTGAGTTGTCCTCCATGATGGCCATGATGGCGGCTACGCCCATGCCGTTGTCGGCACCTAACGTTGTACCTTTGGCACGTACCCAGTCACCGTCGATATAGGTTTGGATGGGGTCTTTCTCGAAATCGTGCACCGTGTCGTTATTCTTTTGCGGCACCATGTCCATGTGTGCTTGCAGGATGACCGTTTCGCGGTTCTCCATACCCGCCGTTGCCGGCTTGCGATAGATGATGTTGCCCGCTTCGTCCATGCGCGTTTCTACGCCCACTTGCTTGCCAAAGTCGAGCAGGAATTGCTGGATTGCTTTGAGGTGTCCCGACGGACGGGGTACCTGTGTCAGTGCATCGAAGTGCTTCCACACGGCCTGTGGAGCCAATGATTTGATAGTTTCCATAATAATAAATGTTATCGGACCCTCCCCCTGCCCCTCCACAAGGGAGGGGAGTGAAATGTTCCGTAGTTAATAAATTGATTTAATGTTTCTATTTTTTTAATTTCTGTTCATTTCTATAGGTTTGCAAGGGTATCTACTCCCCTCCATATAGGGAGGGGTTGGGGGAGGGGCTGCCCTTGGGGAGTATCCTTATCATCGCATACACTCCCAAGAGGATGAGCGCCGCCGTCTGTGTGCCATGCACGATGAGGGCAAAGGTGCCCGCGTCGCTTTCGCTCACTCCATAGAGCAGCGTCAGCATCGAGATGACCACGTAGTGCCAAGGTCCCGCTCCGTTCGGCGTAGGCACCAACACGGCAAAACTCGTGGTGATGAACACCGCCAGTCCTGCCTTGAAACCAAGGTCGGCCGTGAACGGAAAACAGTAGAATGTCAGATAGAACTGCATGATGTAGCTCCCCCAAACGCCCGCGCTGTAGAGGAGGAAGAGCGGCACGTTCTTCACCCGCCGCACCGAGCAGATGCCTTCCCACAGGTTGCGCAGCACTCCCTTCACCTTCTCCGCTATCGACAAGCGGAGGAGCAGGAAGTATCCGGCGATGCAGACGACCAGCGCCAACATCACTCCTGGAATGAGGTAGGATGAAGTGGCCACAGAGGCAAGCTCATTCATGCTCATTCCTTTTTCCATAAAAAAAGTGCGCAACACATCGAACTGGAGCATCACCACCATGAGGGCGATAAGCAGGACACACACCATGTCCACCACGCGCTCCGTCACCACCGTGCCCAGCGACTTGGTGAACGACACCCCGTCGTACCTCTTCAGCACGCCACACCGTGCCACCTCGCCCGAGCGGGGAATCAGCAGGCTCACTGCGTAGGAGAGGAAGATGGCGTTGATGCACGTCTCCGTGCGTGGCCGTTCGCCCAACGGCTCCAGTGTCTGCTTCCATCGCAAGCCGCGGAGCACATGGCTCAACACTTCGAACACCAGCGACAATGCCAGCCACCACAAGTTCATCTCGTAGAGCAGCGTGTGGCTCACGGCCGAGAAGTCAAAGTCGCGGTACGTCCACCACAGAATCCCGCCCCCCAATGCAAGGGGCAACACTATTTTTATGATGCTTTTGAGGTGTTTCTTCATCAAGTTTGTCTTATTTCATGCAAAGAAACAACTTTTATTTGAGATGGCAAAGCCAATATCTTTAAAAATGGTGAACGTACCCTTTTCTCTTTCTTTTCATTTCCATTCGCAACCAAAGGATTATATATCTGAATTGTAAACATTTCGCCTTCTTAGATGTCAGGAAATCGAAAGTATGCTTTACTTCGTCTGCACCATCTCATGGCTAAGCCTACCTTAATTCAAGGCTAAGGCAACTTTGTCACAATGTTGAGCATCAGTTACTTACGTTCCGATTAAAATTCTGCTCCTTTTTCGTGCGAAAGAAAACAGGTGTGCATATACGCGATTCTCGTGCGGCCGTTTTTGCATAATTATGCAGTGAGGGGTGTATAATTATGCATTCGAGTGCGTTATAAAAACAATGGCAAACTCTATCCGACGACGCCTTTCGGCAGTACCTATCCTAAACATCCGCTCTTTCGCTCCTAAACGTCCGTCGAAGAACTCCTGAATTTCCAACGGTGCGCAACTGCGCACGGATGCAACCACTCCTAAACTTCCGCGCATGTTTAGGAGCGGATGAGTGGAAACGCCCGTTTGAGGCCAGCTCTCCAAGCCTTCCTCTTCCCTTCCTTATGCATATTTATGCGGAAGTCTGCCCGTTTCGTAGTGCGTTGCTTCAACGAAATAGGAAAGAAACAGAAGCGCGGGATTTATTACTGGTGGATGTAAAGAACGCTCGCATTCCATTTCATCCTTCGTTTGGAACCTCATTTTATGTTCTTCAACATATTCTGTGAAATAATTCAGAATTTATAATTAGTAATTCACAATTGTTTGATTTATTATGTAGATACAACTGCATTTAGTGCAGTATATTGCCCATAACCTATTAACTCCGTTCGCGAACCGAACAGACACGGTTTGCGAACGGAGTTAAATGTTTAAAGATGTCTTTTGGCGAAAAAAGACGGAAAATATAGTGATGAATCCAATAAATATTGCTACTTTTGCCCTTGAAAACTTGGAAAAGTGTCAGAAAATGCCCTGAAATGCCTTGGAAAAGTGTCATAAATCGGGTGAAAATGCCTTGGAAAAGTGTCAAAAAAGAGAGTTGGCAACCCTGAAAAAGTGTAATATGGTCAATAGAAAATTAGACAAAGAGATTGAAAATCACTATGAAAGGAATAAGTCTGCCCTGCTTTTGACTGGTGCCAGACAGACAGGGAAGACGTTTGCGGTGCGTAAATATGCCTCGACTCACAAGATGAATCTGATAGAAATCAACTTCTATGAGGATGAATCGGCAAAGGTTATCTTTCAAGGGGCACAAAGTGCAAAGGACGTGTTGTTGCGTATATCTGCCCACACACAGAAGAAGACCTCTTTGCCCAATACTCTGATATTTCTGGATGAGGTGCAGCAGTGTCCTGAGGCTATGACTTGGATTAAGTTTCTTGTTGATGAGGGAAGTTGTCGTTATGCTCTCAGTGGCAGTCTTTTGGGAGTGGAGTTGAAGGATATACGCAGTGTACCTGTAGGGTATATGGCTGTGAAAGAGGTCTTTCCGCTCGACCTTGAGGAATTCTCATGTGCTTTAGGGCTTTCCGATGAAGTCTTTGAATCCTTGCACCACGCATGGCAGAAACAGATTCCTGTTGACAATGTAATCCATGATTCGCTCATCAAACTTGTACGGCTGTATTTGGTGGTAGGTGGTATGCCTGCTTCAGTTCAGGCCTATCTTGACACGAACGACTTGAATGTGGTGGAAGATAAACAGCGCGAAATTCTTACTCTCTATCGTTGGGACATCAGCCAGTATGATTCAGATAGGAAATTGAAAATTGATGAGATTTTTGACTTGATACCTTCTGAACTTGATGCGAAAAATAAACGGTTCATCCTGAAGAATCTGAACGAACGTGCTCGCTTTTCCCGTTTTGAGGACAGTTTTCTTTGGCTGAAGGATGCCGGTGTGGCCATTCCTACCTACAATGTGAACAGACCCATGGCGCCGTTGAAACTGGACGAACAGCGCAATCTATTCAAACTCTTCCAGAATGATGTGGGGTTGTTGGCCTGCCAATATGCTTCGGGCATTCAGTTGAAATTGTTGAGTGGCGAGATAGACATGAACTACGGAGCCATTTATGAAAACTTTGTGGCTCAGGAGCTTGTTGCTCATGGCTTTGGAGGGTATGGACATAATTTGCATTATTTCAACAATAAAAAGATGGGTGAGCTGGACTTCATCATCGAACAGAAGGGGAAAGCAGTGCCTGTTGAAGTGAAGTCAGGCAAAGCATACGAACGGCATAATGCCTTGAACAATCTGATGTCGGGCGATGTGTATGATATTTCTGAAGCGTACGTACTGTGCAATGGTAATCTGTCCGTCAATGGACGTACACTATACTTGCCAATATATATGACGATGTTCATACGCAAATACACAACAGAGGAAAAACAGGTTTATCATTTGGATTTAAGCAATCTGAAAGTGAATGCTTCAGAAAGAACCGACTAAAACAGTTATTTGGTGAAAGTGAAAAATAGTGTGAGAACAATGGAAAAGAGCAGTGTTTATGATTAAAAATTGCGTATCTTTGCCCTCACAAAAGAAATAAAGGAGATATATGCGACTTGTAAAACCTAAAAAGTTCCTCGGACAACACTTTCTGAGGGACTTGAAAATTGCTCAGGACATTGCCGACACGGTGGATGCTTGTCCCGACCTGCCCGTGTTGGAGGTGGGTCCGGGTATGGGGGTGCTCACCCAGTTCCTTATTCCCAAGAACCGTCCTTTGAAGGTGGTGGAGCTGGACTTTGAATCGGTGGCCTACCTGAGAGAACATTTTCCCTCGTTGGAGGAAAATATTATCGAGGATGACTTCCTGAAAATGCACCTCGACCGCCTGTTCGGCGGACAGCCTTTTGTGTTGACGGGAAACTATCCCTACAATATATCGAGCCAGATATTCTTCAAGATGCTGGAGTTCAAGGAACTGATTCCCTGTTGCACGGGCATGATTCAGAAGGAGGTGGCCGAGCGCATGGCGGCTGCGCCGGGAAGCAAGACGTATGGCATCCTGAGTGTGCTGATGCAGGCGTGGTACAGGGTGGAGTACCTCTTCACCGTCCACGAGCATGTGTTCAACCCGCCGCCGAAGGTGAAGAGTGCCGTCATCCGCATGACACGAAACGACACGAAGGAGCTTGGATGCAACGAACAGTTGTTCAAGCAGGTGGTGAAGACCACCTTCAACCAGCGCCGCAAGACATTGAGAAACTCCATCAAGCCCATCCTCGGGAAAGATAGCCCCTTGCTGGCCGATGAACTGTTCAACAAGCGGCCCGAGCAACTCTCGGTGGAGCAGTTTGTGGAACTGACCAATCGCGTGGAGGCGGAACTGAAGGCCGCGGGAAGTGAGGGAGGTTGCTGAGAGTTGGCCCGAAAAAAATGACAAAGGTGGCATAATCAGCGGAAAAAGCCCCTGCCAACCCCGCAAAACACCCCTCAAAAAGAGAAAAAACGCCCCATTTGTGAAAAAAATGGGCAAAAAAGGTGGGAATTAAACATTTATTATGTTACTTTGTCCACTCATAAAGGTTTTTTTCTTGAGAACCTGAGATTCTATACCTATATTAAATGTACTGACAATGATGGATCCTAACGAAACCAGTTTGCCTCAGGAAGATGGAAAGCTGGAAGAAGACAAGACAGTAGTGGCTGAGACTGTAACTGACGGTCAGCCGAGTGAAGCAACAGAAAATCAGAGCACCGAAGAGGAGCTGGCAGTTGCCGAAGCGCCCCTCTATGAGATGCGCGAGACACGCGAGGAGGTGATTGCCCGACTCAAGGAGATTGCCGAAGAGGGCGACGTGTCAGACAAGCAGGAGCTGGATTACCTGAAGCTGAACTTCTATAAATTGCATCGCGCCGCCCACGAGGCTGCTATGGCCGCATGGATTGAGGCCGGAAACGAAGCCGGAGCATTCGTCCCCCAACGCGACACGCTGGAGGATGACTACAAGGAGGCTATGGGCGTAATCAAGCAGAAACGCAACGCCTTGTTGGAACAACAGGAGGCCGAGCGCGAAGAGAACCTGCAGAAGAAGTTGGCCATCATTGAACGGTTGAAGAGCATCAGCGAGGGAGTCATCGACTCCAACGCCTACAACGAGGTGAAGCAGATTCAACAGGAGTGGAAGGAGATAAAGAACATCCCGGCGGGACGAGTGAACGAGGTGTGGAAGAGCTACCAGCTCTACATGGAGAAGTTCTACGACCTGCTGAAGCTGAACAACGAATTCCGTGAATACGACTTCAAGAAGAACCTCGAGATAAAGACCCGCCTGTGCGAAGAGGCCGAGAAGTTGGCCGAAGAGGCCGATGTGGTGGCCGCCTTCCGCCAGTTGCAGAAACTTCATCAGGAGTATCGCGAGACAGGCCCCGTGGCCAAGGACTTGCGCGAAGCCCTGTGGACACGTTTCAAGAATGCCTCTACCGAGGTGAACAAGCGTCACCAGAGCCACTTCGAAGCCATCAAGGAGGCCGAGCAGAACAATCTCGACCAGAAAACCGTCATCTGCGAAATCGTGGAGGGCATGGAGCTTGACAGGCTGACCGGCTTTGCCCAGTGGGAAGAGAAGACCAAGGAGGTGTTGGCCCTGCAAGCCAAGTGGAAGACCATCGGCTATGCTCCACAGAAGATGAACGTGAAGATTTTCGAGCGCTTCCGTCAGGCCTGCGACAACTTCTTCAGCCGCAAGGCCGAGTACTTCAAGCAGTACAAGGAGAGCATGAACGAGAACTTGGGAAAGAAGAAAGCCCTCTGTGAACAGGCCGAAGCCCTGAAGGACAGCACCGATTGGAAGGAGACGGCCGATAAGCTGACCAAGTTGCAGAAGGAGTGGAAGACCATCGGCGCTGTGCCTCATAAACAGTCGGATGCCGTGTGGAAACGATTCATCGCCGCTTGTGACTACTTCTTCGAACAGAAGGGGAAAGCAACCTCGTCGCAACGTTCGGTGGAGGGTGAGAACTTGGCCAAGAAGAGAGAAATCATTGCCCGCCTGACTGAATTGAACGAAGGCGAAGTGGCCGATAGCGTGGAGCGCGACGTACGTGCCCTGATGAAGGAGTGGAACGCCGTGGGACACGTGCCCTTCAAGGAGAAGGACAAGGTCTACAAGGAATATCGCACCGTCGTGGATGCCCTGTTCGACAAGTTCAACATCTCAGCATCGCAAAAGAACCTCAATAAGTTCCGCTCGAACTTGGCAGGTGGAGGCAACTCCCTGACCCGTGAACGCGAGAAGCTGATGCGCTCGTACGAGATGAAGAAGAACGAAATCCAGACTTACGAGAACAATATCGGATTCCTCACCAGCTCCTCAAAGAAGGGCAACAGTCTGGTGGCCGAGATGAACCGCAAGATTGAGAAACTGAAAGCCGACCTCCAGCTGATTGTCGACAAAATCAAGGTTATCGACGAGCAGGAAGAGGCATAAAGGAATTTTATAGGCGCGGATTTTTTCGCCTTGTTCAAGGAACTTTTCACCTTGTTCAAGGAACTACGCGGATTACACGGAAAAAGGATGTCTACCATCCGTGTAATCCGCGTAATCCGTGCCAAAAACAAGCAATGACAACTATGCAGAATTACGATGTTATCATCATTGGTGCCGGCCTCGGAGGGCTTGGTTGCGGCTATGCCTTGGCCAAGATGGGGATGAATGTGTGCATCCTCGAACAGGGGGTGGAGATTGGCGGAGCCTTTCAGATGTTCCGCCGTGCCGGTTATCGGTTTGACACAGGCTTTCATTATGTGGGTGGAGTAGGACAACAGGAGATGATGCATCCGCTTGTGGAGTTCTTCGGATTGGGCAATCTCCCTTGGCACAGGCTCGACGATGACGCATTCGAAGAGGTTATCTATCGTGGCCACTCCTACCGCTTTGCCCACGGCTACGACCGTTTTGCCGAGTCCCTCATCGACCAGTTTCCCGAAGACCGGGAAGGCATCACCGCCTTGGTCAATGTCTTCCGGGGCATCAGCGATCATCTCTACGATTCGCTGCGCTCTGATTGGAACATCTTTGAGAATGAGAGTTTCACCACCACCGCCTACCGCTTCTTCAACGAACATTTCCAGAATCCCGTGCTTCGTCAGGTGATTGTGGGCGGATGTGTCAAAAGTGAGCTGACGGAGCAACTTCCGCTCTACGCCTTTTCACAAAGTATCAATTCATTTATTCAAGGCTCCTACCGCTTGCAAGGCGGAGGCGGTACGCTTGTCCACTACATGGCCGACCAGTTCAAGGCCATGGGAGGCACACTCATCACCCGTGCCAAGGTGGCTGAGTTGGTCGAAAGGAACGGACGCATTGCTGAGGTGCGCACCACCGATGAAGCCGTCTATGGTGCCCGTTCTGTGGTGTCAAATGTGCATCCCGCCACCACACTTTCGCTCATCAAGGAGAGTTCCTTGGTGCGCAATGTCTACCGTCGCCGCATCACCAACCTGCGCAACAGCTATGGCATGTTCACCACCCAGTTGGTGCTCAAGCCCGGCACCGTCAGATATCGCAACCGCGGAATCTACATTCACGAAATGGAAGACCTGTGGCACGCTTACTA
Organism: Bacteroidaceae bacterium; assembly: GCA_017464815.1. Lineage (GTDB taxonomy): Bacteria > Bacteroidota > Bacteroidia > Bacteroidales > Bacteroidaceae > Phocaeicola_A. Next base: position 14,721 of record JAFTYI010000021.1, on the reverse strand, counting down.
TGGAAAGAATGCCCCTGTGGAGAGCCTCTTTGTCAACTTCTCCCTGCCGCCCGCCGAGGCCCACGGATATGCCACTACGGTGGACCTCCTCACTCCCATGCTTTGGGAGCAGGTCGAGGAGTGGAGCGATAGCCGCGTGGGACGTCGCCCCGAAGCATACAAGGTGTTCAAGGAGCAGAAGGCCAACGATTGCATCCGCCTGGCCACCCGTTACCTGCCTGAATTGGCGGGAAACATCGAGAAGGTCTACACCAGCAGTCCCTTGACCTACCGCGACTATACGGGTACGGTCAACGGTTCAGCCTACGGCATACGCAAAGACTCGGATGCACTGATGCAGACGGTGCTCACGCCCAAATCTCCCGTGCCGAACCTCTTCTTCACTGGCCAAAACCTCACCTTGCACGGTATGCTCGGTGTGCTGATGGCCTCCATCCAGACAGCCGGATGTGTCTATGGTGAAGAGGTGCAACTTAGCCGATAAATTTCAGAAATTCGCTTTCAAAATTAGGAGTGAAGATGCCTTTTCCCAAAGAGGCTTTCACCTCTTCGATAGGCCAGAAGCGGCCGCCGTCCAACTCGTCGCTGGGATGGATGGCGCCGTCGTATACGGTCTTGTGGACAAAGACCAGTTCGCGCTCGCGCTCACTTTCAAACACATAGTGGGCTATCTGTTGCGGCGCTTCCTGAAGCTGGATGCCCAATTCTTCCCTGACTTCGCGTATCAAGGCCTGTTCCACGCTTTCGCCCAAGTCGATGTGTCCGCCTACGGCAGTGTCCCACTTGCCGGGTTGGATGTCTTTCCACTCAGGACGCTTTTGCAGGTAGAGTTCACCCTGAGGATTGAACAGGTGGAGGTGTACCACGGGATGGAGCAGTTTGCTGCCATTGTGGCATTCGCCGCGTGTGGCAGCGTTCAGTATGTTTCCCTCTTCGTCCACGATGGGGAACATTTCTTGGTTATTGTCTTGTTTCATGATGAGGTCTATTCGCGTATCAACAAACTGGAGTCGCCGTAGCTGAGGAAACGGAAGTCGTGGCTGAGGGCATAGTCATAGATGCGTCGCCAATCGCCGTTGACGAAGGCCGAGACGAGGAGCAGCAGGGTGCTCTGTGGCTGGTGGAAGTTGGTGACGAGGCGACGCACGATGTGGTAGTTGTAGCCGGGAGCGATGATAATTTGTGTGCTGCTGTGCAACACCTCCAGCCGGTTGCGCTCCATGTAGTTCAGGATGTGCTCCAGTGCCTGCATGGTGGTGAGCGCTGTCGTTTCTCCGCGTTTGACGGATTCGGCGTATTCATAGGGCTGCCATTGGTGGACGTGCAGTTCCTTTTCCGTTGCTTCAGGATTGTTGCTCAGTGTGACTCCCATGTAATAGAGACTCTCAAGGGTACGCACACTGGTTGTTCCCACGGCAGTGGCTTCGCCTTGGTGGGCCATCAGGCGCTGGATGGTCTGTTTCCTGACTGAAATGTACTCGGTGTGCATCTCGTGTCCGCCAATCGATTCACTTTTCACGGGTTTGAAGGTGCCGGCACCCACGTGCAGGGTCAGCTCTTCGCGTTCGACGCCTTGCGCATCCAGCGCTTGCAGCACCTGTGGGGTGAAATGGAGTCCGGCCGTCGGGGCAGCCACGCTTCCCTTGATTTTGCTGTACACGGTTTGGTAGGTCTCCTTGTCTTTCTCTTCAGTGGCGCGATTGAGGTAGGGGGGGATGGGCAGTTCGCCGACGGCCTCCAGAATGTCAGCAAAGGTAATTCCCTGATTGTCCCACTTGAACTCAATCAAGTGGCTGGTCTCGCGGTTCTCCTTACGTGTGGCACTGAGGGTGAGGGCGCTTCCCTTCACTTCCACTTGGCGTGTGAGGGTTCCCTCTTTCCACTTCTTCAGATTGCCCACGAGGCAGAGCCAGCTGCACCCTTCGGTTTGTTGGAAGTTCTGTGCATAGTCGCTCGGATGGGCGGGTTCGAGGCAGAAGATTTCGATGAGTGCTCCGGTCTCTTTGCGGAAGTGCATGCGTGCCTGTATCACCTTGGTGTTGTTGAACACCATCAGGCTTCCTTTGGGCAAAAATGTGGGCAGTGCGGTGAAGGTGTCTTCCACCACTTCACCGTTGCGGTAGATGAGCAGTTTGGATTGGTCGCGTTGCGCCAACGGATACTTGGCAATCCGTTCGTCGGGCAGGGGATAGTTGTAGGCTTGGATGTGGATATGTTTGGTGTCGTTCATTCTATATATAGTTTGTTTATTGAATTTAGGCACGGATTACATGGGGGGGGACACGGATAATATTATAACCTGATAGGTATAAGAACAAATATAATCCGTGTCAATCCGTGTAATCCGTGCCTGAAACAAGAGAACTTATTTATCCGAGGCTGATCAATATCAGTCGGCAGCGTGCAGGTAGAGGAAGCGCTTGATACTCTTCTTCGGAGTCTTTTCAAACTCCTCCTTCATGATGATGAAGCGCGACACCTGTGAGTAGTGCGGAATCAAGGTGTTCAATTCCTGAATGTTGGCCTGCATCACCTGTTTCAGCTCCTCTTCGGACATTTCGCCAGCCTCGTCGTAGTCGGGGTGGATAAGGGCCACCAGCTTGTCGTCCTTCTGGATGATGATGGACTCCGATACCAAGTGCAGGTTGTTCAGTTTGTCCTCAATCTCTTCGGGATAGATGTTCTGACCTGAAGCGCTCAGCAACATGTTTTTCGAGCGTCCCTTGATGGTGACGTTTCCTTCAGCGTCAATCACACCCAAGTCGCCGGTGTGCAACCAGCCGTCGGCATCGATGGCTTCGCGGGTAGCCTCCTCGTTCTTGTAGTAGCCCAGCATCACGTTGTCGCCACGACACACAATTTCGCCCACAATGTTTTCGGGGTCGGGACTGAGCACCTTCACCTCCATACGCGGAGCGGCCTTTCCACACGAAGCGGCCTTGAAGCGTTTCCAGTCTTCATAGCAGATGATGGGACCACACTCGGTCATACCGTAACCTACCGTGTAGGGGAAGTCTATCATGCGCAGGAACTTCTCCACATCCTGATTGAAGGCTGCACCGCCCACAATCACCTCGTAGAAACGTCCGCCAAAAGCATTGATAACCTTTTCGCGCACCGAGGCTTTGATCTTGTCGTTGATGATGGGCACCTTCAGGAGTATCTTCATCGTCGGTGTCTGCAACTTGGGCAACACCGCCTTCTTCATAATCTTTTCGATAATCAGCGGAACGGCAATCACGATGTGGGGCTTCACGTCGGCAAATGCCTGGAAGATAATCTTCGGACTGGGCACGCGGGTGAGGAAGTAGATGTGCAGACCCTGAGTGAATTCATAGAGGAATTCAAAGGCCAATCCGTACATGTGAGCCATGGGTAGCATGGAGACTACGCTGCTTCCGGGCTTCAGGTGGATAACCTCCTTGGCAAACTCCACGTTCGAGAGGAGCGAGCGGAAGGGGAGCATCACCCCCTTGGAGAGGCCGGTGCTGCCCGAGGTGTAGTTGATGATGGCCAACTGATTGGGGGAGGCTTCATGCTCGTAATGGATGTGTTCGATGCGGAAGTTCTTGGGATACTTCTTTCCGAACATCTCGTTCAGATGTTCGCGGGCAAAGGTCAACTTCTCCGAACGGCTCACCAGCAACGAGAAGTCGTTCACCAGAATGATACCCTGCAAAGCGGGCATCTGCTCGGCATCCAAGGTGGGCCACACGGCGTCACCCACGAACATGAACTTGGCGTCCGAGTGGTTTACAATGTTGTGTACCACTTCGGGCGTAAACTCGTGCAGGATGGGCACAGCCACGGCTCCGTATGTCACAGTTGCCAGGAAGGCCACTCCCCAATGCGAAGAGTTGCGTCCGCAGATGGCAATCTTGTCACCTTTTTCAACACCGCCCTCAGCCATGAGGATATGCATTTTCTCGATTTTGCGCGCTACATCTTTATACTGTAGGGTGCTTCCATTGTAATCAGTCAAGGCATCCAAATCCCAGTTTTTCTTCAGGGATTCTTCGATATGGCCTATAAAAGTACTATTCATATTTGCACATTTTTGCTTAGATTGTGCAAATATATGGCATTTTATTCGTATTCCAAATAAAAACAGCACAATTTTTGCTTTTGTGTGCAATAATTATACTTTTTAGGCTGGTTCTATAAATTTGCCTTGTCGAAAAATCAGGATTTGGTTGATACCTATATCTAATATCCCTGCCGGTACTTGTCTTCGTTTTTGTCCTCCAGCATACTCAGGTAGGAGGCATAACGACTTTCGCTGATAAGGTGTTCTTCCACGGCACGGCGCACGGCACATCCTGGTTCGTGGGTGTGGGTGCAGTTGCCATATTTGCATTCGGCCGAGTGGTGGAATATCTCTTTGAAATAGTGTCCCACCTCCTCTTCCTCCATATCAAAGGTTCCAAATCCCTTGATGCCCGGTGTGTCGATGATGTAGCCGTCGTCTTCAGGTGTGGGAAACATTTCCGAGAAGGTGGTGGTGTGCATTCCCTTGTTGTGGGCGTTGGATATTTCTCCTGTCTTCACCTTCAGGTGGGGCATCAGGGCATTGATGAGGGTACTTTTCCCTACGCCTGAGTTGCCCGAGAAAAGGGTGACTTGTCCCTGCAGGGCCCGGCGTATCTGCTCCACACCTTCTCCCGTGTGGGCCGACACCTTGAAGCAGGGGTAACCGATGGTGGTATACAGGTTTATGAGTGCATCCAAGTAGCTGTTATCCTCATCGTTGTAGAGGTCGGTTTTGTTGAACACCAGTTTTACGGGGATGCGATAAGCTTCGGCTGAAGCTAGAAAACGGTCGATAAAGGTGGTGGATGTTTCGGGATAGTTCACCGTCACCACTAGCAGGCATTGGTCGAGATTGGCAGCCAGGATGTGCGACTGCTTGCTCAGGTTGCTGGCTTTGCGGATGATGTAGTTCTTGCGGTCCTCTATTTCGCTGATAAAGGCCGTTCCCTCTTGATTGAGGATTATCTGCACACGGTCGCCCACAGCCACCGGATTGGTGCTGCGTATACCTTTTAATCGGAAGTTCCCCTTGATTTTACATTCTATCAGCTGGTTTTCATCGGTGCGCACCGTGTACCAGCTGCCCGTGTTCTTGATGACGAGGCCGTGCATTTTGGATTATGAATTAAGAATTATGAATTATGAATTATAAGTAACTTGTGTGTTGTTGTTATCTCATAATTCACAATTCATAATTCAAAATGAAAATATCATACTGTCATGATTTCCTTCTCCTTTTCGGCAAGCATCTCGTCTACCTTCTTGATGAACTTGTCGTGGAGCTTTTGCACTTTGGCTTCTGCATCTTTCTCTGCATCTTCGGCCAATCCGTCTTTGATGCCCTTCTTCAGTGCATCGATGCTGTCGCGGCGGGCATTGCGGATGCTGATTTTGGCTGTCTCGGCCTCCTTGCCACACTGTTTGGCCAATTGCTTACGGCGCTCTTCAGTGAGAGGGGGGATGCCCAATCGGATGATTTCACCGTTGTTGTCAGGAGTAATGCCCAAGTCGCTGTCAATGATGGCCTTTTCAATCACGCGGAACATGCTTTTGTCCCACGGCTTGATGGCAATGGTGCGTGCATCGGGTGTGCTGATGGCTGCCACATTGTTCAGCGGCACCATGCTTCCGTATGAATCCACGCGGATTCCGTCCAGAATACGTACATTTGCCTTGCCGGCACGGATGTGGGCCAATGATTCGTCCAGATACATGATGGCCATATCCATTTTCTCTTCAGCCTCGTTGAGGCATACATTTACGTCTATCATAATAAGTATAATTATAAATTATGAACTATGAATTATCAATTATGCACCAATGTTCCTATCTCTTCGCCTTCCATCACCTTTTTCAGGTTGCCCACGATATCCATGTTGAAGACGTAGATAGGCAGGTTGTTCTCCTTGCACATGCAGGTGGCGGTCAAGTCCATCACACGCAGGTTGCGTGCCAACACTTCGTCGTAGGTGATGTCGGTGAACTTCGTGGCTGTCGGGTCTTTCTCGGGGTCGGCGGTGTAGATGCCGTCTACGCGCGTACCTTTTAACATTACTTCAGCCTCGATTTCAATGCCTCTGAGCGACGAGCCGGTGTCTGTCGTGAAAAACGGGTTACCCGTGCCTGCCGACATGATTACCACTTCGCCCTGCTCCATGGCCTCGATAGCCTTCCATTTGCTGTAGAACTCACCGATAGGTTCCATGCGCACAGCGGTCAACACGCGGGCTTTCACGCCGATGGCACCCAGTGCCGAGCTCAATCCCAAACTGTTGATAACCGTGGCAAGCATACCCATCTGGTCGCCCTTCACGCGGTCGAAGCCCTTGTTGGCACCGCTCAATCCGCGGAAGATGTTACCACCACCAATGACGATGCCAATCTGCACGCCCATGTCGTGAATCTCCTTGATTTGCTGGGCATATTCTCCCAAGCGCTTCTCGTCAATACCATATTTCTGCTCTCCCATCAAGCTCTCTCCGCTCAATTTCAGGAGGATTCTTTTAAATTTTGCCATACGTATAAAATTCTTTTGGTCGCAAATTTAGGTATTTATATTTGAATGGGCAACATTTGGCTGCATAAAATATGAAGATGGGCCTTATAGTTTCACGTTCCAGTCCGATTCTTGTGTGCCCATCACCTCCTCAAAAGTCACCCCTTTGGCCTCCTTGTCGGTCAGTTGACGGCTCCATTCAACACGCTTGTCGGCATTTGCTCCGGGACCGTAGTTCTTGTATTCCACGTAAGTGGTGGTGCTCACATCCTCCTTGTTGCTCCATGCTTGCCAACCGGCTGCCACGATGTGGCTGCCCAGCTCACACTTCATGAACAAGGTGTAGGCATACGGTCGCCACGGACGTCCCAGGTAAACCTTGTTCACCCCTTCGTCGGCCGTCAGTTTGCATTCGTTGAACACATATCCCCACTTCACACCCTTCGGGGTAGAAGCCGCAGTGATGTAGCTGTTGGCCTTGCTGTGGATGTGGCATTTCTCAAACCAGGCCGTAGAGGGACCGAAGATAAAGTCCGTGGTACCCTCGATGTAGCATCCGTTGAACACGACACGTGTGTTTGCCACACCCGTGTACACCGTGTCCTGATGTCCCAACAGGCGGCAGTTAATCAACTTTATCCGGTCGCCTTCGGTGTGCAGGGCTACGGCCTGTCCGCGTCGGGGGGCATTGTTCTCGATGGTCAGGTTCTTGATGGTGATGTCGCTTCCTTCAATCTTCAGTGTATAGGTGCGGAAGGTCCCTATTTTCAGCGTCGTGTTCGGGTACACCATGTTGGCATGGTCGTTGTGGGTCAGGATGGTAGTCTCTGCATCCTCGCCACACAGCTCGATGTTTGTTTTCCACGAGGGAATCACCACCTTTTCGCAATACACACCTTTTTTGATATAGATCACCTTGTGGTAATCCGTGAATGCGCGGCACACCTCCACTGCTTCACTGATGGTGGTGAATTCTCCGCTTCCGTCTTGTGCCACCACAATGGTGTCGGGGGTGTCGTAACTCTTGGCTGCTTGTGCGGCACAGATGCCCATCCATGCCAGCATCATTATTGACATTAGTTTCTTCATGATGGTTCTTTTATTTTATTTAAGCTATTGGCCTCTATCTCCTTCTTCTCCTTCTATCTCCCTCTATCTCCTATTTTATTTTCTCCCTAATCTTTGTCAGATACGCCTTCATTCCCTCAGCATCCTTGTTCGAGATGATTTCGAGCAGTTCCTTCAATTCCCGGCGTATGCCCTCCACCTGTCCCGGTGTGCGGGGGTTGAACAGGATTTCCTGCAACAGGTAGTCATCCTCGTTCAGCAGGCCGCGGGCAATGTCCATGTGTCGTTTGAAGGTGGTTCCCGGTGCATCCTGATGCTTCATCACGGCCGAGAACACAAAGGTCGATACGAACGGGATGGAGAGCGAGTAGGCCACCGTCTCGTCGTGTTCGTCGAAGGTATATTCAAAGATGTTCAGTTTCAGCGAGCTGTAGAGGTCCTTGAAGAAGATGCGTCCCATGTAGTCTCCCTCCGAGATAATGATGGCATTTTCGCGGCTCAGGTTATCGAGGTTGGCAAATGTGGGGCCAAACATCGGGTGGGTCGACACGTAGCGGAATCCGCTCTGTTCGTAGAACTCCTTCAATCCCGTCTTCACCGAAGCAATGTCGCTCAGTATGCACTCCTTGGGGAGCACAGGCATCACCTGTCGGAAAGCCTCCTGTGTATACTTCACCGTGGCGGCATTGATGACCAGTTCAGGCTTGAACTCCTCTATCTCTTTCAGCGAAGTGAACCGCAGGGTGTGGTACACAAACCTCAGCTTCTGCGGATCCACGTCGTACACCGCCGTTTCGTGTTGGAAACTCAGCACGTCGGTCAGGAAAGAACCCATCTTCCCGGCTCCTAAAATCAGTATTTTCATATTTCAGGTTATTTTAGGCACGGATTACACGGTTTAAAGTTCTTATATTAAAACAAAATCCTTTCCGTGTCATCCGTGCCCAAAAACGTATTTACTTGTTAATTATTTCCATCTGCTGGCGCACACTCTCTTCGTGGATAGCCTCAAACACCTTCTTGATGAAGTCGGCATCCATGCCACACAACGCACCCTGTGCACCGCGCTTGTCCAGAATTTCGTTGTAGCGTCCGGTTTGCAGAATCTGCATGTTGTGTTCCTTCTTGTACGTACCGATTTCGCGAGCCACACGCATACGCTTGGCCAACACTTCGATGAGGCTGTTGTCACATTCGTCAATCTGTGTACGCAATTCGTGCAGATTCTCGGTCGTTTGTTTCTCCTTTCGGATGACCAGCAGGTTCAGTATGTAATCCAACACCGCCGGAGTCACCTGCTGCGAAGCATCGCTCCAAGCCTTGTCGGGGTTGCAATGGCTTTCCACAATCAGTCCGTCGAATCCCAAGTCCATAGCCTGTTGGCAGAGTGGGGCAATCAGCTCACGCTTTCCACCGATGTGGCTCGGGTCACACAGGATAGGCAGGGCAGGGATGCGGCGTCGCAATTCGATGGGGATGTGCCATTGCGGCAGGTTGCGATAAATCTTCTTGTCGTAAGAAGAGAAGCCGCGATGAATGGCTCCCAGTCGGGTGATGCCTGCTTGGTTCAGTCGTTCCATGGCACCAATCCACAATTCAAGGTCGGGGTTCACGGGGTTCTTCACCAACACGGGGACGTCCACCCCCTTCAATGAATCAGCCAGTTCCTGCACGGCAAAGGGGTTGGCCGAGGTGCGTGCGCCTACCCACAACAGGTCGATGCCTGCCTCCAGAGCCGCTTCTACGTGCTTGGCTGTAGCCACTTCAGTAGAGACATACATGCCAGTCTCCTCCTTCACACGGCGCAACCAGCCCAAGCCCTCTACACCGATACCCTCAAAACCACCTGGTTTGGTACGCGGTTTCCAGATTCCGGCACGGAAAATCTTGGTTCCTTTGTTAGCCAAATCCTTGGCTGTACACATCACTTGTTCTTCTGTCTCGGCACTGCAAGGGCCGGCAATAATCATCGGCTTCGTCGGGTCAATCCCTTGAAACGTAATCGGTTTTAATTCCAGTTCCATATATTCTGATTTTATTATAATTTCTAACTTTTAACTTTTAACTTTTAATTTTTAATTTCTAACTTTTAACTCTTTCATCCTCCCCAACGCCTCCGCCAATTTCTCCTTCTTGGCACAAAGTGAAATGCGGATGTAGCGTGCACCGCCAGAGCCGAAGATGAATCCCGGTGTGATGAACACCCGTGCTTCGTGCAGCACCCGTTCGGTCAGTTCCTCCACATCGGCATAATGGTCGGGGATGCGTCCCCACAGGAACATGCCCACTTGATTCGGGTCGTAGGTGCATCCCAATGTCTTCATAATCTCCTCGGCCAAGTCTCGGCGTTCGCGATATACGGTGTAGTTCGCTTCGTGGTGCCACTCCTCGCTGTTGTGGTATGCCTCCGCCGCAGCCAGTTGCAAAGGGCGGAAAGTGCCCGAGTCGATATTGCTCTTAATCTTCAGCACCCATTGTACGAATTGCGCATTACTGGCCAACATTCCCACGCGCCATCCCGGCATGTTGTGGCTCTTGCTCATCGAGTTGAACTCGATGCAACACTCCTTGGCACCGGGCACTTGCAGGATGCTCAGCGGCTCTTTGTTCAGGATGAAACTGTAGGGGTTGTCATTCACGATAACAATATTCTTCCGTCGTGCAAAGTCCACCAACCGTTCGTACAGTTCGCGGGTCGCATTGGCGCCTGTCGGCATGTTGGGATAGTTGGTCCACATCAGTTTCACACGGCTCAGGTCCATCTTCTCCAAAGCATCGAAGTCGGGCTGCCAATTCTTCTCTTCCAAGAGGTTGTATGTCACGATGTCGCTTCCCAGAATCTTGTTCAACGATGTGTAAGTGGGATATCCGGGATTAGGCACCAACACCTGTTCACCCGGGTTCACAAATGCCAGGGTCACATGCAGGATTCCCTCTTTCGACCCGATGAGCGGTTGTATCTCTGTAGCGGGATCCAATTCAACACCGTACCATTTCTGGTAGAAGTCACTCATGGCTTTGCGCAGTTCGGGTATTCCCACGGTAGGCTGGTATCCGTGTACATCAGCCCGTTGCGCCTGTTCACACAATACCCGGATGGCACTCTCCGAAGGCGGCATATCCGGGCTTCCTATTCCCAGACTGATGACATCCTTTCCCTCGGCATTCATTTGTGCCACCTCTTTCAGCTTACGGCTGAAGTAATATTCACTCACGCTCTGCAAGCGTGTCGCTGGCTGTATATTCATATTTTTTTAATTCTTAATTTTTAATTTTTAATTTGCGAAACACGCCTTATACTCTCCCAGAATCTTCAGCTCTTTGATGAGTGGTGTGATGGCATCAATGGACTGTCGGTAACGCATATAGTCATCATAAGTCACGTCGATGTAGAACATATATTCCCACTCACGTCCGATGATGGGCAACGATTGGATTTTGGTCAGGTTGATGCGGTAGAACGAGAAGATGCTCAACACCTGGCTCAGGCTACCCTCGCTATGCGGCAATGAAAAGACGATGTTCGCCTTGTTCGTCAGCCGTCGTTCGCGCAGTTCGTCAGCCTTCCATGGGTCTGACACCACCAGGAATCGGGTAAAGTTGTGTTTGTTCGTTTCGATACCCTCCTCCAACACCTTCATGTTGTAGAGTGGGGCAGCAAATTTCGAACAGATGGCCGCGTGTCCTTTCAACTGTTTTTCGTTGATGTTCTTTGCACTTCCCGCCGTGTCATCCGTCTCCACAATCTTCAGGTTAGGGTGCTTCATCAGGAATTCGCGGCATTGCGCCAGTGCCACGGGGTGTGAGTTCACCTCCACCAAGTCCTCCCAACTCTCTCCTGGCAGACACAGCAGGCTGTGGCTGATGCGCAACTTGTGTTCTCCCACGATGGTGGTGCCGCTGTCACGCAACAGTTCATAGTTGTGCAACAGGCTTCCCGCAATGGTGTTTTCGATGGCCGTCATACCTATCACGTTGCTGTCGCGGCGAATTTCCTCAAACACCTCCTCAAAGGTGTTGCAGCATATCAGTTCAATCTCCTCGCCCTCGAAATACTGGTGGGCAGCAATGTCGTGAAACGACCCTATCATACCCTGTATGGCTATCTTCTTCATCTTTCTTCTACTAAAAATCCCGCAGTTCCTGTCAAGGAAAAGCGGGATGTCATATTAATAAATCATGTTCAATTCATCTGTAAGGTACACATACAACCTCCCGCTTCACTTCATTGCTAAAGTAAAAGTAATAAAAGAAGCAGTAAAAGAATGTATGCAATGCTTTCATTATTCCAGTTTTTTGCTTTAATTTGATGCAAAATTACAACATATTTTTGAAATACAATAGAAAAATGACATTTTTTTGCTTCGTAAGTCGAAAAAAACGCTTATCTTTGCCCACGTAATCACGCGTGGGATATTCCCTCGGTGCATTTTAATATATTATAATAAGGTAGTAACTATGAAAAGAAGAACATTAAAGAAACAGGTGAATTATATTGCCGGCGAACTTTTTGCCGAGTGTGTGGTGCTTGCCAAGGTAGTGCCGGGTGTTGACATGCAGAAGGTCGACGACCTGATGACCCGCATCCTCTACATGCAGGACGAGTTCATCAGCCGCATCAGCCACACCCAGCCGGGAAATGTCAAGGGATTCTATAAAGCATTCCGTTCCGACCTCCAGGCACAGGTGGATGCCATCATCGACGAAATTGGTAACCTGCACTGATCCCCGTCATGAAACAGGCAATCTGTCGCTTTATATATTATAAGGTATTAGGGTGGGACACCCGTGTCACCGTCCCCGACCATCCCAAGTATGTCATCTGCTGTGGTCCTCACACCAGCAATTGGGACCTCTTCTTCGGCAAGCTCTTCTATGCCGCCATTGGTCGCAAGACCCAGTTTATGATGAAGAAAGAGTGGTTCTTTTGGCCCCTTGGCCCCATGTTTCGTGCCATCGGTGGCATCCCCGTCAATCGGGGTAAGCGCAACTCCCTGGTCGACCAGATGGTAGAGGCCTGCAACCGCAGCGAAGTGTTTCATCTTGCCATCACTCCCGAGGGAACCCGCAAGGCCAATCCCAACTGGAAGAAAGGCTTCTACCACATCGCCCTCAAGGCCGGTGTGCCCATCGTTGTCATTGGCATCGACTATCAGAAGAAGCTCATCACCTGTGAAAAGGAACTGATGCCGTCGGGCGACCTCGACAAAGACCTGCGCGAAATCAAGCTCTACCTCAAGGACTTCAAGGGACGCAACCCCGAGAACTTCACGGTGGGCAACATTTGACATTTCCCATTCCCGTTAGGTGGGAAAGTGCGTTTCAGATCAAAAAAATGCAGGCTGCCCAAAATGAAGCCTGCATTTTTTTATTTTCATCCTTGCAGTATTTTTTTGAAACTTTTTCATCATTTGTTTTTCTGTTATCTAAATTCTTATTACCTTTGCGCTGTAGTTCTTTCCCGATTTGTATAAAGGAGGGTTGAATTTCCCGATGAAGATGCGTTAAATCTCGCATGAGTCGGATTGTAAAAATGAGAAAGAGAGAAACGTGGATTTTTCAAGTTTACACACTCTTTTTGAATCGAATTTCTTGTTTGTCAGTGTTTTATAAAAACATTGACGAAGCAGAAGAATACTCCAATGACAAAATCTTCCCCCATGCAAGGTGCGGCTGATATAGCGGTGGAACAGCGTGTGTCCAACTGGAAAAACAGTCATGTCATCCGTTGGTACGTGCTCACTCTTCCCGGTTCTCATCGGGGACGTGCCGCCGAACTTCAGGCCGAAGTCGAACGTCGTACAGTTGCTGGCGAACCCACTTTTGATTTTTTTGCCCCCACTTACACTCGGGTACGCACCGTTCGTGGTCACGAGCAGAATATCAAACGTCCGTTGTTGTTCAACTACGTTTTCATTCACTCCTCCGAAACCGAAATCAAGCGGATGAAGAAACATCTTCCTGCTTATAATTTCCTGCCTCGTGTGCGGGGTGAAGCGGGTGAGTGGTTTCCCTATCTCACCGATGCCGCCATGCAGAATTTCCGTTGGGTGGCACAAGCCTACGAAAATCGTCTGCCCGCCTATGTGCCCGATGCTACCCGCCTTGTCAAGGGTGATCGCATCCGCATCCTCGAAGGACAGTTTGCCGGTGTGGAAGCAACACTTGTCAGCAATGTCGGTAGCAGCGACAAAGAGATTGTTGTGCGTGTCGACGATTGGCTTTGGGTGCCCCTTCTGCACGTGGCTCCCGGACAATACGAAGTCATAGCTCTCAATTCCGGTTCCAAACACGAATATTTCCATTTCGATAACGACAGGTTGCGTTTGGGGCTTCATCAGGCTATGGGGCGTCACCTCACTGGTGCTCCCCTTTCCGATAGCGACCGTCAGATGGCATCCGAGGCTCTGTTGGCTTTCCGCAATTTGCGGGTTGATACCGATGTCATGCGCTGCAAGCGTTACGCCTATTTGCTGACCATTCACACCCTGTTGGGCAACGAGGCTGAACGCAATGAACTCATTCACACCATCCGCTCGTTTCTGCCATTGGTCAAGGCCGAGCAGTCCCGTGCCCTTTTGCACGTCACCCTCTACGGATGCACCAACGACCACCTCGATTTTGAGGCCGCTCACAAGCTTGTCACCCCTTGGATGTCAGAGGCAAATCCTAAGAAAAGCAAACGCCAACTCATCGACCAACTCCGCGATTACGATCGCTGGTTAGGCCACTAATTACTTTTATGTACTCGCGTCGCATGGACTAACGTGCCGCATGGCTCCCGGCATTAGGCAGAAAGGCGTTAAGCGAAGAAATGTAAAATCCGTTAAGAGCGGGAAGCCCGTTCAAACGAAGTGCGTTCTTCCCGCTTAGGATTTTAGATTGATGAGTAGCCTTTCTGGTGTAGCCGGTGGTTCTTCTTTTTTGTTATCTTTTTGCTTCTTGCCACCAAGAAGTAAAAAGTAAAGTAAAATAATAAACTTACGACTTATGCAAAACACCTTCTGCAACCTCTTTGGCAAAGAGGCCCAACACCATATCTTCTCCCCCTACCGTGTCTGCCCCTTAGGCGCACATGTCGACCACCAACACGGTCTTGTCACCGGTTTTGCCTTCGACATGGGAGT
>JAFTYI010000020.1 GCA_017464815.1 Bacteroidaceae bacterium | reverse complement strand
CTGAACGAAGTGAAGAATCTGTAAACGTCAGCAAAAACTAAAGCACACGTTATCAGATTCTTCACTTCGTTCAGAATGACAGAGACGGCATAAACTTGCAGGGAAATAAATCAATTGAAGTTTTTAGCGGACACTAATAAATAAAAAAAGAGGAGTGAAGAATCGCGTAGCACTGGGGCTATCGGGTTCTTCACTCCTCTTGTCCTTTAGCTTTCACGTAACGCGCGCTTAGCACGGAATCTTCTCGATGCGGCGTGCGTGGCGACCTCCTTCGAAGGGTGTGTTGAAGTATTTGTTGAGGATGCTTTCGGCCACGGTGTTTGTCACAAAGCGGCCGGGCATCACGAGGACGTTGGCATTGTTGTGCTGACGAGCCAGCTCGGCAATCTCGGGACACCAGCAGAGGGCGGCACGGATGCCTTGATGCTTGTTGAGCGTCATGTTGATGCCGTTTCCGCTACCGCAGATGGCAATGCCGCGCTCGTGTTCGCCCGCTTCGATGGCAAGTGCCAAGGGATGAGCCACGTCGGCATAGTCCATGCTTTCGGGGGAATAGGTTCCGTAGTCCTTGTAGGCAATTCCTTTCTCCTCCAACCATTGGAGTACATATTTCTTCAATTCAAATCCTGCGTGGTCGCAGCAAATTCCGATTGTTTCCATTGTGGATAATATTTTAGGAGTTAAAGGAGTTAAAGGAGTTATCGGCTTTGCGAGCCTAAGGAGTTAAAGCCAATGCAAGAGCTACAAGTGACGAGCTAAAAGCTACGAGTGAGCAAGACATTTGACTTTAACTTCTCTGACTCCTAACGAGCAAAGCGAGTGATAACTCCTCTAACTTCTAATATTAAAATTACAGCATTGCTTTCACCTGATTATATACATTCTCGGCGGTGAAGCCCAGTTTCTCGTCGAGCACCTTGTAGGGAGCTGAGAAGCCGAAGCTTTCGAGACCCCATACCTTGCCTTCGTGGGCGGGTACAAGACCTTGCAGGTTGACGGGAAGACCGGCGGTGAGACCGAACTTCTTCACACCTGCGGGCAATACCTGAGCCTGATACTCGGGACACTGGCTGCGGAAGAGTCCTTCAGAGGGAACGCTCACGATAGAGCACTTCACACCGTCCTTGCGGAGCAACTCGGCACCGGCAACAAGGGTTGAAACCTCTGAACCTGAAGCAACGAGGATGACATCAGCGTTTTCATCACTACCTGCTACCACGTAAGCACCCTTGGCTGCCTGAGCATAGTCGTTGCCTGCGGGCAGGTCGGCAATGTTCTGACGGCTGAGGATGAGGGCAGTCGGGGTGGCAGTGTTGGCCATTGCCAGTGCCCAAGCCTCGGTAGTCTCCTTGGCATCGGCCGGACGGAGCACGAGGGTAGAGTTGTGACCCTTGTGGTTCTTCAGCTTCTCCATCAAACGAATCTGTGCCTCCTGTTCAACGGGCTCGTGAGTAGGACCGTCTTCACCTACGCGGAAGGCATCGTGTGTCCAGATGAACTTCACGGGAAGCTCCATCAGGGCGGCCATACGAACGGCGGGCTTCATGTAGTCAGAGAATACGAAGAAGGTACCGCAGGCGGGGATAACACCACCGTGGAGAGCCATACCGATGCAGCAGCAAGCCATCGTCAGCTCGGCCACACCTGCCTGGAAGAAGGCACCGCTGAAGTCGCCCTTGGCAAGCGCCTTGGTCTTCTTCAAGAAACCGTCAGTCTTATCAGAGTTAGAGAGGTCGGCAGAGGCGCAAATCATGTTGGGCACCTGCTCGGCAAGGGCTGAGAGACATGCGGCAGAGGCATTACGGGTGGCATCACCAGCCTTCTGCTCAACCTTTGTCCAGTCGATCTGCGGAGCCTTGTTGGCAAACCAGTCAGCCTGTGCGGCAGCCTTCTCGGGGTTAGCGGCAGCCCATTCGGCCTCTTCAGCATAGCGGGCAGCGCAGATGGCCTTCAACTCTTCAGCACGACGGGCATAAAGTTCCTTCACGTCGTCGAAGATTTGGAAAGGATTCTCGGGGTCGCCACCGAGGTTCTTCACTGTGTTGGTGAAAGCGTCGCCACCGAGGGGAGCACCGTGGGTCTTGCAGTTGCGCTCGTAAGAAGAGCCGTCGGCCTTCAAGGCACCCTTACCCATGATGCACTTACCGATGATGAGGGCGGGCTTGCCTTCAACGGCCTTGGCTGCTTCGATAGCCTTGCGGATTTCGGCGGCATCGTTACCATTGATTTCAATCACTTCCCAACCGAGTGCGCGATACTTGGCAGCGGTGTCTTCGTTCATCACCTCAGCTGTTTCGGTAGAGAGCTGGATGTCGTTAGAGTCGTAGAACATGATGAGGTTGTCCAATCCCAACACACCGGCTACGCGGGCAGCACCCTGAGAGATTTCCTCCTGAATACCACCGTCAGAGATATAAGCGTAGATAGTTTCTTTAGCGAAAGTGGGGTTGCCTGTGTGGGCAGCCAAGAACTTGGCAGCAATGGCGGCACCTACGGCAAAGGTGTGACCCTGACCGAGGGGACCTGAAGTGTTCTCGATACCACGGGCAATCTCAAACTCGGGATGACCTGTAGTGGGAGAGCCCCACTGACGGAGCTGTGCAATCTCTTCGAGGCTGAACTTGCCGATGAGGGCCAGCTGGGCATAGAGCATGGGAGCCATGTGTCCGGGGTCGAGGTAGAAACGGTCGCGACCTACCCATGTGGGGTTTTCGGGGTCGTAGTTGAGGTACTCAGAATAGAGCACGTTGATGAAGTCGGCACCACCCATAGCACCACCGGGGTGACCTGACTTTGCTTTCTCTACAGAAGCGGCAGCCAAGATGCGGATGTTGTCGGCTGCATGATTCAATACTTTGATGTCGTTCATATAAATTAAATTATGGACCCACCTAAATCCTCCCTGTGAGGGAGGACTTGAAAATATCATTGCCATTATTGACAGGAGAAATCAAGCCCCCTCCCTCACAGGGAGGGTGGTGGGTCTGTTATTACTTACTTTTTGCAATTCACGGCAGCTTCCTCAATGCCGAGGCAAGCCTTGTAGTTCTCGATATACTTGTTGAATCCTTCCACGTCTTCGGGAGTGGGGGCAATCTCTACGCCTGTGTTTCCGGCAAAGACTACGCGGTCGAGGTAATCGGCCAAAGGCAATCCCTTCGGGTTGTTTACCAAGTAAGATGCCAACAAGGCCATACCCCACGGTCCGCCTTCGCCTGCGGTCTCCATTACAGAGATGGGCGAGTTGATGGCAGCAGCAAGGATGCGTTGGCCTACACCGGCAGTCTTGAAGAGACCACCATGACCTGTGATGCGGTCAACCTTAATCTTTTCTTCGTTGAACAGGATGTCGTTACCAATCTTGAGTACACCTACCGATGCATGAAGGTGTGCACGCATGAAGTTGGCCAAGTTGAACTTGTCGCCTGCTGAACGTACGAAGAGAGGACGACCTTCGGCCAGACCTGTTACGGGCTCACCAGAGATGTAGTTGTATGAAACGAGTCCGCCGCAATCGGGGGCTCCTTTGAGTGCATTGTTGTAGAGCTTGCCATACACCTCGTTCATGTCAACGGGGATGCCGAGCAGTTCCTGATACTCCTTGAAGAGGTTAACCCAAGCGTTGAGGTCGGAAGTGCAGTTGTTGCAATGTACCATAGCCACGAGACTGCCGTCGGGGGTGGTCACCATGTCAATCATTTCATAAGGTTTGGAGAGGTCTTTCTCCAACACAATCATTGAGAATGACGAGGTTCCGGCCGACACGTTACCCGTGCGTTGCTTCACAGCGTTGGTGGCTACCATGCCTGTGCCTGCATCGCCTTCGGGAGGACATACGGGGATGCCGGGTTTCAAGTGACCCGAAACGTCCAGTTTCTTGGCACCTTCGGGAGTGAGGAAACCGGCGTTTTCACCAGCCACAAGCACCTGAGGAAGAATGTCGAGCAACTTCCAATCGAATCCCTTGGGAGCAATCAGGTTGTCGAACTTCTCAACCATCTCTGCTGAATAGGTCTTGGTTGTGGGGTCAACAGGAATCATACCTGAAGCGTCGCCTACGCCAAGGACACGCTTGCCTGTAATCTGCCAGTGGATATAGCCAGCCAAGGTGGTGAGGAAGTTGATTTCAGAAACATGCTCCTCGTTGTTCAGGATGGCCTGATAGAGGTGAGAGATGCTCCAACGAAGGGGAATGTTGTAAACAAACAGTTCAGACAACGCAGCTGCAGCCTGACCGGTATTGGTGTTTCTCCATGTGCGGAAGGGGACAAGAATCTCTTCCTTTTCGTTGAAAGCCATGTAGCCGTGCATCATGGCGCTGACGCCGATGGCGGCAAGCGACTCTATCTCGATGTCGTAGAGTTCATTTACATTCTTGCGCAGGTCGGCATAACAGTCCTGCAAGCCATACCAGATGGCCTCTACACTATATGTCCAAAGTCCGTCAACAAGCTGGTTCTCCCATGTGTGGCTTCCTTGGGCAATGGGTTTGTTCTCTTCATCAATCAGCACCGCCTTGATGCGGGTTGAGCCAAACTCGATACCGAGGATGGCTTTACCTGATTCGATGGTTGATTTAGCCTCAATATTCATTTCTTTTATTCTTTTGTCAGTTAATTAAATAGCTTTTTTTCAGTGAATTGTCCCACCTTGATGTACTTTTCGTAGATGTTTGTGTATATCTCGGTGTTCTCAGCATTGGGCGTGTACTCATTGGCAAAGCCTGAGTTCATGGCGGCAATGGCATCTTCAACCTTGTCGTATACACCTGCAGCGGTTGCGGCAAACATGGCTGCACCGAGGGCACAAGCCTGATCGGTTTTGCACACCTTGATGGGCATGTTCAACACGTCGCTCAGTGTTTGCATCACAAAGGGGGACTTCAGCGCGATGCCACCAATGCCGATGACATTGTCGATGCGCACTCCCTCGTTGATGAAGTGGTCGACGATGGCTTTGGTACCGAATGCGGTGGCTTCAACCAATGCACGGAAAATCTGTGGAGCAGAGGTTCCAAGGGTGATACCCGTGATGGTACCTTTCAACAATTGGTTGGCGTTGGGGGTGCGGCGTCCGTTCATCCAATCGGTGGCAATGACGGTGCTTTCGCTTGGTGGAATTTTCTCAGCCTCGGCACTGAGGGCGGGGATGATGTGGTTGCATGCCTCCTCGATGAGGGCGGCTCGGGTGTTGAAGTCGATAAGTTCGGTCTTGCCAATGATTTGTTTAAGAGGGAACTCAAGCACGCGCTTGAACCACGCATAAATGTCACCAAAGGCTGACTGGCCCGCCTCGAAACCGATCATACCGGGGATGACGGAACCGTCGACCTGACCACAGATGCCCTTGATGAGTTTGTGCCCAACCTCTTTGTGAGGAGCCACCATGACGTCGCAAGTGGAGGTGCCTATTACACTCACAAGTGTGTGAGGAGTGACACCGGCACCTACGGCACCCATGTGACAATCATAGGCTCCACCAGCCACAACCACTTCGGTGCTTAAACCAAGGCGTGCAGCCCACTCGGGACACAACTTGCCTACAGGCTTTTCGGCTGTTTCCGTGTCGGTGAACAGGCGGTCGCGAAAACCTGCCAACAGAGGATCGAGCGTGGTGAGGAATTCTTCGGAAGGCAGACCTCCCCACTTGGGATGCCACATAGCTTTATGACCTCCGGCACAACGGCTGCGCACAATGTCTTTAGAAGAAGTGACTCCCGTCAGAATCGCCGGCAACCATTCGCAATGCTCTACGATGGAGTAGGCCGCGTTGCGCACCTCTTTGTCCTCGCGAAGCACATGCAGGGCCTTTGCCCAAAACCATTCGGATGAATACACACCACCTTCGTAAGCCACGTAATCCACATCCCACTCTTTGCAGAGTTTGTTGATTTCGGCAGCTTCCTTTACGGCCGTGTGATCCTTCCAAAGGATGAACATGGCGTTGGGGTTTTCGAAGAACTCGGGCAAGAGGGCAAGGGGAGTACCCGTTTCATCGGTGAACACGGGGGTAGAGCCGGTGGTGTCAAAGGCTATGCCTATCACCTTTTCTGCCGTTCCCGCAGGGCACTTGCTGAGTGCTTCGCGTACACTGTCTTCCAATACTTCAAGGTAGTCCATCGGATGTTGGCGATACTGATTGATCTTGGGATCGCAGTACAACCCCATGTTCCAACGTGGATAGTACTTCACGGCTGTGCCCAATATTTCGCCGTTGGTGGCGTTTACAACGAGCGCACGTGCCGAGTCACTTCCATATTCGAAGCCAATGACAATTTTTTCTTCCATAATAATTTTAAAAGTCTGTAGCTACGGGTTACGAGTCACGGGTGTCCTGCATAATCGGTTATGTGGGCAGAACATGTTCCCCGTCACTTGTAGCCCGTAGCTTGTAACTTATTAGCAAAGAGCCTTGTTCAGCATGTAATAAACTTCGTTCATGCGAAGTTCCTGCTTGAAGTTGCTGATGGTGGTGTCTTTATTAATCTTTATGTATTCGATACCCACGATTTCTGCGAAATCTTCCCAGTACTCCTCGGTGATGTCGTAAGAGAATGCACTGTGGTGTGTACCACCTGCGAGAATCCATGCGCCGGCACCGATTTCGAATGTGGGCTGAGGAATCCAGAGGGCAGATGCCACGGGAAGGTTAGGCATGGGCTTCGGCTCGATGCATTCAACCTCTTGAGAGATAAGGCGGAAGCGGTTGCCGAGGTCTACAACGGTAGCCTTGATACCACGGCCAACTTTTGAGGTGAACACGAGGCGGGCTGTCTGTTGCTTGCGGATACCGATGCCGAGGAAGTGAACCTCGAGTTTGGGTTTGTCAACAGCGATGAGCGGACAAATCTCGAGCATGTGGCTCTGCAGGCATGAAGACTGGTTGCCAGCGAAATTGAGGGTGTAGTCCTCGAGGAATGAGCAACCGATAGGCATACCGTGCTGGATAACCCAGAGTGTGCGGCAGAGGCAAGCAGTCTTCCAGTCACCTTCGGCACCGAAACCGATACCTTCGGCCATTAGACGCTGAGAGGCGAGACCAGGAATCTGGTCGAAACCTACGAAGTTAGGATCATTGATGTCGGCATCACCGAGGTCGTCAAAGTTGGTGGTGAATGCGGTTGCACCTTCGTCAGCAAGTACACGACGCAATGCGATTTCGGCCTTGGCTGCATTCTTCACCTTCTCCCAGTAAACTTCTTCGCCGCTCTCGTCAATCTTGATTTCGTACAGTTGCTTGTACTCCTCAACGAGGGCATCAGCTTCAGCGTCGGTCACTTTCTTGAAGTATTCCATCAGTGAAGATACGGGGTAGTAGTCTACGTGATAACCCATGCGCTGCTCGAACTCAACGCGGTCACCATCGGTAACGGCTACATTGTTCATGTTCATACCGAACATGAGGCAACGTGTGTTCTTTGCATCGGCAACACCTGCTGCCACGCGTGCCCAAACGGCAATCTTCTCCTGTACATCCTGGTTCTTCCAATAGCCGCAAACCACCTTGCGGGGAACACGCATGCGGGTGCAGATGTGACCGAACTCGATGTCGCCGTGGGCTGACTGGTTGAGGTTCATGAAGTCCATGTCGATTGACTCCCAAGGAATCTCGGCATTGTATTGGGTGTGGAAGTGGAGGAGGGGCTTCTGCAAGGTCTGCAATGCCTTGATCCACATCTTGGCGGGTGAGAAGGTGTGCATCCATGTGATAACACCAATACACTTTTCTTCGTTGTTGGCTGCTTTCATTACAGCTTCAGCCTCCTTTGAAGAGTTGGCTGTACCTTTATATACTACCTTGATGGGGAGGATGCCGCTGTTGTTGAGGCCTTCAACCATTTCCTTTGAGTGTCCGTCTACAATCTTCACGGTTTCACCACCATAGAGCAACTGTGCACCAGTTACCCACCAAATTTCATACTGTTCAAAAATGTTTGCCATAATTCTTAATTGTTTAAAGTTAATATTTAGTTTGCTATTTTTTTCTTTTGATCTTTTGAATCAATGCTTCTGTCCCTTCTGTCCGTAATAGGCATTGGGGCCATGCTTGCGGTTGTAGTGCTTCTCGATGAGGAGCGGATTCATCGTTGTATCAGGATTGAGGGTGAACGAGATGTAGGCCATCTTGGCACACTGCTCCATCACCTTGGCATTGTACACCGCGTTGGATGGGCTTGTTCCCCATGAGAAGGGACCGTGGTTCTTAACCAGAACACCAGGAGTGTGGTCGGGGTTGATGCCTTCAAAACGTTTAACGATTACGTTACCTGTCTCCAACTCATATTCGCCTTCCACCTCGGCTTTGGTCATGTCATCGGTGCAAGGGATGGCTTTGTAGAAGTAGTCGGCATGTGTGGTGCCGATGTTGGGGATGTCCTTACCGGCCTGTGCCCATGCGGTAGCGTAGGTAGAGTGGGTGTGGACAACGCCTTGGATGTTGGGGAACGCGCGGTAGAGTACCAAATGGGTAGGGGTGTCTGATGAGGGATTCAGATCGCCTTCAACCACTTTGCCTGTATGGAGGTCAACCACAACCATGTCTGAGGCTTTCATGTCATCATAGCTTACGCCACTGGGCTTGATGACTACCAAGCCTTTTTCACGGTCGATACCTGACACATTGCCCCAAGTGAATATCACCAGGCCTTGCTTCACAAGGTCGAGGTTTGCTTGGAATACTTTTTCTTTCAGTTCTTCTAACATACTTGTTATAAATTAAAGACCCACCCTCTCCCTCACAGAGAGGATTCGGGTGGGTCTGTGTTTTTTACCAGAAATAAGCATAGAACAGACCACACAGAACAATTACGCCCAAAGAGGCAACAATGTCCCATATGCCCCAGCTCTCACGAATCTGCTTCTTGTAGTCACCTGTGAAAGTGATGGCTTCAACCTGAGCCTTAGAAGGAGCAGGTGTGAAGAACGATACCACAATCATCATGGCGATGATGAATACCAGCAACCAGCACTCGAATACGAGCCAGTTGGTCTGCCAGAACCATGCGGTGTTCTCCCAAAGGGCACCTTCCATCACTGCGCTTCCGTTCTCGGTGAGTACGTTGGTCACCAGACGGAGCATACCGATGATGAAACCACCGATGAGTCCCCATTCACCAGCCTTCGGAGTAATCTTCTTAGAGAAGATACCCATAGCAAACACGGCTACCATTGACGGTGCAAGCAGTGATTGGATGTTCTGCAAGTAGCTGTAGAGAGTGTCCATGCTCATCATCACCGGCATCCATGCCAAACCGAGCAATACAACAACTACCGTAGCAATACGGCCTACCAATACGTAGTGAGCTTCGCTCTTACCTTTTTTCATGGGCTTGTAGAAGTCCTCAGTGAAAAGGGTAGCGCAAGAATTGAAGAATGCAGCCAGTGAAGCCACCAATGCGCAGATGAAACCGATGGTCACGATACCTTTCACACCTGCGGGAAGCACGTTCTTCACCATCATGGCGAAGGCTCCGTCTGTGTCGCTGGCATTGTTGATGTCCATCACGATGCCGCTACCTTCCTTGAGTGACAAGGCGTAAGCCACCATACCGGGGATAAGGAACATGAATACGGGGAGGAGCTTGAAGTAACCGGCTGCGATAGTACCGCGGCGGGCACGCTTCATCACCACTTCGTTCGATTCACCCTTCGTCTGTCCGAGTACACGCTGAACGATGTGCTGGTCGGTACACCAATACCAGAAACCGATGATGCTGGCACCAAGGAATACCACAAAGCCGGGATAACCCTCGTACATGGGATCAGCCTCGTCCCAGTGGAACATGTGTGTAGTTCCGAAACCATCGTGAGCCTCGTTACAGGCAGCCATCATGGCAGTCCAACCTTCGCTGATGCTGCCATCGCCCAACATGGACAATCCCAAGAAAAGTACAAGGAATGAACCGATGATAAGAATAGGAGTCTGAATGGCAGACAGGGTCATCACACCCTTCATACCACCGAACACGGTGAAGATGGCAGTCACGGCAATCAAGCCGATGGCACCATACCAGAAGGGAAGTCCGAGCAGGTATTCAAAGAAGATACCGCCAGTGAAAGCCGTTACACTCACCTTTGTCAGCACGTATGCAATCAGTGTGATGATGGAAAGCCATGAACCTGTACGCTGTGTATAACGGAATTTCAAGAAGTCGGGCATGGTGATAATCTTGCCCATCTTGTTGTTGAGAAGCTGATAAAAAGGAACGAATAACCATCCCAAAATCAGAATCATCCATCCCTGCATTTCCCAATGAGCCATACCTACACCGTCTTTGGCGCCTGTACCGGCCAAACCTACGAGGTGCTCAGAACCAATGTTTGCCGCAAAAATAGCTGCACCAATCACATACCAAGGTTCACCCTTACCGAAAAGGTAGTCCTCACTGTCTGCTCCCTTCATTTTCTGTTTGTCTTTTTGCACGGCGCGATACACAGCCCATGCAACCAACAGAATTCCTACGACCAGAATTGTCCAGTCGAGCCATACAAATTCTTTTGATGTCCAATTCATAACTGTAATATTTTTTTTATTATTTAATTAATAAATTATTTCTCTACACCGAATTTGAAGATACAACGGCTGTTGTAAGTCTGTCCCGGCTCCAAAGTAGCTGAAGGCCAACCTTCGAGGTCTGACTTGTTGGGAGTGTCGGGATACTTCTGAGTCTCAAGGCAGATACCGGTGCGCTTGTTGTACACGATGCCCTTTTTGCCTGTGACAGTGCCGTCGAGGAAGTTACCGCTGTAGACCTGAACACCCGGTTCGTTGGTGTAAACCTCCAGTGTGATGCCTGTGATGGGGCTTGTCAGCTTGGCTGCCAGTTGGCTTTCGTCGCAATTGGTGTCCAAGCACCAGTTGTGGTCGTAGCCATTACCGTTCTTCAACTGCTCGAAGTCGAAGTTGTCAATCTCCTTACCCACAACCTTGGCAGTCGTGAAGTCCATCGGAGTGCTGGCAACGGGAAGAATTTCACCAGTGGTCATGTAAGTGGTGTCCACCGGAGTGTAATTGCTTGCGTTCACATAGAGGATGTGGTCGGTAATCTTCAAGTTGGGGTCACCTGAGAGGTTGAAGTATGAGTGGTTGGTCATGTTGATGACCGTCTTCTTGTCAGTCGTGGCCTTGTAGTCAATGTCAATGGCATTGTCAGAGGTGAGGGTATAAGTGACTGTGGCTGTCACGTTGCCGGGGAAGTTTTCGTCACCGTCGGGAGAGTTCATAACCAACACGACAGTGCTGTCGTTGGGCATTGAACCTTCGTACACTTGATACTGCCATCCGTTAGGACCACCGTGCAAGCAGTGTCCGAAGTTGTTCTGTGGCAATTGGATTTCTGTGCCGTCAACAACAATCTTGCCCTGGTTGATGCGGTTGGCATAGCGGCCGATGGATGCACCGAAGTCTGTCTGGTTGTTTTCGGGCAGATAAGCGCCCACGCTGTCAAGGCCCAATACGACGTCTTTCATCTCGCCGTTCTTGTCGGGGACCATAATGGAAACGATGCGTCCGCCGAAGTTTGTAACACAAACCTCCATACCGGCGGCATTCTTTAACACATAGAGGTCGGTTTGCTTGCCATTTACCTCTTTTTTGAAGTTTTCAGGGTTCAAACCTGAAAGAGTCAACTCCTGCTTGGGCTGTTGGGGAGCACAAGCAGCTAATAACGACAGGACAATGCCTGTACCTAAAACACTTTTCATGTACGTCATGATCGTTTTTCTAATAGGTTAAAAAATAAAATTCGAATTTGGGTGTAAAGGTAATACTATTTTTTTTTGTGTGAAATATTATGTGCATGTTTTATAACATAAAAATGCAATATTCTGCTTTTTTCTGCATGTTTGCGCGCACAATGTCGATTAAAATTCAAACGGTCTCTTGTCATTCATGGATGGCAAGAGACCGTCTGTTATTTTTCTATAGCGATAGAGAGTGGATTATTTTCTGTTCTTCCACAAGTTTGTCATGTCTTCAAGTGTCTTTCCCTTGGTCTCGGGTACGAGTTTCCAAACAAAGATGGCGGCTACAATACAGATGACTCCATAGAGGGCATAAGCAAACATGTGGCCGAATTTCTCGCCCATATCGCCCAACTGCATGTTGTACATGGGCAAGAAGGTGGATGAAACAATGAAATTGAATATCCATTGGAAAGCAACGGCGATAGCTACGGCAGCTCCGCGGATGGTATTGGGGAAGATTTCGGAAATCAGCACCCAGCAGATGGGACCCCAACTGAACATGAATGATGCACTGTACACCATGATGCTACCAACCGCCAAAAGGGGAGGCAAACCAGGCACTACATTGTAGATGGCTACACCAAATGCTCCTAGGGCCATTCCGATAGAACCGTAAATGAGCAGGGGTTTGCGTCCCCACTTCTCAACGGTGAAGATTGCTAACAGAGTGAAGAGAATGTTAACAATACCCATCAATACGGTTTGCATCATGGGGTTATCCAAGCCCATTGTTTCGAAAATACGGGGTGCAAAATAGAGTACGGCATTGATTCCCACGGCTTGTTGGAATACACTGAGCATGATGCCGACGAAGATGACCACCCAACCGTATGTGAAAAGCTTTTCGGTTTTTTCATGAGCTGTGGCCTTGATCTCGGACAGAATGTTCTTGGCGCGGGCAGCGCCATTGATACGCTCCAGAATATGCAATGCTTTTTCGTCGCGTCCGGTCATGGCCAGATAGCGCGGGGTTTCGGGTACACACAGGATAAGCAGAGTAAAGAGGCCGGCAGGCACAGCTTCGCTTCCAAACATCAGACGCCAGCCAGTGGTAATACTCCAGTTATCATCGCCCATCAGTAAGGCTCCGTTGGTGATTTCATTGATGCCTTCTGCGGTTTTTGAGATAATCGGAGCAATGTGGTCACCCAAAATGACAAGGTTTACAAAATAAACTACCAACTGACCGAAGATGATAGCAAACTGGTTCCACGATACCAGTGTTCCGCGAATGTTGCTTGGAGCAACCTCTGCAATGTACATCGGACAGATGGCTGATGCCAAACCTACACCCACACCTCCTAAGATGCGGTAGAAGTTGAATGCAATAAGCAAATCGTATGTGGGCTTACCATACTCAAACAATAAGAACTCGGGATAATAAGAACCCAATGCAGAAAGGAAGAAGAAAACACCAGCCCAAAAAAGTGATTTCTTACGTCCTAAGTTGGAAGCGAACCAACCAGAAAGGGCACCACCAATAATACAACCAATCAGAGCGCTGGACGAAGTAATACCGTGCATGGCATCGGTGTACTCAAAATCTGCTCCCATGAAGAATGCTTGCAGACCTTTCTCTGCACCTGAAATTACTGCCGTGTCATATCCAAATAGGAGTCCTCCGATTACGGTCACGGCTACGATACTGAAAAGATAAGCTTTACTACCTTTATTTTCCATGATTTTAATTTGTTTTTAATAAATTTTTGGCAAAGATAGGGAGTTATCCTTTTCGTACCTAATACGAAATGTTAATTGATGTAAAATTTTGATAGAATATTAGATTTCTGATGATTTGTCCCCAAAAGATGAACGACTGTGTGGTTTTGTGGGTATAAAAAAGAGATGTGTCATTGGCGACACATCTCTTTCTTCCTTTTTTCTTTTATTGGTTTTAAGCCAACTTGCGTGAACCGTCACCGATGACAACGTCAATGATGATGGGTTCTTTGCCATATTTCTCCTTGTACTTGGTCTTCACTGTTTCAACGAACGGGCCATAGAGGGCATCTTCAACGAGGTTGATGGTGCAACCGCCGAAGCCGCCACCCATGATGCGTGAACCTGTCACGCCGCAATCCTTGGCAATGTCGTTCAAGTAGTCGAGCTCTTCGCAGCTTACTTCGTAATCCTGGCTCAAGCCGGCGTGAGTCTCGTACATCATTTGACCAACGGTCTCGTAGTCGCCCTTCTGCAATGCGTCGCAAACGGCCAACACACGGTCGGTTTCACCGATGGCGTAAGTGGCACGACGGATATCCTCTTCGCTGCACTCTGCCTTCACCTCTTCCAACATTTCCCAAGTGCAGTCGCGCAGGGTTTCAATGCCTTCGTGACGCTTGGCAATGGCTGCCACCACGTTTTCGCAGCTCTGGCGACGGTCGTTGTAGGGAGAGCCCACCAACTCGTGCTTTACGCATGAGTTGACGAGTACGAGCTTGTAGCCCTGAGGATTCCAGGGGAAGTATTCAAACTCGCCACTGCGGCAGTCGAGGCGCATTAGGTAACCAGCCTTTCCGTGAACAGAGGCAAACTGGTCCATGATACCGCATTTGCAGCCGAGGTAGTTGTGCTCAGTGGCCTGACCAACCTTGGCAAGAGTCATCTTGTCAATCTTGTTGTCGCCGAAGAGATCGTTCAAAGCGAAAGCGAAGCAGCTTTCGAGAGCGGCAGATGAAGACATACCGGCACCGAGGGGCACGTCACCTGCAAAAGCAGTGTCGAAACCTTCTACGGGCACGCCCAACTTCATCATTTCGCGAACCACGCCGAATACGTAGCGGAAGTGGCTTGCGTTAGGACCCTTCTCGTCATCGATGTTGAACTCATCGTAGTCCTTCAGGTCGATAGAGTAGGCACGCACGGTGCGTGTGCCGTTAGGCTTGATTTCGGCAATCATTCCCTGCTGTACGGCACCGGGGAATACGAATCCACCGTTATAGTCTGTATGCTCACCAATCAGGTTGATACGGCCGGGTGAAGCATAAACTGAACCTTCTGCATTGTTGAAGTGCTTTTTGAAGCGACTTCTTACGTCATCAATAGTAAGTCTCATATGTTTTAAATTTATTAAGGTTTGATAATAATTTTATTGCGTTATTTGTGCAAAGGAAGGCGGCAAAACTCGTTGAGAGTTAACCGCTTTCCTTTGTTTGTTACATTATTTGCTCAATCCGATCTTAGAGCCCTTATTGCAGAACCAGATGATGTAGGCATAGAAGATGAACATGCAGCAGATGGCTGCGCTTACGCCGGCATTGTCAACCACGATACCCATCAGAGGCATCAATGTGGCTGCACCGATAACACCTGTATTGATGATGCCCGAAGCGGCCTTGGTGTGAGGACCAAGTTCCTGCAAGCCGAGGTTGAAAATCAAGGGCCACATTACAGAGTGGAAGAGGCCGGCTGCCAACATGGCATATACTCCTGCCATTCCCGGAAGCACGAATGAGAGACCGATACATGCGGCTCCACCCAACAGACAGGTGGTCAGCAGGGTACGGGGCTGGAACTTGCTGAGGATGGCGGCTCCGATGAAACGGCCGACCATCATGCCTCCCCAGTAAAGGGGCAGGTAATCGGTTGCATTGTCCACCTTGTAGGGCAACATGGAAGGAACACCAATCTCAACACCCATGTACATGAAGATGGCGAGAGCGCCCAACCACACGTGAGTGTACTTGAACACGCTGCTCTTGTATTCGCGCTTTTCACCTGCCTCTTCGGCTTGCTTGCCTTCGTCAATCTTCGGCAACTTCAGCACTACGAGGATGGCACCGATGATGAGGGTGAAGATACCCAATCCCATGAAGGGGGCAGGAACGTATTCGGGAGCAGGAGTCTTGCCGGCGATGATAACTGAGGTGATGAACATCGGAGCAACGGTTGTGGCTACAGAGTTCAATGCCTGTGACAGTGTCATGCGGAAAGCGCCCTTCTCGGGTGAACCAAGCACCATCACGTAGGGGTTGGCCACATTCTGAAGCATCACAACACCCATAGCGACCAGACACATGGAAGCCAAGAAGATGGTGTACACATTGTCGGCTCCTGATGCAATGGCTGAATCAATGCCTAATGAATTGACTACGAATCCGAGGCCTACTACTGTGAGGCCGAGAATCATGGTTCCCTTGTAGCCAATCTTGCTCATCAGCAGCGAGAAGGGGATAGCGAAAAGATAGGCGCCATAGAAGGCGGTGTTTACCAACTGACCTTGTTGTGCGTTCAGGTTGAATGCTTTTGAACAGAAGTCAATCATTGAGTTGTTCATGGTTGTCACGAATCCGATGAGGAAGCAGACGATGAACACGACGATAAGTGCGAACGTATAGTTCGGCGTTTGTTTTTGGCTCATTTGTTTTATAAGTTTTAATGATTAGTAAATGCTTGGTTTATTTCTCCACACCGAACTTGTAGATGGTGCGCTGTGTGTAGGTTTCGCCTGGGTTGAGCACCACGCTGGGGAAGTGTCCCTTGTTGGGGGTGTCGGGGAAGTGCTGTGCCTCGAAGCAGATGGCCGAACGCTTCGGGAAGGTGGCACCGTGTGCACCCTCGAATCCGTTGTGCCAGTTGGATGTATATACCTGAACACCAGGCTCGGTGGTGTAGACTTCCATCACGCGTCCGCTGATGGGCTCCACACACTTGGCGGCAAAGGTGAGTTCATCCGGTTCCTTCTTGTTCAGTACGTAGCAGTGGTCGTATCCCACGCCATAGATGAGCTGCTGGAACTCCTCGTCGATGCGGCTGCCCACGGTGTGAGGTGTGCGGAAGTCCATCGGAGTGCCCTCCACGGGAGCAATCTCGCCTGTGGGGATTGACACCTCGTCAACTGGTGTGTACCAGTCGGCATTGATGGTGACGATGTTGTTATCTACGGTAGCTGTGGGGTTGGCTAAGCCCGAGAGACTGAAAAAGCCATGGTGTGTCATGTTGACGATTGTCTTCTTGTCGGTGGTTCCCTTGTAGTCAATGATGAGCTCGTTGTCATCAGTGAATGTGAAGATTACGGTCATCTGCAAGTTTCCGGGGAATCCCTCTTCGCCATCCGCTGAGAGGTAGTTCATCACTACGGTCTGTGCGTCGGTCTGCTCGGCATCCCACACTCTTGCATGGTATCCTGTGGGGCCTCCGTGCAGGTGGTTGGGACCATTGTTCACGGCCAGTTGGTACTCCTTGCCGTCGAGGTTGAACTTGCCGCCTGCAATGCGGTTGCCATAGCGGCCGATGAGGGTGCTCAAGAAAGGCTCGTGGCTGTTCACTACGTGGTCAATCGAGTCGTGACCCTGCACCACATTGGCGTGTACGCCGTTCTTGTCGGGCACCATAATACTCAAAAGGGCACCGCCGTAATTGGTCAATGCCACTTCGTTGCCGCATTTGTTCTTCAAGATGAACAAATCGGTCTTCTTACCTGCTATTTCTTTTTGGAAATCTTCGCGCTTCAAGCCCGAGAGATTGTTTTCTACAAAGTATTCCATGATCGGTTAATTTTATAGGTTTTTGAATTTTCATGCAAATAAAGTCAAAAACATTGGTATAAACAAACGTTTCTATGGAAATTTGTAGCAATTAAGATTATTTTTCTTGATTTTACCCGTTTTATCTTTGATTTTGTCGGAAAAGTAGGTTGCGTTATAGGGGTAGTTTGTCCTTGTCGCGCAGCAAATCGGCCACGATGAAACTGCTTCCGCCCACAAAGATGAGGTCCTCTTCCGTGGCGGCTTCGAGGGCGGCTCTTGTGGCGGTTGCCACGTCGGGGTGGCTTGTCCCCTGCATGTGGTGGCCTTTCCCCAGGGATGCCAGTGTCGCTTCATCCAGGGCGCGTTTCACCGAGGCTTTGGTGAAGTAGTAGGTGGCCTCCTTGGGCATGAGGGCTAGCACGCCGTTCACGTCCTTGTCGTTCACCATGCCCAACACGATGTGCAGGCGGTGGCAGGGTTGCTGCCTCAGTTGGTCGATGATGTAGCTGATGCCTCCCACGTTGTGTCCCGTGTCACAGATGAGGGTGGGGCGGTCGCTCAGTTTCTGCCAGCGCCCCATCAGACCTGTCAGTCGGCACACGTTGGCGAAGCCCTTGCGGACGTCAGCCTCGCTCAGGCGGTAGCCCAGTTTCTGCAATTGCTCTACGGCGTGCAGGATGGTGTTGGTGTTCTTCTCCTGACAGAGGCCGCCTAGCTCGCCATGCAGTTCGCCGTAGGTCTTTGTCTGATAGATGCGTGTATTATTACTGCTTGTTGCTGATGATGTTATGAAGGTTTCTTCATCCGATAGTATAATTGGTGCGTCTGCCTCTTGGGCCTGCTTGATGAAGACGGGGCGTGTCTCGTCGGTGGTTTCGCCCACCACCACGGGCACTCCCTGTTTAATGATTCCGGCCTTCTCCGATGCGATCTTGGCGAGGGTGTTGCCCAGGAACTGTGTGTGGTCAAAGCTGATGTTGGTGATGAGGCAGAGGTCGGGGGTGATGATGTTGGTGCAGTCGAGCCGTCCGCCCAGGCCCACTTCGATGACGGCCACGTCCACCCCGCTCTTGGCGAAGTAGTTGAAGGCCATGGCGGTGGTCAGTTCGAAGAACGACGGGTGCAACGGTTCGAAGAAGGCGCGGTGCTCCTCCACGAAGCGGATGACGTACTCCTCGGAAACCATTTCGCCATTTACCCGGATGCGTTCGCGGAAGTCCACCAGATGGGGCGAGGTGTAGAGTCCCACCCGGTATCCGGCCGATTGCAGGATGGCGGCCAGTGTGTGCGAGCATGACCCCTTGCCGTTGGTTCCTCCCACGTGGATGGTGCGGAAGCGGCGGTGCGGGTGGCCCAGGTGCTCGTCCAGCAGGTGGGTGTTGCTCAGTCCCTCCTTGTAGGCATCGCCTCCCACGTGTTGGAAGAGCGGTGCGCTGTTGAACAGGTATTCGATGGTTTCTTGGTAAGTCATATATTCTATTGTTATTTTATATTTTAGGCACGGATTACACGGATTACGCGGATGTTTTTTTATCTAAAAGTGTATTTAATCCGTGTAATCCGCGTAATCCGTGCCTAATAAATAATAGGTGTAATTACTTAAAGCATTTATTCAAAATAACTCTTGAACTTTCTGAATATCTTGTCTTTAATGCTTAGGTTTGGTGTGAAGTTGTCGGACGACTGCATCTTTTCGATGGCGTTCTTCTCGTCCTTTGAGAGGGTCTCGGGGACGTAGACGCTGATGTTCACCAACAGGTCGCCTGTGCCGTAGCCGTTGACGTTGGGCAGTCCCTTGTCGCGCAGGCGGAGGACCTTGCCCGGCTGTGTGCCCGGCTCGATTTTCACCTTCACCTTGCCGTCGATGGTGGGTATTTCCACTGTGCCGCCCAGGGCCGCTGTGGGGAAGCTGAGGAGCAGATTGTAGATGAGGTCGTCCTCTTGGCGGATGAGTTCCTGGTTGGGCTCCTCTTCGATTTGGATGAGCAGGTCGCCCGGCACACCGTTGTGCTTGCCGGCGTTTCCCTTGCCGCTCATCGAGAGCTGCATGCCCTCAGCCACGCCTTTGGGAATCTTCACCTCCACGACCTCTTCACCGTAGACCACGCCTTCGCCGCCGCAGTGCTTGCATTTGTTCTTGATGACCTTGCCTTCGCCGTTGCAGGTGGGGCAGACGCTCTGGGTCTGCATCATGCCGAAGATGCTCTGCTGGGTGCGTGTCACGCTGCCGCTTCCGTGGCAGGTGGGACAGGTCTCGGTGCCTCCGCTTCCCTCGGCGCCGCTGCCGTGGCAGTGGTCACAGGTGACGTACTTCTTCAGCTTGAACTTCTTCTCGGCTCCGTTCAGGATTTCCTTCAGATTGAGGCGTACCTTCACGCGGAGGTCCGAGCCGCGGAACCGGCGCTGGCGTTGCTGTCCGCCTCCGCCGCCAAAGCCGCTGAAGCCTCCGAATCCGCCGCGTCCGCCGAACACGTCGCCAAACATCGAGAAGATGTCGTCCATCGACATGCCCTGTCCGCTGAAGCCTCCGAATCCGCCGGCGCCGCTCATGCCTTCGTGGCCGAACTGGTCGTAGCGGGCACGCTTCTGCGCATCGTGCAGCACGTCGTAAGCCTCGGCCGCCTCCTTGAACTTCTCCTCCGCCTCCTTGTCATCGGGGTTGCGGTCGGGGTGATATTTGATGGCCAGTTTCTTGTAGGCCTTCTTTATTTCGTCCTCTGTGGCGGTTTTGCTCACGCCTAAGACTTCGTAGTAATCTCTTTTTGCCATAATATATTATAATTACTAGACCCTCCCCCTAACCCCTCCCTCTATGGAGGGGAGTGAATAGTTTTGCTACACTATTTACTCCTTCCCTTAGAGGGGAAGGATGGGATGGGGGGCCGCTTTTTTACTGTCCCACCACCACTTTGGCGTGGCGGATAACCTTGTCGTTGAGCGTGTATCCCGTCTGCACACAGTCGAGGATGCGTCCCTTCAGCTCCTCTGCCGGGGCGGGCACCAGGGCGATGGCCTCGTGATAGTCGGTGTTGAAGTCGGCTTCGTGGGTCTCGATGCGCTGCAGTCCCTCTTGTCCGAGGGTCTTCATCAGTTTGTGGTAGATGAGTTCCACCCCTTCGCGCAGGGCGCTGACCTCTTCGCTCTCGCCCTTCATGTTCTGCAGGGCGCGTTCAAAGTCGTCGATGACGGGCAGGATGGCGGTGATGGTCTTTTCGCCGCCGTTCTTGATGAGTTCGGCTTTCTCCTTCAGCGTGCGCTTGCGGTAGTTGTCAAACTCGGCCATCTGTCGCAGCAGTTGGTCCTGTTGTGCGGCAATCTTCTCGTCGCGTTCGGCCAGTTGCTGCTGCATCTGTTCCTCGGGCGAGAGTTCGCGGGCGGGTTCATCTTGCGGGTTGTTCTCTTCGGCAGCAGCCCCGTCCGGTTGGGTGGCGGCGTCCGTTTGGGTGTTCAACTCCTCGGGTTGAAGCTCTTTTTCTTCAGTCTGATTCATCTTATGGTTGTTCTTTTTGTGATTCTTACGCAATTTTTTCATAATCATAGGGGGCTATATAATAATATATATATAATAATGTCATATTCATAACAACCCCCTTGCCAGAATGTTTGTTCTGACAAAAACGGCGGCAAAATTACTCATTTCCTGCCATAATGGCAAGGGTGGGGTGACAATTATGCTTGTTTTGTTGTTATGTTGACCACGGAGCACGCGGATGACACGGGTTTTTTAGACAGAAGAACAGAAGGCCATGCGGCACTGATTTTTTAGGCACGGATTACACGGATTAACGCGGATTCTTATTTGCCATGCGGCACGAATCTTTCAGGCTCGAATATTCTTCAGAAGACAGAGACGGCATGAACCTGAAACAAAATAAATCTGCGTCATCCGCGTCATCTGCGTCTGAAAAATGTCTCTCTCACCTGTTGATGGAAATGTCATCTCCTTCGCCATACACACTTTGGGCGAATCCTTTCTCGATGCGCACCTCCACCATTCTCACTTGCGGGGCCACGTAGGGCGCAGCCGCCTGCTGTTCATTGTTGTTGTTTTCAGTCGTTCTTTTGTACATAATTTGCTGTTTTTATTGTTAACTCTGTCTTTTTTGTTCAATTCTCGGCGGCAAAAATAACAAAAAGTTGCCTAATTGCCCTCCCTTAGTGTTAAATTGCTTTAATGGAAGAAAAAAAGGAAGACGCGGGCCCCGAGATTTCGCTATTCGGCGAATTATCCGTATCTTTGCAGCCGAAAAGTTTTTTTCATAAGGAGTTAATCGCTTCGCTAAGGAGTTAAAGGGAGTTATCACTCGCTTTGCTCGTTAGGAGTTATCGCAGGCAAGCCTGCTGGCCAAGTGTTTCGCAATCATGCAGTCAGAACTATCGGCTTTAACTCCTTAGGCTCGAAGAGCCGATAACTCCTAGCGAAGCGATAACTCCCTCTAACTCCTCAAAGAATATATATATAATAAGGTATAACGATATGATTACAGTTTCAGATCTTGCGATTCAGTTTGGAAAAAGAGTGTTGTACAAGGATGTCAACCTGAAGTTTACGAACGGTAACATCTATGGCGTCATCGGAGCCAACGGGGCGGGAAAGAGCACCTTCCTGCGGGCTATCAGCGGCGAGCTGGAGCCCACGAAGGGCAGCGTCACCCTGGGGCCGGGCGAACGCCTGTCGGTGCTCAGTCAGGACCACTTCAAGTGGGACCAGTATACGGTGCTCAACACCGTGCTCATGGGGCACACCGTCCTGTGGGACATCATGAACCAGCGCGACGCCCTCTATGCCAAAGCCGACTTCAGCGACGAGGACGGCCTGAAGGTGGCCGAGCTGGAAGAGAAGTTTGCCGAGCTCGACGGATGGAACGCCGAGAGCGACGCTGCCGCCCTGCTGAGCGGACTGGGCATCAAGGAGGACAAGCACTACCTGCTCATGAGCGAGCTGAGCGGTAAGGAGAAGGTGCGCGTGATGTTGGCACAGGCCCTCTATGGCAACCCCGACAACCTCCTCCTAGACGAGCCGACCAACGACCTCGACATGGAGACGGTGACCTGGCTCGAGGAGTATCTCTCGAACTTTGAACACACCGTGCTCGTCGTCAGCCACGACCGCCACTTCCTCGACTCGGTCTGCACCCACACGGTGGACATCGACTTCGGCAAGGTGAACCTCTTTGCCGGTAACTACAGCTTCTGGTACGAAAGCTCGCAACTCGCCCTCCGCCAGGCCCAGAACCAGAAGGCCAAGGCCGAGGAGAAGCGCAAGGAGCTGGAGGAGTTTATCCGCCGCTTCAGCGCCAACGTGGCCAAGAGCAAGCAGACGACCAGCCGCAAGAAGATGCTTGAGAAGCTCAACGTGGAGGACATCCAGCCCTCGAGCCGCAAGTATCCCGGCATTATCTTCACCCCCGAGCGTGAGCCGGGTAACCAGATACTGGAAGTGAGCGGTCTGCGTGCCGAGATGGAGGATGGTACCGTGCTCTTCAACGACGTGAACTTCAACGTGGAGAAGGGCGACAAGATTGTCTTCCTCAGCCGCGACCCGCGTGCCATGACCGCCCTCTTTGAAATCATCAACGGTAACCGCAAGCCCCATGCCGGCAAGTTCGACTGGGGAGTGACCATCACCACGGCCTACCTGCCGCTGGACAACACTGCCTTCTTCGACACCGACCTCAACCTGGTGGATTGGCTCAGCCAGTTCGGCGAAGGCAACGAGGTCTACTTCAAGAGCTTCCTCGGCCGCATGCTCTTCAGTGGCGAAGAGGTGCTGAAGAAGGCCAACGTCCTTTCGGGAGGCGAGAAGATGCGATGCATGATTGCCCGCATGCAGCTGAAGAATGCCAACTGCCTCATCCTGGACACCCCTACCAACCACCTCGACCTGGAGAGCATCCAGGCATTCAACAACAACCTGAAGCTCTACAAGGGCAACATCCTCTTTGCTTCGCACGACCACGAGTTCATCCAGACGGTGGCCAACCGCATCATCGAGCTGACGCCCAACGGCATCATCGACAAAATGATGGAGTACGACGAATACATCACCAGCGACCACATCAAGGAGATGCGGGCCAGGATGTATGGGGAGTAAAGATTATAATGAATAATTAGAGGCAGTGTCAAAAAGCCCTCTTTTCATTTTTTAGACGCGGATGACGCGGATGACGCAGATAAATTATAACCTATTGGGGTATAATAATTACGAAAAATCCGCGTCATCCGTTATCCGCGTCTAAAAAGTTAATTTTGACACACCCTCTTTTTTATTTTTTAGGCACGGATTACACGGTTTTTCTTAAACAGAAACTTTTATTTTTCAGACATAAGAACAAAAGAACATAAGAACGAAAGCAGAAATCAGCTTATGTTCTTATGTTCTTTTGTCTGAAAATGAAATCCGTGGAGTTCCCTTGAGCAAAGCGAAAAATCCGTGCCTAATTTCTTGTCAGTTTATTCCACCTTCACCCGCAAGATAGTGAATGAATACTTGGGGAACTTGTAGGAGAAGGTCGGTCCGAACTTCTTGAACGGTTTCTCCACAGGTACAATCTTGGTGGGGTTGTCCATCGAGTTCTCGTCGCCAAGGTCATCGGCCTGCAAGGTGATGGCGCGGCCTTCGGGGGCAACGTTGGTCACTCCGTCGAGGGTGAAGTCAATCGTCTGTGCCTTGTCGGCTGAGTTGACGAACTTGATGATGACCTCGCCCGTCTTCTCGTCGTAACCCGATGCGAGGAACTTCTGTGGGATGGGTTGCAGCTCGTTGTCAACAATCAGTTCGCCGTCGACATAGAGCTTGGCCACGCGCGGGGTAAGCTCGATGCGCAGGTCATACCAGCGGTCGGTCTCGATGCGATGGGGGATGTTGCGGCTCACCACCTGGTCGCCCTGTGCATAGAGTTGCTGGATGGCAGTTGTGGCGTTACCCCATCCGCCGATGTTGAAGCGGTAGCCCTGCTTGCCGTCGGGGCTCATGCCGAAGAAGACGAGGAAGCCCTCGGCGCCGCCCGTCTTGCGTGCCTTCAGCTCTAGCGTGAAGTTGTTGCCATAGGTGCCTTCGTAGAGTTTCGACAACACCTCGGTGGCCTTAGCCAAGTCGGGCAGGGTAGTGGTCTGTCCGTTCTCGGTCACGCGGATGTCCTTGTACTCTGCCTCGGTGTCCCACACGCCCAGGCCGATGGCGCCGCCGCTGTACTCCACACTGTCGGGGGTGATGGTGGTGGCGCTGCTATATATATTATAGGTAGGGCGGTTCTCGGCATACATCTTCTGCACGTAGTATGACGAGCGGCCCATCACCTGGTCGGTGTCAATCCAGATGAGGTTGGTGGCCCACTCGCGGTTGTTCACGTTCTCGAAGAGCGGGGCATACGACGTCATGGTCACCAGGTCGCCGTTGCGCTCCATGCCCGAGATGAAGGCGGCTTCGGAGAGGGCGGCGTTCATGTTGCCTCCGCCTACTCCCTGATTACAAGCGTATTCGCCCACGTACACCTCCCACTTGCCGCGCTGCTTGGTGTCAAACAGGGTGGTGTTGCGGTAGAAGAAGTCGGGGGCCACGTACCAGTGTGGGTCAATCATGTCGGTCTTCTCGATGGCGCGGTTCTCGTCGCGCAGGCCGCTCATGTCGTCGTAGATGAGGGTCAGCTGGGGATACTTCTCCTTGATGGCCTTGTAGAAGATGTCGAAGCGGCGGTCATACTCGGCTCCCCAGTTCTCGTTTCCAATCTCCACGTATTGCAGGGGGAAGGGGGCGGCGTGGCCGTTCTTGGCACGCAGTTTTCCCCATTCGGTGCTGAGGTCGCCGATGGCGTATTCGATGGCGTCCATGCAGTCGTCGAGATAGGCGGGTATTTCACTCTCGGGGCTTGCGTCGCCCATGCGGAACTGGCAGCCGAGGCCCACGTTGCAGACGAACATCATCTTGGCGCCTATGTCCTCGCAGAACTGCAGCACCTCATGGTAGCCCATGCCGTAGGAGCAGCGGTAGCCCCATGTGCTGTATTCACCGGGACGTGCGGCGGGGTCGCCCAATGTCTTCTTCCAGTCAAAGCGGTTGGGCAGCGAGATGCCCTCCACCACGCATCCGCCCGGCCAGCGGAAGAAGGCAGGCTTCAGGTCGGCCAGGCATTGTGCCACGTCGGGACGCATGCCGTTGTAGCGGCTCTTGAAGGTGGGCGGGAAGAGCGACACGTAGTCCAACCACACCTTTCCCGGAGTGTCGAACTCGAGCACCAGGCGTGCCTCGTTGTCCGACGCGGTGGGTTCGAACACCTTCAGGTCATCCGTCCATGTGTCGGCCTCTACCACGTCGAGGCTGGTCTCTCCAATCACTTTTCCATCCTTGGCCAGCAACTTGGCAGTGATGGTGCCTTTGTAGTCAGGGGCTTTGCGCACGATGGCACGCAGGGCATAGATTTTGCCCTCCTCGATGTTCATGCCCCAGTATCCCTCGTTGATGAGTTGCACGGGTGTGTCGGCCTTGTTGATGGTTACCAACAAATTGTTGGGTGCCGTTTCAAACATGGGGCGCTCCTTGGTCAGGCGCATGGTGGCCACCGATTCGTCGGCCGGTTGCAGGCTCCAAGCACGCACCGGCTCGTTGTTCCAATGGAAAGTGGCTCCGTGGTTCACCCGTCCGCTCAAGTGGTTCTCCACCGGGGCGGGTTTCAGTCGCCCGTGCTCCACGCAGTAGCCCTCGGGCATCTCCTTCTCCTCGAAGCTGCGGTTTTGCACCAGCTCGGCATAGAGGCCGCCGTCGCCGGCATGATTGATTTCTTCAAAAAATACGCCGTACATTGAGGGCGACACGGGGGCGCCCTTTTCGGCAACGTTCAACGTTACGGGCACACCCGGCTCTTGCGGGGTGCATCCGACCAACAGGCCAGCGGCTGTCATGACTAATGAAAAAATAGTGGATTGTTTCATGTTGTGATAATAGATTTATGTCAATTGACTATTTTAGTAGTTAAAGGAGTTAAAGCCACAAGCAACACACTTGGCTTTAACTCCTTTGATTCCGGATTTGTATCCTTTAGAATTCTTTTTATTCCTTGATGTCAATGGCCAGGTTCAACTCGTCGAGCTGCTTCTGCTCCAAGGGGGCAGGGGCGTCGAGCATCACGTCGCGTCCGCTGTTGTTCTTGGGGAAGGCGATGCAGTCGCGGATGCTGTCGAGGCCGGCGAAGAGCGACACCCAACGGTCGAGACCATAGGCAAGACCTCCGTGAGGGGGCGCACCGTACTTGAAGGCGTTCATCAGGAAGCCGAACTGCTCCTGTGCCTTTTCGGGTGTGAAGCCGAGGATTTCAAACATCTTGGCTTGCAACTGTGAGTCGTGGATACGGATAGAGCCACCGCCCACTTCCACACCGTTCACCACCATGTCGTAGGCATCGGCACGCACGGCAGCCGGGTCGGTGTCGAGCAAGGGGATGTCCTCCTCCTTTGGATGGGTGAAGGGGTGGTGCATGGCCATCAGGCGGCCCTCCTCTTCGCTCCACTCAAACATGGGGAAGTCGACTACCCACAGGCATACGAACTTGTTCTTGTCGCGCAAGCCCAGCTGGCGGCCCATCTCCAAGCGGAGCTCACACAGTTGCTTGCGGGTCTTCATGGCGTCGTCGCCACTGAGGATGAGGATGAGGTCGCCCGGCTTGGCACCGAAGGCCTCCTTCATCTGCTGAAGCACCTCTTGGGAGTAGAACTTGTCGACGCTTGACTTCACGTTGCCATCGGCCTCCACGCGGGCATACACCATGCCCTTGGCACCAATCTGCGGACGCTTCACGAAGTCGGTCAGCTGGTCGAGCTGCTTGCGGGTGTAGGTGGCAGCACCCTCGGCACAGATACCGCCGATGTATTCGGCTCCATCGAACACGGGAAAACCGTGTCCCTTCATGATGTCCATCAGTTCAACGAACTTCATGCCGAAGCGGAGGTCGGGCTTGTCGCTACCATAGTACTTCATGGCGTCGGCCCACGGCATGCGGAGGAAAGGCTCGGTCAGCTCCACGCCGCGCAACTCCTTGAACAGGTGCTTGGCCATACCTTCGAAGGTGGAGATGACGTCCTCCTGCTCAACGAAGCTCATCTCGCAGTCGATCTGTGTGAACTCCGGCTGGCGGTCGGCGCGAAGGTCTTCGTCGCGGAAACACTTCACGATTTGGAAATATCTGTCCATGCCGCTCACCATCAGTAATTGCTTCAGTGTCTGCGGACTCTGGGGAAGGGCGTAGAATTGTCCCGGATTCATGCGGCTGGGCACCACAAAGTCGCGTGCTCCCTCGGGTGTAGAGCCCACGAGCATCGGTGTCTCAATCTCGAGGAAGCCCTTACTGTCGAGGTAGCGGCGCACCTCCATCGTCATGCGGTGGCGCAGTTCGAGGTTTTCGCGCACACAGGGGCGGCGAAGGTCGAGGTAGCGGTACTTCATGCGGATGTCGTCGCCACCATCCGAGTTGTCCTCGATGGTGAAGGGCGGTGTCACCGACGAGTTCAGCACCGTCAGTTCGCTCACGATGATTTCAATCTCTCCCGTGGGGATATTCTTGTTCTTGTTTGAGCGCTCGTTCACCTCACCCGTCACTTGGATGACGTACTCGCGTCCCAATTTGTTGGCCTGTTCACAAAGGTCGGCATTGATTTCTTCGTTGAACACCAGCTGGGTGATACCGTACCGGTCGCGCAAATCAACAAAAGTCATGCCTCCCATCTTACGTGCCCGCTGTACCCATCCGGCCAGCGTCACACTCTTTCCTGCATCGGAGAGGCGCAGCTCTCCACACGTATTCGTTCTGTACATACTATTTAATTATGAATTATTAATTCTGAATTATGAATTGTGATTTATGATTTCTCACTCGTCACTAACTCGTGCAAAAATACGCAATGTTTTCCATATTGCAAACACTCGTTCGTAAAATTCATCGGAAAAGTTTGCCGAATCGAAAAAATACACTACCTTTGCACCGCTTTTCACGGGAAGCACCGTTTTTTCGGGG
The DNA here is from genome assembly GCA_017464815.1 of Bacteroidaceae bacterium. GTDB lineage: Bacteria > Bacteroidota > Bacteroidia > Bacteroidales > Bacteroidaceae > Phocaeicola_A. The sequence continues at coordinate 8,281 of JAFTYI010000020.1, read as the reverse complement.
TGTAGCGCAGTCCGGTTAGCGCACCTGCTTTGGGAGCAGGGGGTCGTGGGTTCGAATCCCGCTACCCCGACGAAAAAGGAAAAGAGCAAAGAGTTGTGTCAACAATCCGTTGGCGCAACTCTTTTTTTTCTCAGGTAGGGAAAAAAAGTTTTGCTGACCGGAAAAAAACAAATGGCGCGAATGAGCGTGAATGGATGCCTGTAAAACCTATAAATTATGCATATCGACATGAAAAAAATCTTATCCTTCGTCATGATGCTGTGTGCCACCATGGCACAGGCACAAACCGCGAGAAAGTTTACGATTGACCTTACCGATGACGGCAAGGCCCAGATGGTCTGCTTCTTACCTGAGAATCCTTCGGGCAGAGCTATTGTGGGTGTGCCGGGAGGTGGATACTCCATGTTGTCGAACACTCACGAGGGGTATTTGGCATCCGAGTGGATGAACCGTCGGGGCATTGCCTACTTTGTGGTGAACTACCGTCTGCCTCATGGCGACCGCACTCTTCCCATGGGCGACGTGCAGAAGGGCATACGCACGGTGCGCGATTCGGCCGCCGTGTGGGGCATTCATCCGCGCGACGTGGGCATCATGGGCTTTTCGGCAGGCGGACATTTGGCCTCGGTCATCTCCACCCACTCGGAGTTTGACGTGCGTCCCGACTTCAGCATCCTCTTCTATCCCGTCATTTCGATGGACGAACGGTTGACACACAAGTATTCGTGCCAGAATTTCTTAGGTAGGGAAGGGCAGAAGGACAAGGAGCTGGTGCGCCAGTTCTCCACCCAAAATGCTGTGCGCCGCCACCTGACTCCTCCGGCGCTCATCATCACGGCCAGCGACGATCGCTTGGTGCCTTTTGTGACCAACGGATTGGAGTACTACAAAGCCATGCGCAATGCCGGCAACGAATGTACGATGCACGTCTATCCCACGGGTGACCACGGCTTCGGCTTTGGCCCTTGGTTCAAGCATCACAACCAGTTGATGGCCGACCTCGGACATTGGCTCGACAATCGTCCTTCGCCTGCGTCCGACGCCATCCGTGTGGCTTGCATTGGCAACAGCATCACCGACGGACACGGCATCGACATGGCCACCCAACATGCCTATCCCGCTTTGTTGCAACAGCAACTGGGAGAGAAATACTGGGTGAAGAACTTCGGCGTGAGCGCCCGCACGATGTTGAACAAGGGTGACCGTCCTTACATGAACGAATTGGCATGGCGCGATGCATTGGCTTTCGACCCCGATATTGTGATCATCAAGTTGGGCACCAACGATTCGAAGCCTCAGAATTGGCAACATGGCGCTGAGTTCAAGCAGGATTTGGTGCAGATGGTCACCAGCCTTTGTCCCGACTTGGCCACTTTGCCCAAGAACAAGCGAAAGAGAGCCAAGGCTTTGGCCGAGGTGAAGACTAAAATCTACCTGTGTACGCCCATCCCTGCCTTCAAGCAGACGTGGGGTATCAACGATTCGGTGATTGTAAATGGCATTATTCCTGTTCAAAAAGAGGTGGCTGGTGAATACGGCTTGCAGGTGATTGACCTCCACACCCTCTTTGCTGGCGATGGTGACAAGATGCTTTCCGATGGCATTCATCCCAATGGCAACGGAGCACGCCGCATGGCGGACATCATTGCGGGCGAATTGAAGAAAACGATGCTTGAATAGTTTGTTTGACCTACCTTTATTATTTTAGGCACGGATTACACGGATTAACGCGGATAATTTATAACCATTATTGCCTTTCGGCTCACCGAAAACCATTTGTCTGATATGGTTGGGTATAAACTTAAATATAAATCTGCGTTAATCCGTGTAATCCGTGCCTAAAAAAGAAAGATGCTGTTTTAAGATACCCCCCCTTGGGGATTTCCTTTTTTCCTAAATCTTGTTTATCCCAAGTATTTCAGCAGGATGTTGCTACCCGGGTCGTTTTTGATTTTGCGGAGCGACTTCTCCTTGATTTGGCGCACACGCTCGCGTGTAAGTCCCAGCAAGTCACCGATTTCTTCCAACGACTTCTCGTGGCAACCAATGCCGAACGACATCACGATAACCTTCTTTTCGCGGTCTTTCAACACGGCCGTCAGGATGTTGTCCAATTCGGCGCAGAGTGACTCTTTGTCCATGGGGCTGTCCGTGTGGGGGGCATCTTCGTTGGTCAACACGTCCAACAGACAGTTTTCCTCACCATCCTGAAAGGGTGCATCCACTGACACCTGACGTCCGCTCACGCGCAACACTTCCGAGATTTTGTCCTCCTCGATGTTCAGCTCTTCGGCCAACTCGGCTACCGACGGGCGACGCTCGTTCTCCTGTTCGAATTTCGAGAGCACCTTGTTTATCTTGTTCACCGAACCCACCTGATTGAGCGGCAGGCGCACGATGCGCGATTGTTCGGCCAATGCCTGCAGGATGGATTGGCGAATCCACCACACGGCGTAGCTGATGAACTTGAATCCGCGTGTCTCGTCGAACTTCTGAGCAGCCTTGATGAGTCCGATGTTACCTTCATTGATGAGGTCTTGCAAACTGAGTCCTTGGTTCTGATACTGCTTGGCCACGGACACGACAAAACGCAAGTTTGCCTTGGTCAACTTCTCCAGTGCGCGTTGGTCGCCTTGTCGGATGCGTTGTGCCAACTCCACTTCTTCCTCAACGGATACCAATTCTTCCTTACCAATTTCCAGCAGGTACTTGTCCAACGCTTCACTGCTACGATTGGTAATACTTTTAGTGATTTTAAGTTGTCTCATTATTCAAAATCGATTTTGAACGGCAAAGATACGAAATATTTGTGAATTACGCGCTATGAATCATGAAAAAGTCTCAAAAAACGCCGTTTTTTCACTCCTCGCATCCTTCTCCTTCGCGCAGGATGAGGGTGGTGGCGCCAATGGTGATGATGTCTCCGTCGTTGATGCGTGCGCGGTCTTTAGGCCCCAGTATTTCGTTCATCAGGAAGGTACCCGTGTTGCTGAGCCCGTCGCGCAGGGTATAGACCAGCCCCCCTTGCCGGTTGCGCTTCACGTTGATGATGCAATGATGCCTGTCCATGCTCGGGTCGGAGGTTTCGATGGGGGTGGTGATGTCGGTCCCCTGGTTGCGTCGTCCGATGGTGTTGTCGCCTTCGTAGAGGGGCAACACCTGCTTGTAGCCGAACACATTCTCCACCACCACGATGCTGCCACATGCTTGCCGGTTCTCCTGTTCGTCCACCTTCTCTTCCTTGCGTGTCGCTCTCAGTTTCGACACGCCTATGCGGATGCCGAACTGTTTCTTGCAATCGGGGCAGACGAACACCAGCGACTGGCCTTCGGCATATTGTGTCTCGTCAAACGTGATGAAGTTTTCACACTTGGGGCATCTTACTCGTTTCATTTTGCTTCTTTGGCTATGGCTGATTATCTTCTTGTCTTCAGCACCCAAGCATCCTTGATGTCGCCGCTCTGTTTCAGTTCGTTCACGCGGCTGTAGGCCTCCGCTTCGGTGTCATACGCTTTCAGTGCGATGCGGAATCGTCCGCCACCTTTTATAAGGAAAGCGCCCGTGTAACCCTTTGATGCCAATCGGTCGATGGTCGGTTGCGCATCGTTTTCAGTAGGCACACTTGCCACAATCACGTTGTAAGCCGCCGTCCGCTTCACCGGTGCAGGCTTGGCCACGGGAGCTTCAGCTTTCACCGGAGTGGGTTTGGCTACGGGAGCCTCTGCCTTGGCCGGTGCGGGCTTAGCCACGGGAGCTTCTGTTTTCACAGGAGCAGGTTTGGCTACGGGAGTTTCGGCCTTCACAGGGGCAGGTTTGGCCACGGGAGCTTTTGCCTTAGCTGGTGCAGGTTTCATCGCGGGAGCTTCAGCCTTAGCCACCTTTGTCTGTGCAGGTGCCGGAGTTGTAGCGCTCTTCGGAGCCTCGGCTGGAGCCTCCATCAGCGTTGTCAGCAACGATGTGTTCTTCATCTGCTCAAACACGCTGATGTTACCCAGCGATGCATAGTTCTCCTCCTCAATATAGGTGTTGTCCACGGGCGTCGACAGGAAGAAGAAGAGCATCACTGCCGCTGCCACGCTCACCGCGTTGGCTATCCATTCGTGGCGTATCTTGATGGTGATTGTCCGGTTTTTGCTCTCTATCATCGGGGCTTCGTCGTCCGTGCCTGTCTCAGCCGGCGCTTCTGCCACCTGTGGCGTTGCCTTGAGTTCCTTCTCCAGTTCCGCCAGCGTCTTCATCTGCACTGCTCCAAGGCCGTAGAGTGTCGGGGTTATCACGCCGTCCTCGGTGGGGTCAAACTGATATTCTCCCACTAGCGTGCGCCTCAGTGTGCCGATGCCGTGCAGCCTCACCAGTCCCTCCTTGTAGAGCTCTTCGCTCAGTCGGTCGATGGCCGCCTCTGCCAAGCGCGTAGCTTCGGGGTAGGTGGCATCGTGTGTCATCATGTACGACTGCACCAGCAGGCCGTCGTTGATTTTCAGCTGCGGGTTGAATCCGATGGTGCGGTAGGGGGGGAGCATCATCTGTTCCTCCTCCACCCATCGTGCCGGTGCGTGGTTGGTCACGAATCCGCCGAAGTGTGGCAGGATGACGCAATCATTGTCCACCAGCAGAGCCTCGATGTGTTTGGTCAGTTCTTTCATTGCACGTTTTTCACTTTATTCCGCAAAGATAAGCGATTATTTTCACATCTCCACACATTTTTTGCATTTTTTCACTCGAGTTGCCCACTGATGTCCGCTCACTGGCCATCTGGATTGGCATCAGTGGGCGAATGATTAGGGGAGCAAGGCGGGTGGTTGGATAAATGTTCTTAATTAATACTTTTCTTTACATCTGTCGGTAATAAATCCCGCACTTCTATTTCGTTCCTATTCCGTCGAAGTGAAATGCCCTGTGAGGGTTGCATAATTGTATATATATACAAGATGAAGGTGAGAGGATGATGCAAGGCACAAAGTGGTCAGCCCGTCTCCTCTCAAGTGGTCAGCGGCTAAGGTGTCTGGAGGTTAGCCCGTGTCCTCTTAAGTGGTCAGCGGCTGACCTCTCGACACCTTAGCGGCTAAAGGGTGGGGAAAGGCGGTTTTTGCTTGATTTTCCCGACCGGAAAATGTATAAATATACAGCGAGCGTATATTTATGCAAAAACCGACCGCGCGAGAATCGTCTGTATGCACACAAGTTTTCTTCCGCGCGAAAAATGGGCAGAATTTCAATCAGAGTATAAGTAGCTGATGCTCAGCCTATGGATAAGGTAACCTTAGCCTTGGGGTAAGGCTGGCTTAGTCTTGGGGTGATGTTGGTGGAGGGACGAGTTTTTTTCGGTTTCCTTACATTGTGGTTGGTGAAATATTTACAGATTGTGTCGTGTAAAAGTGGAGGATTATCAAAATGAATTTAGGCACGGATTGCACGGATTAACACGGATAATATAAGATAAGGTCGGATATAAAATTGAATATAAATCCGTGTTAATCTGTGCAATCCGTGCCTAAAAAGTAACTTTTTCCTTTACTCCGTCGTTGCGGGTGCTTGTGAGGCACTGGTGCCACCCTCTTTCTTTCCGCGTCCGCGACGATTGCGTCCTCCGCGGTGGGTGCGTTTCTTCTTGGGTGCGTTGTCTTCGGCGGAAGGATTCGTTGAGGCGTTGGCAGGTTGGTTCGTTGCTCCTTCGGTGGGTTGTGACACGGGTGCGCTGGCGGGTTGGGCAGCATCCTTCTTTCCCTTGCCACGGCCTCCACGATGGCGGTTGTTGCCTTTGCCTTCGCTGCTCTTGCGGCCTCCACGACGGCCACGGCCTCCGCGGTCGCTCTTACGGCCCGGTTTGTACTCGGGGGCTTCGCCCAAGGCTTCGGGGATGGGGAGTTTCTCCACCTCCTTTTCGATGAACTCTTCGATGGTGCGGAAGCGTGTCTGGTCTTTGGGACCTACGAAGGTGATGGCGCGTCCTTCGTTGCCGGCGCGGGCGGTGCGGCCGATGCGGTGGACGTAGTCTTCACAATCGTGGGGCACGTCGAAGTTGATGACGAGGGTGATGTCGTCGATGTCGATGCCGCGCGACACGATGTCGGTGGCGACGAGGATGTCCACGCGGTCGTTTTTGAACTCGTGCATCACGGCGTCGCGTTGTGCCTGGTCGAGGTCGCTATGCATTTCGCCCACGTTGAGCTTCATGCGCTGGAGGGCCTTGGTCACCTCCTTGACCTTGAGTTTGGAGGAGGCGAAGATGATGACGCGCTTGGCAGGCTCGTCCTTGAAGAGGTGTTGGATGATGCCGAGTTTCTGTGGCTCGGTGCAGATGTAGGCACCCTGTTGGATCTTCTCGGCCGGTTTGCTCACGGCGAGTTTCACCTCCACGGGATTCTTCAGGATGGTGCGTGCCAGCTGGCGTATCTTCTCGGGCATGGTGGCGCTGAACATGATGGTCTGCCGCGTCTCGGGGAGGAGCTTGGCAATCTGCATGATGTCGTCACTGAATCCCATGTCGAGCATGCGGTCGGCCTCGTCGAGGATGAAGAAGCTGACGCGTGAGAGGTCGACATATCCCATGTTGATGTGGGCAAGGAGGCGTCCGGGGGTGGCGATGACCACGTCGGCGCCGAGGGTGAGTCCCTTCTGCTCCTGGGCGAAGCGGATGCCGTCGTTACCGCCATAGACGGCCACACTGCTACTGCTGGTGAAGTAGCTGAAGGCCTCCATCTGCTGGTCGATCTGCTGGGCCAGTTCGCGGGTGGGCGACATGATGATGCAGTTGATGGCATCGGAGGGATAGCCGCCCTTGCTCAGCTGGTTGAGCACGGGCAGCAGGAAGGCGGCCGTCTTGCCGGTGCCCGTCTGTGCCACGCCGATGAGGTCGTGTCCTTCAAGGATGGGGGGGATGGTGTGCTCCTGCACGGGGGTGCACTCTTCGAAGTTCATGGCGTCGAGTGCGTCGAGTATACAATCTTCTAAATCGAGTTCGTCGAAATACATTTTTTTTGAATTATAAATTATAAATTGTGAATTCCTTTCCCGACTCTTCAACCGAAGAGCCGGTTGCTCAAACAATCGAGCTGCAAATTTAGTGAATAAACCTATAAAATAAGGTGTAATTGGGTGAAAAATGGCCAAAAATATGTTTTATAACATAAAAATCGCCCTTTTTTTATGGTCGAATGGATAGAAAGCAGTACCTTTGCACCCGATTTCGGAAGGATGTGAATCTGCCCGGAAGGTGATGTGAACGAATCTCCGCTGCCCGGTGGGGTGGCAAGAAATGAGAAAAAAGGAAGGAGATTCAAGTATGAACCAAAACCGTGTTACATGAGAAATGTAAAGTGGATTTTTGTTGTCTTATTCATTTTGTTGGTGTCCTTCGTGGACAAGGACAACATGTTCAGCGGTCATGATGTGGGGGACAAGGCTCCTCAGTTCACCCTGACCGCAAGTGAAGAGGGAGGGCAGCCCCTCAGCCTTCGACAGATGAAGGGCGAATATGTGCTGCTGAGTTTTTGGGCAAGCTACGACGCGGCTTCGCGCATGCAGAATGTGCAACTGAGCAGAGTGGTGGAGCAGATGCCCAAGGGCGGAGTGAGGATGGTTTCGGTGTCGTTTGACAAATACCGTTCGGTGTTCAGCGAAACCATCAAGAAGGACGGAATTGACCCCGAGGTCAGTTTTGTAGAGCTGGCGGGAGAGAAGTCGCCGCTATTCAAGCAATACCGTTTGAAGCGCGGATTCAAAAACTACCTGCTGAATCCTGATGGCGTAATCATCGCCAAGGATGTGCAAGCGAAGGAACTTGCTGAATATATAGGAAAAAGGAGGGTGTGTCAAAACTAACTTTTTAGACGCAGATGACGCGGATGACGCGGATTTTTCTTGATTATTATACCCCAATAGGTTATAATTTATCTGCGTCATCCGCGTAATCCGCGTCTAAAAAATGAAAAGAGGGCTTTTTGACACAGCCTCTCTTTTTTTTATTCCTCCCAATTTACTGATTCATAAACTCACCAATTCACCAACTCTCTCACTACTTCGGGTCAGTCCTAAAACCCATTTGTAAATTATGCCGTCTCTGTGTCATTCTGAACGCAGTGAAGAATCTGTAAACATAAGCAATGCATTTCTAAAGCACACGTTATCAGATTCTTCGCTTCGCTCAGAATGAACTGTGTTAAAAACCAAATTAAATAGCATAAATTTCACTATACGCCTGATTATTTTTCACGATGGCAAAAATTTGCTTCAAAAGTTTGTTCGCAACCGCAATCATTGCCACTTTTACCGGTTTCCCTTT
>JAFTYI010000019.1 GCA_017464815.1 Bacteroidaceae bacterium | reverse complement strand
TTGGTGCTTGAGTTCATCAGGTGAATTTATAGACCCCACCTTAAAAAAATGGTAATTTATGAATTATGATTTATGATTTATGATTACCTTTGCACCTGATTTCGAAAAACAATCAAAGAACATAAGGATATGCTTACTATCAAACTTATCAGTGAACAGACCGAACGAGTAATAAAGGGTCTGGAAAAGAAACATTTCAGTGGAGCACGCGAAGCCGTGGAAAAAGCACTGGAATTGGACAAGAAACGTCGTGCCGCGCAGACGCAATTGGATATGAATCTGGCCGAATCGAAGAAATTGGCAGCAGCCATCGGAGGCCTGATGAAGGAAGGCAAGAAGGAAGAGGCCGAAGGCGTGAAAGCCCAGGTGGCCGACCTGAAGGAGACAAGCAAAGCATTGCAACAGGAGATGGAACAAGCCATTGCCGACTTGCAGGCCGTGCTCTACACCATCCCCAACATCCCCTACGACGAAGTGCCCGAAGGCCGTGCTGCCGAAGACAACGTGGTGGTGAAGACGGGTGGCATGGAGACTCCCCTGCCCAAGGATGCGCTTCCCCACTGGGAACTGGCCAAGAAGTACGACCTCATCGACTTCGACCTCGGTGTGAAGATTACCGGTGCCGGCTTCCCCGTTTATAAAGGCAAGGGAGCACAGCTGCAACGCGCTCTCATCAACTTCTTCCTCGACGAGGCACGCAAGAGCGGCTACACCGAAATCATGCCCCCCACCGTGGTGAACGAAGCCAGCGGATATGGCACCGGCCAGTTGCCCGACAAGGAGGGACAGATGTACCATTGCCAATTGGACAACCTCTACCTCATCCCCACGGCCGAAGTTCCCGTGACAAACATCTACCGCGATGTCATCCTCGACGCTTCGCAACTGCCCATCAAGAATTGCGCCTACACCCAATGCTTCCGTCGCGAAGCCGGCAGCTACGGCAAGGACGTGCGCGGACTGAACCGCCTGCACGAGTTCTCAAAGGTGGAAATCGTGCGCATCGACACACCCGAACACAGCAAGGAGTCGCACAAAGAGATGTTGGCCCACGTGGAGGGACTGTTGCAGAAACTGGAGCTTCCCTACCGCATCCTGCACCTCTGCGGAGGCGACATGAGTTTCACCGCAGCCACCTGCTTCGACTTCGAGGTCTACAGCGAAGCACAGCAGCGCTGGTTAGAGGTCAGCTCGGTCAGCAACTTCGACAACTACCAGGCCAACCGCCTGAAGTGCCGCTACCGCACAGCCGAGAAGAAAACCGAGCTTTGCCACACACTGAACGGCTCGGCCCTCGCCCTGCCCCGCATCGTGGCTGCCCTGTTGGAGAACAACCAGACTCCCGAAGGCATCCGCATGCCCAAGGCGCTTGTTCCCTACTTGGGCTTCGACATGATTGATTGACAAATCAATAACCGATTAACATGAGTTCGGGATAAGGAATCTGCATCACAGTATTCCTTATCCCGATTCTTTTGTAAACATTTCCTCATCCTCCATGTAAGGAAACCGAAAAAATGCGTTTCTTCACCGACATCATCCCAGGGCTAAGCCTGCTTTATCCCAAGGCTAAGATTACCTCATCCCAAGGCTGAGCATCAGCCACTTACGGTCCGATTAAAATTCCGCTCATTTTTCGTGCGAAAGAAAATCCGCGTGCATACAGGCGATTCTCGTGCGGCCGTTTTTGCATAATTATGCAGTGAGGGGTGTATAATTATGCATTCGAGTGCGTTATAAAAACAATGGCAAACTCTATCCGACGACGCCTTTCGGCTGTACCTATCCTAAACATCCGCTCTTTCGCTCCTAAACGTCCGTCGAAGAACTCCTGAATTTCCAACGGTGCGCAACTGCGCACGGATGCAACCACTCCTAAACTTCCGCGCATGTTTAGGAGCGGATAAGTGGAAACGCCCGTTTGAGGCCAGCTCTCCAAGCCTTCCTCTTCCCTTCCTTATGCATATTTATGCGGAAGTCTGCTCGTTTCGTAGTGCGTTGCTTCAACGAAATAGGAAAGAAACAGAAGTGCGGGATTTATTACCACGGGGTGTAAGCATCGGTTATCTCATTCTCAATTTCACCCATATACAACCGCTTCTTCTAATTTATATAAGTTTTTCCTTTTCTCTTTCAAAAATAAGCATTATCTTTGCAGCGGACTTTCAATTTGAAAGCAAAAAGAGGAATATTAAAACAAAATTATATAAAGATGAATAAGATTATCAGCAAAGAACAATTCTCCGAGAAAGTATTCAAACTGGAGGTTGAAGCACCGCTTATTGCCCGTTCGCGCAAGGCGGGACACTTCGTCATTGTACGCGTGGATGAAAAGGGCGAACGTATGCCGCTGACCATTGCGGGAGCAGACGTGGAAAAGGGTACCATCACACTGGTGGTGCAGACGGTGGGTTTGTCATCGACCAAACTGTGCCAGCTTGAGGTTGGCGACAGTGTGTTGGATGTGGTAGGTCCGCTCGGCCAAGCCACCCACATCGAGAACTACGGTACCGTGGTGTGTGCCGGTGGTGGCGTGGGCGTAGCCCCCATGCTTCCCATCATTCAGGCACTGAAGGCGGCGGGTAACCGCGTCATCTCAGTGCTTGCCGGACGTAGCAAAGAGCTGATTATTCTGGAAGAAGAGGTTCGCAAGAGTAGCGACGAGGTCATCATCATGACCGACGACGGTTCTTATGGTAACAAAGGACTGGTGACCGAGGGAATCGAAAGCGTCATCAAGCGCGAGAAGGTGGACAAGTGCTTTGCCATCGGCCCCGCCATCATGATGAAATTCTGCTGCCTCTTGACCAAGAAATACGACATCCCCACTGACGTGTCGCTGAACACCATCATGGTGGACGGCACGGGCATGTGTGGTGCCTGCCGCATCACCGTGGGTGGAAAGACAAAGTTCGTCTGCGTGGATGGTCCCGAGTTCGACGGCCATCAGGTGGACTTCGACGAGATGTTCAAGCGCATGGGCTCGTTCAAGCAGGTGGAACTGGAGGAAATGAGCCACTTGGAAGAGCACGTATGTAAAATAGAGAAAAAGGTGGAAGCGCAAGAAGGACCTTGCAAACCTTGCAGTGAAAAGGCTTGCCAGTCTCCGATGGAAGTCCTCCTTGACCGCAATGCTCCCTGGCGCGACGAACTGCGCAAAAGCATGAAGCCGAAGGACCGTACCGCCATCGAGCGCTGTCCGATGAACGAGCTGGACCCTGTATATCGCGCCACCACCCGCACCGAGGAGGTGAACACCGGCTACACCAAGGAGCAGGCCATGACGGAGGCCAAGCGCTGTCTCGACTGTGCCAACCCCACCTGTATGCAAGGTTGTCCCGTGAGCATCAACATTCCCTCATTCATCAAGAACGTGGAGCGCGGCGAGTTCCTCGAAGCTGCCCGTGTGTTGAAGCACACCTCGGCTCTGCCCGCCGTGTGTGGCCGCGTATGTCCGCAGGAGAAACAGTGCGAAAGCCAGTGTATGCACCTGAAGATGGGCAAGCCTGCCGTGGCCATCGGTAACCTCGAGCGCTTCGTGGCCGACTACGAACGCGAAAGCGGCAACATCGTCCTGCCCGAACTGGCCGAGCCGAATGGCATGAAGATTGCCGTCGTGGGTTCAGGCCCTGCCGGACTGAGCTTTGCCGGCGACATGGTGAAATATGGTTATGACGTGACCGTCTTTGAAGCTCTGCACGAGATTGGCGGTGTGTTGAAATATGGTATTCCCGAATTCCGCTTGCCCAACAAGATAGTCGATGTGGAAATCAACAACCTCGAGAAGATGGGCGTGAAGTTCGTGAAGGACTGCATCATCGGAAAGACCATCAGCGTAGAGGAACTGCAGCAGGAAGGCTACAAGGGCATCTTCATCGCCAGCGGTGCCGGATTACCCAACTTCATGAACATCCCGGGCGAGAACAGTGTGAACATCATGTCTAGCAACGAGTACCTCACCCGTGTGAACCTGATGGATGCCTCGAACCCCGAAACCGACACTCCCATCAACCCGGCCAAGAATGTCATCGTGGTGGGTGGTGGAAACACCGCTATGGACTCGTGCCGCACAGCCAAGCGTTTGGGTGCCGAGAAGGTGTGGATTGTCTATCGCCGTAGCGAAGCCGAAATGCCAGCCCGCCTCGAAGAGGTGAAGCATGCCAAGGAAGAGGGCATTGAGTTCCTGACGCTGCACAACCCCATTGAGTACATTGCCGATGAGAAGGGCGCCGTGAAACAGGTTGTCCTGCAAAAGATGGAATTGGGCGAGCCCGATGCCAGCGGACGCCGCAGCCCTGTGGCTATTCCCGGTGCAACGGTCACACTCGACATCGACATGGCCGTGGTGGCCGTAGGCGTATCACCCAACCCCATTGTCCCCACATCAGTAAAGGGACTTGAGCTGGGGCGCAAGAACACCATTGCCGTGAACGAACAGATGCAGAGTAACATTCCCACCATCTATGCCGGTGGCGACATCGTGCGCGGAGGTGCAACCGTCATCCTCGCCATGGGCGACGGCCGACGTGCCGCACTGAACATGCACGAGCAGTTGAGCAAGTAACCAGTTGCTTACACCTTAATATAAAATAGGCGCGGATGTTTTTCAGTCCGCGCCTATTTTTATGGCTCATCCCGTTGGATGATTATTAATTCCCTCCCTTGTTCAGAATCACCAAAGCGGCAATCACGCCGGGAATCCAACCGGCACAAGTGAGCAACAGAACGATAAGGATGGAACCGCAACCCTTGTCATACACGGCAAGAGGCGGGAAAATGATTGATAAGATAACTCTCCAAAGTGACATAGTTCTTTCTTTTTTTTACAGTTAATACTCTTTGTTCTTTGATTTCATTTATCAGGTGCGAAGATACAACTTTTTCCGCACCTGACACAACTTTACTTCATAAAAGCGAAGTACACGGCTGCAATCAGACACAGAAAAGCCGCAGCATGGTTCCAATGAAGCGATTCACCCTTGAACATCGTGGTGACAATGACGGTGAACACCACCAATGAAACAGCTTCCTGAATCACCTTGAGCTGCATCAGCGAATAGGGGCCGCCATTGCCATTGAAGCCTATGCGGTTGGCAGGGACTGCCAAGCAGTACTCAAAGAATGCGACACACCACGAAAACACAATCACGCCAATCAGCGGCCACGAATTGCTAATCTTCATCTCCTGCAACTTCAGGTGACCATACCATGCCAAGGTCATCAGCACATTGGACCCTATCAGGAGCAATACGGTATAAACACTTTTCATATATTCTTTTCTATTTAATTAAAGTTTCGCAAGCTCAACTTTCCATTTTCTCCGGCAACAGTTCCTCCTGCACATTGGTCATGCTCCCCCACAAGCTGTAACGGGCCTCGGGGTTCAGGCTCTCCAGTTCCTTGAAGATGCGCTTCATCTGTGCACGGTTCGACGCCTCCTCGTAGGGACAGTTTTTCACCTGCTTGCGGTAGTCGTTCAAGCGGGCCAGTTCCTTCAGGTCCTGCTCGTGCACCAAACACATGGGGCGAATAATGGTCATGTCAAACTTGCGCATCACCAGCTTGGGTGGCATCGAGCTGAAGGCTCCTTGGAAAGTGATGTTCATCAGCAACGTCTCCAAGATGTCATCCATGTGGTGCCCCAAGGCTATCTTGTTGCACCCCCACTCCTTCGCCACGGTAAAGAGCGCCTTCCGACGGTTCCACGAACAGAGGAAGCAGGGCGACTTGCGGGTGTCGGTGGTGGGGTCAAACGAGGTTTCATACACCTGAAAGGGCACCTCCAATCGCTCGCAAAACAGACGCAGATATTCAACGTCGGACTGATAGGGGATATTCGTCATGCACACGTGCACCGCCTTCACCTGAAAATGAGGCCGGTGGATGCGGGCACGGGCAGCCAACAACTCCAGCAGTGCCAACGAGTCTTTTCCACCCGACAGGCCCACTAGAATCACGTCGCCATCATCTATCAGCCGATAGTTCACCACCCCCTTGCGAAAGTGCTTGGTGATGCGGCGCATGAGCAGCTCTTTTTCCGTAAATTGTCCCATATTTCAATAAAACGGCCGCAAAATTACATGAAAAAGCACATTTTAACCAACATTTCAGAATAAAAAGGTGCTATTTACTGAAAATATTCGTACTTTTGACGTGCTGTTACGACTGACAGCTGAGATTAACCCGATTTACCGACAGCAAAAATGAAGCTTTACAGATACATATTACTGGCAGGATGGATGGTCTTGATGGCCATACCTTCCTCAGCCCAGAGTCAGGAGCAGGCCAAGCGGCTGTTCAACGCGGGCAAGTACGCCGAAGCCAAACCGGCTTTCCAGAAACTGGTCAAGCGCTACCCTAAAAACGGAAGTTACAACTACTGGTACGGCGCCTGCCTTTATGAGACGGGCGAGGCCGACAAGAGTCTTCCCTATCTGGAACTGGCCGCCGAGCGCGATGTGCGCGAGGCCAACCGCTACCTGGCCATGTACTACAGCGACACATACCGTTTCGAGGAGTCAGAAGAGAAGTGGGAAACCTACTTCGAACTGATGGAGAAGGCCAAGCGGCCGACCGAGCCCTACCAGGCCGCCTACGACCACGCCTCGCTGGGCCGCCAGATGATGCACAGTGTGAAAGACATCGTCATCATCGACAGCACGATTGTGAACAAGGAACAGTTCCTCAAGGCCTACCACATGAGCAAAGAGGCCGGCACACTGACGACCTTCAACCAATTCTTCGGCCAACAGTCACAGCCCGACGGCATCGTCTTCCAGACCGAGACCAAAAACAAGATATTCTACAGCTCGGCCACCAACGGCAAGATGCGCCTCTATAGCGCCGACATGCTGACCGACAAATGGGAAAAAGGCAAACCGCTGAAGGGACTGGATGAAGGCACCAACAACGACTACCCCTACATCATGTCCGACGGCGTCACCCTCTACTTCGCTGCCGATGGTGAAGAGTCGCTCGGTGGATACGACATCTTCATCACCCGCTACAACAGCGAGAATGCCCAATTCCTCCGCCCCGAGAACATAGGCATGCCCTTCAATTCGCCGGCAAACGATTACATGCTGGTCATCGACGAGTTCAACAACCTCGGCTGGTTTGCATCTGACCGCAACCAACCCGAGGGGAAAGTGTGCATCTACACCTTCATCCCCGATGAAGAGGGCACAACACTTGACAAAGAGCTGTTGAGCGACGAGCAGTTGCGTAGCCGGGCCCAACTGTGCTCCATCAAGGACACATGGAGGAACCAAACCGAGATGCAACGGGCCAAACAGCGCATAGCCAGTGTGAAGTACTCCGAAACAGAGGTCAAGGAGACCAAGAAGGATTTCGAACTGGTGATCGACGACTTCAGCACCTATTACACATTGAAAGACTTCCGCTCTCCCAAGGCCCGCGAGCTGGCCACCCGATGGATACAGGAGACAAAGAACCTGGCCTCGCTGAACAACCAATTGGAACAAAGGCGGACCGCCTATTCCCATGCCGACGCCAACCGACGCAACAGCATGAAGGCGGGCATCCTCGACATGGAAAAGCGCATAAGCCAACTCGAGCGCTCTGTCGCCGCATTGGAGTTGGAAACCCGCAACACCGAGAACCGCCACTTGGGAAAGAAATAGAGGTTGCCACCAATCAGTTCGAGCAAAGCCCCCCTTCAGCTTACGCTGTCATAATTACTCGCTACCGCTCATCAAACCTCTTTTGAATATTATAATAAAGGAATAGTCACAATTCATAATTATATAAGTATGGACATCTTCATCATCATCACGTTGCTCATCGCAGGCATCATCCTGTTGCTGCTCGAGGTCTTTCTTTTCCCGGGCATCAGTTTGGCCGGCATCGGTGCCACCGCTTGCCTCATCTATGCCAATGTGCATGCATTCAACGAGCTGGGCACCTGGCCGGGAATCATCACGTTAGCCATCTCCATTGTCAGCAGCATCCTCGTATTCGTGTGGTTCATGCGCTCCAAGTCGCTCGACCGCCTGGCACTGAAAAAGGACATCGACTCCTCTGTCAAGCAACCCGAAGCCTCCACCATCCAACCAGGTGACACAGGCATAGCCCTCACCCGTCTGGCACAGATTGGCAACGCCCAGTTCGGCGACCGCATTGTGGAAGTCAAGACCACGGGCGATTTCATCGATGCCAAAACCCCCATCGTGGTCGAGCGCATCACCAACGGAGTCATCATCGTCACCAGCAACGAATAACCCCCAAGACCCCAGAAAACTCAGAGAACTCAGAAAACTCAGAGAACTCCGATTACTCAGAGGACTCAGATTACTCAGATTATTCCGATTACTCCGATTATTCTGATTACTCCGATTACTCCAATTACCCCAATCACTCAGAACTCAAAATCAATAATTAACAATTAATAATTCACAATTACCATGTACATGCCATTTATTGTCATTGCTGGAGTGATTATCTTCATCTCCATCTTTTTCCACTACGTGCCGTTCATCCTGTGGTTGTCGGCCAAAGTGTCGGGCGTAAACATTTCGCTCATCCAACTCTTTCTGATGCGCATCCGTAACGTGCCGCCATCGGTCATCGTGCAAGCGCTCATCGAAGCCCACAAGGCAGGCCTCAGCACCATCACCCGCGACGAACTGGAGGCCCACTATCTGGCCGGTGGTCATGTCGAGAAGGTGGTACACGCCCTTGTGTCAGCCTCAAAGGCAAACATCGAACTGTCGTTCCAAATGGCAACAGCCATCGACTTGGCCGGACGCGATGTGTTCGAAGCCGTGCAGATGTCAGTTAACCCCAAGGTGATTGACACACCGGCCGTAACCGCCGTAGCCAAGGATGGTATCCAGCTCATCACCAAAGCCCGTGTGACCGTGCGTGCCAACATCCGCCAACTGGTGGGTGGTGCCGGTGAAGACACCGTGTTGGCCCGCGTAGGCGAAGGCATCGTCTCCTCTATCGGTTCGTCAGAGAATCACAAGAGCGTGCTCGAAAACCCCGACTCCATCTCCAAGCTCGTGCTCCGCAAGGGACTCGATGCCGGCACCGCCTTCGAGATTCTCTCCATCGACATTGCCGACATCGACATAGGCAAGAACATCGGTGCAGCCCTGCAAATCGACCAGGCCAATGCCGACAAGAACATTGCCCAAGCCAAGGCCGAAGAGCGTCGTGCCATGGCCGTAGCCAGCGAACAGGAGATGAAAGCCAAGGCCGAAGAGGCCCGCGCCAACGTTATCCAAGCCGAGGCAGAAGTGCCCAAAGCCATGGCCGAAGCCTTCCGCAACGGCAACCTCGGCATCATGGACTACTACCGCATGAAGAACATCCAAGCCGACACCCAAATGCGCGACAGCATTGCCCACCCCGAAGCCGGCTGCAGCTGCGACTCATTGGATAAGTAATAATTTGAGGAGTCCTCGGAGAACTCAGAGAATTCAGAGAATTCTGAAATTTCTGAGAACTCCGAGTACTCTGAGTACTCTGATAACTCCGATTACTCTGATTACTCTGAGAACTCCGATTACTCTGATAATTCTGATTACTCCGATAACTCCGACCCCAAAATTTCAGAAAACTCCTCCTCCCTCCAATCCCCCTCACTATGACCACCTATTTCCCTCCCTCCGAACTCATCATCAACCCCGACGGCACCATCTTCCACCTCCATCTGCTCCCTGAGCAACTGGCCGACAAGGTGATATTGGTGGGCGACCCGGGACGTGTCGCCCTTGTGGCTTCGCATTTCGACACGGTGGAATGCGAGGTTGAAAGCCGCGAATTCAAGACCGTGACAGGCACCTACAAGGGCAAGCGCCTCACCGTCCTCTCCACAGGCATCGGGTGCGACAACATCGACATTGTGATGAACGAGCTGGACGCACTGGCCAACATCGACTTCACCACCCGCACCGAACGCCCCCTTCATCGCACCCTGGAGCTGGTACGCATAGGCACCTGTGGCGGCTTGCAACCCGACACACCCATCGGCACCTTCGTCCTCTCGGAGAAGAGCATCGGATTCGACGGACTGCTCAACTTCTACGACGGGCGCAACCGTGTGTGCGACCTCGCCCTCGAAGCCGCCTTCAAGCAACATGTCGGTTGGCCCACAGCCATGGGTAACCCCTACGTTGCCCCCGCCGACAAAGAACTGACCGCCCGCATCTGCGGCACCGATGGCGACATGGTGCGCGGCATCACCATTGCCTGTGGCGGATTCTTCGGCCCTCAGGGACGCCGCCTGCGCATCCCCCTCGCCCACCCCACGTTGAACGAACTCATCACCACCTTCAGCCACGCCGGACTGCGCATCACCAACTTCGAGATGGAGAGCTCCGCCCTTGCCGGCCTCTCCCTGCTCCTCGGCCACCGCGCCACCACCGTCTGCATGGTCATAGCCAACCGCCTGGCCAAGGAAGCCAATGCCAACTACAAAACCTCCATCGACACACTCATCACCACTGTGCTGGAGAGGATATAGGTAGCGACTTTATGAATATTAGTGCCAACCAAAACCATTGATGGCCTTGCGCCATTCTTCTCCCCCCTCTCTACATAAATATTACGCCTGTTAACAAAAATTAACAGGGGGGGGGGTAAAAGTTAAGCATTTTTTTTACGACCTTTGTACCCAAACAATAACTATTAACCAATCCTTCGCCCTCAAAAGCGGAGGAATAAAACATTTTTTGTATTATGAAACAGACAACAGAATGCACACAGGCCGTGGCTTACACTTCGCCCGCTGTGGAAGTGATTGAAGTGGAAGTGGAGAAGGGATTTGCCACAAGCAATGGCACCCTTGAACAACTTGGAAATGAAATTGAGTGGTAATCTTTAATCTATTGAAATCATGAAAAAGTATTTTTATATCATATCCGTTGCAGCGTTGGCACTGGCCAGCTGTAACGAAGAACAGGAGCTGGTGAATGCTCCCGCGTCACAGGAGAACCGAGTGCTGACTGCTACTTTCGAGCAAGATGCTGCTACTCGTATGCATATTAATGCTGCCAGCCAAAATGCATTGACTTGGAGTGAAGGAGATAAAATAAATGTCTTTGGTAAAGATGACCAAGGCAATATTCAAGGCTATATCTATACCTTACAAGAAGGGGAAGGAACTTCTGATGCAACATTTACAACAGAGGGAGATTTGCCAAAGGGAATTATAGGAGCATCATTCCATCACGATGTAAGCTACTCAAACAACACATTAAAATTCTTATTAAACTGCTATGACCTTGATCAAAAAACGCCTGGTTCGTGTGATTTACCAATGTGGGGTAAAGTAACAGATGAAGGAAATATTGAATTTAAGCATCTTGCTGGAGTCTTAAAGGTTAATCTTGTTAATATTCCAGCAGGATATAATCAACTGATAGTGGAAGCATCGAATGCTATTAAAGGCAACTTCTTCACTGCAGACACATCGCAAGAATATCCTGTATTAAGTGGTTCGAGTGATTCTGAGGCGATGAAGAAAGTAAACATAAACTTCACTGAATCCACAGGCGAGGCCAATAATAACACAACTCTCTACCTTCCCCTTCCCGTAGGCGACTACGAGTATATTTACATTAGCATAAGCAATGGCACAGATACTAAGATTTTAAAGAAATGGACTAACAAGACCGTTGCACGTGCTCAAGTGTATGCTACGACTGCGGATATTGACACTTATGTGACAACTGCAGATCAATTGGTGACAGCTGTTGCAGCAGAAAATACAACTATTGTGAACTTAGGTGCAGATATTACGATGTCTGATATTTTAGTGCTTGGCAAGAAAATTACTCTTAATGGTAATGGTTATACGCTCACTTCATCAGCAAATCGTGCTATCAATGTTAATTGCGCAGACGAGGTAATCATTAAAGACTTGACTATTGCTACTACAGCATCTAATAATTATTCAATAGATACCCGTGCCATTAACGTAATTCAGAAAGCTGCAAAGCTGACTCTTATGAATGTAAAAGCAGAAGGATTCAAATACACCATCAATGTTGCCGCATCTTCTGAAGGTAGTACTATCTCTATCAACGGAGGTAAATATAGCGGTTATGCAGCAATGAATATTACAGGCAATGGTACCACCGTTACGGCAAAGGATGCCGAATTCATTGGTGCAAACAACGCATCCTATTCTGATACGAACGATTTCGGAGTGATTTGTATTGGTGATGGAACTACAACCGATGTTACCGTAACCATCGATGGTGGTAAACTTACAGCAACCTCTGCAAACAACAATCCTCAAGCAGCTGTTCATGTCATAAATACAAGAAATACGACCATCACGGTTAATGCTGAATTGGACTTGCACAATAACAATGTATTGTTTGCAACAAATTACACAAACTTCGTTGCAAAATTCAAATCTGAATATGAGGAAGAATTGGAAGCACAAGGTTTTTCAGTTACAACAGATAATGATATGATTTTAGTTCCCTATATTAAAGCTTGGGACGGCTCCACAGTAATTCAAGTTGCCGACACAGATGCTTCTGCAGGTAAAGTTCTTTATGAAGTCGCAACAGCAGATCAATTGGCTTGGGTTCTTCGCACTTGGAATGGTGATGTTACCAGTGCAAGTCGTCCGACAACCATTAAATTATTGAACGACATTGACTTTGGTGGACATGAGATTTATTTTGGCATAGAAACCAGCATAAGTTTCCACTGTATAACTCTTGACGGTAACAATCATACAATCAAGAACTATAAAGTTGCAGGTGTAACAACAGGTGGAAGTGGATATAAAGCAGGTCTGTTCCCACAGACATCAGGTGTAACTATCAAAGATTTGACAATTGACAATGCTATTATAGGAAGTAGCCAAACAGCTGTCGATCTCTATGCTGGTGCTTTGATTGGCATTGCAACCGACCAAAAGCCAACACCTTATACTACTATTATTGAAAATGTGACCGTTCAGAATTCTTCTATTTCTGGTGTCAATAAAGTTGGTGGCTTAATCGGTCAGGCTAATGGTATTCACACAGTCTCTGATGCTGAAGTAATGAATACAACGATTACAGGTTATGGAGCTGATGCTGGTTCTCTCGGTGGTTTGTATGGTTATTTAAAAGTTGAGGGTGAAAGCAGTTTCACCAATTGCAAAATGACCGGCGGTTCCATTGTTTGTGAGGATGGTGCAGATAAAGCCTCTCGTGGTAGCAGTGGCTTTATCGGAACTTTGGGCATGAGCATGACCAGTTCTTCATTAACCTTGACAGGATGTGATGTTTCAGAAAGCACAGACCTTACTAAGTCCAATACACAAACTCCTAAACATGAACTTTTCGGAGCTGTCCGTTCAGGTACAGCAGCAACATTAACAATTGAAGGTTCTAGTATAACCTATTAATTACAACGCGTCTCCAACGCGCATCAACCATTAACATCCAAAGGGAGCGTGCCAAGTTTTGCACGCTCCCTTTCTTTTCTGCTAATAAGAGGAAAACAGAGGGCAGAAGTTTTGCCAATCCGCTTTTTTTTCCGATATTTGCATGATAATTAATGAATACACGCTAATAAAAGACAATCGTAATAGCTATGAACATCAAATCAACCTATAAGCTCCGCACCGTGGCGGGAGAGACCATTGTGGTGAATCAGGGAGCGGGAGAGAAGAACCTGACGCGCATCATCTCACTGAATGCCTCGGCCCGCATGTTGTGGGAGGCATTGGCCGACAAGGAGTTTACCACCGAAGAGGCTGCCCGCCTGTTGGCTGACACTTATGGAATAGACTCGGAAAAGGCGCTGCACGACGCTGCCGTGTGGGTGGAGGCACTGAAGAAGTGTGACATCATCAACCCCTAATCCCTGTGTTTTTATGAACCTTACAGTGAGCTCTACGGAGAAAATGTTACTGGCATTGCTGCGAATGGCGCTGCATGGCCGGGTAGAAAATGACATCCCATGGGACCGCCTGCCCGATGCCGCTTGGGCACATTGCTACCAGCTGGCTGCACGCCAGGGGGTGATGACCTTGGCATGGGAGGGCATCCAACGACTGCCCGGCGAATGTCCGCTGCCGCGCACGCTGAAGTTGACATGGGCCATTGCCGTTGAGGAGTACGAGAAGCGCTACGTGCGATATTGCCAAGCTGCGGCCGAGCTGCAGGCCTTGTATGCCCGGCATGGGATTGCCATGGTGCAACTGAAGGGGGTAGGCCTGTCGGCCATCTATCCCACCCCTTCACACCGCGAAGGGGGCGACATCGACATCTACACGTGGTCGGCCAATCCCGAAGTCCTCACCGACAAAGCAGCCAACGACTTGGCCAACGAACTGATGCAGCAGCAGGGCATCGACGTGGACACCGAGCACTCGGCCAAGCACAGCAACTTCTACTACAAGGGCATTCCCATCGAGAATCACCGCACCTTCCTGAATGTGAGCATGTATCGCGTGGCCGCCCCCATGAATGACCTGCTGCACCGCCTGCTGAAACCCGAGGCTACCGCCTTGTGCGACGGAGCCTACACGGTGCATACGCCAGGAGCGGAGTTCAACGCCCTGTTCCTGCCGTTTCACGCGGCACAGCACTATGGCAACGGCATCAGACTGCACCATCTGGTCGACTGGGCCTGTCTGTTGATGCGCCACGGATGGTGCCTGCCAGCCGAGGTGAAGAATGAACGGTTGCTGCGCTTCATCGGCGCACTCACCACCTTGAGCAACCAACTGCTGGGCACCAAGGTGGAGCCGCCCTTTGCCACCGATGAGCAGATGCTGAAGGAGTTGTGCGACCAGATGCTGCACCCACGTTACGACCGGGCAATACCCATCAAAGGAAAAGTGCGCATCCTGTGGCACAAGACATGCCGTTTCTTCCACGAACACCGCCTGCTGAACACCGTGTTCGAGGATGCCTCCATCGGACGTGCCATCGTACACTCAGTGAAATACCACATAGAGAAACCCGAAACAATCTTGAAGGTCTAGAGGAACCAGACAGACTAGAGGAACTAGAGGATCTAGAAAATCTAGATAGTCTAGAACATCTAGAAAATCTAGAAAATCTAGAAAACCCAGAATAATCAAAAACGAATCTTAACCCCATGCTGATAAAACGAATCCTGAACCTGTTGCTGCCCGATGAACGACGGAGAGGGGCAAAGGTGGCTGGCGCCGTCTTCCTGTCGGCCCTGCTCGACTTTGTGGGACTGGCCGTGTTGCTGCCCGTGCTCTACCTGTTGTTGGATGGGGGCGGACAACGGCAGGCGGCCTTGTGGTTCTGCTTGCTGGCCTTCGGGGTGATAGCACTGAAGAGTATCGTGGCGGCCATGCTGTCGCGCTATCAGCAACACTTCCTGCTGACGCTGTACAAGCGGCTCAGCTCGTCGCTGTTTGATGCTTACTATCACAAAGGGCTGCTCTTCATCCGCGAACAGGGGGTCAGCCGATTGGGACATCAGGTAAACTTCGTCTGCTATGCCTTCAGCCTGAACATGTTGGCTCCACTGCTGCGCATTGCCGGAGACTCACTGCTGATAGGGTTGGCCATCATCGCCCTGTTGGTGTTTGACTGGATGACGGCGGTGGTGCTGTTTGCGTCCTTCCTGCCTTTCATGCTGTTCTACACCATAGGCATACGCAAAAAACTGCGCACCTACGGCGAGCAGGAGCTGGAAGCACGCCGCAAGCAGGCACGCGTGGTGGCCGAGACGTTTGGCGGGTTTGCCGAACTGGAGGTGAGCGACGGATTCAGCGCCATGAAACAACAGTTCCAAGAGGGGCTGGAGCGGATAACTGCCAGCCGCATGAGAATGGAGCGGATTTCACGTGTGCCCATGTTCCTGTCGGAGTTGGCCATCATTGTGGGGCTGACCCTGCTGACCATCTTGGGGACAGGCGATATAAAGGCTTTGATAGGTGTGTTTGCCGTGGCTGCCTTCCGCCTGTTGCCTGCCTTACGCGGCATACTGGCGGGGTGGACACAGATACAGAACACCGTGCCCAGCCTGCAGATTATAGAGGACGGACTGACCGATGCATCCGAGGAGGGGAGCGATGATGCAAAACTGCCATTCAGCAAGGAGATTGTCATCAGTGACCTGACCTATGGCTACGACACGGCCTCTCCGGTGTTGGACCACTTCAACTGCACCATACGCAAGGGGGAATACATTGGGTTCAATGGCTACAGCGGCGTGGGAAAATCTACGTTGTTCAACCTGATTCTGGGTTTCCTGCACCCTCAAAAAGGTGAGGTGTGCGTGGACGGACAGCCCTTGACCCCACACGTGCAGGCCGCTTGGTTGAAGAACATGGGCTATGTGCAACAGGATGTCTTCATCTTCCAAGGTTCGCTGGCCGAGAACATCGCCCTTGGAAGCCAACAGGTGAATGAAGAGAAGATAAAACTGATACTGAAACAGGTGTGCTTGGACAAATGGGCGGATGAACTGCCGCAAGGACTTGCCACCCCCATGGGGGAATATGGCAAACGGCTGTCAGGCGGACAACGACAACGGATAGGCATCGCACGCGCCCTGTACAAAGAGGCTGAAATCATCCTGCTGGATGAAGCGACATCGGCTCTCGACAACCACACTGAAATGGAGATTAACAACATGCTGGCCGGACTGCGCAAGATATACCCGGGACTCACCATCCTGTCCATTGCGCACAGGGAAAGTTCGCTGTCGTATTGCGACAGAATAATAACGATTGATTAAGAATGATGACACATTATTATCAGATAGCCGCACACCGGCTGAGTTTTTCAGGTGATGAACTGTGCAACGCAGTAGAGCAAATAGCAGGCTTTTCACCTTTCCGCACAACGGAAGAGGGGGATGCCCGTAATCTGACGTTCACAATGGCCGATGCCAAGGAGCTCCTCCCCTTCCGCGAGGTGCAATACCAACTGGAGTTTGAGGACGTAAAAGGGAGCTTTGGCCCTGTGGCCGACAACGTGTATATGCTCAGCCTTTGCCCCGAAGGGAAAAGTCCTCTCTACATGTGGGCCAACATGGAGGAGGGAAAGGCTTATCTGACAGGAAACATAGCAGAATGCTACCTGCTGCGCTTTGCACTGTGGGTGGGCTTTGGCCTGCTGACCAACCAGCACCACACGGTGGCCATACACAGCAGTTGCATCGTGCATCAAGGGAAAGCGGTGTTGTTCCTGGGCGAAAGCGGTACGGGAAAGAGCACTCACACCCGCCTGTGGCGCAAACACATAGCGGGCGCCACACTGCTGAACGACGACAGTCCCATCCTGCGTGTAGAAGACGGGAAAGTGTGGGCCTACGGCAGTCCGTGGAGCGGGAAAACCCCCTGCTACAAGAATGCACGGTATGAATTGGCAGGATGTGTACGCCTGTCACAAGCGCCACACAATGTCATCCGCCGGTTGTCGGTGCTGCAAGGATATGGTGCCCTGCACCCGTCGTGTCCGCCGGAGTTTGCTTACGACACCATGTTGTACGATGGAGTGAGCAATGTGATAAGCGGCATATTGGCAGCCGTGCCCGTGTTTCATTTAGAATGCTTGCCCGACAAAGCTGCTGCAGAGTTGTCGTGCAAAACGTTGTTTGGATGAGATGATGAAAATCGTATCAAATGAGTTGTTCTTCGCCTGGGTAGAAGAGGAACTTGCCAAAGGGAACAATGTGCGCATCCGCATGAAAGGGGTCTCCATGTTGCCACTGTTGCGTGGCGAGAAAGACGAAGTGTTGCTTGCCCCATGTCCTCCCGACGAACTGAAGCCCATGGATGTCGTGTTGTTCCACTTCCGTGGCAAACACGTCCTTCACCGCATCATCCGACGCAAGGGGGATTGGCTGAGGATACAAGGCGACGGCTCCTTTGTGGCCGTAGAGCAATGTCACACAAAGGATGTGGTGGGTAAAGTCATCAAAGTATAC
>JAFTYI010000018.1 GCA_017464815.1 Bacteroidaceae bacterium | reverse complement strand
CTGAACGAAGTGAAGAATCTGTAAACGTCAGCAAAAACTAAAGCACACGTTATCAGATTCTTCACTTCGTTCAGAATGACAGAGACGGCATAAACTTGCAGGGAAATAAATCAATTGAAGTTTTTAGCGGACACTAATAAAAAGAAAAAAAATCTGCGGTCATCTGCTGCATCCGCGTCATCTGCGTGCTATTCCTGTCGTGTCAAAAAAACGCGTTTTTTCTTGCGTATCTCACTAAAAATCACTATCTTTACAGAAAAATACGGCGATGAAGGACTTTACTTTTCGCACCTATGGAAAAGGTGAATTGGCACAATTGTATGCCCCCACGATAGGGGAGCGTGCCGCCTGCAAGAAACTGCAGGTGTGGATTAAGCGGAATGCGGAGCTGCACGATGCCTTGCTGCGCAGCGGACTCACTACGCATAGCAGGGAGTACACCCCCTACCAGGTGCGGCTCATCGTGGATGCGTTGGGGGAGCCGTAGGGGAAATTAAAAATTAAAAATTAAAAATTAAAAGTTAAAAGTTAAAAGAACGAAGAATGGAACGAACGAAGGGAATCCTTCATCGGACAAATTTTATAATACAGTCGATACAGATTGGGGAATCGGATAAAAAGTCGATGAACACATTGGCAGGATGCATGTCTTCTAAGTAAAGTCGTTTCCCTATATAATTTATTCCCAATCCATTGTTATTGTCCTGAAAACCTTTGAATGAAAGTAGCAGGTCTATTTCTTGTTTGGTAGCCAATCGTTTGCACCCAATGTAAGGTTGGGTAAGGATGATTCGGAACATTCCGTCAGCATCACGGGTAAAACCTATCACATTCATTGAGGTTTCTGGAAAGATTGCATTGTGTAATATGATAGACTCCAATGCCCTTTCCAATGTGGCATAGATTGATGTACGTATTTTTATTACAGACACATCACCATCTTTGTAGTACACTTTTGCTTCGGCTCCTTGGGCTATTTTTGCTCCATATTCCGATTCGATGTCTTGCTCTGCATTGGCAAACCAGACACCTTTAGCTTCAGCCCATTGTTGGACCAATGCTTCTTGTTTCTCGTCTATTTCCCAATTTGTTGGGCTTGCTTGGCTTGTTGCAGCATCTGC
The DNA here is from genome assembly GCA_017464815.1 of Bacteroidaceae bacterium. Classification (GTDB taxonomy): domain Bacteria; phylum Bacteroidota; class Bacteroidia; order Bacteroidales; family Bacteroidaceae; genus Phocaeicola_A. The sequence continues at coordinate 67,692 of JAFTYI010000018.1, read as the reverse complement.
ACTTGCTTCAAGGCTTGTTCGCGCGTAGTTGCATACGATGTACGCCCCAATGAGCATCTCACCTGCACGGCAGAGGCCTGCATGCTCCGCTTGATTGAATCGAGTAATATTTGTTTTTCCATTGATTATGTCGTTTGTATAATTATCAATTAATTGGAGGCTTTGCCTTGAAAAACCATTGTTGCGGATAGAGGCATTGATATTGTCAAAATCCACACACAGATTCCTGTTTAATGACTGCTCAGACATATAACTTCCATTTTTATGGTTTTTCCCCTGCAAAAATAGAGTATCTGTTTCATATCACCAAATATTTTAAGAAAAATGTCGGATTCTTCTCCCTCCTCACTCCTCCCTTATCCTGTACTGCCCCTTGTTCTCCCGTGCCTCCTGCAGGCGTTCCTCCTCCTCAATCATCTGGCTTTCACCCCGGGGGTTGACCCATCGGATGTTGAAGTTGGTCCAGTGGATGTGAGGCTTCAGTCCGCCCAGTCCGTCGGGTTCGTAGGTCAGAGGCAGGTAGCGGCCGCTCACGGGGTCGTAGTGCAGGGTGCACTCGCCGCGCGTGCCCAGGTGCTTGAAGCGCACCTTGTCGACATAGACGGTGGTGCGGCGTTGCGCATCGTCGCGGTCGACGATGAGGCAGTAGTCCGCCTTGTTGCCGAAGTCGGCCGAGCCGTTGATGTCGTTCATCTCCACGCGGCGTTTCTCGCCGTTGAGGTTGGCACGGTTCACCTTGCGCGGGTGGGCCACCAGGATGAAGAGCACGCGGTGCTGGGCGGCAAAGCGCACCATGCGGTTCAGGCGGTCGCTGATGAGTTGCAGCTCCGTCATGGCGGACTCCTTCTCGTCCGTTTCCAAGCGGTTCAGCGGGTCGATGACCACGATGCGCACCCCTCGCCGGGCCACCAGCTGGCGGGCACGCTGTAGCACCTCGTCGAGCGTGTAGCGGTCGTCGGGCGGCAGGATGTGGTGAACGTTCTCTCCGCACCACCGCTTGGCCGCACGGTAGAGGTCGGGCGTCATGCGTCCCCCCTGCTCGAACTTATAGCCCGTCAGCTTCTCGATGAGCTTGCGCAGGTGGTACTCAATGGGCACATTCTCGGGCGTGAAGTAGGCAGGGCGCCATCCGTGGCGCAGGCAGAGGCGCAGCACCAGCTCGTCGAGCAGCTCGCTCTTTCCCTCGCCCGGCCGTCCGGTGATGACCATGAAGCGTCCCGGCTCGAAGGTACACAGCTTGTCGAGGTTGAACAGCCCCACCCCTGCCCCGCGCTGCATCCCGTTCTCGAAGAGGGCGTCCAGTCCCTCGCCCACGTCCTCGGCGGTGAACACTCCGTCGATGGGCACCTCCTCGGCCGCTTCGATGCAGCGGGCGACCTCGTCGCGTCCGTGGCGGCACAGCACCTCGTTGGCATCCTTGCACCCTGTGGTCCAGCGTACCACGCGGCACCGCTCCGCCCCCAGGCGGCGGGTCAGCTCGTCGCGCAGCTTCAGCCCCACGGGGTCGTCGTCGAGCGCAAGGATTATCTGCTCCTTGTCCTCGAAATGGGTCTCCACGAAGCGGTCCATCCACGAGAGGTTGCTGTTTCCTCCGCCGGGCACACTGATGGTCTCGGGGAAGCCACACTCCACGAGGGTGAGCGTGTCGAACTCCCCTTCGGTGATGTAGCACACGGGGCGGTCGTAGATGGCATCCACGTTGTAGGGTATCAGCTCCGCTCCGCGCACTAGGGTGAACTGCTTGTCCATGGTGCGCGTCTTGATGTTGACGAGCTGTCCGCGGTCGAAGTAGTTGAAGGCAAGGATTCTTTGAATGGGATGGCACGCGGATGACGCGGATTGGACGGATGACCGCGGATTTTCTTTTTCAGTTACGAGTGATGAGCTACGAGTCACAAGTTTCCCATCCGGATGGCACTCGTCACCGCCATTCTTCTCCGTGGAATCAGTGTGTTCCGTGGTCAACAAATTCTTCTCTGCGGTCATCTGCTCCATCTGCGTCATCCGCGTGCCATTCACGAACTGTGCCGTCACCCTCAGCCGCCTTGCCGTCTCCAGCGAAATCTTCCTTTCCTCGGTGAGATAGGTGGCAATCTCCGGGGGCAGCTGCATCAGCTCGGGGTGCCACGCGGGGCGCGGGTATTTCCGTTGGGCGGGCCGGCGCATGGCCTCGTCGCGTTGCAGGCGTCGCAGTTCGCGGGCACGTTCCTCCGCCTCGTCGGGCACATAGCCCTTGGCGCCGCAGTAGTGACAGAGGTAGAGTCCCTTGTCGATGTCCACACTCAGCGAGCGGTCCCGCTTGTTCCGTCTTGTCTCGTGGCAGAATGGGCAGAAGGTCTTCACCCGTCCGCTCCCGTGGCCACGCACGTCGATGTTGAGTTTTTGAAAGTTACGCATGATTTTTTTGTTTTATGGCCCACAGAATACACGAATAAGACGGAGATACACGGATTCTTTATTTAATATTCCGTGCCAATCCGTACCTTCCGTTTCATCCGTGGCCCATTATTTTTTCTAATTTATAATTAACCATTTCTCCTCCGCCTCGTCCCACTCGGCATGGGGCGACGGGCGTGGCGGCGCATCGGGCGGCAGCGGACGACCACCGTGGTAAGAGCGTTCGCCCTTCGGGCCGGGCGGGTCTTCGAAGGGGGAGAGCCCCACCCCGGCCCTCCCTGTGAGGGAGGGATATTGGATACTCCGCACGTCATTCGTAGGGGTATTCTCAAGTCCTCCCTCACAGGGAGGATTCAGGTGGGTCTGTTCCCTCTTCTCCAACTCCTCCTTCAGCCTCTTTCCGGCCGGATGTGACAGCTTGGTGAAGTTGCGGAAGTAATTCATGGCCCGTCGCCGGTCGGTCAGCTCCACCTCGTCGGCCCCCGCCTTGACGTGTTGCAGAAAGATGTCCACCGCCCGGTCGAAATGGCGCATCAGCAGGGCACCATAGCCCGAGTTCATGCACACCGCCTCCTGCCACGAGCGGTTGGTGCGCAGTTCATGGATGACGGAAGAACAGACCACGGAAGACACGGATGGCACGGAATTGCACGGAATACAGTTATTGGCAGATGCTTTGTCATCCTGAACGGAGTTTACGGAGTGAAGGATCTGATTACATCCACTTGTTTCATCTTTATTGCTTGCGTTTACAGATCCTTCGCTTTGCTCAGGATGACAAGAGACTGTCAACTTGTCAACTTGTATCTTGTCAACTGAATCATCCACCTCCTCACAGGGAGGATTAAGGAGGGTGTTCTCTTCTTCTCTCTTCTTTTCTTCTCTTTTCTCTTCTACGCGCGCGTGTGTGAGAGATGCGAGGCTATCTTCTTTGCTATCAGCAGTTTCCTGCTTTTCTTCGGCATTTGAATCTGTGCACAAAGTGGGCACTTCCGTGCCACATTCGTGCACGTTTTTGTCGTTTTCGGGGACGAAAGTGCCACTTTGCTGCACACTTTTGATGCAGCGCACCATGCCGAACTCATCCGTCACGAACAGGTCGTAGCGGTCGAGCACCGCCTTGATGACTCCCGTGTCGCGACGGTTCAGTTTCAGTCCCATCAGTTCGTTGCGCGGGTAGCATCCCTCGCCGTAGCACACCACCCGTTCCAGAATGCTCCAATAGACACCCATTCCCCAAAATCCGTAGTCCGTCTTCAGACGTTGCAAACGCGAATCCTTGTCCGCATTGGCATAATGTTTAAACCAGTTCATAAATTCATTTATAATTTACTTTTTCCCTTTCTTCTTTTTGACAAAAGAACAAAAGAGCCTATCCTTATGTGCTTATGTTCTTATGTCTGATTACAATTCCCGTCTTTCGTCTAATTTCATTACTTTTGCAGCATCGCATGTGCAAAGGTCGGAATACTTTCAAAAATGGTGTTCCCAAAATCCCGCACTTCGGGGAACATTGTTAAAAAGATTAACTTATATAACAGAATATTAACTAAAAACAGGTAGAAAAATGAAAGAAACGGTTTTTCAAAGTCCCCAATTGGGGCTAGTCATCAGTGAAATTATCGAACGCGAACACTTGGTCCGCTATCTGCATGAAGAGGCACACATGGGACACACCACCATTGCCAAATTAAAAAGGGGGAACTGACGATGCACACAATGGTGCGTTTCCTGGCCGCATTACGTCAGCGTACCGACCAGGAAACGTTGGAAGAGTTTGTCATTCACGCGCTGCGCTGTCTGCTTGACAAGGGGGGGATGGCGAGCTGAAGAGGATGCAAGAGGAGTGCCCCCCTCCAACTCGAGGAAGGTGTGTCACAATTACTTTTTTAGATAACGCGGATTTATCTTGATTATTCTATCCGACAATTCGTGCGGAGCTGAGACTTTCCGCTGAAAAAATAGAGAAGTTTAATGAGTCACTTCTCTTGGAGAACAAAGCAAACTCCGCCCGCCTGCCGTATTTGCACGGTTCGCGAGCGGAGTTTGTTTGATTCTGACTTTTAGTTTTTAGCTCTAATTTTTAACTCTTCACTTTTAATTTTTAATCTTCACCATCACCTTCCCACTCTCGCGCCGTCCGTCAGGGTAGGTCACGATGTAGAGGTACGTTGCAGGAGTCTTTTTCACTTTCACCGTGGCTTCACCGTTTGCAAAAGCAGCTTCATCTACCTTGATGGCATCCATGGTGTAGACCTCCAGTTTGGTGGCTGTGGGGGAAGTGCAGAGGAGGGTTTGACCGATGGGATGGACTTGTGCACTTTCTTGCTCTTTGATGATTTGCTTGATGGCATCAGCCCCTGAGGCACAATCGTCTGCTTTGAAGGCTGTGCTGACAGAGGTAATATCTCCTAAAGGATTCTTGTAAACGACGATTTCCCCATATATTTGATTTTTGAAATAATTGAGAACAAAGCCACAATCGCAATCCACCTCGGCATATGGTAGTGGAGTCAAGAAGTCATAGATTGAGCCTATACCTTCAATCCAGTGGTTATTCATGACATTCAAAGTATTGAATTCCTTTCCGTCGATGGTGGTTACTGATGAACTGTCAGACATGTTCACACTATTTCCATTTTCAAGTTTGCAGAATTCATCTCCTTCTTTCAGATTGAAATCGTACAGTATATAGTCTTTACCTTCTTCTTTCAGAATTCCCATTTCGCCGAAAGATTCGGGTGCATCCTCCTTCAGTATGTAGACACGGTTCTCCTCCATTCTGATGCGGTAAGTTGCAACCTCTTTTCCTTCTTCGTATTCACAAGTGGTATATTTAACCAACGGATAGTAGGTCATGCGATCGATATTTTCTGGCTTATCCAACACGGTATAGCGAATGTAATTGTTGATTTCTTTCACATCTCCGGTTTCGGTTACGTGTGTACGGTCAAAGTGAACATAACTCCACACGGCATTTACTAATGAAAAATCTTTGGTAACGAAAGTTGCATTTATCAGAGCCTTCAGTTTCTCTGTCTCTTCTTGTAATTCTGCGGTAGTCGCATCCTGTTCCTTGATAAATGCAATGGCCTCCTTTTTTAGGTAGTCGTCAAGATTCCTCAACGCTTTGTTCCAATGATGAATTTGCACATAATCATTTTGGAATAATTCGTTCCATTCTTCCATCGGTTCCAGATACTTTTTCCAAGCACTAAGGTTCTCCTCTACCGCATCAATAGCACTTTCTATCGTTTGCTTGGCTTTGTTGACGCTTGCCAAGTCTGTTGCCGTCAGTTTGCTGATGGTGGCCTTATACGTGTCTACAATTCCAATTGACATCTTTTCCGTTACAGCATCAAACCGTGTCAGATTGGCATCAATCATCTCTTTTACGGCACTATTGAAGGAGGCCTCTCCCTTATTGCCATAGTAGGTCAGTTGCCAGTTGTCCCAAATCACCCAATCGGAATCACCGGCCTTCTCATTTTGGGCAATGCCGATGCGCACCCTGTGGTCAGAAACCACGAAGTGGAGAGTTGTCACATACTTACCAGCTGCAAAAGCCTCGCCGGTCTGTTGCATGTTGTTCGGCAGGATATCAGAGTCATCTGTGTCGCAGTGGATATTGGGAACGGGGGAAATCAGGCTGTCGGCCCCATTGCTGGCGTAGAACACTGCATACTGTGGTGCTTCCCCATTCTCATAATTCCATCTGTTGCTATTTGACGGGCGATAGAATCCTTGAACGGTCAGCTTGTACACACCATTGGGGATGTTCTCCAACACTTGCCAGGAGTCAAACGTCTTGTTGTAATGTTCGGCATTGGTGTATGTTTGGAACAGCGGGGTTGTTCCGCTCCATCCTTCATTGTCGTTGTTATCATAATTGGGGTTGACGATTAAAGAGGTCTTGTCCACAGGAGCGTTTGGACTCACATTCTTCTCTTCATATTCACTGATGGCTATGTTCACGGCTGCAATGGCACTGGACACCTCTTCGGCAGTAGCTTCATTGTTGTCATATACCTGCTTTTGGGCTGTCACGTCGAGCCCCTTTTTTTCAGCTTCAGTGATGCGTTTCAGCAGGAACTGTGCATCTTCATACAGGTCGAGTGCAGCGTCGTAAGCCGTAGCGTTGAAAAATATCCAATCGATGTGGTTGGTTTCACTCTCGGTCAAGTCGCTGTAGAGGACAGAGTCCCCCTTAGTCACATCAATGCCCACGTACTTGTTGGCGTAACTTGCTACCGTTGGATTGGGGTTCGATGCACTGGCTGAAAGGCGGTATGTATCACCCGTTTTCTGGATGCACCAGAAATAATCAGGCTGACCGTTATAGTCAGTGTACATGATGTTGGCATCAGCCACGAACCATGCTTTCAGCCAAGTCACTTTGTTCATTGCAAAGTCCTCGAGCAGAACCGTTTTTTCATCCCATGCTTCGCCTTTAGTAGCAACATGTTGTGTGAATTTCACTTTCCAACCAGTGGGACCGACAGATGCCTGTGTGCCCCAAAGATTGGCTCCAACCCAGAACTTCTGGGTACCAGTGTTGTACATATAGTACTCGCTCTTTCCGTCAATCGCTATGGTTTCGACAGGGTAGTTTGTCACCATCGGCTTTTGTCTCTCGGCATACACGCTGATTGCGAATAAGCATGCCATCCATGTAAAGAATAAAGTCTTAAGTTTCATACGTATTCAGTTAAAGGGTTAATCAGGGGCAAATATAAGGATAAATATTTGTATATCCAAACATTATTTATTTAATTTCGAGAGTTGCACCTTGTTTGCATTCGAAATCATTTTTAATTGTGACAGAATTGCTCGCATCAAATACAACATTCCCGCTTTTAATTATAACTGGTCCTTCTGATTTAGAACGTGTTACATTGCTTCCGACATAAATGTTCTTTCCAGAGAAGGTACGGTTACCTGTGTATTCTTCATTTTGGATGTATACACCTTCTATATCTTCTATTATCACGGGAAGATGATTTTTCTTGGTAATACAAATTTGAAGGTCTTCCATGGATACAGATTCTGGAATACCAAAATCGTAATACATCGTATTCTGATAGCTGCTACTGTAATGTGTAAGCACATCGCAGTAGGACGCTCCATTGTCTTGTTTACTTGTTAGTGAAACGATAAGGTCGTCGCTCGAACTCCTTAACGATAATGAACCTTCGCCAAGAAACATCTGATAGTCTGTTATATCTTCAAGAATTTGTATGGAATCTGTATAAGTGTTTAACTCTGGGTCGCCCATCAAATTCAAAGTGTACAATACCCATTGATAATTGTTGTCCCCGAGATTGTTACTTGATACATAGCATTTCGATTCTTTCAGTGCATCTCCTATTGAAAGTCTGTTTCGAAAGATTCTTTTGTAGAATTCTCCGTTATAATTGGAAGATGGCCCTAATAAAGAATAATTCCCATCTAATCCTTCGCGTGTGGAACCTAAATAGGCAATAATATTGCTATTTGACGCACGTAACAATGCTTCTCCTAAACATGGTACAGTTTTGTCGAAAGCATTTGTGAAGCAGGCTGTTGTCGCGATGATTGTGGGGGATGGATTATTTAATAAGCTCGCCTGATTACTCAAAAAAGTTCCTCGCTCCAACCACCAAGCGGTTTCCAATCCATGACAGTTCATGTGGATATGGTGATATCCATTGTTGATTTGTGCTTGTAGATTCGTGGAATTGAGCTCGTAGTCGCTTCCTCCTTCAAAGTCTGTTTCCGTGTCATAAAAACGATATTTTGCCACATTGCTCCAATAAGGTTGGATGTATGTTGAAAACATGTTTTCACTTTGTCCTGCCATATTATCTCCTTCTTCTGAGTTGGCTCCAGATAACAGCATCCTATTAGCCCAATTGTTCCGTGGTGGATTTTTTTCGTAGTTGACGATTCTTTGTACAAGCAAATTTGCTTGCGCGGCACTATTCACCGGAAGTCGTCCAATAGCCACATTAGGAAAAAAATTCGTGTTATCCGTACTTTCCCCAATCAAATTGTCTCCATCGGCATTCCAGTCAAGTCGCCCCGTCAGATTTGCATAATACAAATCCGTAGGGACTTCTTCTGCCGATGTTGCATCTGAAATAGTGTTTGTTGCATAACATTTCTGTACTGGAACAATGGTTTCATCTCCTCCTAGCAAGACATAATTCAATCCATTTACGTAATAATCATATATGCATTGTTTGATTTTTAATTGATTAGATGTTGTTTCGGATGCATATCTTGCATAAATTTCATCGACAGTAACAATCTTGGCTTTTACGCCTTTGATAGTCTTCCATGCCGCCAGTGGAGCAAAAGCATTCTTCAAATTTGAAGCGGTGATGATGAGATATTTAATCCCCTCTGTATCCACAGTCATCGTAGACCGGGGTATCGGATTTGCTGAAGGTTCATATATTTCATCTGGATTGAATAATATATTCTGTAATATGCCAGTGATTACATCTTGACGAGCAAGCTGTTGGCTGTCAGAAACAAATTCTTCTGTTTCAATATTAATGTTGACGCCACAAGCCCAAGTGATAACTTTTGAGGCTGCATTGTATGAAAGTACAGGCACCTTAAAACATGCATAGCGATAACATTCCAATGTCTGTTCCCTCAGTAATTCGACTTCCAATGGATAATTGACTTGTGGATAACAAATCTGAGAAGATAGGATTGACGTTGAAATTTGGTTCGTGGCCATGTAAGTAGGATTGCTAGAAAGGGTTACACCTTCCATAGTTAATGTATTGCCTACCGAAAATGAAAAACTTTTTAATTTTTGTTTTTCAGGTAGCAGGATATTTACTATTTTATACGGAATCGCGGGTTTTAAGGTATCTTCGTCAAATGCCAAATCGTATGTTGCAGATGTGATAATCTTATTACCTCTGTAATTCGTGATAGTGAAATTTTCCCTGTCAAATGTTACAGTATATGTCTTGGTCGTTTGTGCGACCAAACATATACATGATAACAGATATAATCCGATAAATAAAATTCGTTTCATGGTGATCCATTTTTAAGGTTTTCACTTCGTTAAAATCATTCTCTTCGTATCAACAACCTTTCCGTCGGCAATGAGTGAATAGAGGTACATTCCCGCTGACAGTTGTCCGCCGTTGACGTTGACGGATGATTCTCCACGTTCGGTAAGTGCAATCTGTTCGATTTGTTTGCCGTTCATGTCGTAGATGTAAAGGGTTGCAGTCTGTACTGTTTCAGGCAAAGTGTATTCAATTACGGTGTTCTCGGTAAACGGATTGGGGGTGTTCTGTTTCAGCATGGGAATAGCTACGGCGGCAGCTTCTTCAATGCCCGTAGCACTAGGCATGGCACGGCTCATCACCACTGCACCACCACCGTTACCGCCTTGCAGCGTGGTGATTTCTGCCTTCAACTCTTTGATGGACTCCACGAGCAAAGGAATCATTTCGATGTAGTTGATGCAGAGGTCGCCCTGTTGGTTCTCATACACTAGGTCGGGGTATATCTGTTGCAGCTGCGCCGCCATCAGTCCGTAGTGGTTCTTCGAAAGAGCTTGCAGCTCGATGTCCGACGGGTAGGCCACTTCTACGGTGTCGCCCATTGTTGTGGTTGAAAGGGTGTCGGAAATCACTCTGGTGGCAAAGGTGGTTGAAGTGGTGGAGGCCAATGCAGTAGGCATATTCAAATTGTATTGAACAGCAGACAATTGTGCCAACTTGTCAGACACGTTTTCTGACGTAGCGTTGTTTTCTGCCAATGCCACTTGTCCGGTTGCAATGCTTGCAGAGGCAGCAGTGGAGGTGACAACTGAGGCATAAAGTGAACCTGTAACCTTTACATCACCGTTGAAATAACCGGCGTATCGGCCACCTGTGTCAACTCCATAATCTGATTGAGTCGTTCCGTATACTCCTGCACCATTTTGTGCTCCTGCGAGACTTCCAAATACTCCATAGTTATAACCATTGGTCGTGTTTCCTGCTTCTCCATGTACGCCAAACGCCCTTCCAGAAGAGGTAGCAGTCGTGCTATATGTTTGTCCTTTTAATCCTATACAATAGAAATAAGAATAAGGCGTATTATACGCATCAATAGTAGGGGCTACGGTAGGACCTACGCAAGCTCCAGTTCTTGTTGCATAAAGACTACTTTGTCTGCTGCTCACGGCAATTCCGCGATTTGTTCCAGACTCTCCAATCGTCAAATTGGCGGATGCACTTTCAGATTTGATCATGACATTTCCACTGGAATTTACCTTCAACTGTGCCTGTGCACAAACTGCTGCAAGCATCATGCCTGCAAATAAAATTGTTTTTTTCATGTTACTATTAATTAAAGTGTTAATATTGAATTTTTCTTTTTTCGAAGAAAGGTAGAAGCCTGCTTGATGCAACAGGCCTCTGCCTCTCCATCAAATACTGTGTAATACGAGTTTCCTTTATTCCGTTGTAAAGTCACCGCTCACGCTTGCTCCGCTCAGGTTATTAGTAACTGTGATGGTGCCCATGGTGAGACCTGAAACAGGAATCATGCTGACCGTTCCCGCTGTAGCCGACATGGACTGCTGGCCTACGGTGGCACCTGTGAGTGCGTTATTTACTCGTACGGTGGCATGGGGTACAGTGCCTGTAAACTGCACGTTCACTACACCATTGTTGACTGTGGCGGTGACGGGAACTTGGAGGGTCTTGTCATTTGCGATGTTATTGCCATCGTTCCCTAATTCAATTTCCTTCTCCTCTGAAGGTGTTGTTACGGGATCTGCAAAAATGTTAGCAGAAAACGCAATGATGCCTGCCATAAGCAGGGCCTTTACAGTTAGCTTCTTCATGATGTTTTCTTTAATTGTTAATTACGTCTTTTATTAAAATTTTGGGTGAGCTCTACCCATTTGGTTATTGCAAAGTTAGAGTGCAAAAATGTAATGGCCAAGAAAAAAAGTCACTATTTTGGATGAGATAAAATGTTGGTAAATGCTCATAGAAAAAGATAAAATACTGATAATCAGAGTCGACAAATTTATTGTTTGGATTTCAGCATATGCAGATGCACATTGGTGGAGTTTAATTAGAGGGATAAATTTAGAAAACTTTCATAGCCATCAAAAAGAGAAGCGACGATTTTTGAATGTATGTTTGGTACTCTGTGAAATATCGTGTACCTTTGTAGAAGATGTGAAAAAATAGAAGATATGACAAAATTTATAAAAATAGCATTAACAGTTCTCCTTTTAGGCTCACTTTTGGGATGCCAGGAAGACAATAAGAGTGTGATTTTACGTCATGCAGAGGAGTGCATGGAGACAAGTCCCGACAGTGTCATCCGAATGCTTGAAAAAATGGATTGTATTGCATTTGATTCTGATTCTCAGCGAGCTAAATATGCATTTCTTTGGACGCAGGCACGACATAAATGCCACCTTCCGTTGGGGGATGATTCGCTAATCAACGTAGCAGTGGACTATTATACGCAACATAAGGAAAGACAATATGCCGCCAAGGCTCTGCTTTACAAAGGCTTGGTGCACAAACAACGTAAAGAGGTGGAGAAGGCTGCTGAAGCATTTGCCCTAAGCGAACAATGGTTTGAAGGGGTGGAGGATGACCAGTATAAGGCGTTGCTATATAATCATTACGGTTTATTGATGCAGTCAGAAGAAAATTTTGTGAATGCTTTGCATTATTTTAAAAAAACATATCATCACGAGCTTAAAGGAGATTCCGCCTATTATACAATGTTGACATGTAGTTCTATAGCCAATATCTATGAGTTATTGGGTAATTTGGACAGTGCCCAAAGTTATTTTGAAAAAGGTCTCCAATATAAAGATAGGATTTCTTCTTCCAAATATTTTCTATATGTAAAGGACTATGCCAATTTCCTCAGAAAGAATGGAGAATATGAGAAAGCTGAACAAATGTTGTTGGAGTGTGAGCAACATATAACGGGTGAACGGAGATACTCGCTCTACTCCAGTTTGGCTACGCTTTACTATAAGATGGAAGAATACGGCAGGGCATTAGCGTATGCTGAAAAGGTGATAGGGAGTGAAGATAGTGTGGTTGTGCGTGCTGGGTTGCTCAATTTATACCGGATTCACAGGCAGTTGGGACATGTAAATGAAAGTCAACATTTTCACGACCAGTACAGGGTGTATGACAGTGATATAAAACTGCGGATGAAGACTGCAGAAGTGGCGGCCATTCCCCACGAAGTGAAGGTGAAAACACTGGAGATCGCTCACCAAGAAGGAGTGAAAGTGAGATGGGGACTGACAGTGTGCCTGATTGTGGTGGCACTGGTAAGTTGCATAGTGTATGTGCTTATCAGAAAAAAACATGGTCAACAACGACAGGAGTGGCAGAACCGATTGGCGGAGGATGACAGGGAGATGAGTGAAATGATTAAAGCACAAAGCGAGAAAAACAGAGAGATAGGACTGCTGAACTATCAGATGGAACGCAAGAAAGAACAGATAGGGAACATGGAGCAGAGACAGAAGGAAAGACTGCAGAGAGAAAGAGATAAAGTGAAGGAGAAGGTGGACGAAATAAAGCAACTGAAGGAGGCCGGGTCTGCCATGGTGCGGGAAAAACGTGAATTGGAAAAGGATCTGGAAACGACCCTCAAAGAACAGCGGGAACTGCAGTTGGTGGCCGATAAAGTGGAACACGACAAACTGATAAATCAACGCATCATGCGCTACCGCGTGAATGGTAAGACCAATCAGATAGGCGCTCTACTGATGCAGTTGAAGCATGGTAATATGTACGTGGGTGAACAGATTCCTGATGAAGAGATTCGTCCAATGATAGAAGCTTTATTAGATGAGGAATGTCCGGGTATGCGTCGGCGCATAGACAATATGACAAACAACCCTACCAAGCAAATGATGTGTTACCTGATGGCTTTGGGACTGAGCGATGAGGATATGATGTATCGTGCATCGGGAAAGAAACTGCAAACTGTCAAACGATATTATAAGGAGTGTGAGGAGATGATGGAAGGTTGAAGGACTCTACCACGTGGGGAAACATTCTCGAAGAACATGACATAATATACATCTTATTTCATAAAAAGGTGCGTTTTCCTATAAAAAATCAGGCTAAAAAGGTGCGTTTTCCTATAAAATTAGCCCTCAAAAAGGTGCGTTTTCCTATTTTTTTGTATTCAATCGGTGTATCAGCTTCAAAAAGCAGACGCCCATCACTTGACGGGCAGGAGAGTCTTGACCAACCCCACCATGAAGGAGTGGCTGTAGTCGTGGGTGCGGAGACCGCCGACGCGGGATTGCTGCATGTCGGCCATGTAGCCGAGACGGAGGGTGAAGTTGTGGAACTTCATGTCGGCTGTCAGCCAATGGCGCAGGGTGGGCTGGTTGTGGAGGGAGGTGAAGTGGATGGTGCCATCGGTGTGGCCAAGGGAGAAGATTTCGTAGTAGGACTGCCCGTAGGTGGGCGAGAACATGACTCCGAGGAAAGGGACGTCCAACTGATAGCGCAAGACCAAGGGACAGCGCTTCAACGGCACTTCGTAGTGTGCTATGCCCGATGCGGCCAGGTTGGCATAGAGACGGGCTTGGGCGGGATTGTTGCCACCTCGTGTGTTGTAGAGGAATCCGCCGTGGAGCTGCACCATAGGCCCTGCACCCAGGCGCAATCGGCCATCGAGCAGGGAGAAGTTGTGGTGGAGGGCATAGTTCCAATTGACCATGCCTGCCAGTTCGCTGGACGTTTCAGCGGGATTGTCGGCCATGGCCAGATGGCCTTGAAAGAGGGTCTGACGCGACACGCGCCCATCGCACCACGGCATCGGACGCACGCTCTCGCGAAGCACGCGCACCTGCTCTCCCTTGTACTCCAAGGGGGAGAGGTAGGTGTCATAGAGGTTCACCACGCCTGCTCCGTACATGGTGGAGCGGGTGATGGGTCGCTCGCGGCCCGTCTGAGCGGGAAGCAGGCTTGCCAGTCCGACGAGCAACAGGGTGAGGAGTGGTCTTTTCATCATTCAAAGAGTTTCATCTGCCCCGTGAGTTCGTCGAGGATGTCGCTGGCGCTCTTGCCGGCATCGGGGTCTTCGTTCACTGGTTCTTCCACCGGTTCCTCGGGCTTGGCCAGCTCCTCCTCCGTGGGGAAGCGGAGGGGTTCAAGCTCCACTATCTCGGCCACTTCGAAGGTGGTGATGCGCTTGCCCTTGGCCTTGTAGCCCTTGACGGCGATGAACTCCTCGGCATCGATGACGAGTGGTTCGCGGAAGCTGTCGCCTCCACCAAACATCACTTGCAGGCGGGGATAGTATTGGGTGGAGATGAGCAGTTCGCGGTTCTCGCGATTTTCGCCCAGGTAGTTCTGACGCTTGGTGGTGGCGTCGAGCATGAAGCGTTTCAGGTAGGGATAGCCGTTGTTGTCGGCATCGTAGAGGGCGACGGTCCACACCTTCGAGGGGTCGTACTTCTCAATCAGTTTGATGTTCGTCTCGTAGTGGTTGTTCACGTCGAAGTTGCTCAGGTAGTAGTCGCCTCCCTCGAGCATCACCAGTATGGAATCGTCGCTGTGGAACTCGCCGAGGAATTGGCCGCGTCCGTCGTAGTTGAGGCGCTGCACATCCCAATCGAACCACACCTGACGACCGCCCAACGTGGAGCCTCCGCGCTGCTTCAGGCCGATGCGGTGCACGTCGAACTTGGTGAGGATGTTGCCCATCGACTGGCGTCCCTTGATGTGGATGTCGCTGAAGTCTTTCTCGAACATGATTTTCTTCACCCGTGCATTGGGTTTCAGTGTCACCTTGATGATTTCGGCCTCGCCATTGGGATTGGCACTGAAGTAGACCAGCTTGGAGCCGGGGGTGCCTTGTGTGAGGTCGTAGTCCCTGTCGCGCGTCATGGTGGTGACGGAGAATCGCTTGATGTAGTGGAATCCCTCCTTTCCGTCGCGGTAGACCACGTTGTAGACGGTGCGCTTGTCGTTCTTCTTGAAGATGCCTACGTGGAGGACATTCTTGCCGACAAACATCTTTTCGCTCACGCGCACAATCTTATACTTGCCGTCCTTGTAGAAGAGGATGACGTCGTCGATGTCGGAGCAATTGTCGACAAACTCGTCCTTCTTGAGCGAGGTGCCGATGAATCCTTCTTCGCGGTTGATGTAGAGTTTCTCGTTGGCCTCGGCCACCTTGGCGGCTTCGATGGTGTCGAAGTTGCGGAGCTCGGTGAGGCGCGGATGCTCCTTGCCGTACTTCTCCTTCAACATGCGGAACCAGTCACTCGTCACCTCCACCATGCTGGCCAGTTTGCGGTCAATCTCCTCAATCTCGCCATTCATGCGGGCTATGGCTTCGTCGGCCTTGTCCTTGTTGAAGCGCAGGATGCGGGCCATCTTTATCTCCATCAGACGCAGGATGTCGTCCTTGGTGACTTCGCGTATGAATTGTGGGTAGAAGGGGGTCAGGCGGTTGTCGATGTGTTCACATGCCGCATCCATGTTGGGGGCCTGCTCGAACTGCTTGTCCTTGTAGATGCGCTCTTCGATGAATATCTTCTCCAATGAAGCGAAGTGAAGCAGCTCCTGCAACTCGCCCTTGCGGATTTCCAGCTCTTTGCGGATGAGGGCCATGGTGTTGTCCACCGACTTGCGGAGCACGTCGCTCACGGTGAGGAAGTGGGGTTTGTTGTCGTCGATCACACAACAGTTGGGCGAGATGCTCACCTCGCAATCGGTGAAGGCATAAAGGGCATCTAACGTCTTGTCGCTGGACACACCCGGTGCCAAATGCACCTGTATCTCCACCTGGGCCGAGGTGTTGTCGTCCACCTTGCGGATTTTAATCTTTCCCTTCTCGGCTGCCTTCAGGATGGATTCGATGAGGGTGGTAGTGGTCTTTCCGTAGGGTATCTCGGTGATGACGAGTGTCTTGTTGTCGAGCTTGCTGATTTTGGCACGCACCTTCACCACGCCGCCACGCTCGCCATCGTTGTACTTGGCCACGTCGATGGAGCCACCGGTAAGGAAGTCGGGGTAGAGTTGGAAGGGTTCGTCGTGGAGATAGGCAATGGCCGCGTCGCACAGTTCATTGAAGTTGTGAGGAAGAATCTTGGAGGAGAGACCTACGGCAATGCCTTCAACTCCCTGTGCCAACAACAGGGGGAACTTCACCGGCAGGGTGATAGGCTCTTTGTTGCGTCCGTCGTAGGAGAGTTTCCACTCCGTCGTCTTGGGGTTGAACACCACGTCCAACGCAAACTTCGACAGGCGGGCTTCGATGTATCGCGGAGCAGCTGCCGCATCACCCGTCAGGATGTTACCCCAGTTTCCCTGGCAATCGACCAACAGGTCCTTCTGTCCCAACTGCACCAGAGCATCGCCAATGGAGGCGTCGCCATGGGGGTGGAACTGCATGGTGTGTCCCACGATGTTGGCCACCTTGTTGTATCTTCCGTCGTCCAGTCGCTTCATCGAATGGAGTATGCGACGCTGCACAGGCTTGAATCCGTCGTTGATATGTGGAACGGCACGCTCCAGAATCACATACGAAGCATAATCCAAGAACCAGTTTTGGTACATTCCCGTCAACTGGTACTTCACATTTTCGTCCCTCACATCGGCAGGCTTGTACTCCGAATGTTCTTCCGAAACTCCCTCTGTCGACAAATTATCGTCGAGATTGTCTTTTTCTACGATTTCTTCACTCATATAGTGGCCAGGTTAATGTTTTTTTGCACCTAAAATAGTTAAACTGTATTAGTATGCTTGCAAAAGTACGAATTATTTGCAAAAAAATCGCTTACTTTGCAGCAAATTTGGTAGAGAGTACCAAAAAAACGTCGAGAAAGTGACTAAAATAACGTATAAAAACAGATAAAACAATGGCACAAGAAGATGTATTCAAGAAAATCGTCTCACATTGCAAGGAGTACGGTTTTGTGTTTCCGTCAAGTGACATCTATGACGGATTGGGCGCCGTGTATGATTACGGCCAGATGGGTGTAGAGTTGAAGAACAACATCAAGCAGTATTGGTGGCAGAGCATGGTATTGCTCCACGAGAACATCGTGGGCATCGACTCGGCCATCTTCATGCACCCCACCATTTGGAAGGCCAGCGGACACGTTGACGCATTCAACGATCCCCTGATTGACAACCGCGACAGCAAGAAGCGCTACCGCGCCGACGTGCTCATCGAGGACCAGTTGGCCAAGTACGACGACAAAATCAACAAGGAGGTAGCCAAGGCTGCCAAGCGCTTCGGTGAGGCGTTCGACGAGGCCCAGTTCCGCGCCACCAACGGCCGTGTGTTGGAGAATCAGGCCAAGCGCGATGCGCTGCACGCCCGTTTCCAGAAGGCATTGAACGACAACGACCTGAACGAACTGCGCCAGATTATCCTCGACGAGGAGATTGTATGCCCCATCAGCGGCACCAAGAACTGGACCGAGGTGCGCCAGTTCAACCTCATGTTCTCCACCGAAATGGGTTCCACCTCCGACGGTGCCATGAAGGTGTACCTCCGTCCCGAAACGGCTCAGGGTATCTTCGTGAACTACATGAACGTGCAGAAGACCGGCCGCATGAAGATTCCTTTCGGTATCGCTCAGATTGGTAAAGCCTTCCGTAACGAGATTGTGGCCCGTCAGTTCATCTTCCGCATGCGCGAGTTCGAACAGATGGAGATGCAGTTCTTCGTTCGCCCCGGCTCAGAGCTCGAGTGGTTCAAGCAGTGGAAAGAGACCCGCCTGAAGTGGCACAAGGCCCTTGGCTTCGGCGACGACCACTATCGCTACCACGACCACGACAAGTTGGCCCACTACGCCAATGCCGCCACCGACATCGAGTTCCTCATGCCCTTCGGCTTCAAGGAGGTGGAGGGTATCCACAGCCGCACCAACTTCGACCTCAGCCAACACGAGAAGTACTCAGGCAAGAGCATCAAGTACTTCGACCCCGAACTGAACGAAAGCTACGTGCCCTACGTGATTGAGACCTCCATCGGTGTGGACCGCATGTTCCTCAGCGTGATGTGCGCCTCTTACCAGGAAGAAAAGCTGGAGAATGGCGAAACCCGCGTAGTGCTGAAGTTGCCCGCAGCTTTGGCCCCCGTGAAACTGGCCGTACTCCCCTTGGTGAAGAAAGACGGTCTGCCCGAAAAGGCCCGCGAGATTGTGGACGACCTGAAGTTCCACTTCAATTGCCAGTACGACGAGAAGGACTCTATCGGCAAGCGCTACCGCCGTCAGGATGCCATCGGCACCCCCTATTGCATCACCGTTGACCACCAGACACTGGAAGACAACTGCGTGACCCTGCGTAACCGCGACACCATGCAACAGGAGCGCGTAGCCATCAGCGAGCTGAACAACATCATCGCCGACAAGGTGAGCATCACCGGCTTGTTGAAGACTCTGAGATAAGCAAGGAATACCAATCTTCATGCCTGAAGGACAGCACCCCTCGGGCATGAAGATTGCCATTCCTCAAAACGCGAAGGACAACCCCTTCCACACATCATTATATAAATAAGGTAAAGGTTAAGATAAAGATGAAAAGAATCCCCTGGCTGCTGTGGGCAGCACTGACAATCCCATGCCTTTTCACGGCATGTGACGAAACCTCCGAGGAGAGCGAGTACGCCAACTGGCGCGAACGCAACCAGCGGTTCGTCGACTCCATTGCAGCCGTTGCTGAAGAGAATGCCGACGGCAATTGGCGGATATACAAGAGCTACACCCTCCCGGCCGACAACCCCAACGACCTGGCCATGGTGAAGGACGTCAACAACTACGTATATTGCCACATCGAGGAGAACGGGACGGGCACCACATCGCCCATCTACACCGACAGCATCCGCGCCAGCTACCGCGTGTGGCTCATCAACGATGCCCTGATTGACCAGTCGTTCCGTGGCGAATTCAACCCAGCCATCAGCGTCCCCAGCAAGTTCGCCATGAGCGGCACCATCGTCGGATGGACTACCGCCATGCAACAGATGCATGTGGGCGACTCATGGACCATCTACATCCCCTACCAATTAGGCTATGGCACCCGCGAGAGCGGCGATGTCCCCGGCTATTCAACCCTAAAGTACTGGGTACACCTGACCGGCATCTATCCCACAGGCACCGTTGTTCCGGAGTGGAAGTGAGGGGAGAATTGAATATATAAAGAAAGAGGATGCGTCGACACCATGACACATCCTCTTTACTTTTTTCGTCAAACTAAGAGAAATGTTCCGTAGAAGCTGTTCCGAATGACGGATACATCAACCTATCACCTCTTCAACCACTGCTCGAAGCCGTGGCTGTGGCAGGTGGCGAACTGGCCTTGGCCGTCGGCATAGATGAAGTAGCCTTGCAGTTCGGGATGGCGGTTGCAGATGGCCATGGCAGAGTCCAGACCCAACACCATGAAGGAGGTGGCATAGGCATCGGCAGTGGCACAATCGGGAGCAAGCACCGTGGCAGACAGGATGGAGTGTTGCACAGGATAACCGGTGCGGGGGTCGATGGTGTGGGCCACCTTTTTGCCATCGCGATAGTAGAAGTTGCGATAGTTGCCCGACGTGGCCATGGCGATGTCGGAGACATGGACGATGGTCTGCAACTCAGATGATTGTGCCAACGAATCTTCCACCGGTTTGTTGATGCCTATGGTCCAGCGGTTGCGCTTGGAGTTGACGCCTTTGACAACTATTTCGCCACCTATCTCCACCATGTAGTTGCGGATGCCCTTGCGGTTGAACAGGGCTGCCACCACATCGCACCCATAGCCTTTGGCGATGGCACTGCAATCGAGTTTGACGCACGAGTCGGCCTTGATGACCTGCTCGCCGTCGAAGGTGACATTTGACATGCCCACAAACTGGCGGAGGGAGTCGATGGTGAGGGAGTCGACACCCTGACTGCTCTCGAAACCGAAACCCCAGGCATTGACCAAGGGACCCACGGTGATGTCAAATGCTCCATGTGTGTCGGCCGAGATGGAGCGGGCCAACTGGAAGACGTGCAGGAACATGCTGTCGGGAATGACCGTGGGGTCGTTGCCATTGATGCGGCTGATGATGGAGTTCTTCTGGAAGGGGGAGAGCGAAGCATTCACCTTGTCCAGCTCGGCTTTGATGTCGGCCTGCAGGTCTTCGGCATATTGGTAGGTAATCTTATACACGGTGCCGAACACCATGCCCTGATTGGTGCGATAGGGGGAACGGTCCTGCTTGCTCAATATCACGATTGTGCCCACAATCAGCAGGGCGAGAAAGGGCAATTGCCAACGAAGTTTCTTCCTTTTATTTTCTTCCATGATTCTATTACATTTTATTCATTTGCACTACACCACCAGATGTTCATAGAGAATCCGGCATCCGATGGCAATAAGTATCAATCCACCAATGGGTTCGGCCGGCAACTTCAGCCCCCGACCAAAGAACAGGCCCAGCACATACCCCAACAGAGCCAACACACAGGAGACCAGCGTGATAATCAATATAGGGTAGGTCAACTGCTGCCAAGAGGTGAGTCCCACACAAGCAAAGGAGATGCCCACGGCCAGCGCATCGATGCTGACGGCCACGCCCAACAGGAGCACCGTCTTCAGGTCAGAGGGGTCGAAGTGATGGTCGCTCTCCTCCCCTTTCAGTCCCTCAAACAGCATCCGGCCTCCCAAGAAGAGAAGCAGGCCGAAGGCTATCCAATGGTCGAACGACTCTATCACCCCATGCAGATAGCGGGTACACATCCAACCGAGTACAGGCATCAAGCCTTGGAAGAGGCCAAAGGACAGGGATATGGACAATGCCGTGCGGCCATGCCAACGACGTTGGATGATGCCGCTCGTGATGGCTACGGTAAAGCAATCCATCGCCAGAGCCAAGGCCAAGAGCCAGATTTCGAGTTGAGACACGGTTGATTAATTATGAATTGTGAATTATTAATTATAAATGTAAGGTGGAGGGTGGAGGGTGGAGGGTGTAAGGTGTAAGGTGGAGGGTGTAAGGTGGAGGGAGTTAGTTCTGAAATCCCTAAACTCTAAACCCTAAACTCTAAACCCTAAACCTTGAACCTTGAACCTTAAACCTTGATACTAATTCCAGGGGATGCGATAGACGAGGTCGTAGGTAACGCCAAAGGTGGTGTTGTCGCTGGCTCCGAATCCGGGGATGTACCAGGGGGAGGCATTGGGGCTGTCCTTTACATTCAGACGCACCTTGTAGCGGAAGCTCCATCCCATGTGGAAATTCTTGTGAATCTGAGCACGCACCCCTATCATCAGTTCGGTCCATAGGGCATGGCTGCGGATGCCGCTGAAGTGGAAGGGCAGTTCGCCTCCCCACACAGGGTCGGTCATCGGGGGGCCATCCACGTCGTATTCAAACGAGGTGTAGCCCAAGCGGGCGCCGGCAAAGATGTAGCCGGGGGACTTCTTCTTGTACTGCACGTTGTAATTGAGGCCCACGCGGAAGTAGGGAGCAGCTGTCTTGTAGTGCAGCTCGGTGTCCTCGTTGGTGGCATCGGTGCGTCCATAGCCCACCTCCAACACAGGGAAGAAGCGGTTGAGCAGGTTCACCTCCACAGCGACTTCGGTACTCAGGAAGTCGCCCCCAAAGGCATACCAACCCGGCCCCACCAAGTCGGTCATCACACTCACTCCCTGAAACACGGGGATAGAGTCCGTGAGGTCGAGCCACTCAGCAATCTTGCTACGCTGGGACTCTGCCGACGGGCGCATCTTGCGGGTCTGTGCCGACGCCGGTGCTACGGTGAGCAGCAGGCTAATGGCTAACAGTAAAATAGATCTTAACATTCTCTTTAAGCGTATTAGTCACCTCGGGAGCCGTCACCTGAATGGAGTCAATCAAGTGGGTTGTCGAGGCGATTCCGACAATCTTGTAATGCATGACCGTGCCACAATCCATCGAGGAAAAATAGGGGTGGTTCTGATGCTCCACCCACACGGTATCGGACAAACGGGCGCTATAGTGGAAGAAGAAGGTATCCCGGTCGGCAGTGAACGAGAGCGGAAGCTCCACCCTCTCGGCCCCGCTCTTGCGGTTGAGCAGTATGCCCTGCACCCGGTTGGCAAGCAGCAAAAGGTCGTAACCCTTTGCCTCCAGGGTATCCACGGGCAGCTGGCTCACGACGGTGTCGGTGTCGCATCGGTAGACATAGGTCGTGTCATAGTCGTTCAGGTTGACAGCCACAGTGAGCGTGTCAAGCAGCTTGATTCCCTTACCGGCCGCATTGACAAAGGAGAAGCTGCAATAGGACTCGCTGGAGAGCATGCAGTCGCCGCTTTCACATCCCGACAAGCCTGCACACAGCAGTGCAGACAGTGCCATCCCCTTCAACAATCTTTTCATATCTCTTTCTCTATCTGATACTTGTTACGTTCGGGCGAATTGCGGGTCACCAGTTCGGCCACAAAGCCCGTCAAGAAGAGCTGGGTGCCCAGTATCATTCCCACCAGTGCTAGGTAGAAGTAGGGCGAGTCGGTCACCAAGCGGGCAGGCTCACCCACCGAGAGGGCGTAGAGCTTGGTGCCTCCTACTATGCAGACGGCGATGAAGCCGAGCATAAACATCAGCGTACCCAACAGACCGAAGATGTGCATGGGCTTCACGCCGAAGCGGGAAAGGAACCAGAGGGAGAGCAGGTCGAGGTAGCCGTTCACAAAGCGGTCGAGACCAAACTTGGTGACGCCATACTTGCGTGCCTGATGCTGCACCACCTTCTCGCCAATGCGCTTGAAGCCGGCGTTCTTGGCCAGGTAGGGGATGTAGCGGTGCATCTCGCCATACACCTCGATGTTCTTCACCACCTCGCTGCGGTAGGCCTTGAGGCCGCAGTTGAAGTCGTGCAGATTGTGAATGCCCGACACCTTGCGTGCCGTAGCGTTGAAGAGCTTCGTAGGGATGGTCTTCGACAGGGGATCGTAGCGTTTCTGCTTCCACCCCGAGACGAGGTCGTAGCCCTCCTCGGTTATCATGCGGTAGAGCTCGGGGATTTCGTCGGGACTGTCCTGCAGGTCGGCATCCATGGTGATGACCACCCGTCCCTGTGCACGTTCAAATCCGCAGTACAGGGCAGGCGACTTGCCGTAGTTGCGACGGAACTTGATGCCCTTCACGTGGGTCGACTTGGCCTGCAGTTCCTCGATAACCTCCCATGAGCGGTCGGTGCTGCCGTCGTTCACAAATATCACTTCAAAGCTGAATCCGTTGGCCTGCATCACACGCTCAATCCAGGCGTAGAGTTCGGGCAACGACTCGTCTTCATTATACAGAGGGACCACCACTGAGATGTCCAACGGCGTCTTTTCCATATCTTTCTCCTTCATATCCTTTATCATTTAAGTGTCTCTTATCATTGTTTTCCCTGTCCACGGTTGCGCTTCAGCGACACGAAAAGGGCTGTGGGCAAGGCCAACAGCATTCCGTAGAAGAGGTTGTTCATTATCAGTTGCACGGTCAGTTCGATGGGCGTCATTGCCGCCACCATGTCGGCTGCCTGACGATACTGCTTCATCAATTCGTCCATCTCGGGGGCTGTGGCCTGCAACTCGTCCAGCAGGCTTCTGTAGGTAGCCACCATGGTGCCGCCGTCCACATAGCGGAAGAAGACATAGTGGGCCACCGACACCAACAGGGCGGCGAAGGCATACATCAGCAGGCTGAACATCCAGGCCTGCGTGAAGCCTATCCGCCCACCCGGGCAGTAGCGGTTGCGATACTGGCGGACCAGGAAGTATCCCACGAAGGGGACTGCCGCCGTCAGCCCCAAGAAGGAGAGCGAAGCGAGCGGCATTGTGAAGATGAACGGGACAAGCATGAACTTCAGTATCCAAAACAAGCCCATTGAGGTGCCATAGACCATGGCACCATTCACTAACTGACCGGTTGGGGTATTTGCTTCCATTATATAATAATAGGTATATACTGCTTGCAAAAGTACGACAATTCATGCAAATAACCACGCAATTAACAAAAGATAATGCGTTTTTGCCCCCTTAAAACCACCAAAACGAGAGAAAAAGGGGGAGTAAGGGAGAAAAAACGGGCAGTTTTCTTGCTCAAATGCGCGAAAAGCTCTACCTTTGCAGCGCAAAAACGGGCAAGTCCTATACGGTCAGCTCCTTTCGAATCCTCCAGGGCTTGACCGCAGCAAAGGTAGAAGGTTGTAGCGACGCGATATAGCAAGCTTGCCCACCCGCCTCTTTAGCTCAGTTGGCCAGAGCACGTGATTTGTAATCTCGGGGTCGTTGGTTCGAATCCGACAAGAGGCTCAAAAGTAAAGGGTTGTACCACACGGTACAACCCTTTTTTCTTATATAGGCGTCTGGTAAAAATTCCGCTGTTATATTGGGTCAGTCCGAAAATCCAGTTGCAAATTATGCCGTCTCTGTGTCATTTTTCGCTACGCTCAACAACTCGTCTGAACGCAGTGAAGAATCTGAATACGTCAGCATTATAGTATTCTGCTTGCGTTTACAGATTCTTCACTACGTTCAGAATGACAGAGACATCATGTATACCATATACAACCGACTTTTTGGACTGACCCGTTATATTCCCCTGTAATTCATGCCGTCTCTGTCATGCTGAGCGAAGTCGAAGTATCTAGTAACCTGAGTATTATTATAAAAGCCCGACTGCCAGATGCTTCGACTTCGCTCAGCATGACAAGAGACCGTCAGTGGGTATAAGGAAGCACCTACTCCACCATTCCCTCGGGGAGGGACATGGTGATGGTGCGCTGCTTGTGGTCCATATCGGTGATGAATGCCTCTTGGGCAGGAATGAGGAGTTCCTCGCCGCTGGGGCGACGGACGATGAAGAGGGTGTTGATGGTGCTCTCGTCAATCTCCTCCACCTCGCCCAGCAGGCCGAGCTGCTCGTCCTCGATGCGGAAGCCCACGAAGTAGCTCCACGAGAGTTCGTCGCTCTCCTCGGCGTATCGGGTGGGATAGTAGACCTCGATGTTGGTGAAGCGGCGGGCCTGTTCGGCCGTGTCGACCCCCTCGAACTTCACGAGGGCCACCGTATCGCTCTTGAAGCGGTACTCTTCCATGAAGAAGGGCACCATGATGCCGTCCATGAGGCAGACCAGATAGTCACACTCGTCGGTGCGGTCAAAGATGTCGTCGGTGAAGCTGAAGGCCACCTCCCCCTTGATGCCGTGGGGCTTGGTCAGTTGGCCGATGCGGTAAACGTCTTCTTTTCGTATCACTTCTCACCTCCTTTTTTTCCTTAGTTCATTCTTGTTATGCGTGCGCCCAGGGCGTTGAGCCGCTGTTCGATGTCCTGATAGCCACGGTCAATCTGCTCCACGTTGTGGATGCGGCTCACCCCGTCGGCACTCAGTGCGGCGATGAGCAGGGCGATGCCGGCACGGATGTCGGGCGAGGTCATTTTTCCTCCGCGGAGCTTGAACTGGTGGTCGTGTCCGATGACTACGGCGCGGTGCGGGTCGCAGAGGATAATCTGTGCCCCCATGTCGATGAGTTTGTCCACGAAGAAGAGTCGGCTTTCGAACATCTTCTGATGTATCAGCACACTGCCCTTGGCCTGCGTGGCCACGACGAGCATCACACTGAGGAGGTCGGGCGTCAGTCCCGGCCAAGGTGCGTCGGCGATGGTCATGATGGAGCCGTCGATGAAGGACTCTATCTCGTAGTGCTCCTGTGCGGGCACGAAGATGTCGTCGCCCCGCTGTTCCAGGCGGATGCCAAGGCGGCGGAAGGCTTCGGGGATGATGCCGAGGTTTTCGTAGGAGACGTCTTTGATGGTAATCTCGCTCTGGGTCATGGCGGCCATGCCGATGAAGCTGCCCACCTCAATCATGTCGGGCAGGACGGTGTGGTCACATCCGCCCAGCGCATCCACTCCCTCGATGGTGAGCAGGTTGCTGGCGATGCCGCTGATGCGTGCCCCCATGCGGTTGAGCATTTTGCAGAGCTGTTGGATGTAGGGTTCACAGGCGGCGTTGTAGATGGTGGTGGTGCCCTTTGCCAGGACGGCTGCCATGATGATGTTGGCCGTGCCCGTCACCGAGGCTTCGTCGAGCAACATGCTTGCGCCGGCGAGTCCTCCCTCGGGTGCGACCAGTTCAAAGACGCCTTGCTCGGCATTGTAGGTGAAGGCAGCGCCCAGTTTCTCGATGCCCAGCAGGTGGGTGTCGATGCGTCGTCGGCCAATCTTGTCGCCTCCCGGCTTGGAGATGAGGGCCTTGCCAAAGCGTGTCACCAGGGGGCCGAGCAGCATCACCGAGCCGCGCAGACTGCTGCACTTCTGCATGAACTCCTCGCTCTGGATGTAGGAGAGGTCGACGTCGTCGGCCTGGAAGGTGTAGGTGTCCGTCTCGATGCGGGCGACCTTCACGCCCATGTCGCGCATGAGTTGGATGAGGTTGTTCACGTCCAGTATGTCGGGCACATTGCGCACGGTCACCTCCCCTGCCGTGAGCAGGGTGGCACAGAGGATTTCAAGCACTTCGTTCTTGGCGCCCATCGGGCGGATTTCGCCACTTAGCCTGTGGCCGCCTTCAATAACAAATGAAGCCATGGTATGGGGATTGGGGGGTTAGGGGGTTAGACTTACTTCTTCCTGGCCGGCCGGCGGCGTTGCTGCACCATGGCGGCGCGGTGCCTTTGTGCGGCCGAGGGTTGCAGTTCGGCAATCTCCAGGTCCTCTTCACGGAGCGAGATGGCTCCATCGGTGTAGTCCTCGAGGTCGGTGATGAGTTTGCGGATCTCCACCGAGTCCTTGTTCCAGGTGATGAAGTTCTTGCGCATCTGTATGGCGATGAGGTGCACCAGTTGTGAGCGCTCCGGCCCTTCAGGCATCTCCACGGCCTTGCGTATGAGGTTCTCCAGGAAGCGTCCGTAGTGGCGGTAGCGTATGCGTCCGCTGGCATAGGGGATGCGGTCGGGGGCCGAGCTGAGTGAGTCGGGGCGCACCACTTCACACGGGTAGTCGATGTCGAGCTTGAAGTCGGACATGATGGCCAGGTGATCCCACAGTTTCTGCTTGAAGTCGGGCATCTCCTTCAACAGGGGATACATGTTTCCCATTATCTTGATGATGGTGTTGGCGCATCGTTGGCGCTCGGCCCTGTTCTCGATGGTGAGGGCATGGTTCACCATGTTCTGCACGCAGCGGCCATACTCGGGCATGGCCAGGCGTCGTTCTTGCGTATTATATTTCATTATCGGGTTGAATAAGCTGTTATTTCTTTCATTTCCAGTCACTCGGCCGTCGGCTGTGGCTTATCCCTGCAGCACCTTCGACTTGGCCACGGTGGCCACAAACTCCTTGAGGTAGAAGGGTTCGAAGTAGGCCACGTCCTTGTAGTCCTCCAGTGCCACGGCCTTCTCGGCCAGCGGATACATCATCTTGGCCAGCGGGCGTATGCCGGGGATGAAGTGGGCGTTGGGGTGGTGAATCTTCTCTTGACACTTGGCCGAGCCGTTGCCGAAGAAGTAGACGGGGTGACGGTCGAGGAACTCCTGGTAGGTGGCCTCGTCCACCACATCGGCCGCCGTGGGGCGCACGGGGCGCAGTGCCCGGTCGTAGATGGCGGCATATACCTCCATGCGGCGGGCGTCAATCATGGGGCACAGGAGGGCGTCGTCGGGCAGTTCGTGGCGCAGGAGCACGGGCACGCTCATCACCTCCAGCGTGGGAAGGCCGATGAGGGGCAGGTTGCGCCCGTAGCACACGCCCTTGGCCATGGAGACACCGATGCGCAGGCCGGTGTACGACCCGGGGCCGCAGCTCACGGCCACGGCATCCACGGGGATGGCATGGCTGTCGGCAAAGGAGAGGGCTTCGTCCACAAACACTCCCAGTTTGACGGCGTGCTGCTGGCCCTGCGGCTCTTCTTGCTCAAAGATGCAGGCGCCATCCTGGCTCAGGGCCACGGAGCAGACCTCGGTGGAGGTCTCGATATGTAGGATACATGACATAGCGTTACGTTTATATCTCTCTAAAAACCGCCACAAAGATACGGCAAACCGTTCGGACGGCAAAGAGTTTTCACGTTTTTTTCACCTCGGGACAACCTTCGTTAGGAAAAGTTTGTTTACCTTTGCCGCCCGAAACTGGAATAACCACTAATAACTGACCGTATGCATGAAATAATAGACCTCATGAACGAGATGTCGCCCTACCTGCTGCTGGGATTCCTGTTGGCAGGCCTGATGCGCGCGTTTATCCCCACTCACCTCTACCATCGCTACTTGGGACAGCCCAACTTCCGCTCGGTGACGAATGCCATGCTGCTGAGCCTGCCCATCCCCCTGTGCTCGTGTGGCGTGATTCCCACTGCCATGTCGCTCTACAGACAGGGGGCGTCGAAGGGGGCCAGCGTGTCGTTCCTCATTGCCACTCCGCAGACGGGGGTCGACTCCATCATTGCCACCTATTCGCTGATGGGCCTGCCCTTTGCCCTGATGCGTCCGTTGGTGGCCATCGTCACTTCGCTGTTGGGCGGACAGCTGGTCAACTGGCTGGACACCACGCCCACCCCCACCGCCACTGCCCCCGTGGCCGAGGAGGAGGAGCGGCCGAGGATGGGATTCTTCGCCCGCGTCCGCGAAGCACTCCACTATGCCTTCGTTGAGATGATGCAGGACATCGGACGGTGGCTCGTCATGGGCCTCGTCATTGCCGGCCTCATCACGGCCTACGTGCCCGACTCGGTGTTTGCCCTGCTGGCCGACAACACGGTGCTCAGCATCGTGGTGGTGCTGGCCTGCGCCGTGCCCATGTACCTGTGTGCCACGGGCTCAATCCCCATCGCCGTGGCGCTGATGCTGAAGGGGCTTTCACCCGGCACGGCACTGGTGCTGCTGATGGCCGGCCCGGCCGTCAATGTGGCCTCGATGCTGGTGGTGAGAAAGGTGATGGGCCTGCGCACGCTGATGCTCTACCTGCTATCCATCGTGAGCGGAGCCGTGGGGTTTGCACTCACCATCGACTACCTGCTGCCCCGCCACTGGTTCACCTCGCACCTGGAGGCCATGCAGAGTTGCTGCCACGAGCATACGCCTTGGTTTAACGTCGTTTGTTCGGTTGTTTTACTACTTCTTTTACTCCATGCCTTGTGGCTCCGCTACTTCCATAAGGGGGGCTGCGGCCACGCCCACTGCCACTGCCACGACGAGGCTTGCCACCACTCCACCGAGGCGGACGAGGTGCTCACACTGCACATCACCGGCATGAGCTGCAACCACTGCCGCGCCAATGTGGAGCAGGCCATCAAGGCCGTGCCGGGAGTGACAAGCGTGGAGGTGAATCTCGCTGACGCTCAAGCCATTATCCACGGCAACCCATCACCCGAAGCCGTCCGCCAAGCCGTGGAGAACATAGGCTTCGGGGTGACCCGCTGAACCCCTTACGTAAGTCGCTGCGACGACACACGTGTGTCCCCTCAAGAGAGACACGTGTCTCCCCACTCATGACACACGTGTGTCCCATGAGGTGACATACGTATGTCTCCTCAGGAGGGAACTTGATGTCACCAGTGGTGGGAACTTGATGTCACCGAGGGTGGGAACTTGATGTCGCTGAGGGTGACATCTTGATGTCGCTGAGCCCCCCTTCCCGATGCCTCCGCGAGGGGGTGAGGTATGTCATGATTATTCGCAACCATTTCTCCCCTTTTTCATAAAAAGCCGGCCCCGCCGCCTCCCCTCCCATTGTTAAAAACGGTAAAAAAAGGGCGAAATATTGGGTCACTCTGAGAAAAATCCGTTACTTTGCATAAGATATAGTGATAAGGAACACACGCGCGCATGAAAACAGCTATCAAATTACTGCTCCTCTACTTCGCCTATCAGTTGCTCTTCGGGGCTGCCATGATGGGGCTGTCGCAGCTGTGGCCCGTGGGGCCGACGACCCAGCTGGCCCTGAGCCTGCTGCTGTCGGGGGCAGCCATGACGGTGCACCTCGTGGCAGGCCGCTACGTCGACCTGAGGCAGAGCTTCCGCCCCGTGGGGCTGAACTCCATGCTGTGCTGCATCGTCTGCACCCTGTCGACCATGATAGGATGCAATGCCCTGAGTGAACTCATCACACTGCCCAACTGGCTGGCATCCGACTTCACCGACCTGAGCCACAACCTGCTGGGCGTGGCCGGCATAACCCTGGTGGCCCCATGGGTGGAGGAGCTGCTCTTCCGTGGAGCCATCCTGCAACGGCTCAACCGGGGCCGGAGGTCGCCTTGGCGGGGCATCGTGCTCTCGGCGCTGCTCTTCGGCCTCATCCACGTGAACCCCGCACAGGTGTTCTTTGCCATCCCCATGGGCATCGCCTTGGGGTGGATAACCGTGCAGACCCGCAGCCTGTGGCCGGCCATCATAGGCCACGTGGTGAACAACAGCCTGAGCGTGGTGGAGATGGTGACCAACGAAAGCCGCGGCACCGCGCCCGACTACACCACCATGCCCGCCCCGGAGCTGGCACTGGCAGCCATCATTGCCCTCGCCTGTGCCTTCGTGGTAGGGCGCAAGCTGCGCCACCACATGGAAATGGGAGAATAACAAACAATCAAATCAAATAACATCAAAAAGACATGAAAAGAACAATCAAAGGACTGCTGGCCACGCTGATGGTGTGCCTCAGCATCCCCGTGCTTGCCCAGCAGGCACAGCCCATACCCGTTGACCCCAACGTGCGTATCGGCAAACTGGAGAACGGGCTCACCTACTACATCCGCCACAACAACCTGCCCGAGGGACAGGCCGACTTCTACATCGCACAGAAGGTCGGCTCGATCCTCGAAGAGGAGCCACAAAGGGGCCTCGCCCACTTCCTTGAGCACATGTGCTTCAACGGCACCGACCACTTCCCCGGCAACCGCCTGCGCGAGTACCTGGAGAACATCGGCGTGAAGTTCGGCGTGAACCTTAATGCCTACACCGCCATGGACGAGACGGTGTACAACATCAACAACGTGCCCATCCACAAGGTGCCCGAGGCAGTGGACTCATGCCTGTGGATGTTGCGCGACTGGAGCGACGGCCTCACCCTGGGCGAAGAGGAGATTGACAAGGAGCGCGGCGTCATCCACGAAGAGTGGCGCACCCGCATGGGAGCCACCATGCGCATCTACGAGAAGGTGTTCCCCCTGGCATTCCCCGGCAGCCAGTATGCCAACCGTCTGCCCATCGGCACCATGGAAGTGGTGGACAACTTCCCCTATAAGGCACTGCGCGACTACTACGAGAAGTGGTACCGCCCCGACCAACAGGGAATCATCATCGTGGGCGACTTCGACGTGGACCAGATGGAGGCCAAGGTGAAGGCCATCTTCAGCGACGTGGAGATGCCCGCCGATGCCGCCGAACGCATCTACTACCCCGTGCCCGACAACAAGGAACCCATTGTGGCCATCGCCACCGACAAGGAACAGCAACGCGCCATCATCCAGTACATGATGAAGCACGCCGCCATCCCCAACGAGGCCAAGAGCGACCTCAACTACCTGGTGATGAACTTTGCCACAAGCATGATGTCGCAGATGTTTGACGACCGCTTCGCCGAGATTGTGGAGCAGAGCGCCAACCCGCCCTTTATGGGTGCCTCGGTCTTCGACGACGACTACCTGATTGCCAAAACCAAGGACGCCTTCACCGGATACGCCGTCTGCAAGGAGGACGGCGTGGAGACCGCCTTCACCACACTGGTACGCGAGATGGAGCGTGCCCGTCGTCACGGATTCACCGAGGGCGAGTTCGCCCGCGCCAAGGCCAACTACCTGCGCGCCCTGGAGAATGCCTACAACGAGCGCAACAAGACGAAGAACACACAGTATGCCGAAGAGTACGTGCGCCACTACATCGACAATGAGCCCATCCCCGGCATCGAAGCCGAGTACGGCATCATGAGCCAGATAGCACCCGCCATCCCCGTGGCAGCAGTGAACCAGCTCATGCAAAGTCTCATGAGCGACAGCAACCTGGTCATCACCCTGTTTGCCCCCGAGAAGGAGGGCATCACCTACCCCACCAAGGAGCGCATGCTGGAACTGGTGGCCCAGGTGAAGGCCGAGGACATCGCCCCCTACGTGGACAAGGTGTCCGACGAACCGCTCATCAGCCAGCTGCCCCAGGCAGGCAAGGTGGTGAAGACCGAGGAGGGACACTTCGGCTCAAAGGTCTACACCCTCAGCAACGGCGTGAGGGTCATCGTGAAACCCACCGACTACAAGGCCGACGAGATTCGCATGGCTGCCTTCAGCCCCGGCGGCAACAGCCTGCTCCCCACCGAGGACATCATCAACATCGAGGTGCTCAACGAGGTGTGTGAACTGGGCGGACTGGGCAACTTCAACAGCACCGACCTGATGAAGGTGTTGGCAGGCAAGATTGTGGCACTGACCCCCTACGTCAACCCGTTGGAAGAGGGCATGAGCGGCAGCTGCTCGCCCAAGGACCTGGAGACCCAGCTGCAGATTGCCTACCTGATGTTCACCGCTCCGCGCATGGACGACGCCGCCTTCGCCTCCTATAAGAACCGCGTGAAGGCCGCCCTGCAAAACCAAGAGCTCGACCCCATGACGGCCTTCCAGGATACCCTGTCGGCCACCATCTATGGCAAGCATCCGCGCAACATCAAGTTCACCAAGGAGATGGTGGACCAGATTGATTACGCACGCACCATGGAGATGTACCGCGAGCGCTTTGCCGACGGTGACGACTTCACCTTCCTCTTCGTGGGCAACATCGACGAGGCCACGGCCATCCCGCTCTTTGAACAGTATCTGGGCGCACTGCCCGTGAAGGCCGGAGCCGAGAAGTTCAACCCCACAGCCAACCCCGACATCCAAAAGGGCCGACTCACCAACAACTTCGACCGCCCCATGGAGCTGCCCAAGAGCACCGTCTTCCTGCTCTACACAGGCAAGGGCAAGTACGACATGAAGGGCAAGCTGATGATGAGCATGTTCACCCAGGTGATGGACATGGTCTACACCGAAAGCGTGCGTGAGAAGGAGGGTGGCACCTATGGCGTGGGCGTCAGCGGCGGCATCAAGCACTATCCGAAGGAGGAAATCCAACTGCAGATTGCCTTCGACACCGACCCCGAACGCCGCGCACGCATGACCGAGGTCATCCGCCAAGGCTTGGACGACTTCATCAAGAACGGACCCAACCCCGAGCAACTGGCTCGTGTGAAGGAGTTCATGCTGAAGAAGTATCAGGAGAACCAGAAGGAGAACACCTACTGGATGAGCCAGTTGAAGGAATTCTACTGGAACGGACTGGACACCAACAAGGACTATGAAAAGATGGTGAACAGCATCACAGGCAAAGACCTCCAGAAATACGTGAAGAAGCTCATCAAGCAGGGCAACTGCATCGAGGTGAGCATCAGTGGAACGAAGTAAAAAACAGACAGACCCTCCCCGCCGCGCTGTGCCTCATGATGGCCGCCGGCCCTGCTGCAGCACAGCAGACCCCCTCCACCAACGGAGGCTATCCCATCACACCCGTTTCGTTCACCAACGTGAAGGTGACCGACCAGTTCTGGGGCCAGCGCCTACAGGCCAGCCGCGAAGTGACCATCCCCCTCGCCTTCAGCAAGTGCGAGGAGACGGGACGCTACGACAACTTCACCCGCTCGGCCCTGATGATGGAACTGCAGAAAAACCCCGCCCTGAAGGACGACCCCCGATATGCCGAGGTGGCAAGGGGAGTGAAGGTGGGCGGATACTCCTTTGACGACACCGACGTCTACAAGACCATCGAGGGAGCCAGCTACCTGCTTCAGACCTACCCCGACAAGAAGCTGAAACGCTACATCGACAGCGTGCTCGTCATCGTGGCCTCGGCCCAAGAGCCTGACGGCTACCTCTATACCTCGCGCACACAGAATCCCGCCGCACCCCACGAGTGGGCAGGCAACAAGCGCTGGGTGAAGGTGGAAGACCTCAGCCACGAGTTCTATAACCTGGGCCACATGGTGGAGGGTGCCATCGCCCACTACCAGGCCACCGGCAAGCGCAACTTCCTCGACATCGCCATCCGCTATGCCGACTGCATCTACAACGAGATTGGCGAAGGCGAGGGCAAGCAGGTCTATGTGCCGGGCCACCAGATTGCCGAAATGGCCCTGGCCAAGCTCTACACGGTGACAGGCGAGCGGAAATACCTCGACCTGGCCAAGTTCTTCCTCGACAAGCGTGGCTACACATCCCGCCGCGACCAGTACAGCCAAGCCCACCAGCCCGTGGTGGAACAGAGCGAGGCCGTGGGACATGCCGTGCGTGCCGCCTACATGTACAGCGGCATGGCCGACGTGGCTGCCCTCACCGGCGACACAGCCTACATCAATGCCATCGGCCGCATCTGGAACAACATCGTGGGCAAGAAGCTCTATATCACCGGCGGCATCGGTGCCACAGCCAGTGGCGAGGCCTTCGGCAGGAACTACGAGCTGCCTAACATGTCGGCCTACTGCGAGACCTGTGCCGCCATCGGCAACGTCTACATGAACTACCGCCTCTTCCTGCTGCATGGCCAGAGCAAGTACTACGACGTGCTCGAGCGCTCGCTCTACAACGGCCTCATCTCGGGCGTCTCGCTCGACGGTGGCGGATTCTTCTACCCCAACCCCCTGGAGTCGATGGGCCAACACCAGCGCCAACCGTGGTTCGGCTGTGCATGCTGCCCCTCGAACATCTGCCGCTTCATCCCCTCACTGCCGGGCTATGTCTATGCCGTGAAGGAGGCAAACGTCTACGTCAACCTCTTCGTCAGCAACACCGCCACCCTGAAGGTGGACGGCAAGCGCCTCACCCTCTCACAGAAGACCAACTACCCGTGGGACGGAGCCGTGAGTCTGACCGTTGACCGTGCCACCGGCCGCGACTTCACCCTGAAGCTGCGCATCCCTGGATGGGTAAAGGGACAAGTGGTACCCTCGGACCTCTACAGCTACGCCGACAACAAGCGCCTCAGCTACACCGTCACCGTGAACGGACAACCGGTGGAGGATGCCACCGGTGAAGACGGCTACCTGGCCATCAACCGCCGCTGGAAAAAGGGCGACCACATCGAGATGAAGCTCGACATGCAACCACGCACCGTGAAGGCCCACTCCCAAGTAGCCGCCGACCGCGGACGCCTGGCCATCGAGCGCGGACCCATCGTCTACTGTGCCGAGTGGCCCGACAACGAGTTCGACATCATGACCCTCCTGCTCAACCGCACTCCCCAGTTCGAGGAGGTGCGCCGCGACGACCTGCTCCACGGCATCACCCAGCTGAAGACACAGGCACAGACGCTGAGCTACGACCAGCAAGGCCGCCTGCAGGCAAAGGACGTGACGCTGACCCTCATCCCCTACTACGCCTGGGCCCATCGCGGCAGTGGCAAGATGTCCGTGTGGCTGCCCGCCGAGCTGAGTGCCGCCCGTCCGGGAGTTCCCCCAACAGCAGCCACGCTGAGCAAGGTGGATGCCTCCATCCGTACCTCGGCCCTCGGCGCAGTGAAGGACGGACTGTTGCCACAACACAGCAACGACCGCGCTGTCCCCTACTACCACACATGGCCCAAACAGGCTGGCACCGAATGGCTCACCTACACCTTCCCGAAGGCAATGAAGGTGTCGGCTTGCACCCTTTATTGGTTCGACGACGGCCCGTGGGGCGGATGCCGCATACCCAAGGCATGGCGCATCCTTTATAAGGACGAGCGTGGTGAATGGATGCCGGTGAAGAACCTCACCCCCTACCCTTGTTCGAAGAACGAGACCAACACCGTGCAGTTCGCCCCCATCACCACCACCGCCCTCAAGCTGGAGATCGACCAACCCGACGAACACTCCATCGGCGTCTATGAATGGGAGGTGAAGTAGACCCGAAAGATACGGATGTTAACACACTAAAAGATACGGATGTTGAGCCTAAAAGATTCAAATCTTCAGCGCCCGACATCCGTATCTTCATAATCCATAGTATCTTCATAGATTTCCATACTCCATACGTTGAGTTCCATAGTCCATACAATGCCATTCTTCCCTGTAAACGAATGCCATTCTTCTGAACAGTTAACTCCGTTGGCGAACCAAACAAACACGGTTTGCCAACGGAGTTAACTGCTTAAGTCGAAAGGGTATAACAGCTACATCTCTTCACACGCCCGTGCATCCTGCTGCAACTGGCGGGCAAGGGCTTCGCGACTGTGGAACTTCTGCTCACCACGAATGCGGCGGAGGAACTCCACACGCAACGACTGGCCATAGAGGTCGCCCGCGAAATGGAACAGATGCACCTCGATGGTGCGACGGGAATCATCGTCGATGGTGGGACGGCAACCGATGTTGAGCATACCTTTATATACATGGGCACCTACATGCACACGCACGGCATAGACTCCATCGGCAGGCACCAGCTTCAAGGAATCGTCCACCTGCAGATTAGCCGTGGGGAAGCCCAAGGTGCGGCCTATCTGTTGTCCCGAAGTGACACTGCCACAGAGGAAATAGTCATATCCCAAGCAACGGGCGGCCACGTCCACCTCGCCCGCCTCCAGAAAAGCCCGCACAACGGATGAACTCACGTGGATGTCGCCCAATTGGAAGGCTTCGGCACGAAGGACTTCAATGCCCAGGTCGGCCCCGTAGCGCACGTAGTCGTCGAAGCCTTCGCTACGGTCGCGCCCGAAGCGGTGGTCATAGCCAATGACCAGCGTGCGCACCTTCAGGCGGTCGTGCAACACCTGTTGCATAAACTCACGGGCTGAAAGAGCAGCCAACTCAGCGGTGAAGGGCAACGCCACACAAGCATCCGCCCCCGCCTTGGCCAACAAGGCACACTTCTCATCAAACGTGGAGAGAAGACGGGGCTGATAGTCGGCCTGCATCACCATACGCGGATGCACTGGAAAGGTAATCAGCATGGAGGCCAACGAACGCTCGCCTGCCGCACGACACACTTGACTGATGAGAAAATGGTGCCCGCGATGTACTCCATCGAAAAAGCCGATGGTGGCGACGGAAGCGGGCAACGAAGCGGTCAGCCCCTCGGATATGTCAGTAATGAGCCTCATCTGTCCCCCCTGTTAATAAGACCTCCAAACAACTTGCGCCAATCCTCATCAGGAAGGGGCTGATAGGTGCAGAATCCCAGCGAACGGGCTGTGGCACAATTGGCCTCGGCATCGTCGATGAACAGCGTCTCCTCGGGCACCACTCCCGTCTGCTCAATCACCGTGCGGAAGATATCGGCTCCCGGCTTCACCTGATGCAGCTCGTAGGAGAGGAAGATGCGGTCGAAATAGTCCTCCACCCGCCATTCGCCATGCGGGAAGAAGTGCTCCACGGCGTGTTGCCAATGCGGCTCGTTGGTGTTGCTCAGCAGATAGATGGGGTAATGCTTCCGCAACTCCACCAGCGCCTCCAGTTTCCACGTGGGGATGCCCACAAGGAAGAGGTTCCATGCCTCCCAGATAGCCTCATCCGAGGCTTGGCAACCGGTCAGGCGGCGCACCTCGGCACAAAACTCCTGCGGAGAAACAGCCCCCGCCTCCAGCTGGCCGAACACTCCCTGCTGGCTATAAGCATCAATCATGCCGGCCGCCTCGGAGAAACCAATGCGGGCAAACGCCTCCAGGCAACGTGCCTTGTCCAAGCTGACAAGCACCCCGCCAAAGTCGAATATCAGATTCTTTATCTTACGAGTATCCATACTTTTCTTTACTTATGATGAACATCCAGCCCCTCTTCTCCGATGAGCCTCCACACCTTTACCCGATGAGAGACCCGCCTTCTGTTAGCGCCTGCAAAGGTAGCTATTTTTGTTGACTTCATGAAGAAGGAACAAAAAAAGAAAGGAATTATTTGCACATCTCAACAATAAGCCGTACCTTTGCAGAGCAAATCCCGACAGACGGATTGTGCACGGGCTTTTAGC
This sequence comes from Bacteroidaceae bacterium, assembly GCA_017464815.1. GTDB lineage: Bacteria > Bacteroidota > Bacteroidia > Bacteroidales > Bacteroidaceae > Phocaeicola_A. Next base: position 29,378 of record JAFTYI010000018.1, on the reverse strand, counting down.
TCAGTTGGTTAGAGCAACAGACTCATAATCTGGAGGTCCTTGGTTCAAGCCCAAGATGGCCCACAAAAAAGGAAACTGTTCGGCAGTTTCCTTTTTTTGTCTCGGGCTTTCACCACGGTTATTCTTTCTTTTACGCAAAAAAACACAAAACTTTAGCCGAGAAACTTGCAAGTACGCAAATAAGTACTTATCTTTGCTGCGTATTAAAAACATAGAACAGGTATGAGAACTGCCAACTACACCGATTTTAGAGCCAATCTGAAGGGATATATCGACTCAGTCATTGAAGATTGTGAAACGGTAATCATCAATCGAGGAAATAATTCAGGAGTGGTGCTTATCTCTTTGGAGGAATACAATTCTTTGAAAGAGACTGAATACATCATGTCTTCACCCGAAACAATGAGAGACATCCGACAGGGAGAAGAAGACTTGAAAGCGGGCAAAGGAATCCACGTAGGAATTGATGACTTATGGAAATAGTCCTTACACCTCAAGCCCAAAAAGACCGCGAATATTGGAAAAGGACGGGCAATGTAGCTATCATGAACAAAATTTCAGCCCTATTGAAAGACATCGTGGCACACCCTTATACAGGAATTGGCAAGCCTGAACAACTGAAATACGACTTGGCAGGTAAATGGTCGAGACGAATCAATGCTGAGCACCGCCTCATATACTCCGTCAATGAGGACATCATTACGGTTTATGTATTCTCTATGAGATACCACTACAGAAAAAGATAACAACTCAGGTTCGACTATCGGGACGAGCCAACCACTTTATTTATAATTCTTTACACCACTCAGTAATAAATCCCGCACTTCTGTTTCATTCCCATTTCGTCGAAGCGAAACACCCCGTAAAGGAGGCATAATTGCATATATATACAGTATGAAGGTGAGGGGATGAGGCAAGATACAAAGTGGTCAGCGGCTAACCTCTCAAGTGGTCAGCGGCTAAGGTGTCCGACGGTTAGCCCGTGTCCTCTCAAGAGGTCAGCGGCTGACCTCTCGACACCTTAGCGGCTAAAGGGTAGGAAGAAGGCGGTTTTTGCATGATTTTCCCGACCGAAAAATGCATAAATATACAGTAGACGTATATTTATGCAAAACTGACCGCGTGAGAATCGCGTATATGCACGCGGATTTTATTTTGAACGAAAACAAGCATTTTTTCCAGCCACGCCATAAGCGACTGACAATCAACCCACAGAGAAGGACATCTTAATCCAAAGGAAAGAGCAATTTAGCCTTGAGATGGAACAAATGAGGGATGGCAGATTTTCTGTTTTCTTACACCACACATGGCGAAATGTTTACACAACATGGTTACTAGCTGTCAACAAAGGAGAATCATGGAGCACTCTTAAATGAAGAGAATGATTTCATACACAAAACGGGGGAGTTCGTACAGAATGCGAAAATTCTCTTTGCCACGTCGGTAAAAATGGAGAATTTTGCAGACGGATTCAAATAAATCATGTATATTCGCACAATAAAATGGAGGAAGGAAATATGAGACCCATGGACAACACTGGCATTGCAATAGCATTTGACTATCTGGAGGAGGTCAACTATGCGTTGGTTCAATCCAAAATGGATATCTGTAATTGGTGCATCATCGAAAACAATTCGGATGCAGACATGGAAAACATCCAACTTGACATTTCCAATGAATACGTGGAGACCTATCAGTCTATGCCTTTCAGGCTGGAGGCCAAACAGAGGATACGTGTACAGGACATCAAGCTACGGGTGAACGCGGACAAACTGCTTTCGTTGACGGAGAGGGTCTCGTCAAACATCCGCTTGCGGATTGTTTCGGGTGAAGAGATATTGGAAGAGTCGTTGTTTCCTATCACCTTCATGGCGTACAACCAATGGCACGGCATCGATTGTTACCCCCAGTTGCTGGCTTCGTTCATCACCCCAAACCACCCATGCATTGCCCGCATTGTGAAACGTGCGTCAGACCACCTGCTGGGCGAATGCGGCACAAATGCGCTCAACGGTTATCACACTGGGAACAAGGAAGATGTGCGCCGCCAGATAAAGGCTATTTACCAGTCTTTGCAAGATGAGAAGTTGTCATACGCCTTGAATGTGCCTTCCTACGAGGAGAAAGGGCAGCGCATCCGACTGGCCAGCGAAGTCACCAACGACAAACTTGGTAATTGCCTGGATTTGACCCTGCTCTTCGCCGCATGTCTTGAGTATGTGGGAATCAACGCCTTATTGATTGTAGAGCGGGAGCACATCTACCTGGGGGCATGGCTGACTCCTGACAGCCACATCCGAAGCGCGGATGACGACCTCACTTTCCTTTTGAAAAAGGTCTCCGAAGGCATTGAAGAGATTATCGTTGTGGAATCAACCCTGTTTGCCAATGCAGATAGAGTGCCCTTCGATGCTGCCGTAGAGGCAGCTTTAACCCTGCTCAATGGCAAGGAGGCGTTCCAACTGTTCATCGACATATACCGTTGCCGGCTCGAGGGGTTTCACCCATTGCCGCAAATCGTAAAACGGGAAAATGTGTGGGTGGTGGCCGAGGGAGACGAGAACCACTATGCAAACAGGGAGGAATTGCCTCTTGCTCCCATGAATACAGGAAAGGCCGAGAACTCCAGGCCAACCAAACAACTGCTATGGGAGCGCAAGCTGCTCGACTTCACCATGAGGAACAACCTGCTCAGCGTAAAGATGTCATCGGCCATCCAGTTGATGTCCGTCAGCTTGAAGGACATAGCAAGCAGGATGCTGGAGCTAAAGAATGGAATCCGCATAGATGAAGTACCCGAAAGCATGGGTGTGGAAAGTGACACAGACCTCATCTTTGACTCCATGCAGTTGAACATGGACATGATAAACCTGGTGAAGGAAGACATCAGGAATGCCCGCCTGCACAGTTTTCACAGCGACAAGGAGACAAGCGACACCTTGAAAAGGCTCCGCCGCTCGGCACGAACCCTGATGGAGGAGAATGGGGCAAACTCCCTCTACATGACCTTCGGACTGATGAAGTGGATTGACGAAAGTGGCGTGAGCCATTTGGCCCCCATCCTGCTACTGCCGGTGGAACTGACTTACAAGAATCAGATTTACCATATCAAATGGCGGGACGAAGAGACATTGCTGAATGTCACCTTGTTCGAATACCTCAAGCAGACCCATGAATTGGAATTCGAAGGTCTGGATGAAGCTCTTAACGGAGACGGCAGTTTCAACCTGCAACAGATTTTCAGCATCATCCGCAAAGGATTGATAAAGAAACCCAATTGGAACGTGCAGGAGGAATGCCTGATAGGGATATTCAGTTTCAGCAAATTTGTCATGTGGAACGACCTCCACTCGCACGGTGAACAGATGAGGCAGAGCCCTATCGTAGATGCCCTGGTAGAGAGCGACATCATACAAGCTGACAACGCCACCGACGAGACGAGGTTGGATGAAACCGTCAAACCGAGCGACATGTGTACGCCCCTACCATTCGACTCGTCACAATTGTCGGCCATCATGGCTACATCAAAGGGCGAGAGTTTCATCCTTCATGGCCCTCCAGGCACGGGAAAGTCACAAACAATCACCAACATGATAACCAACGCACTTTACCATGGCAAACGGGTGTTGTTCGTGGCGGAAAAGATGGCAGCCCTCTCGGTGGTAGAAGAGCGGTTGGAGAGATTGGGATTGAGTGACTTTTGCCTTGAACTGCACTCCAATAAAGCGACAAAGCGACACCTGCTCCAACAGTTAGCCTCCGTCCTCGAAAAGCTGGACAAGGGAGGATTGACCGACAAACACCTGCCCATAGCTGCACAGTTACATACTCAGCGAAAAGAGTTGGTGACACACGTGGACGCCCTGCATCGACGTCAGGCGGAAGAGGACTTTTCCATCTATGAAAGCATCATGCATTATTGCCGTTTCAACGAAGACGGCCTTCAAGAGCTGAAAGACGAGGCGCGTCCCGCCATCACTCCTCAAAACCTGACTGAACATGAATATTACATCGACCGTTTGAGAGCCATCATCCGCCTGATTGGCGAACCTTCCAGCCATCCGTTGTTGGGATTGGGCACTAATGCGCAAACCATGGCGCACTTGCCTGAATTGGAGTCCGTCTTCAACGGATGTTTAACACATCTCGACAGTTTGAGAAGAATCGTACATTGGGCCCGCCAGCATTCGAGGGGGACTTCACTCGTATCCATGAAGGACATTACGTCATTTATGGAAGACGTGAAGGAGCTCCACCAAGAAAGGGAAAGCATCCGCAAGTCAACAATTGGGGACATCTTGCCACAGAGAGTTGACGAATTTGAAAGAAGGCAAGCGGCCATCCGACAATCCAATCCTGCCTTTGCATTCCTCAAGAGATGGAGACTGCTGAACGATGTGAAAACATTCGCGCCAACCATCACATGGGACACATTGGACGAATTTATCCATTCATTGGTGGCACTCAACAAAATGCCGCTTCACAAACAGATCGACGCGAAAGCTCATCTGGAAGAACCATTGACACTATACCATGCCTGGCAAGACGTTTTCGGAAAACTCTGCTCATGGTTGGAAGTGGAGCATTGGGAGCTCTTATCCACATACGAACTGGAGGAACGGATGAGACGATGGGTCGCCCACCTAAATCTGTTGAAGGATTGGAAACAATGGTGCCTCATCAAGGAAGATTTGGATCAAAAGAATATGGGTGAGATTGCCACTATATTGGAAAAGGAAGCCATCCCGCTTGACAAACTCAAAAACAGATATTTCGCCCGTTATTTCTATGAACTGGCCGACAGGCAAATAGCCAACAACCCCACGACCGGCATGTTCAACGGTATGCTCTTCGACGAAAAGGTGAACCACTACAAGAACCTGGCAAAGCGGTTCCAAGACTTGAGCAAAGAAGAATTGTTCAACCGCCTGTTGGAAAGAGCAAGAGGAGCCAATGAAAATCAGATGTGGAACAATCAATCGGTGATTCTTCATAAGGCATTGTCCAACAACGGCCGAGGCATCACCATCCGCCGCATGTTTGAGCAGATGCCCGATGTGTTAGCCCACTTCTGCCCTTGCATGTTGATGAGCCCCATGTCTGTAGCCCAATTTCTGGAGGTGAAGAAAGGCATGTTTGACTTGGTAATTTTTGACGAAGCCTCCCAAATACCTACCAACGAAGCCATAGGAGCCATTGCACGCGGTAAGGCCGTCGTGATTGTGGGCGACACCAAACAGATGCCTCCCACCACCTTCTTCACCAACAACAAAACGACGGAGGAGGAATTTGATGTGGACGACCTGGAAAGCATCCTTGAGGATTGCCAAGCCCTGAAGATGCCTTCACGACTTCTGTCGTGGCACTATCGCAGCAAGCATGAGAGCTTGATAAGCTTCAGCAACAATGAATACTATGAAAACAAGCTCCACACATTTCCTGCCACTGACGACCAAGAGCGCAGGATCACGTATGTACCCGTCAATGGCATCTACCAGAAGGGAGGAAGCCGAAGCAACAAGAATGAAGCTCTGGCTATCGTCAACGAGATTGAGCGCAGGCTGACGGATGAAAAGCTACGCAAATTCTCCATCGGTGTCATCAGTTTCAACGTCCAGCAACAATACCTCATCGAAGACTTGCTGGAGGAGCGCATGGACAGGAACAAGAGCCTGAAAGCATTAGCAGAAGAATGCGAAGAACCCATCTTCATCAAGAACTTGGAAAATGTGCAAGGTGATGAGCGCGACGTCATTCTCTTCTCCATCGGATATGGGCCCGACAAGCAAGGGAAGGTTTCTATGAATTTCGGCCCGTTGAACTTGACGGGTGGCGAACGGCGACTGAACGTGGCGGTAACCCGTTCACGATATGAAATGATGGTGTTTTCATCCCTTCATGCAAAAGACATTGACTTGCGTCGCTCAAATGCAAAGGGAGTACAGGGCTTGCGCCGTTTTCTCGACTATGCCGAAAATGGCACACTCATCGAAAACGCCTATTTCCACGACGATGCCACCATGGAGAAGGTCATCACCATGCAGATTGCCCGTAGGTTGGAAGAAAAAGGGGTGAAGGTGAGCACATTTGTCGGCAAATCGCGCTTCAAAGTAAACATAGCCATACAAGACCCCAAAAACGAGGGCAAATACCTTTTAGGAATATTGTTGGATGACAAGACATATTACACCATCCCCTCCATGAGCGACAGGGAAATTGTGCAACCATCCGTGTTGGAATCATTGGATTGGAGAGTCAAGCGCATCTGGACGTTAGACTGGTTTGAACGTCCGAATCATGTGATAGAAAACATATTAAGTGAAATAAGAAGTGCATAACCATCATGAAGGAAAAACTCATCATACACACCGTAAACGAAGCATTCAGCTTCACACCAAGCCAAATCATCTGTATCGAGGCAGACGGAAACTATTGCAATCTGCACCACGCTAATGGCAACGAATATATGCTCTCATTCCAATTAGGCCAAGTGGAGAGCATCATCAAAGAGCAATTGTCATACAGCAACAACAGCTTTGCCCGAATCGGCAAGAGCCTCATCATCAATCTGGACGAACTAATCAGCGTCAACATCACCCGCCAGACATTGGAAATGAACAATCCCATAGGCGAGAAAATGTTATTCAATGCCTCACGTGAAGCGCTGAAGAAGCTCATGAACCTGTTGATGGAGACAAAAAGAAACGGAATGGTGAGAAGCATCAACAAACGCCCTGTCCACACCACCCAAAACGGTGTACTTTGTGGACATAAACAAACAATTATAGACGACAATGACATTCGCATAATTTGCGATTTTTAGTCCTCGCAAGCCATTGAATCAGCCCTCGTAAGCCATTAAAAATGTACGCATGCGCAACCCGCAGGATTTTTTTAAAGCCAAATATATTGAAAATGGTTGGCAGATTCCCATATTATTTGTACCTTTGCGGCAAACAATTCGTATGTGGGGATACTGCCTTTGGCTACGGACAAAGGGGAGGATTCCCCAATAACCTATATCCGGACAAGAAAAACTGCATGGCAAAGAAAGAGATTTCACCCGAAACCGAGGCTTTCATCGAAGAGCACGCAGGGGACAATGTTCAGACATTGGCCTTGAGAGCTGCACGCTTCCCTAAAGTAAACATGGCTACGGCTATCATACAGATTGCGGCCCGACAGACGGCGCGCACCAAACTGCCCACCTGGTGGAAGACGACGGGCATACGCTACCCGAGCCACCTGGCGATGGAGCAATGCTCGTCGGAGGTGACGGCGCGATACAAGGCGGCACTGATTCCCGAGGAGTTGAAGAGCGGGAGCTTTACCGACCTCTCAGGAGGATTCGGCGTCGACTTCGCGTGTATGGCGCAGGGGTTCGACGAAGCGACATACGTTGAACGCCAGGAGGAACTTTGCTCGCTGGCCGAGCACAACCTGCCTCTGCTGGGACTGCCTCACGCACAGGTGGTGAACGCCGACTCGACAAAGATTCTCGAGAGCCTGCCCCAACAGTCGGTCATCTTTGCCGACCCTGCCCGACGCGACTTGAAGGGGAGGAAGACGGTGCTCATCAGCGATTGCGACCCCGACATCAGCCGCTTGCACGAGTTGTTGATGGCCAAGGCGCGGAGGGTGATTGTGAAGCTCTCGCCCATGTTGGACATCAGCTTGGCTCTCGAACAGCTGCCGACCATCCGCGAGGTGCATGTGGTGGCCGTGGGAGGCGAGTGCAAGGAGCTGTTGCTGGTGATGGAGCCCGAGGCACGTTCGGCCGAGGCACGCATCGTGTGTGCCAACCTGCCGACGAGCATACCCACCGTGTGGCCGACTCCCTTCAGCTTCACCAAGCAGCAGGAGGAGGAGGCTGACTATCAGTTAGCCACCGGAGTGAAGGCTTACCTCTATGAGCCGAACAGTGTCCTGCTGAAGGCGGGCGCTTTCCGCATGGTGGCCGCACACTATGGGGTGGAGAAGCTGCACCCCAACAGCCACCTCTACACCAGCGACCAGCTGATAAAGGACTTCCCCGGACGCGCCTTTGAGGTGATTACCCACGGCGGATTCGGAAAGCGCGAGGTGAAGAACCTGCTCGAATCGGTGAAGAAGGCCAACCTGACGGTGCGCAACTTCCCCAACAGCGTGGCCGACCTGCGCAAGCGGTTGAAGCTGGCCGAGGGGGGAGATGACTACCTGTTTGCCACCACCCTGGGCGAAGGGGAAAAGGTGTGGATTCTCTGTCAGAAGGCTATCGGTGAGACTAGGGACGAAAACAACGATTGACAATCCATTTGAGTATAAAAAAACAACAAGCTGAAAAAGATTCATTTATGATTAACATCTTACTACTGGTAGGCGGACTGCTCCTCATCCTTTGGGGAGCCAATGCCTTGACGGACGGCGCGGCCTCGGTGGCCAAGCGCTTCCACATCTCTAACCTCGTAATCGGACTCACCATCGTGGCTTTCGGCACTTCGATGCCGGAGTTTGTCGTCAGCTTCTTTTCTGCCCTGAACGGAAGCGCCGAACTCTCCATCGGTAACGTGGTGGGAAGCAACATTTTCAATGCCCTGATGATTGTGGGTGTGACGGCCATGGTGGCTCCCATCCCCGTGGGAAAGGGCACACTGGCGAAGGAGATTCCCCTGTGTGTGCTCTCGTCCATCGTCCTCCTCCTGTGTGCCAACGACGTGCTGATCGACGGTGGTGCAAGCAACATCATCAGCCGCGTGGACGGATTGTTGCTGCTCTGCTTCTTTGCCATCTTCGTGGGTTACACCTTTGCCATTGCCAAGGATGGAGCAGGTGAAGAGGAGGGCGAAATCAAGAGTTTCCCTGTATGGAAATCAACGCTCTTCATCCTGCTGGGCCTCGGCGCCCTCATCGGTGGCGGACAACTGTTTGTGGACGGAGCCTCGGGCATTGCGCGCTCGCTGGGCGTGAGCGAGTCCATCATCGGCCTTACGCTGGTGGCAGGAGGCACTTCGCTCCCCGAGTTGGCCACCTCTGTGTCGGCTGCGCTGAAGAAGAATCCGGGCATTGCCATCGGTAACGTCATCGGCAGCAACCTGTTCAACGCCTTCTGTGTGTTGGGCACCAGCGCAACGGTGAGCGACCTGCCGACGGGAGGCATCACCAACCTCGACTTCATGACCCTGATAGTGGCCAGTATCCTCCTCTGGATTGCCGGTTGCTTCATGGGCAAACGCACTATCACCCGCCCCGAAGGACTCTTCTTGGTTGCCTGCTATGTGGCTTACACCATCTACCTGATTATGCAGCAATAGGAGGGGCGAAAAGAGAGAGGGGGCAAAAACCTCGTCTTATGGATGAGCCGACATCAGCCTTGGGATAAGGCAGGCTCATCCCAAGGCTAAGCCTGCCTCAGGTTACGCTTAAGGTTTATTAAGGAATCTACAGAAAAAAGGAATGATAAAAGTAAAGAAAGTCACGACAAAGAAAGAGTTGAAAGCCTTCATCCGCTTCAACTATGAACTATACAGGGAGAACCCCTACTCCGTGCCCGACCTGTACGACGACATGCTGGGCACCTTTGACCGGCAGAAGAATCCGGCTTTCGAGTTTTGCGAAGCCGACTACTTCCTGGCCTACGACGACAAGGGCGAAGTGGTGGGGCGCGTGGCCGCCATCATCAACCACCGCTCGAACGAGACGTGGGAGACAAAGAACGTGCGCTTCGGATGGATCGACTTCGTGGACGACGAGGCCGTGAGCCGCGCCTTGCTCGACACCGTGGCCGCTTGGGGAAAAGAGCGTGGGATGACCGACATGCAAGGCCCCCTCGGCTTCACCGACATGGATGCCGAGGGATTGCTCATCGAGGGATTCGACCAACTGAGCACCATGGCCACCATCTACAACTTCCCCTACTACCAGAAGCACATCGAACAGTACGGCATGGAGAAGGACGCCGACTGGGTGGAGTTCAAGATAAACATCCCCGACGCCATCCCCGACAAGATGAAGCGCATCGCCGACCTCATCAGTCGCAAATATGGCCTCCACATCAAGAAACTGAAGGACATGAAGGAGGTGAAGGAGGGCAGATACGGGCAGAAAATCTTCGACCTCATCAACGAAGCATACGCCCCCCTCTATGGCTACTCGCGCATGAATCAGCGACAGATTGACCAGTACGTGGACACCTACCTGCCCGTCCTCGACCTGCGCATGGTCACCCTCGTGGAGGATGAAGAGAACAACCTGGTGGCCGTGGGCGTGTCTATGCCCTCGATGTCGAAAGCCCTCCAGAAGGCAAAAGGCAAGATGCTCCCCTTCGGATGGTGGCACCTGCTGAAGGCACTGAAGTGGAACCGGCCGAAGACACTCGACCTGATGCTGGTGGGCGTGAAACCCGAGTATCAGAGCAAGGGAGTGAACTCGCTGCTGTTCACCGACCTGATTCCCGTCTACCAATCATTGGGATTCAAGGATGCCGAGAGTAACCCCGAGCTGGAGACCAACAACAAGGTGCAGGCACAATGGGAATACTTCGACACCACCCAACACAAACGGAGAAGAGCGTATAAGAAGAAATTATAAAAGGACAGACCCTCCCCCCTGCCCTCTCCCTCTATGGAGGGGAGCAGATACATTTATGTGCATAGAAGAAAATTAAGAACCAAATAACAAGACAATCCACTCCCCTCCATAGAGGGAGGGGCAAGGGGAGAGTCTTATTAACACAATGGAAGAACTCAACCTTAACCTCAACCCTGAAGCTCCCACCGTGGAGTATAACGAGGACAACATCCGCCACCTGAGCGACATGGATCATGTGCGCACCCGTCCAGGTATGTACATCGGAAAGTTGGGCGACGGAAGCCATAGCGACGACGGCATCTACGTCCTGCTGAAAGAGGTCATCGACAACAGCATCGACGAATTCAAGATGAACGCCGGCAAGCGCATCGAGATAGACATCGACGAACATCTGCGCGTCAGCGTGCGCGACTATGGCCGAGGAATCCCGCAGGGAAAGATGATTGAAGCCGTCAGCGTGTTGAACACCGGTGGCAAGTACGACAGCAAGGCGTTCAAGAAGAGCGTAGGCTTGAACGGCGTGGGTGTGAAGGCAGTGAATGCCCTCAGCAGCCACTTCGAAGTGCGTAGCTACCGCGACGGAAAGGTGCGTTCGGCCATCTTCGAAAAAGGGGTGTTGCAAAGCGACACCACCCAAGACACCACCGACGAAAACGGCACCTACATCTTCTTTGAACCGGACAACACACTGTTCAAAAACTACAGCTACCGGCAAGAGACGGTGGACACCATGCTGCGCAACTACACCTACCTGAACACCGGACTTGCCATCGTCTACAACGGACGCCGCCTCATCTCGCGCAACGGTTTGATGGACCTGTTGAAAGACCGCATGACGGCTCAGGAACTTTACCCCATCGTACACCTGCATGGCGAGGACATCGAAATTGCCTTCACCCACACCAATCAGAATGGTGAAGAGTATTACTCCTTCGTCAATGGCCAGTACACTCCGCTGGGCGGTACTCATCAAAGTGCCTTCAAGGAGCACATTGCCCGCACCATCAAGGAGTTCTACAACAAGAATCACGAGTACGGCGACATCCGAAACGGCATCGTAGCTGCCATCGCACTGAACGTGGAAGAGCCCGTGTTTGAAAGCCAGACAAAGGTGAAGCTCGGCTCGCCCACCATGTCGCCCGACGGGGTGAGCGTGAACAAGTACGTGGGCGACTTTGTGAAGCAGGAAGTGGACAACTACCTGCACAAGAATGCCGAGGTGGCCGACGTGATGCTGCAGAAGATTACCGAGTCGGAGAAGGAGCGCAAGGCCATTGCCGGAGTCACCAAGCTGGCTCGCGAACGCGCCAAGAAGGCCAATCTGCACAACCGCAAGTTGCGCGATTGCCGTGTCCACCTGAGCGACAACAAGGGAGACACCCGTCAGGAGAGCAGCATCTTCATCACCGAGGGCGACTCGGCCAGCGGCTCCATCACCAAAAGCCGCGACGTGAACACACAAGCCGTCTTCAGCCTCCGCGGTAAACCCTTGAACACCTACGGGCTGACCAAGAAGGTGGTGTACGAAAACGAAGAGTTCAACCTCCTGCAAGCCGCACTCAACATCGAAGAGGGTATCGACGGACTTCGCTACAACAAAGTCATCATCGCCACCGATGCCGATGTGGACGGTATGCACATCCGCCTCCTGATGATAACCTTCTTCCTGCAATTCTTCCCCGACCTCATCAAGAAGGGACACGTCTACATCCTGCAAACACCGCTCTTCCGAGTGCGCAACAAACGGAGCAAGATAAAGGACAAATCCGTGGTGGAAGCTGCCATCTGCGAGAAGGGAGGCAAGAGCGAATTCATCACCCGATACTGTTACAGCGAGGAAGAGCGCCTGACGGCCATCGAACAGCTGGGCCCCGACCCCGAAATCACCCGATTCAAAGGTCTGGGTGAAATCTCGCCCGACGAGTTCAAGAACTTCATTGGCCCCGACATCCGCCTCGAACAAGTGTCGCTCCGCAAGAACGACTTGGTGAAAGAACTGCTTGCCTTCTACATGGGTAAAAACACGATGGAGCGACAAAACTTCATCATCGACAACCTCGTTGTAGAGGAAGATAAGGCGGAGGAGTGACTATGAAACGAGCAATATTCCCCGGCACCTTCGATCCCTTCACCACAGGACACGCCAGCATCGTGCGCCGCGCACTCACCTTCATGGATGAGATAATCATCGGCATCGGCGTGAACGAAAAGAAACGCACAGTGTTACCTACCGAGAAACGTCTGCAGATGGTGCGCGACTACTACGCCAACGAACCACGCATCCGCGTGGAGGCATACAGTGACCTCACCATCGACTTCGCCCGCCGCATGGAGGCGCAGTTCATCATCCGCGGCATCCGCTCGGTGAAGGACTTCGAGTACGAAGAGAGCATTGCCGACATCAACCGCCAGTTGGCAGGATTGGAAACCATCCTGCTCTTCACCGAGCCGGAGTTGACCAACATCAGCTCCAGCGTCGTGCGCGAACTGATGAGCTATGGCAAGGACGTAACCCCCTTCCTCCCCGAAGGAATGAAGATAACGATGGACGAGGGCGAACAGCCCAAGGACTGAACAACGCATCTATATTATTAATATAAGGTATAAGAACATGAAACATCTCTGTACACTGATAATCCCCCTCCTCCTCGGTGTCCTTCACCTGCAGGCACAAAACAATCCCCAAGCAAATGCCCAGTCCCCCATGCGCAAGTTGCAATTGGCAGAGTTTGCCATCGCCAACCTCTATGTCGACAAGGTGGATGAAGAAAAACTGGTGGAAGACGCCATCAAAGGCATGTTGGAAAAGCTCGACCCCCACTCGGCCTACTCCAATGCCGAAGAGGTGAAGAAGATGAACGAACCCCTGCAAGGAAACTTCGAAGGTATCGGTGTACAATTCAACATGGTGGAAGACACGCTCTTCATCATCCAACCCGTTTCAGGAGGCCCTTCAGAGAAAGTGGGCATATTGGCCGGCGACCGCATCGTGACGGTGAACGACACCACCATTGCCGGCGTAAAAATGAGCCGCGAGGACATCATGCGCCGTTTGCGAGGCCCTAAAGGCACACACGTCAAACTGGGCATCAGCCGCCACGGATTCAATGAATTGCTCACCTTCGACGTCACTCGCGACAAGATACCCCTTCACACCATCGATGCCGCCTACCTCATCCGCAAAGGCATCGGATACGTGCGCATCAGCAGCTTTGGTGCAACCACCCACACCGAGTTCACCGACGCCATCACCCAACTGAAGAAACAAGGCATGAAACACCTCATCCTCGACCTTCAAGGCAATGGCGGAGGCTACCTGAATGCAGCCGTGGACATCGCCAACGAATTTCTGGAAGCCGACGAACTGATTGTCTACACCGAAGGCCTGCGCCAACCACGCCGCGAATTCAAGGCTAAGGGCGACGGCAAACTGCGCACAGGCAACATCGTGGTGCTGATTGACGAATTCTCGGCATCCGCCTCCGAGATTGTTTCGGGAGCCATCCAAGATTGGGACCGCGGACAAGTTGTTGGCCGCCGCTCCTTTGGCAAGGGATTGGTACAACGCCCGTTAGACCTCCCCGACGGCTCCATGATACGACTCACCACCGCCCGCTACTACACCCCCGCCGGACGTTGCATACAGAAGCCCTACGACGACAAGAAAAAGTACAAAGAAGACCTGAACGACCGCTTCAAAAAGGGCGAATTCATCCACGCTGACAGCATCCATTTCCCCGATTCGCTGAAGTACACCACCCGCAAAGAAGGCCGCATCGTCTACGGCGGTGGAGGCATCATGCCCGACTACTTCATCCCCCTCGACACCACCCGCTACAACAAATATCACCGCGACCTCGCAGCCAAAGGCAGCATCATCAACGCCAGCTTGCGCTACATCGACAACCATCGCGAAGAACTGACCAGCCGCTACAAGAACTTCGACTCCTTCAACCAAAAGTTTGAAGTCACCCCCGACCTCCTCCAACAATTGGTAGAGAACGGTAACAAAGCCGGAGTGAAGTTCGACGAAGCCCTCTACACCGAAGCTCTTCCCCAACTGAAATTACAGATGAAAGCCCTCATCGCCCGCGATCTATGGGAAATGAACGAATACTTCCGCATCATGAACGAAGAGAATGAAAGCGTAACAAAAGCCCTCGATTTGTTACAGAAAACAAAGAAATAAGGTTCTCCTGCCAATAGGACATCCCCCGCGGACACCCGCTCAAAAAAGAACTATCAGCTAATGGCTATGGTGCTGTCAGCTGATAGTTCTTTTTTTTGAGCGGGTGATAAAATTCCGTTTTGGATTTATTGTTTCCCGTTAATAGTGGAGAGGATTCTTAGTGATTTCGCCTGCGCACTTGCATGACGAGGGCGGCGATGAAGCCGAGGAGGAGGAGGGCAAGGGCTGTGTAGGCGATGGCCTCGGTGACATGAAGTGACTGGGGGTCGAAGACGAACTCGATGGTGTGCTTGCCAGCGGGCACGTTCATGGCACGCAGGATGTAGTTGGCACGACCATGCTCCACCTCTTCGCCATCGATGTAGGAGCGCCAGCCAGGATAGTAGATTTCAGAGAATACAACTACACCACCTGTTTCGCTTTCGGTTTCATACACCAGACGGTTGGCGTCATAGCTCTTGAGGATAATCTGGCCTTCGGAATCCGTGGCTTGCACCTGCTCCTTGAACTTGTTATCCACCACGGCGGTGATGGCGGGATTGATGGTGTGCAGGGCCTCTATCTCTTCATTGGCATTGGCTACGCACTTCACGTTGTAGACAAACCAGGCATTGCCATGTGCGTAAGGATTGAAGAGGGGCATGGTGCCTCCGCCTTGGGTGGGCATGATAAACCAACGGGTGTTGAGCATGTTGAGTACGGGGAATTTCTGTGCTTGCACACTGTCCATTTGTCCACCGGTGCGCACGACTTCCTCCATGACACTACGCATCTCGCCGGAGATATGCTCCTCAATCATCTCCTGATAACGACGGAGTTTGGCTGCATGGTAGCCACCCACGCTCTTGTGGAAATAGGAGGTGTTGTTTTCGTTGAAAGTGTTGCTTGCCAGGTTCAATACGCGGTAGTCGAGTGCCTTATCCTTCAGGATGGTTTCGTCGGTAGGGGTTTTCTTGAAGGTGTTGGCGATGGCGCGCTTAGGGGTGAATTGTCCTTTGTCATCGGGGTTGAGGTAACGGAGGTTGACCTGCCACATGTCGAAGAGGCAGAGGACAAAGAGCAATCCCACCATCCACTTGGCACTGAGCTTGCGCCACACAAAGGCCATCACCACGACGGTGCCTGCAAGGATGATGAAGAAGCTGCGCCGTGCGTCGCTGGCGAAGATGCTCTGGCGCACCTCTATAAGATTGGCCATAAAGGGATTCAGGTGTTCGGCCGGCAAGCCCCCCTTCAGCATACTCATCTCGCTAGTGGATATGTAGTTGGGGAAGAAGGTGTCGGGCATAAGGGCAAAGAGCAGGGTGACGCCACCCACGACACCGGCACTGATGCAAAGGCTCTTGAGCAGCGAAAGTTTGCGGTTGCAATAGAGAGGCTCGTTCAGTCCGCCCTCCTCCACGCGTTGCACCACCTCCTTCAGTGCCATCATGGCCAGCAAGGGGATGGTAAATTCGGCAATGACAAGGATAGAGGCCACGGCACGGAACTTGGCGTACATGGGCACGTAGTCGAGGAAAAAGTCGGTGAATCCCATGAAGTTCTTTCCCCATGAAAGCAGGATGGAGAGCACGGTGGCCACCAGCAAAGCCCATTTCATAGGACCACGGACAATGAGGAGCCCAAGGACAAAGAGCACCACCACGAAGGCTCCCACATACACGGGACCTGACGTGCCGGGTTGTTCGCCCCAATACTGGCCTATCTGGTTGAAGATGCTGCGATACATGGGGTTGGCCTTCTTCATGGCATCCTCGTTGCGTCCCATAGGCACAGAGGCTCCTCCCTTGGTGTTGGGCACGAGCAGGGTCCATGTCTCACCGATGCCGTAACTCCAAGCGGTGATGTAGTCGCGCTCGAGTCCGCTGCTCGTCTGGTTGCCACTATCGGCTTTTACCAGCTCGCTCTTGCCCCGCATGGTCTCCTTGCTGTACTCATAGGTGTGGTAGAGGTTTGACAGATTGGTGCACACGCCCACCAAACCGGCCACCAACAGAATGGCCGACGACTTCCAATAGTGGGCAAAACGTCCCTTGCGCCAAGCATCCACGCCATATGCCACGGCCATAAAAAACATCGGATAGAGGAAATAGTAGGTCATCTGCACGTGGTTAGAGCGTATCTGAAGCCCCACGAACAGAGCCGTCAGCAAAGCTCCCCACAGCCACTTGCCCCTGTATATCAACACCATGCCTGCAATGGTGACGGGGATGTAGGCCAAAGTGAGCACCTTCCAGATGTGACCCGCCGCAATGATGATGAAGAAGTAGGACGAGAAGGACCACAACACGGCACCGAGGGCTGCCATCCAAGCACGGAAGTCAAAGGCACGCAGCAGGATGTAGAAGCCCAAGAGCATGATAAACACATAATAGGTGTAGCCAGGGATGAAGAGGCGATAGGCAAGTTCAACCCAAGCAAGGGTGTTGCTCGATTCATAACTGGGCGCCATCTGATAGGTGGGCATTCCGCCGAACAACGAGTTTGTCCAACGGGTGCGCTCACCGGTGCGCTCCATATACTCCTTTGACTCCTGACCTGCGCCGATGCCAGCGGCATGGTCGTGTTGTCCCAACACCAATCCCTCCACGTTGGCGGGATAGAAATAAGCAAACGAAATGAGGGCAAACAAGGCCACAACTACCACATCGGGCAGTATCTTTTTCACAAAATTCATCATAAAACTGTTATTAAGAGCCGCAAAGATACAACTAACTCTGATAAAATCCGTACATTTGCAGGCAGAAATCTCAGTTTAAAACAAAAATTTGACACTTACAGCAATGAAAATAGGAATCATCACCGCCATGAGCGTCGAACACGAGCAGGTTGTCAAGCTCTTGAGCAATAAGAAAGAAACGACAGGAGGTCCCTTCCACTTTACCGTGGGTGAAGCGGGCGGAAACACCCTCATCCTGATGCAATGCGGCATCGGAAAGGTGAACGCAGCTGCAGGAGCCGTGGAGCTCATCAGCCGCTTCAAGCCCGATTGCCTCATCAGCACCGGCGTGGCCGGAGGCATTGACGAGTGCCTGAAGGTGATGGACGTGGTGGCCAGCAGCCGCATCGTGTATCACGACGTGTGGTGTGGCGAAGGCAATGAATATGGTCAGATACAGGGACTTCCCACCTACTTCACGGGCGACAAAGCGTTGCTCGATTGCGCCCTCTCGCTCACCCCTGAGGCTGAGGGGATGAAGATTCATGGAGGCCTCATCTGTAGTGGCGACAAGTTCATCACCGACCGCACCGAGTTGGACTTCATCAAGGGGTGCTTCCCCGACGGGTTGGCCGTGGACATGGAGTCGGGGGCCATTGCCCACGTGTGCCACCTCTATGGAGTGCCCTTCATCAGTTTCCGCATCATCAGCGACACACCGGGAGCCGACGAACATTGGCAACAGTACACCAACTTCTGGCAGACGGTGGCCGAACGCTCCTTTGGCATTACTCACCAATTCTTGAATGCTTTACCCAAAGAACTATAGACAATGAAGAAGATACCCAGCTTTACCATCGACCACAACCGCCTCGTGCGCGGCATCTACGTATCGCGCCAAGATCAAGTGGGAGGCGACATGGTAACCACCTTCGACATCCGCATGAAGGAACCTAACCGCGAACCCGCCCTCGGACAAGGGGCGCTGCACACCATCGAGCATCTGGCAGCCACCTTCCTGCGCAACCACCCGACATGGGCCGAGAAGATTGTCTACTGGGGTCCTATGGGCTGCCTCACAGGCAACTACCTGTTGGTAAAGGGCGACCTTCGCTCAACCGACATCCTGCCGTTGATGATTGAAACCTTCCGCTTCATTGCCGGTTACGAGGGGGAAATCCCTGGTGCCACCGCCAAAGATTGCGGCAACTACCTGTTGCAGGACCTCCCCATGGCCCGATGGGAAGCCCGCAAGTATCTGACCGAAGTGCTGGAGGTGGCAACGGAGGAAAATCTTGTATATCCAAAATGAGAAGACAATTCTCACGTTCAGAAGAATAGTAATCTTTTGCCATAAGAATACTAATCTTATCGATTGAAGACTGGTATTCTTATGGTGAATACATCATAATAAATCGTGAAGAGGATTATTTGACCTCCTCGAAGTCCACGTATTCCCCTTCATCATCACCTATGACTTTCTTATTTTTGGGAGGTTCTTGTGTTGAAGAGTGACGATTCCCGGATTGACGACCATTTCCTTCGCCAACTCCTTGTCCGTAAGTGTTCGAAGTGCGTCTCCACCCGAACACACGCAAAACATTGCGCACAAGAGTGACGCCAATACCTAATATAATAATGAATAGGATGATTGGCAATATGATAAATATGAATCCGAATATTCCCACAATCTTTTCTGTTTATTGTTACGTTTTGTTTCCTTATCTATAACAACCAACGTGCCATCTGCCATTTTGGCACAATCATTTAAGACTGATTAGGCTTTGCGTTGCGTGATGAGGGAGAGCAAAGCATACCAAATGATGACGGCCGCCAATCCGGCAATCCCCAAAAACAGCATCAGAGGCACACAGCCCAACAGGAAGATGAACTGGACACGGTTGTCGCGCCACGAGAGATTCTTGAATTTCAAGGAAAACATCGGAATCTCGGCCACCAGTAACCATGAGGTGAGCGCTATCAGTGCCAACAGGTAGAGGGCATTGAAGTGGTCGGACACCAGGAAATCGTGACCACCAACGACCAAAGCTCCCCAAAACAGGGCATTGGCCGGCGTGGGTACACCGATGAAAGAGGTGCTCTGGCGTGTGTCGATGTTGAACTTGGCCAAGCGTAAAGCCGAAAACACGGCTATCAAGAAAGCGGCAAAGGGCAAGTATGTTGCCACAGGGGCAAGAAATGCAGGCACACTCACCTCCTTGAAAAGCGAAAAGACAATCATGGAAGGTGCCACACCGAAGGTGACATCGTCGGCCAGTGAATCCAACTCTTTGCCCAAGGGAGAATAGGCTTTCAAGGCACGGGCCAACATGCCGTCGAAGAAGTCGAAGATGGCACCCAAGACGATGAAGGCAAGGGCTGCCTGATAGTTCCCCTGATAAGCCACAACGACGGCGATACAGCCCGAAAACAAGTTACAGCATGTAACCGTATTAGGGATGTGGCGTGTGATGCAATTTGCCATGGAAATCTGAAAATTAAAAATTAAACGTGCAGAGCGAGAGTGTAGAACATAGGGTTAAGAAATCGGTCATCAACCTTGAATTTGGGACCTTGAACCTCGCCCCTCAATCATTTCAACTTGGCAATGATGGTTTCGTTGCCCACCGTGCGGTCGCCCAACTTCACAAGGACCTCGGTGCCCAAAGGCAGATACACGTCCACTCGCGAGCCGAACTTGATGAAGCCCATGTGCTCGTCGATGAAGCAATCTTCACCTGCTTCGGCATAGGTAACAATGCGACGCGCCATCGCACCGGCGATTTGACGGGCCATGACCTCCACACCTTCGGGAGTTTCAATGACAACCATCGAGCGCTCGTTCTCGGTGCTGGCCTTGGGCAACCAGGCGGCTTGGAAACGTCCGTTCTGATGTCCCACCTTCTTCACCACGCCATCCACCGGATACCAATTGGCATGGACGTTCAACACACTCATGAAGATGCTGACCATCAGACGACGGTCGTGAAAATACTCATGCTCGTCCACCTCTTCAATGCACACGACCTTGCCGTCGGCAGGTGCAACGGCAATCTGCTTTGTGTCTCCACCAAACAGGCGTATGGGACAGCGGAAGAAGTTCAGCAAGAGCAGCCACAGGACAATGCTCACCGGAGCCACTACATAAAAAGGCCACTTGGATTCTATATAATAGTATAAGGCCGAATTCAGCGCCAACAATAAGATGGCACTGATGATAAGCGTGTCAGTGCCCTCGTGATGTATCCTGATTCTTTTCAGTCTTTTCAATTGCTTCATAGCTTTACACAGTATCTTTTATCGCGCAAAGATAGAGGAATCTTTTAAAAGATGCAAATAAATGGCCTTATAATTAGATATGAAAACTTAAATATCACAAAAATGAGGCAGAATATGGAAGTTTTCGATTCGGAAGTTTGAGATTCGGCAAAAGAGAACTACCTTTATGCACTTTTTAAGAAAACCTGGAAAGACGATGCAAGATTTTGTACATTTACATGTCCACACCCAATACTCGATCCTCGACGGACAAGCCAGCATACCCCGTCTGGTGGACAAGGCCATCGCCAACGGCATGCGCGGCATGGCCGTCACCGACCATGGAAGCATGTTCGGCATCAAAGAGTTCTTCAACTATGTCAACAAGAAGAACGGAGGCACCAACGGCGACATCAAGAAGCTGAAGAAGCGTATCAAGGAGCTGGAGGGAGGCGCCGAAGCCGGCGAAGAATGGAATGGCGACGCCCAAGCCGAATTGGCCGATTGCCGCACCCGCCTGCCCGAGCTGCAAAGGAAGCTGTTCAAGCCCATCATCGGTTGCGAAATGTACGTGGCACGAAACGGCGACATGCACAACAAGGAGGGGAAGGAGAACCAAGGCGGTTACCACCTGGTTGTGTTGGCCAAGAATGAAAAGGGCTATCACAACCTCATCAAACTGGTGTCGAAAGCCTGGACGGAAGGATACTACAACCGGCCGCGTACCGACCGGCACGAGCTGGAAAAGCATCGCGAAGGGCTCATCGTATGCAGCGCCTGCATCGGTGGCGAAGTGCCCAAAAAGATATTGGCCGGACGCCTGGACGACGCCGAAGAGGCTATCCAATGGCACAAAAAGACGTTTGGCGACGATTACTACCTGGAGTTGCAACTCCACAAAGCCACCGTGCCACGCGCCAACCACGAGACGTACGGCCTGCAAGTGCAGGTGAACGAAAAGCTGATTGAATACAGCAAGAAGTATGGCATCAAGCTGGTGTGCACCAACGATGTCCACTTCGTGGAGGAAGAGAATGCCGAAGCCCATGACCGCCTCATCTGCCTGAGTACCAGCAAAGACCTGGACGACCCCAAGCGCATGCTCTACAGCAAGCAGGAGTGGTTCAAGACGCGTGAAGAGATGAACGCCCTGTTTGCCGACGTGCCCGAAGCACTGAGCAACACGTGCGACATCTGCGACCAGGTGGAGTTCTACAGCATCGACCACGCCCCCATCATGCCCACCTTCCCCATCCCCGAAGAGTTCGGCACCGAGGAGGGCTACCGCCAGACACTCACCGAAGAGGACCTGTTCAACGAATTCACCCGCGACGAAAATGGCAACGTGGTGCTGAGCGAAGAAGATGCCAAGGAGAAAATAAAGAAACTGGGCGGATACGACAAGCTCTACCGCATCAAGCTGGAGGCCGACTACCTGCGCGAACTGACCATGATTGGTGCCAAAAAGCTCTATGGCGACCCGCTGAGCGAGGAGGTGGAAGAACGTCTCAAGTTCGAACTGCACATCATGAAGACGATGGGTTTCCCCGGATACTTCCTCATCGTGCAGGACTTCATCGGCGCTGCCCGCAGCGAGTTGGGCGTATCCGTAGGCCCCGGACGTGGCTCGGCTGCCGGCTCGGCCGTGGCATACTGCTTGGGCATCACCAAGATTGACCCCATCGCCTACGACCTGCTGTTCGAGCGTTTCCTCAACCCCGACCGTATCTCACTCCCCGATATCGACGTCGACTTCGACGATGACGGCCGAGGGGAAGTGCTGCGCTGGGTAACCGAGAAGTACGGACAGGAGAAGGTGGCACACATCATCACCTACGGCACCATGGCCACCAAACTGGCCATCAAGGACGTGGCACGTGTGCAAAAGTTGCCGCTCGACGAATCAAACCGCCTGTGCAAACTCATACCCGACAAGATACCCGACAAGAAACTGAACTTGCCCAACGCCATTGCATACGTGCCCGAGTTACAAGAGGCCGAAGCCTCGCCCAACCCCATCTTGCGCGACACGCTGAAATATGCCAAGATGCTGGAAGGCAACGTGCGCAACACGGGCGTACATGCCTGCGGCACCATCATCTGTCGCGACGACATCACCGACTGGGTGCCCGTCAGCACCGCTGAAGACAAGGAGACGGGCGAAAAGATGCTGGTGACCCAATACGAAGGAAGTGTCATCGAGGACACGGGACTCATCAAGATGGACTTCCTCGGACTGAAGACCCTCTCCATCATCAAGGAGGCCGTGGAGAATGTGCGCCAAAGCTTGGGCATCGACATCGACATCGACTCCATCGACATCAACGACCCCAAGACTTACCAGCTCTATTGCGAAGGCAAAACCGTCGGCACCTTCCAGTTCGAGTCGGCCGGTATGCAGAAGTATTTGCGCGAGCTGCAACCGTCAACCTTCGAAGACCTCATCGCCATGAATGCCCTCTACCGGCCGGGACCGATGGACTACATCCCCGACTTCATCGACCGCAAGCAGGGACGCAAGCCCATCGAGTACGACATCCCCATCATGGAAAAGTACCTGAAGGACACCTACGGAATCACCGTCTACCAGGAGCAGGTGATGCTCCTCTCGCGTCTGTTGGCCGACTTCACCCGAGGCGAGAGCGACGCCCTGCGTAAGGCAATGGGTAAAAAATTGCGCGACAAGCTGGATCAGATGAAGCCCAAGTTCATCAAAGGCGGACAGAAGAACGGCCACGACCCCAAGGTGCTGGAGAAAATCTGGGCCGACTGGGAGAAATTCGCCTCGTATGCCTTCAACAAGAGCCACGCCACCTGCTACTCATGGGTTGCCTACCAGACGGCTTACCTCAAAGCCAACTATCCCAGCCAGTACATGGCCGCCACCATGAGCCGCAACATCAGCAACATCACCGAAATCACCAAGCTGATGGACGAGTGCAAGTCGATGGGCATACAGACATTGGGACCTGACGTAAACGAAAGTAACCTGAAATTCTCAGTCAACGCCTCCGGAGACATCCGATTCGGCATGGGAGCCATCAAGGGAGTGGGCGAAAACGCCGTTGCATGCATCATCAAGGAGCGAAAAGAGAATGGTCCCTTCAAAAACATCTTCGACTTTGTCCAACGCGTCAACCTGTCAGCCTGCAACCGCAAGAACATAGAAGGCTTGGCACTAGCCGGCGCCTTCGACAACTTCAAGGAAATCACCCGCGAGCAATTCTTTGCCTCAAACAACAAAGGCGAGGTCTTCTGTGAACAATTGGTGCGCTACGGCAACCTCTATCAGAGCGCCAAAGCCGAAGCTGCCAACAGTCTGTTCGGAGGTTTCGACTCGGTAGAAATCGCCACCCCTGACATCCCCGCCGCCGAGCCTTGGAGCGACTTGGAACGCCTCGACAAAGAGCGCGAGCTGGTGGGCATCTATCTTTCAGCCCACCCGCTGGACGAATACTCCGTCATCCTGGAGCACGTCTGCACCACCCGTCTGGACGAGTTGAACGAACAGCTCAACTCACTTGCCAACCGGGACATCACACTGGGAGGCATCGTCACCGGCTTGCGCGAAGGGTACACCAAAAAGGGGAATCCCTTTGGCATTGCCAGAATCGAAGACTATTCAGGCGCAACAGAAATCCCCCTGTTCGGACAAGACTGGATCGACTGGGGACGATACATGCAACAAGGATGCTTCCTGTTCATCCACGCCAAAGTGCAACCCAAGCAATGGCGTCAGGAGGAGTTGGAAGTCAAGATAAACAAGATAGAGCTGTTGCCCGACGTCAAGGACAAGCTGATAGAGAAAATAACCATCAGCACCACCCTCGACGCACTGGACGACTCCTTGCTGGAAGAACTGACATCCCTCTTTACCGAACAAGCGGGAAATGTGAAGCTGCACTTCCTGATAAAGGACGTTGAGAACCAGATGCAAGCCAACTTGATATCCAAGACCACCCAGGTGACGGTGGGAAAGAAACTTATCCACTACCTCAAGAACAATCCTGCACTGGATTTCATTATAAATTAGTGGACTATCAGAGACTGGTGACGGTTTGGAAGAAAAAATAAACGATTTTATTTTGTTCTTCCCCCGACTTGCACTATCTTTGTACACAGAAAACTTAATACGAACTTTAAAGACATAGAAGATTATGGCATTAGAAATTACAGACAGCAACTACGAAGAACTGGTTGCACAAGGAAAACCTATCGTGTTGGACTTTTGGGCCACCTGGTGTGGACCTTGCAAAAAGATTGCTCCAGACATTGAGGCTTTAGCCGAAGAGTTTGCAGGACAAGTAATTGTGGGCAAGTGTGACGTAGACGAGAACGACGACCTCACCTCTCGTTTCGGTGTGCGCAACATCCCCACCGTGCTGTTCATCAAAAACGGCGAAGTTGTAGACAAACAGGTTGGCGCCGCCCCCAAGTCAGCATTTGCCGACAAAATCAAGGCGATGCTGTAAAGTCCCAACTACGCGAAAAAAAGGAACCGGAACATTAACCTTTTAAAACTTACCACTATGAGTTCAGAAGACGATTTTTTGTTGGATGACGCAGCGGAAGATGCAAAAACCGTCGCATTCATCAGGAACTATCTGCCACAGGAGTTCAAGGAACGATTCACCGATGAAGACCTCTACTACTTCCTCGACCTCATTGTCGAATACTACGCGACAAGCGGATGCTTGGATGCCGAGCCCGACGAAGAGGGATACATCAACATTGACCAAGACGAAATCGTTGAGTTCCTTCTGACCGAAGCAGAGAAAGACAACGTTCGCGGATTTTCAGCCGAAGAGCTTCTTTTTGTCGTTCAAGGCGAAATGGAATTCGGGAACAGCATTACTGACGACGAGAACTAAAAGCGGCTCAGCCATAATTTTTAGGCGCGGATTGCGCGGATTAACACGGATTTTTGTATCATCTATCCGTGTTGTCCGCGCAATCCGCGCCTATTTTTTTTTGGGGGGCAGAGCAACGAATCGAACCCAACAAAAAAAGGAACTCTTGCGAGTTCCTTTTTTGTTTAGAGCGGAAGACGGGGCTCAAACCCGCGACCCTCAGCTTGGAAGGCTAATGCTCTATCAACTGAGCTACTTCCGCAACATTGAAGTGGGCAAAGATGGATTCGAACCACCGAAGGCGTAAGCCAGCAGATTTACAGTCTGCCCCATTTGGCCACTCTGGTATTTGCCCAAGAACAATTGAGCAGCTAACCCTCTGTCTCAATTGCGCTGCAAAGGTACGACTTATTTTTTTAACTTGCAAGAAAAATCTATCATTTTTATGGCAGTGATGGCACATTCGTCGCCTTTGTTACCCAATGTGCCGCCACAACGGTCTTCGGCTTGCTGCATATTGTTGGTGGTAATCAGGCCATAGATTACGGGCACGTCGGAGACGGCGTTCAGTTGGGTGATACCGTTGGTTGCTCCCATGCAGACGTAGTCGAAATGGGGAGTGTCGCCACGCACTACGCATCCGATGGCAATGACGGCGTCCACTTTGCCGCTCTTCACCATCTGTGCCGAGCCGTAGGTCAGTTCGAAACTGCCGGGCACGGTCTGCACCAGGATGTTCTCGTCCTTGGCTCCATGTTTTTTCAGCGTATTCACTGCTCCATCGAGCAGGGCACTCGTGATGTTACTGTTCCACTCCGATACAACGATACCAAACCGCATACCCGACGCGTCGGGAACAGACTCCGCGTCATAATCTGACAAATTGTGAAAGGCTGTAGCCATAATTCTGTTATTAAGTGTTTCTTATACCTTATTAATATATATAGGGAGGTCATAAAGAGAGGCCACACCCCCTCCGCTCTGGCGGAAAAAGGTCTGGCCTCTCTTGTATTCTCCTGTTCAATCACATTCGTTCCAAAAAGTGATGAGTGTTTCTTACTTCATGCTTGCGCGCTCGATGTACTTGTCGATGTCGTAAGCCTGCATAGAGTTGAAGTACTTGTTCTTGATTTGCTTGTAAGCCTCCACAGCCTTGTCGTTCTGGCCCAACTCTTCGTAAATCTGACCAGCCTGCAACAGGTAGATGGGGCTGAGTGAGTGGCTGTCCGACATAGATGCGGCCTTCATCAGTGTAGAGGCAGCCTTGTCGTTCTGGCCCAACTGGGCGTAGCAGTTACCCAATGTACCCAGGGCGGCAGGGGCAATCATTGCGTCATCGGCGCTGAAGTTGCTGAGGTAGCTGATAGCCTCCTCGTAGTTCTTCAACTGTGCCAGGCTCATGCCAGCGTATGCGTTCGCCAAGTTTCCGGCTTCGGTGCCGCTGTACTCCTCGGCCACTGTCACAAAGCCCAGGGTGCCCAGGCTGTCGCCGTTGAGAGCCTGCTCGAAGTTTCCGGCACGGAAAAGTTGCTCGGCCTGGAACAGAGCCTCTGAGGCCTTCAGTTCACGGGGAGCCTTCACATAGTTGTTGTAACAGAACACGGCAGCGATAAGCACTACCACTCCAACGATACCACCTACGATGGTTTTCTTGTTCTTCGTCAAGAATGCTTCAGACTTGTTTACCACTTCTGCCACATTCACCAATTCTTCTTGTTTTTTTGTTTCTTTTGCCATTTTGTTATGTTCTTTTTTATTGTTTTCTATCCGAGTTTACACATTCAGCGGGCAAATTTAGCCTTTTTCCACAGATTGGCGAAATTTGCAGGGCACTTTTTTGCATTTATTCAGTCAATTAGGTGTGTTTAATGAATAATTATGGTTATTTTTGCGTGCAAAATCAGAAAAAAGGAAGATGATACTGAACCGACTTTCCATTTTGAACTACAAGAATATCCGCCAGGCGGAGCTCACCTTTTCCCCGAAGCTGAATTGCTTCATCGGGCACAACGGTGTGGGCAAGACCAACCTGCTGGACACCGTCTATTACCTCTCGTTCTGCAAGAGCAGCACCAACCCCATCGACTCACAGATTATCTGCCACGGCGAAGAGTTCTTTGTGGTGCAGGGATTCTATGAACAGGAAGACGGCACCCCCGAAGAGATTTATTGCGGCATGAAGCGGGGCCGCAAGAAACAGTTCAAGCGCAACAAGAAGGAGTACCAGCGCCTGGCCGACCACATCGGGTTCATCCCCCTGGTTATCGTCTCGCCGGCCGACTCCGACCTGATTGCCGGAGGCAGCGAGGAGCGCCGCCGCTTCATGGACGTGGTCATCTCGCAGTACGACCGCCCCTACCTCGACGCCCTCGTGCGCTACAACAAAGCCCTGCAACAGCGCAACACGCTGCTGAAGGCCGAGGAGGAGCCCGACCCCGAGCTGCTCAGCGTGTGGGAGGAGATGATGGCCACCACGGGCGAACTCATCTTCCGCCGTCGCGAGGAGTTCATCAATGAATTCATCCCCACGTTCCGCCGCTTCTACTCCTTCATCTCACAGGACAACGAGGAGGTGAGCCTCAGCTACACCTCACACGCCCAGCGCGGTTCCCTGCTCGACGTCATCCGCCAGAGCCGCGCCAAAGACCGCATCGTGGGCTATTCGCTCCACGGCATCCACAAGGATGAGCTGGAGATGAAACTGGGCGACTACCCCATCAAGCGCGAGGGGTCACAGGGACAGAACAAGACCTACCTCATTGCCCTGAAGCTGGCCCAGTTTGACTTCCTGCGCCGCACGGGCAGTCAGACGACCCCCATCCTCCTGTTGGACGACATCTTCGACAAGCTCGACGCCTCACGCGTGGAGCAGATAGTGAAACTTGTCTCGGGCGACAGCTTCGGCCAGATATTCATCACCGACACCAACCGCGACCACCTCGACAACATCCTCCACTCCATCGACCAGCCCTACACGCTGTTTGTCGTCGAGGACGGAGAGGTGAAAGAGCAGAATTAGGATATTTAAGAAGCGCCACTCCTTCACTCCTAAAAACTAAAAACAAAAAGAACGAATGAAACGTCAAAACGCCCTACCCATCGGCGACATGATCCGCCGGTTCCTTCGCGAAGAGGGACTGGAGTCGCCCCTGAACGAGTACCGCCTCATCCAAGCCTGGGAGACGGTGCTTGGCAGAGCCATTGCCCGCTACACGGGGCAGATGTACATCAAGAACCAGACCCTCTACGTCCACCTCACCTCGCCTGCCCTCAGACAAAACCTGCAGATGTCGCGCCAATCGCTCGTCCACCGCCTCAACGAGGCCGTCGGCGCACAGGTCATTGCCGACATTGTTTTCCGATAAATCAAGCAACTCACGTTTATTAGCTTCTACTATATTCGTTCCGGCCTTATACTATTATAACGTGAGTTCGGTTTTATTGGTGTCCGCTAAAACTTTTACAGTTATTCAAACTTCACGGTTCATGCCGTCTCTGTCATCCTGACACACTCCTCCGGTCTATCGACCACCTCCCTTTTCCCCTTTTTTCGTGCAAAAAGCAAGCATCCTCCCAAACGAGTGTCCAGAAATTAGACAATTTGAGGGTTAAAAATACGATTTAACAAATTTTAGCGCGTTTATTCTTGCACGATTCAATACTTTTGTGAAGCGATTCGGAAGGGATGTGTGCATTCCTCCCATAAATGCGAAGTGTAACGAAATGACTCTTAAGACAAAAAATGGAATTACCACAGAGAATAATCGAAAAGACTGTTGCAAAAACCAGCGAAGCCAAAGAGAAAAGTTTAATCACCACTGCTGATTATATAATCACCACTGCTGATTACATGATT
>JAFTYI010000017.1 GCA_017464815.1 Bacteroidaceae bacterium | reverse complement strand
GCCTCGATGCGTCGGCACATCTCGGCCAGCCACGGTGCGCGTCGCAACTCCTCCCACTCCTTGCGTGTGGAGGGGATGGCAGGGGCGCCGTGCCCCTTGCCGATGCAGGTGAAAAAGTTCTTCACTTCCTTCATTTCAAATCCTCTTTAAGTGTTACAAAAAATGCATCAATCGATGCCCGTTCACGCTCTCTGATTTCGCACACCTTGTGCATGGGCAACTCCCGTCGGAAAGCCCACCGTTCGACCAGCCCGCCCCCGTTTGTGCGTTGGATGGTGCAGTGCTCCGTTGCAAACAGGGTTTCGTATCGAGGCCCTTGCGACCCTATGTTGTAGGGCGTTGTCCGCATCCGTCCGCTCTCTTCCAGTACCGTGCGCCCCTTGAAGCTCACGCGCTTGCCGCCTGTCACTTCCTCCCCCTTTGCTGCATCCCAAGGGCAAGGCACCACTGTCACGTTGTTGTCACTGAAGATGGCCACTGTGTCCATCTGTACATTGTTGAAAAGAAATTGATTGTTCTTTTTCATAATCCGATAAAGATTGTGAGCATCGGAGTGTGAAGATTGCTAGCTTTTCACCCATGGGACTCCCCTCAAACCTTTACTCGGGTTAGTAAAAAGTTATTTATTAAATTTGTAAAAATCCACCACCAAGATGTCCTGATACATCTTTTCATTGTATTCACTCACACTGGCTCTCAGCGAAGCCGCCAAGACATCGCCCGGATAGAAGTTGCACGCAGCATCTTTACCTAATAAGGTGGCCACATACTGGTCGCTGAACTTGCCGCCGATTTCTTGCAGGTGGATGTACTTCTTCTGCACTTGGCCACCCTCGGCTTTGGTGCTTTGCACGGTGAAAGGTTCACCGCATTTCACTACACGAAATAATGATTTGATCATGTTTTAATCAGCCTCCGTTTTTATAAGATAGCCCGGTCACATAATTGCCTGCATCTTGCGGAAGACGGTGCAAAGCAACTACTTATTTTTGAGGGAATAAAAAAAGAAAGGTGGACACAGGTGGATGTCCATTCACATCCACTTGCATCCACCTCTATCCACTTTTTGAGAAGGGAATCTTTAGAAAATTATGATTTTATTGGCTCTATCCAATGCATTTTGGCTGTTATCATCCATATAATTATGAATACTTGTCCACCTACCATTCAAAGTAAACTCTGATTTGAATTCTTTTTGTGTCGGTCGACGAGTAATGTATCCATCTATAAGGCATTTTAATAATACACAACCAACGTCTGCACCTTTACGACCATCTATTAATTGATGAAGTTTTTCAAGCAATATCTCAGGTTGTTCGTACTGAATAATATTATTGAAGAGGTTTTTATTATCTGTTTGAAGTTTGGATATTTTCTTCTTTGATACATCATCTATATTCTTTCTCTCTCCCTCTATCAACTCTATCATCTTGATAAACTCAAATAAGGCAATACGCTGGGGGACACTTATTTCCTTACGATGCTTGAAGAAGTATTTCCCTATATGCCCTGTCTTGGGTACAACAATATGACCTTTATAATCAAATAGTTCGCGCAAAGCTGAGTAGTGCAATTTTGTATCCATACCTTGAGGGATATTAAAAAAACGCAGTTCTTCAAATTCTGCATCAAAACACGTTGTATCAGTTTCAACTTGTGCGCCTATCCTTGGTGATAAAAAGCCTGACATAAACAAGTTAAGCATTTCAGTACGATATTTGCCAGTCAAGTTTCGTTTGAGTGCATCTTCATTTTCATCAAAAGAATCTTTCCACTCTTCAAACTTTTCTACAACCTTACTTTCTGCTTCACTAATAAAAAATTTTTTTTCATATTCATAAAGTCTTTCACCTTCGGCCAAGTTCATCTTATGCTTACTGATTCTGCTATGTATATGCAAAAGACTTTCCCTAAGTGAAGAGATAGATTCATTGAGCGCTAAAGTTAAGTATTCAATATTGGCATTGCTTGTCAATAGACTTTCTAACCATAATTTGTAGTCTGCCAATTGAATATTGTAACCTTTGAGTTCAGACTTTGTTAAAGTGGAAATTAAATGTGACAGCGTTTCTTTTACAGATGACTCATCCGCATCTTTCTCTTCCTCATCTGGCATATAAAAAGCACTTACATCAAATTTTCGGTTTAAGTTTATATGCCATTGATTATAATCTACATCTGCATCATACAACAAAATGTTATGAATGTCAACTGATTTAGAAAGATTGTTTTCTATCTGCAAGAAAAATTGATGCACTCGATGGACATCATACAACAAACTAAGAAATGCAAGTTTACGCCCGCCCGATGAAATTGAGCGTGGAGGTTGCGTCAACTCTTGGAAAAGATTCTCCAAGGTTGTCAGATATACTGTTTTCTTTTTTATCAAACCTTCCATATCTGTACATCGTTGTATGTTTAGTGAAAACGGAAGGCAGGTATTTGGAAATGAAAAATCACTACCATGGTCGCCAAACCACTTACAAGATTTTTTTGCATGACCATCACTGCCTCCGTTGTAGTATTTACTACACGGTGGTGTAATGGCGGCAATGACTCTTCTTGTAAGTTTATGAATTGGCGATTCGGTAGTGAAGAAGGATGTCGCTCGCTACACTTTGCTTATGTATGTTTATCGTTTTCTCTTTTTTTTCTTTATTATCTGTTGATTATCAAATCATAATACTTGTTGAAGAACACCTGCAGTTTTTCAAATACAGTCTTCTTCTTCTCAGCTCTCTTGCCACCTCCGCCAAACAGGGGCATGGGTGGCAATATCTTGGTGATGGCAGTGCCTATGCTGCTGACGTAGCCCTCTTCGAAGGCATGTGTCATAAACGCTTCGGTTTCTGCCTGCTTCAATTTCTCTTCGTCGATGATGCGTTGTAGGTCGGCTGCTCGCTGTTCGTCCACATAGTCATCCCAACGGCCATATACATCGTCGGCATCGCTGGGTGTCATGCGTTCGATGAACTGCTCTATCAATTCACGCTTGCTACGCAGGTCGGGGCTCGAGGTGATGGCCTTCTGAATCTTCACCACCACTTCCTTATCCTGACAATTGCCTTGGTGGTATTCGGCCACCAGTGCCAGGATGTACTCAATGCCTATCTGCACCTGTTTGACCAGCTCTATCTCGAACACCACATCGTCGTTCACCTTCTCCTTGCCTGCACTGGCTTCTTTCTTGAATTCGTCGCGCAGGTCGATGTACCACGAGGTGTAATCCTGTATCTGATAGTCGCTCAGTGTCAGCTGGGCTTCGCCAAACTCATCGAATGCGCCAAGCAGGTTACGCAATTTCAGCAGGGCACTGAACAGGCGGACAAACTCTTTCTTTTCTTCCAGCGTCCGCATCTCCCCGATGGTGTGCAAGTCGAATTTCTCAGCCAACAGTAACTCTATCTCCCGATAGCCCCGCTGATGCACGCCCTTGTCATCGTCGTACCCATTGAAATAGTCTTCAAACGGGCGCATGGTTATCAGGCCGCTGGCATCCTTATCGCCAAAGAGGGCGAAGCAATCCTTCACCTGCTGTTCAAGGTTGCGGAAGCACACCACATTGCCACAATCCTTTACAGCATTCAGTATGCGGTTGGTGCGGCTGAAAGCCTGCAACAGGCCGTGCATCTTCAGGTTCTTATCGACCCACAGGGTGTTCAATGTCTTGGCATCAAAGCCCGTCAAGAACATGCCCACTACAATCAGGATGTCAATCTCCTTGTTCTTCATGCGCAGGGAAATGTCCTTGTAGTAGTTGGCAAAGCGCTGGGCATCCACCCCGTAGGTTGTGCCAAACGCCTTGTCGTATTCGTCGATGGCACGAGCCAAGAACTCCTTGCTCACTTCATCCAAGCGGTCGGTGCCTTCGGGGTTCTCATCTTCCAGTGCGCCAAGGCTGTCACCTTCGGCCTCGTTGGGGGCAAAAGTGAAGATGGTGGCAATGCGCAACTGTTCGTCCTTGGGCTTGTCGGCTTGCAACTGGGCAAACTTGTCGTAGTAGAGACGGGCTTTCTCCGTGCTATCTACTGCAAAGATGGAGTTGAAGCCCTGCACCTCTTCCTTACCCCTAATCTCTTCTACCTTCTTCTTGCGAGCCTTGGCCATCTCCACCACATTCTTTGTCACCCCTATGTAGAAGTTCTCGCTACGTTTCGTCTTGCGTGCAAAGTTGTCAAGGATGTACTTCGCGTTGTTGGTGATGTACTGGTCGTTTTTCAGCAACTCTTCCGAGTCAATGCCCCACACTTGCTCATCCTCCATGCCCTCGCGCTTGCGCATGGTGCGCACATAGTCAATCTTGAATTTCAGCACATTCTTGTCGTTGATGGCGTTGATGATGGTGTATTTGTGCAGGGGTTTTGTGCGTTTACCCTCATCGTCGCGTTCGCCGCCAAATAGCTGCGCCGTGGTGACCAGTTTCTTGTCCTTGCTGGTGGTGCTGGCATTCTTGCCAAGGATGGGTGTGCCTGTGAAGCCGAACATATAGTATTTCTTGAACTTCTTGGTGATGAGCTGGTGCATGTCGCCGAATTGCGAGCGGTGACACTCGTCGAATATCAGCACCACCTCCTTCTCCAGGCACTTGATTTCCTTGCCCGATTTCAGCAGGTTGCTCAACTTCTGTATGGTGGTGATGATGATGCGGCTCGTGGGGTCATTCAACTGACGCAGCAGTATGGCCGCGTTGGCATTGCTGTTGGCGGCATCCTTCTCGAAGTTGTCGTACTCCTTCATCGTCTGATAGTCGAGGTCTTTGCGGTCAACCACAAACAGCACCTTGTCGAGCAGGTACGATTTGTCGTCTTTCTTCAACTTCGATGCCAGTTGCGCTGTCTTAAAGGAGGTCAGTGTCTTGCCGCTTCCCGTGGTGTGCCAGATGTAGCCTCCTGCACGGCGTGTACCCTGCAAGCGGCGGTTGTGGGCATACTGTATCTTCAGCAGAATGCGCTCGGTAGCTGCTATCTGATAAGGGCGCATCACCATCAGGTTCTTGTCAACGGTAAATACGCAGTATTTGGTCAGGATGTTCAGCAGTGCTTCCTTGGCCAAGAAAGTAGCCGCAAAATCCTCCAAATCGTTGATGATGCGGTTTTCGGCATCGGCCCAATAGCTGGTGAACTCAAACGAGTTGCTTTGTGTCTTCACCCTTGTCTTCTGCTTGGCAGCCTCCTGCACATGGGCATAGCGGGTGGTGTTGCTGTAGTATTTGGTAAAGGTGCCGTTCGAGATGACAAACAGCTGCACATAGTCGAACAGCCCGTTGTCAGCCCAAAACGTCTCGCGTCCGTAGCGGTTTATCTGGTTGAATGCCTCCTTGATATCCACTCCCCGGCGCTTCAGTTCGATGTGCACCAGTGGCAGGCCGTTCACAAGGATGGTCACGTCGTAGCGGTTTTTGGCTGTGCCTCCCGTGGGGGTATATTGGTTCATCACCTGCACGGTGTTGTTGTAGATGTCCTGCTTGTCTATCAGGCGGATGTTCTTTGTCTCGCCATTGTCCAGCACGATGTTCAGTATCGGGTCGCGCTGTATGCGCTCGGTTTTGTCCTCGATGTTCAGGTTTTCGTTGGCAATCTCCAGTGTGAAGAGCCGTTTCCATTCAGCATCGCTCAGTTGGATACCGTTCAGCCTCTCCAGTTGTGTGCGCAGGTTGCTGATAAGCCCCTCTTCGGTGTCGATGTGCAGGCGCTCATACCCCTGTGCCACCAGTTGGCGTATCAGGCCATCCTCCAACGATGCCTCGCCTTGGTAGCGCTGTGCATCCTTGGGGCACTCCTCATAGCGGGTCATCACCGTGAGGTTGCTTTGCTGGATTACGATGTTGAAGTTTTCGGTCATAAGAATGGCTTATTCAAACGTTAATAATTGATTCCTATAATATTCATATTGCTTTTCGCGCTCCTTCAACTGGGCTTCGAGGTTGGCGATGCTGGCCTCGAATTGGTCGAGGATGGAGACGATGCGGAGTTGTTCTTGCTTGGAGGGCAATGGAATGATGAGTTCATTTAATTTTGCTTGCGATATATTGGGTACTGAACCAACCCCAGCTAATGCTTTAACTAAAGATTGAATTCTATATGTGCCAAGCGTATATAACAAAAAATTTGAGTTTATCTTTATCTCCTTTAATACTACTAACTGCGGGTTTATTGTTGCCTTATACGGTAAATGACTTACAATAGAAACTTTCCCTACCGTGGAACCTGTTTTACAGAAAATAATATCGCCATCATAAATCTTTATTTCGGGTGATTCTTCATACTTTTGCCAAGTAATATAAGTTGAGTTATTATAGTCCATTATCCCATTAACAATATTTCCTGGACTTAATGACAACACACCTTCTCCCTCTCCTACTTGGTCTTCACGTGTGTATCCTCTGAAACCGATTCGTCCTCTAATTTCACCAACTTCCCCCAGCGTCTTCATCTCCACCCCCTCTTTTCCTTCGAGGTCGAGGAGTTGGTCACGATAATATTCGTATTGCTTGCGTCGCTCCTTGATTTGTGCTTTCAAGTTGGCGATGCTGGCGGTGAAGGTATCGAGGATGCCGACGATGCGGGATTGCTCTGACTTGGTGGGGATAGGGATGACTTGTTTATACAATGTTTTCCTATTTAATCCAGGGATTCCTGCGCCTTGTTTTACTGATTGTAAAACGACTTCTATATTTTTGAGTGTGTGATATAAATATCTTTTCACAATATTATCATCGTGCTCTACAACATAACAATGTGCACCAGCCCAAAAGTCCGTATCTATCCAATTTACGTAGCCGGCAGATTCACCGCCTTGTGAAATTGTTATACTATTTGCGCGTTCATTAAAAGAATTTGTATATCCAGAAGGTGTCTTTCCACCATTGATGACAGGATACAGCCCTTCTTCAATCATATCATTACGATTTAATTGCCCACCTGTATGAACAACACAAACCTCCCCTAACTTCTTCCACTCCACCATACTCATCCCTCCAATTCTTTAATTATCTCCTCAATACGGGCATTCAGCGCATGGCCTTCTGCTATCAAAGAGGCGAGGTTGGTGTTGATTTGCTCAATGTCAATCACCTCGCGCGTATCCTCCTGCTCTACATAGCTGGATACACTGAGGTTGCAATCGTTGGCCAAAATATCTTCTTTCTTTACCAAACGGCAGAAGTATTGCTCATCCTCACGCTTTTCTATCGCTTCAGCTATGCGGTCTTGATGATAGGGGCGCAGATAGTTCTTGTTTCCTTCCTTTTCAAAGCAGGAAGAAGCATCCACAAACAGCACTTTGTTGTCCGTGCGTGTGCCTTTGCGCAATACAAGGACGCAAGTGGCAATGCCCACCCCAAAGAAGAGGTTGGCAGGCAACTGGATGACGGCATCGATGGCATTGTGCTCAACGAGGTATTGACGGATTTTCTGCTCGGCACCGCCTCGATAGAGCACACCCGGAAACTCTACGATAGATGCCACACCGCTTTCGCTCAGGTGGTGATACATATGCATGGCAAAAGCCAAATCAGCCTTCGACTTGGGTGCCAGGATGCCGGCAGGGGCATAGCGTTCGTTGTTTATCAGGATGGGGTTGTCCTCGCCCTCCCACTTGATGCTATAAGGAGGGTTGCTCACTATGGCATCGAAACCATTCACACTGTGCACCAAATCCATGTGTCGGGGGTCGGTCAAGGTGTCGCCCAACTGGATGTCGAACTTGTCGAAACCTATGCCATGAAGAAACATGTTGATGCGGCAAAGGTTGTAGGTGCTGGGGTTGATTTCTTGCCCGTAGTACTCCAAATCGGAGTGGTCGTGACCAATGATTTTTGCAAACTTCAGCAACAACGAGCCACTGCCGCAAGCAGGGTCGTACACACGGCGAATGAGGGGATTGCGTATCAAGCAGAGCCTAGCCAATAGCTCGCTGACGGCAGGAGGGGTGAAATATTCGCCACCACTCTTGCCCGCATGGGCGGCATACATCTGCATCAGAAACTCGTAGGCATCGCCAAAGGCATCAATCTTGTGGTCGGTGAACGAGCCGCCCAAATCCATGCCTGCCACCGACTCCAGCACCTTGGCAAGCAGTTCGTTGCGCTTGCTCACGGTGCGCCCCAGCGAGGTGCTATCTACGAGGAAGTCGCCAAAGAGACCGCGCAGGTCGTCTTCCGACGGATGACCCTGTGCCGAGGCTTCGATACCACGGAAAACGCGGCTGAGAGTTTCGTTCAGGTTTTCGTCGGCACTGGCATTTCTCGCCACATTGGCAAACAGGTGGCTGGGTGGGATGAAGTAGCCTTTTTCGTCCACAATCTGCTCGCGGCCGTATTCGGCATCTTCGTCGCTCATCAGCGTGTAGTCAAAATCAGTCTCTCCCGCCTCGTGTTGCAGACGGTTGACATATTCGGTGATGCTTTCAGAAATGTACCTATAGAAGAGGGTACCCAGCACATAGCTCTTGAACTCCCAACCATCCACCGACCCGCGCAATTGGTCTGCAATTTTCCAAATGGTTTTATGCAACTCGGCGCGCTGCTTGTCGGTGCTCATGGCTTCGAGGCTTCAGAGTTGGACACTTGATTGAGCACACTGGCATTGCCCTCCTCCCAATCCGAAATTTCTCCCGTAAAGGTATCCGCAGAGTCGGGATTTTCTGTGGTGCGAGTGTCGTTAACTCTCGCTTCGTCAATATTTTCCGGCTCTTCGCTACAACCAATGAAGCATACAGATACAACAAAAGCGGCCAACCAAGCACAACCGTGCTCAGTCAGCCGCTTTATACGCGCGCGCCCGTAATCAGAAAGGCTACTTTTTACCCCCCCGATTTGTTTATATTATTTACTACACAGTTAAAGTTGTTCATGCGACAGGATGTTTATGTTTGTGCAAATATACGGAAAATAATTGTCCGTGCAAAGGGTTTGTCGGAAAATTAGTTGTTGAGCTGACAAGGATACGGCAAAGGTTACAGTTGGTTACAGTTACAGTTTTATTTTTCCCCTCATACACGCTTGTTGGCGGATATGTGTAGAAAACGTGTAAATATATTTTATTATATATATTATATAAAAAATTATATATAATATATATAATACCTTGGAGAGGCAATCAAACCATACACATACACAGGGCAAAAAAAAAACTGTAACTGTAACTAACTGTATCCACCTGAACTAGGGGGAGGCTTGGGGAAAAGGTATTATTAACATTTCGAAACACTTTGCTTCGATGTTATTTTTGATGAAAATAGAGTGTTGTAAATCAGTGCGTTGCGAACGGGCGGAAAAGAAAGTGGGGAGAATATTTGCATTCCCCCTCCCTCGTGTTGTATCTTTGCATTGTCGGTCGGGCAATGATGTTCTCTCAAGTGGCCAGTGAGGGGAAATCAGTGACCGAAAGACGCTCAAACCGATTATTAACCCTAAAACTTTTAATTTTTAACTTTTAATTTTTAACTAAACTATGGCATTTTACAAAGCAAGATTTCAGAAGAAGAGTGGCTTGTGGCATCCTCAGTCGGTGGTGGTGGGCAAGGCCATCAGCACCAAGGAACTGGCACAGGCATTGAGCGACCGCTCGACGGTGACCCTCTCGGACTGCCGCGCCGTGCTCAGCGAGATTGGAGCCATCATGGGCGAGTTTATGGCCCAGGGCAAGAGTGTGAAACTGGAGGGGCTGGGCAACTTCCGCTACGTCATCAACTCGGCCAAGCAGGGTGTGGAGACGGAGGAGAAGGTGAGTGCAGCGCAGATTAGCGCCATCCGCGTGCGCTTCGTCCCCGAGAACTCCCGCAACTCCGATGGCACGGTGGCCACGCGCAGCTGCATCCCCCACACGGTGGAGTGGCTCAAGTTGGGCGCCGAGGAGGAGGCCGAGGGTGGCGATGACACCTCCGGCGACGACACTGGCACCAATGATGGTGGCTCGGGAACGGGGGGGAATCCGCTTTAACCTTACTTTTTCTTCTCCTTGGTGAGAAGAAAAGGTAACAAAAAGAAGACCCACCGGCTCCCGCTACGAAGCTAAAAATCGCGATGCTTTTCCTAAACGAGAAGAACGCTTAGGATTTTTGCCGACGAGTAGCCTTTCTGGTGTAGTCGGGTGGTTCTTCTTTTTTGTTATCTTTTTTATTCTTTCCACAAAGAAGAAAAGAAGTAAATCAAATTTCACTTTGCAAATTGTATTAGACTTATGGAAAAACGAGATATTTGGAAAATCATTATTCAGACGCTCATCACCATCCTTACGGCGATTGGTACGAGCCTGGGCGTGGTATCGTGTATGTAGGGGGAGCTGCGCCCACAATCAAAGGTTAAAGGTTAAGGGTCAAAAGCTGGCTTCGCGATATAGCCTTAGTCCTTTGACCTTTGACCTTTGTCCTTTGACCTTTGACCTTTGTCAAAAAAAGGATGAAATATTTCCTTCGGGGAAAAACAAACGCTGATTTTTCTTTGTTTTTTCAAATGACATCCTTATCTTTGCACTACAAACATTAAAGTTCTTACGCATATTATGACATTTACTCCCGAAGGAATTATTCTCATCGGTGCTGTCCTGCTCTTTGTCAGCATCATTGTCAGCAAGGCGGGTTTCCGCTTTGGCGTGCCCACGTTGTTGGTTTTTCTGATGGTGGGCATGGCGTTCGGTAGCGACGGACTGGGATTGCAGTTCCACAATGCGGCCGAGGCTCAGTTCATCGGCATGATTTCGCTCTGTGTCATCCTCTTCTCGGGTGGTATGGACACCAATTTCAAGGAGATACGCCCCGTGTTGGGGCCGGGCATAGCGCTGTCGACGCTGGGTGTGCTGCTCACCACGCTCTTCACGGGAGTATTCATCTATGGCCTGTCCCATGTCGGTTTCTCGGGCATCGGGCTGCCATTGATGACGTCGCTCCTGTTGGCAGCTACCATGTCGAGTACGGACTCGGCTTCGGTGTTCAACATCCTGCGCTCCCAGCGGATGCACCTGAAGCACAACCTGCGCCCCATGCTGGAGTTGGAGAGCGGTAGCAACGACCCCATGGCCTACATGCTCACCATTGCCCTGATACAGGTTATACAGACGGATGGCATGAGCCTTTGGGGCATCCTTGGCCTGTTGCTCGTCCAGTTCACCGTGGGCGGATTGGGCGGTTACCTGCTGGGACGGCTCATGGTGAGGGTCATCAACCGCATCAACCTGAACAACTCGTCGCTCTATCCCCTGCTTCTGCTCAGTGGCACGTTCCTGATATTCACCATCGTGTCGTTGCTGAAGGGCAATGGCTACCTGGCCGTCTACATTGCCGGCATGGTGGTGGGCAATGCCCACAAGCTGACCAACCGGCGCGAGATGGCCAGCTTCATGGACGGAATGACGTGGCTTTTCCAAATCGTCATGTTCCTCTCGCTGGGTCTGCTCGTCAATCCCCACGAGATGTTGGACATCGCCTTGCCTGCCATCCTCATCGGAGTGTTCATGATGGTGGTGTCGCGTCCGCTCAGCGTCTTCATCAGCCTGTTGCCCTTCCGGGGATTGGGCCTGTCATCGCGTTGGTTTGTCTCGTGGGTGGGGCTGCGCGGAGCCGTCCCCATCATCTTTGCCACCTATCCCGTGGTGGCCGAGGTCGAGGGGGCGAGAGTCATTTTCAACATCGTCTTCTTCATCACCATCCTGTCGTTGGTGATTCAGGGGTCTACCATCTCCACCGTGGCACGTCGCCTGCATCTGGACGAGCCTATGCCTGAGGAGGAAGACACCTTTGGCATCGAAATCCCCGAGGAGGTGGGCACCAAAATGCGCACCATCACCCTCACCACCGACCTGCTGGCCGATGGCGACACCCTGCGCACCATGAATCTGCCACAAGGCACCCTGGTGATGCTGGTGCGACGCGAGGGGGAATACATCGTGCCCAACGGCTCGCTGCAACTCTTTGAGGGGGACGAGCTGCTCGTCATCTCGGGAAAGACCACCGACGGACCCGAAAAGGTGGAGTGAGCACGGATTAATGAAAGAATCTCTCCTTCTATCTCCCCTAAAAAATAAGCTTGCGAAACTTAAAAATATAAAAGAAAGGAAACATAGTTATGCCGACAAACAAAGAAGTGATAACCGCTAACAGGGACAAGTTTATCGAACTCCTGCAATCCACCGGACGCAAAGGAGTGGACGAAGTGATCAGCATGTTGGACGAATCGGGGTTCTTCGAAGCACCCGCCTCCACACGCTTCCATCTTTCCTACGAGGGGGGACTGCTCGAACATTCGCTGGGCGTGTGTCGCATCGCACTGATGGTGCGCAAGCAGGTGTTGCTCATCAGGCCCGAACTGGAGCCTCAGTTGCCTGTCGAGAGTGTCATCCTCACCACCTTGTTGCACGACACGTGCAAGGCCGAAATCTACAAACGCGCCATCAAACGTCGCAAAAATGAGCGAGGCATTTGGGAAGATTATGAGGGCTACGACGTCGACTACTCCGACTTCCCCGTGGGACATGGCGAGAAGTCCGTCATCGTCCTTCTCCAATCGGGCCTCGAGCTGACAAAGGAGGAAATCCTTGCCATCCGTTGGCACATGTCCGCCTGGGACCTCCCCTTTCAGAGCTATGAACTGATGGGCTCGCTCAATGCCGCCCGTGAAAAGACTCCTCTGCTGGGCATCCTGCAAGCCTCTGATGGCCTCTCTGCCAATGTGTTGGAGGCGAAGTGAATTTAGGGATAAAGGAGATAAAGGGGACAGTCCAAAAATCCAGTTGCAAATTATTCCGTCTCTGTGTCATTCTGAACGCAGTGAAGACGGGTTGTTGAGGACTCTGTCCGAAAAATCTGAATACGTCAGCATTATAGTATTCTGCTTGCGTTTACAGATTCTTCACTGCGTTCAGAATGACAGAGACATCATGTAAACCAATTATATACAACCGACTTTTCGGACTGACCCAGATAAAGGAGATAAAGGAGATAAAGGAGATAAAGGAGATAAAGGGAGATAAAAGGGAGCGAAGCGATATCTCCTTTTAACTCCCTTTATCTACAAGAAAGTTGAGCTTGCGAAACTTACCCCAAAGGGAGAGAGGGTGGGCCCTATCTGCTTCGATAGAACCCACCCTCTCTCTCTTTTTTTATTGCTCAAGCGCGAGGCTTATACCAAGAAGGTTGCAACCAGGGCAAGGATGGCATAAAACTCGGGAAGAGCGGCATAAATCATGGTGTTGGTCTGTACATCATGACCCTGTGCCATGCCGGCAATACCGTTTGCACAGAGCTGACCCTGACGGATGGCAGACAACAGGAGCACCAAACCTACACTGATGCCGATGGCAAACTTCAACAGACCGTTCTCAGCTGTCACGTCTGAACCGAAGGTCATGAAGGCTACGAAGCCATAAAGACCCTGAGAAGCGGGCATCGCTGAAAGAATCATGTAACCGGCTGACTTCGTCGTGTCCTTCTTCAAAGCACCTTCTGCTGCATTAGCGGCAATGGTTGTACCATAGCTGCTTCCGATACCTGAAAGGGCAAGCATCAAACCTACGCCCAAATAACCTAATAAAAGTTCTAATTCCATAATTTATAAATTTTTAAGTTGTTAATAATGTTTTGTTTCTTTGTTTTTTTTCACCTCACTACTCCCCCTTCTTCTCTGCAAAGGGATTGTAAGCCACGCCACGACCATCGTAACCGGAGTTCTTGAAGTACTCGACAAAGGTCAGACG
Organism: Bacteroidaceae bacterium; assembly: GCA_017464815.1. GTDB lineage: Bacteria > Bacteroidota > Bacteroidia > Bacteroidales > Bacteroidaceae > Phocaeicola_A. The sequence continues at coordinate 24,918 of JAFTYI010000017.1, read as the reverse complement.
AATGGAGTGTACATATCCGCTCAAGCATGAGAGGGCAATGTTCAACGTGTGGCCTGCCACGAAAATCAGTCCGCAACAAATCCAGCCGGGGATGCCGAAAAGCACACCGTCCATGGAGTCCTTGAGCTGGAGGCCCAAGTCGTTGAACACACCTCCCAACATACCACCGGCCAAGCCAAGGGCGTAGAGACGGAGGTAAGACAAGAGGTCGCCCATAAGGCCTGTGGCCATGTTATAGGTGTCCCAAAGGCCGGCACCCACGTTGACAAAGACATTGCGACGAAGGTTGTTCAACAGGTAGATGCCTATGGCCGACACGCCTCCGACACCGATGAAGGCCATCTTGGAAACTTCCATGTCGATGACTCCCAGGTAGTTGAGCGTGGCCACCACAACGGAGCCACAAACCAACAACCACCATCCCCAATCGGAGAGGGCATTCTTGAAACCATAGCGGACGGTGGTGCAAATGGACTTCACCGTCATGGCAAAACAGATGTGGAACATACCTACCAGAAGGGCCAACACCATGGTCTTGTCGTAAGCAGTGCCGTCCCACTTGCCTGTTATGAGGAGCGAACTCATCCATTCGGGCAAATGGAAATCGGTGAGTGCAAAACCGAAGAAGGTGTTGAACAAGGCCCCCACGATGGTGGTGGCTGCACCTAAGGTGATGAGCAGATTGAGCAACCCTGACATGGACTTGCTTAACTTGGACTTCAAGTAGAGCCCCAAGGCTATGACGAAGAGTCCGTAACCGGCATCGCCCACGCACATACCGAAGAACAATGCATAGAAGGGTGCGAACAGAGGAGTGGGGTCAAACTCGCCATAGTCGGGCATACCGTACATGCGGGTAAGCATCTCGAACAGGCGACTGATTCTGCCATTCTTCAACTTGATGGGGGCATTGTCCTCCTTTTCAGCCGGACGCATCTCATAGAACACGCCCTTGGCATCAAGCATCTGACGCACCTCAGCGGCATTCTCGGCCGGCACCCAACCATCCATCACTACCACGGCACCACCGGCCACACGCTCGCCTCCGAACTGGTCGACCTCCATCAGATTGATTTCGCTCTCCAGATTGGACAAGGCTTTATCCACCTGTGGCAGGGAGGTTTTGCAGAAGGCATTGAACGCACCGGTCAGTTCCTTCGCCTCGTGCTGCAAGCTGCCCTGCTCGGCCAACAATGATGAGAGGCTCTTGCGAGGCAAACTGACGGGAGTAGCGGGCAATTCCACCAACCGGTTGTTTATCGTCACAAAATAGGTCTGTCCGTTCTTGCTACTGATGGGAGTCGCATTATACTCGGCCACCCACGCCTCGTCGAAGCTCTTTTCGGGACAAGCAAAGAACTGCATCTTCCAGCCATTCTCGCCAAGCCGGTCTACCGATTTCCAGTCAAAGTCGCCCCAGACTTCCAGCTCCGCGATGTCCTTAGCCACCTCTTGCGATTGGGTGAACAGGGCCTGAAGTTGTTGCTGGTACGCATCGTATCGGGTTGACACCTGCTCAACGGACAACTCCCCGGCAGGCTCCGACACGGCATCCTTACAGGCAGTGGCAGCAATGGTCAGATTCTTCTGCAACGCCTGATACGCCGTCCGCTTTTGCATGAATTCAAGGAGGTCTTTGTCAGCACCGACGCTCTGATTCATCTCCACATGAACAACTCCCAATCCACGAAGTTCTTCCAAAAACCCCCGATACTCCTTACTGCGAATAAGAAGCACTAATTTTTCCATTTTCAGAATCATGCCTCAGCCTCCTTTCTCTTCTCCTGAAGTGATTTCAAGATTTTCTGTGAAGACTTGGAGAGGTTCTCCTCATCTTCCATGAATCGCTTAATCTTGCGCACGGCCTCTTGGAATCCCGGAATCTGCACCTTCTCAAAAAGGTTCACCTTCTGAGTGGTCTTCTTGCGGGCATGTTCCAACAGCCCCAGCTTGGCAAGCACAAATTCGCGCTCAACAGCCGTCTTGGCAAGGCCCTGCAACAGATTGATCCCGTCGAAGTACCACTTGGGAGCACTGAACAAGCCGAACGGACGGACTTCAAGACGTATATTCTTCAGGACGGGGACGCGGACACCGGCAATCTTCTTCACATCCAGTTCCACATCCTTCAGAGCCACCAGCGACGGGTCAAACTCTCCCCAAAGGGCATACATCGTCTCGTATCCTCCAATCTGACTTTCCAGTTTCTTCTCCAAAGCCACGGCCTCCTCCTTGCATTTCTTCACCTCGAGGCGCAACGCCGTCTCCTTGCTCTTAATAATGGGCAAGGTGCGTTGTCGCATCTTCAGTTGCTTTTCAATCTGCTGAAGCGATGTCTTGTTATATTGAAACTTTATTGCCATTTCTTTTATTCCAACTAAGAATTAAAGGGTTATCACACCTCTTGTTTTAGTCTTTCCAGTAAATGTCGGTAAACTCCTTCTTGATATTCACCTCTTCAATCTTGAAGTACTTGCGGAAGAGCGTCCACGTCACGTCGAGCATCTCCTCGGTGTCGAGGTTCACATCAATAGCCAGCAATTTGCCGGCATAATCCTTGGCGAAGTCCAGACAACGGTTGTCATAGTCCGTCAGGTCGAAACCATTCTCAAGCTTGGTCTTGGCATTAGCCGCATCGGAGTAGAGGCGGATAGCCGCATTCATTACCTGGCTATGGTCCTTACGGGTCTTCTTTCCGGCCACCAACTGCTTCAGACGAGACAGTGAGCGGAACGGGTCGACGATAACCTTACCGATGTCGGAATCACGGCGCAGATAGAGCTGACCTTCGGTGATGTAACCGGTGTTATCGGGTACGGCGTGCGTGATGTCGCCACCCGAAAGCGTAGTCACGGCAATGATGGTGATGGAGCCACCACCCACCTCTTCGGGGAACTGCACGGCCTTCTCGTAAATCTTTGCCAAGTCGGAGTAGAGCGAACCGGGCATAGAGTCCTTCGAAGGAATCTGGTCCATACGGTTCGACACGATAGCCAACGAGTCGGCATACGAGGTCATGTCGGTCAGCAACACAAGCACCTTCTCGTTCTTCTCCACGGCGAAGTACTCGGCAGCCGTCAACGCCATGTCGGGAATCAACAGACGCTCTACGGCGGGGTCCTCGGTGGTGTTCATGAAACAGATGATGCGGTCCAACGCACCGGCGTTGGAGAATGTGTTGCGGAAGAAGTAATAGTCGTCGTTGGTCATACCCATACCACCCAAGATAATCTTATCAACCTTGGCACGCAGGGCCACCATGGCCATCACTTCGTTGAAAGGCTGGTCGGGGTCGGCAAAGAACGGAATCTTCTGACCCGACACGAGGGTATTGTTCAAGTCGATACCGGCAATACCGGTTGCAATCAGTTCACTCGGTTGCTTACGACGCACGGGGTTCACCGAGGGACCACCGATTTCCACCTCCTTGCCCTCAATCTCCGGACCACCGTCAATAGGTTGTCCGTAGGCATTGAAAAAACGTCCCGACAATTGCTCGCCCACCTTCAAAGAGGGAGCCTTGCCAAGGAACACCACTTCGGCGTTAGTGGGGATGCCACCCGTACCCTCAAACACCTGGAGGGTCACGTCATCGCCTGCAATCTTCACAACCTGAGCCAGTTTGCCGTTGATGGTGGCCAGTTCATCGTAGCCCACTCCCTTTGCCTTTAGCGAACAAGTGGCCTTCGTAATCTGGCTGATTTTCGTATATACTTTTTGGAATGCTGTTGTTGCCATATTTTCTATACCTTATATTATTTGTGTGCTGCAAGCATCTCCTGAACCTGATTCTTGAAGTCATAGTATTGTTCTGACTTGTATTCGGAGTAGTTCATCTGCTTGCAGACGTTAATCATCTTCTTGAAATAATTCACCACATCCAGGAAGTTGTCAAACTTGAAGTCGATGTTGCAGATGTCCACCACCAAGTCGAGAATCTCCTCCTGACGTTCCAGCGAAGTCACGGCATCCACTTCGTCGAATGCATCCTGTTGCAGGATGACAAAGTCGATGACCTCCGACTTCCAGAATGTCTCGTGGTAGTCCACGGGCACACCGTCGTCACCCAAGATGTTGATCTGCTCGGCAATCTCCTTACCACGTTGCATACGGGTCTTCAAGTCGAGCACCTTCGGAATCCAACGGTCGTTGATGCGCTCCTTGATGTATTCGGCAAACTCGGGATATTCCAAGTATTTTGAATAAGAGTCGATGGGGTTTACGGCCGGATAGCGTTTCTTGTCGGCACGGTCCTGCTCCAGGGCGTAGAAGCAACGGGCCACCTTCTTGGTGTTCTCCGTCACAGGCTCCTTCAAGTTACCACCGGCGGGCGACACCGTACCGATGAAGGTGATGGAGCCCACCTCGCCATTGTTCAGATAAACGTATCCTGCACGGCCGTAGAAGTTTGAAATCAAGGCCGAGAGGTCCATGGGGAACGCATCGGGACCGGGCAACTCCTCCATACGGTTCGACATCTCGCGCAGAGCCTGTGCCCAACGTGACGTAGAGTCAGCCATCAGCAACACACGCAGACCCATCGCACGGTAATACTCGGCCATCGTCATGGCTGTATACACCGAAGCCTCACGGGCAGCCACAGGCATGTTAGAGGTGTTGGCAATGATGATGGTACGCTCCATCAGCTTGCGTCCCGTGTGGGGGTCAACCAATTCGGGGAACTCAGTAAAGATTTCCACCACCTCGTTGGCACGCTCACCACAGGCTGCAATGATAACAATGTCCGCCTCTGCCTGCTTTGAAATAGCGTGCTGGAGCACCGTCTTACCCGTACCGAAGGGACCGGGGATGAAGCCCGTACCACCCTCTACGATGGGGTTGAACGTATCGATGGTGCGCACACCCGTCTCCAACAATTTGAAGGGACGCGGTTTCTGCTTGTAGTTCGTCATGGCAAATTTCACCGGCCAGTGCTGAATCATGTTCACCTCGATGTCCTTTCCTTCAGCATCGGTCAACACGGCAATCACGTCCGACACCTTATATTGTCCCTTGGATGCGATGCTCTTCACCTTGGCCTTACCCTCCAACTGGAAGGGAGCCATGATTTTCAGCGGTTGTGAATTCTCCTCCACACCGCCCAACCAGTCGGCAGCCTGCACCTCATCGCCCACCTTGGCAATGGGGGTAAACTCCCACAGGCGGTCTTCATCAATGGGGTCGGTGTACTGTCCACGTTTCAAGAACACACCCTCCATTTTGTCCAGGTCGTTCTGCAATCCGTCGAAGTTCTTCGACAACATACCAGGAGCCAGCTTCACTTCCAGCATGTGACCCGTAAACTCGGCCACGGCTCCCACTTTCAGGCCACGGGTACTCTCGAACACCTGTACGTACACGTCCGAACCTACCACCTTAATGACCTCCGACATCAGACGGTCGCCACCGGTCTCAATGTAGCATATCTCGCCTTGAGCTACGGGGCCGTCCACCTTCAGCGTTACCATGTTGGCGATAACGCCACTAACAGTTCCTTTTGTCATATAATGATTCTATTTTTTTAGTTTTATCGTTTAAATTCCTCCGGCACCTGTGCCTCGCTACGCAGATTCTCGATAATCTGGCGGAAAGTCTCGCGTCCCGTCTCCACATCCAGTTTCTCCCAGCGCTCCAGCATCTCCAGCTTGCACATGTAGGCAAACACGGCGTCGATGGAGAACACATCCATAAAAGTCTTGTCCTCCAGCCACATCCACTTGAAAGCATCGATGCGTTTCTCCTTCTCTACGGGGTCTTCACACTCGACAATCTTCATCAGTTCGGCCACATAGTCCAATTCCAGACCCAATCCAAAGTCGCGCGCACTGCTTTGGCGTATCATCTCGCACACCTCGTTATCACCCTGGATATAGTCAGCCACGTTCCAATCATACTTCCTGGCAATCAAGGCCGTCAGGATATTGGTCACGTTCAGGTTCATCTCAAACCATTGGCGCAACATCTGGTCAGGACACTTCAAGGCATATTTATAATACTCCAGCAAGATGGCATCCTCGGGAAAGTACCCCTTCTTGTCCTTGTTGCAGGCATAGTCGCCAACGAAGGTAGCGAAGAACGACGGATAGCGACGTGCATTGAAGCTCTTTTCACGAACCGACTCCATCACCTCCTCGTACTGCTCACGGCAGTAGTTGCCCAACAGACTGATCTCCGCCTCGGGTGACTTCAGCAGTTTCACCAAGTTCAAGCAATCATACCGCAGGTAGAAGTAGAACATCAGCTTCTTGTCCGCCTCAGTCAGCACCTCGGAAAGCACCTCCTTGAAGCCAGCCACCGACTGTGCCCTCTGTCCGCCACCGTTCAGCGCAATGTCAGGCAATCCCGCCATCAGGCAATAATAGCTACTCATTCTTTCAAAATTAATAATTAACAATTAAAAAATTAACCCAGTGAAAGTCACCTTTTAATTCTTTAATTCCTTAATTCCTTCATTAAAATAACATCTCCACCAACTGCGGACGCAGGAACGACTTGAAGAACTCCTCAAACTCCTCAGCACCAAAGTTCACCTTGTACGAACCGTCGGCCGGAGCAATCGTGAAGAGCGATTTCTGTCCGTTCACCTGTTCAATCTTCACTCCCTTGTCCAGCAAAGCCTTTGCCTTCGATGCAAAATAAGACTTCAATGTTTCAGCTTCAGCCGAAGATATAACCACAGCCTCGTCAGCAACCCACTTTTCGGCCAGTGCCACGGCAAACTTGCAGAGGAAATCCTTGTCCTCCACCAATCCCTTCACAGCATCGGCCACCACATTATTTGTCAAGCAGTTGGCAACTTCGCTCTTCAATGCGTTCACTGTCTGTCCGGCATACAGTCCCAACTCCTTCTTCGTGTTGTTCAGCAACTCAGCCGCTTTCTTCTCAGCAGCAGCCACAATCTCCTCGGCCTCCTTCTGAGCATTCTTCACCAGTTCGGCAGCCTCGCCATTAGCTTTCTCCACGATTCGCTGCGCCTCTTCGTTACCCTTTTCCACACCATCGCGGAAAAGCTTGTCTGTCAGCTCTTGAATCTTATTTTCCATAATCTAAGATATATATTATAAATAGGTGTTACTAAATTAGCGGCAAAGATACAAACTATTTTTCATATTCCGCCCACAAAACCTAAAACACTTTTAATCCTCATCGAAATATAGAACAAAAGAGAGGCAGAAAGTGTTTACTTCCGCCCCTCTTATTCTTTTATTTCACTTTCCCATCGAAGTATTCGTTCTACAAAGCATAAGATTTTATGCTTCTACCATTAATTTACATTTTTCTGCGAACTGCCCCTTTATCCATTCTCCATTTTAAAGCATTCCTCCATTACGAAACTAATACTTAGTGATTTTTTCAAAAGATTCAGGGAAAGTTCTTGAATCATACATCTACAAAACACGAAAAAGAAGGGAAAAGCGAACATTAAGAGAAGTTTTTGCAGGTTTTTCACTACCTTTGCGCACATTTTAGATAATAAGGAACAAACTATCATAAACTGAAAACATGAAAAAAGCATTTATTGGAATGGCTATGTTAGCAATGGTTGCCTGCACAGGGCAACAAGGGAACCCGTTGCTGAAGGAGTCGGCTTTGCCCCACGGCGCGCCGGAATTCAGCAAGTATGAATCAACTCACTACGAGGAGGCTTTCCTCGAAGCTTTCAAGCAGCAGAGGGCGGAAATCGACGCCATCGTGGCCTGCACGGAAGCCCCTACGTTTGACAACACCATCGGAGCTTTGGAGCGTAGCGGACGGTTGCTGAGCCGGGTGGTGGGCGTGTTCTTCAACCTCAACGAGACGGATGCCGACTCGGTGATGAAGGAGACAGAGATGAAAATCATGCCCCTGATGACCGAACACAACGCCTACATGACGATGAACGAGGCACTGTTTGCCCGCGTGAAGGCTATCTATGACAACAAAGCTAACTTGGGACTGACCCGCGAGCAGGAGATGGTGCTCGACAAGTATTACCGCATGTTTGTGCGCGGCGGTGCCCTGCTGAACGCTGAACAGAAGGAGCAGTTCATGGAGATTGAGAAGCAGCTCTCACTGGCCAGCATCGAGTTCGGCAACAACTCACTGGCCGAGACGAATGCTTTCCAACTGGTCATCACCGATGAGAAGGACCTCGCCGGACTTCCCCAAAGCAGCATCGACGCCGCACGCGAATCGGCTCAAGCCGTTGGCAAGGAGGGATGGCTCTTCACCCTGCAGAAGCCCAGTTGGATACCTTTCATGCAGTATGCCGACAACCGCGACCTGCGTCGCCAGATGTACCTCGGCTACATCAACCGTGGCGACAACAACAACGAGAATGACAACAAGGCCGTCATTACCCGCATCCTGAAGCTGCGCCAACAGAAAGCCCAACTTTTCGGCTTCAACAACTTTGCCGAATATCAGTTGGAGGACAAAATGGCCAAGACTCCCCAAGCGGCCTACGACCTGCTGATGACCATCTGGAATGCCGCACTGCCCAAGGCGAAAGCCGAGGCTGCCGAACTGCAAAAGATGATGGATGCCGAGGGAAAGGGAGAAAAACTGGAAGCATGGGACTGGTGGTACTACACAGAGAAACTGCGCGAAGCCAAATATGCCCTGAGCGAAAGCGAACTGAAGCCTTACTTCTCGCTCGACAACGTACGCAAGGGGTCGTTCATGGTGGCCAACAAACTCTTCGGCGTCAACTTCCGCCCCATCGAAGGCATTGACATCTACCACCCCGAGGTGAAGACCTTTGAAGTGCTCGACGGCGATTCGTCGCACCTGGCCCTCTTCTATGCCGACTACTTCCCCCGCGCTACCAAGCGTGCCGGTGCATGGATGAACAATATCGTTGACCCACTCAATGTGGACAGCGAGAACAAGCGCCCCATGATTGTGAACGTGTGCAACTTCACCCGCCCCACAGGTGACACACCCTCACTGCTTAATATAGACGAGGCACGCACCCTCTTCCACGAGTTCGGACACGCCCTGCATGGCATGCTCACCCAGACGCGCTACCCCTCAGTGGCCGGTACCAGCGTGGCTCGCGACTTCGTAGAGCTTCCCTCACAAATCATGGAGCACTGGGCCATCGAACCCGAGGTGATGAAGCTCTATGCCCACCACTATCAGACGGGCGAGGCCATCCCCGACGAACTGATTGCCAAGATGCAGGCCGCCTCATCGTTCAACTCGGGCTTCGAGACCGTGGAGTTGGTGGCTGCCGCCCTGCTCGACATGGAGTACCACATGCTCACCGACTACACCGACTTTGATGCCAACGCCTTCGAGAAGACCATCGCCGAGAAGATTGGCCTCATCCCCGAAATCACCTTCCGCTACCGCAGCACCTACTTCAACCACGTCTTCAGCGGTGGCTATGCCGTAGGCTACTACAGCTACCTGTGGGCCGAAGTCCTCGACGCCGACGGCTTCGAAGCCTTCAAGGAGAAGGGCATCTTCGACGAGGCCACCGGACGCAGCTTCCGCCAGAACATCCTCGAGATGGGAGGCAGTGAAGAGCCCATGACGCTCTACAAACGCTTCCGTGGCGCCGAGCCCAATCCCGAAGCGCTGCTCCGCAATCGTGGGTTGATTGAATAAAATATTCTTTTTAGGCACGGATTTCGCGGATTACACGGATTATTATAACTAACAAAAGATTATCCGAGAATCTGAGTAATCCGTGCCTAAAAAACTTGGAAGACCTTTTTTCCCTCGCTATTACCACTTGTAAGAAACTTCCAAAGGGGAAGAAGCGAAGGTAAAGAATATAAATCTTCTGAGTAAAAAGTTACGGCTCTACAAAGTGAAGTTTTCATTTGTAGAGCCGCTAATTTTATAATTTTATTGTCAGTCCTAAAATTTATGTATTAGGATTTACTTCAGTATTTGCTCCATCTCCTCCAATGGAAATCGTTTCTCCCGTTTCCATTGTTTCGTCTGTATTGAGATTGAATGTGCTTCTTGATGTGCTCTCTTTTATTTCAAACTCTATTGTTGTTAATTTGTTTCTTTTGAACGCGACAGATTCAGATGCAATTGGGATTCTTATGCCATCTGTCTTCACCCATGTGATGTTGACCGGAATACTTTCTGAATATTCAGTTGTAGAGGTGTATGCTTTCTCAAGATTGTTGAATGAAATGATTTCTTGTGTTTCGCTACCTTCGCTAGCTGCCAAATTGATGATGGGAGCACCTTCAACGCTGATTTCAAGGTTACCTCCTGTAAATTCTTTGGCTACAAATTTAGCTCCAAAAGATACACGCTTCATATTGATATCTACTTTTCCACCCTCTGTGGGAACATAATCAGTAGTTCTACCGAAGAAGCGGTCTACGTTGGGGCGATCATAAGTATCATTAGATTTCAGATATAAATAACCTTCGTACATATATCTTACATGTTCATCAGAAGAAATGTAGAAGCTATTACCAATCGATGCCCATCCTGCATTTACCAATGAAAACTTATATACCTTTTCGGAACCGTCTACTACCATACATACATCAAACTTGTATTTGTATCCTTCCTTTAGGTTGATAATCATGTTTTCTTTGTTGTCAAAGAAACCGTATGCATAATATGAATATCCTTCAGAACCATCTTCTGGTGCAGAATAAACTTGAAATGCATACCAATCTTTAGCATCCGTGCTTCTTGACAAAGGGCTTTCTGTAATATTCAAAATTTCACCAGAGAAACCGATTGATACTTGAATATCTTTTTCCACTTTAGGCGTGTCAGGTTCAATGATATCCTCTGTAGAGGAGCTACAACCAACCATTAATAGAGCTGAAACGAATAATGTTTGAAAGCTCATTAATAAATTCCTTTTCATTTTAATTTATTCCAAATACCCACCAGCCCTCAATGCTGCATTTTTTGTTTCACAAAGAAGCGTAGGACTGTATGACCACGTCCTAATATGCAGGCCCTGAGAAAACCTTTGGAAACAGATGTGGGAATAACAGCCCCACGCATACGCGCGGAGACCATTACATCATCTCTTGTTTCCTTTATGAAGTTTCTCAGGCTTCGCATATACAAGATGAAGACATAACGCCTCTTTTTTCTAATGTCTTTGAACCGAGTTTCCTCAATCCGCTGCAAATATATCAATAAAATCAATAGGTTGGATGAAAAAGTGGAGGAAAAATGATGAAAGGGGAGAGATTCTTATGTTGGAGGGGGGGATCCCGTTCAACGGACTTTATAGGAAAGTCTGTCCGACGACACTTGTTTGTCCGACGGACTATGCCTGTTTTTTCGTGCGAGTTCTTCGATAGGTGAAAAGTGTAATGCGGCATTACACAATTGTATAGTGCCGCACTGTACTTTTGCATAATGCGGCACTGCACTTTCAGGAGATAACGGTTTGATAACGGAAATTCCGTTATATGTCGATGAACGGATAGCGGTATGCCGATGGGAAAATAGCAGAGCGTTGGCGGAGGCTTTGGTCTTGTGTCCGCCGAACATTTATGATGCTCCGTCCTTATATGTTTTAGCGGGAAATATTTTTTCCCCTCGGTACAAAGCCGTATCTTTGCGGAAAAATATTTAAAGAGATTGTTATGATGAAAGACCTTGTGCAATACATTGCCGACCAGATGGCACGTGCCGGAGAAGAAACTGTTAAAACGTACCGCAATCTTGAAACCGAAAAATGAAATTCACGCAAAAATGAGTCACAAAGGGACAACCGCCTTAAAGATGGGTGCCGGACGTTGCGAGGTGCTATCGTAGCCGAACCAGTAGCCTTGTCCGTCGGGGCCGGTGGGGAGGTGGCAGAGGCGGAGCGATTCGTCATACACGCCATACTCCACATGCCAATCGGCGGGTGGTTGGAGCCGGCCACGGACGACGTGCTCGGCCGGTGTTTTGCGCAAGGACATGCCGGCCTCAATCCACGCCACCGTGGCTTGGGTGACGTAGGCGGGATAGTAGTCGCGACAGAAGAGGTAGAGCAACTCGCCACGGCGCTCAAGGCTCATGGGCTGATCGATATAGTTATGCTCCGTCAGGTAGGTGAGAAAACGGATGAGGAAGTCCTCCTCACTGACAATGAGTTGGCGGGTCAGCCTCTGCCAAGCGAACGTATTGTAGTAGGCATCGAGCAGGCGCGAAAGGCGACGTGCCTCCTGCAACTGGGCACTGGTGATGGAGGGAGTCTCCAGCACCTCGTACGGAGGAAGGGGCGAATAGCGGATGCCAAGCGCCTCCGCATCGCGCCGCATGGCTGTGCCGGGAAGGAGTTTCAGGGATTCGAGCTGAATCTCTCCAGCCTGATATTCGGCGAGGGTGCGGATATCCTCGTAGATTTGCGTAAGGGTGTAGAGGGGAAGGCCGGCAATGAGGTCGGCATGAGTGACGAGATTGGGTAGTGAACAGAGAAAACGGAGGCCGTCGAGTGCCTGTTCGAGCGTGCCTTTGCGTTGACTTTTGTCCAACACCTCCTGACGGAGACTCTGAATGCCAGCCTCCAAATGAAGCAACCCTTTGGGAAGAGTGGCCAGCATCTCGCGCACCGACGAGGGGAGCAAAGCCGGATGAATCTCGAGATGGAAGCGCAAGTGGGGATGAAACTCGGCAAAAAGCCTCAGCAACTCTATGGCCTTACGGGGATTGTAGTTAAATGTGCGGTCAAGCACCCGCACATCACGAATGCCACGCTCACGGATGCGGTGGAGGCGTTGGCGGATGACGTCCAAGGAGAGTGTCCGCACGGGGTCTCCCACCCCACTGACACAGAAGGCGCAGGTGTTGAAACATCCGCGCGTAGTCTCCACCTGCACAAAGGGCTTGTCCCACATGAAGAAGGGACTCTCCTCAGGAGGGAGCAACTTGTCGAAGGAGAGCACGCGGGCAAGGCCGCCGTCGTGATAGATTTTTTGAGGAGATATCGTTTCGCTTCTTTTAGGAGTAGAGGAGTGAAGGAGTGACGCTTCACTTAGGAGTGTGGACAATAGTCTTTCTCCAGATGTTGGCTTTATGCAAGCAGAAGTATCGTCTACACTCCTGCACTCCTGCCTCCTACACTCCTTAGAAATATCTCCTTTTATCTCCCTTAGATAACATACCCCCTCAATCTCCGCCCACTCATCCGGCTTGTCCCACACTCGGAGCCAACGGGCAAAGCTCTCCTCTCCCTCACCACGGAGGACGGCGTCCACCTCGGGACGCTGGCGCAGGTAAGTTTCATTATCACCCAAGAACTCGGGGCCTCCCAATATCACCTTCACATGAGGCATCAGGGCCTTTGCACGCACGATGATGTGGAGCAACTGCTCGTGGGTGAAGAGCCAGGCCGTGGCGGCAATCACGTCGGGACGACGGGCATAGATGGCATCAACGGTTGTGCCCACAGATTCGTTATTCGTAGTGCGCACCACCTCCCACTCCACCTCCTCGCGCTCCATCACCTGAGCATGAAGTGCCGGCAAGGCCAAAGAGCTATGGGCATACGAACAGTTAAGGTCTATCCAAAGTAGTTTCATGATTCTTTCCATCCGGCATTGCACTCCAAAACGAGCGTAGTTCATCGAGTACCGTATTATAATCTTGCAAGGTGAAAGTGCCCTCGCCATTCATCAGAATAGTCATGTCCACTCCATCAAACGATTTGCCGACCCCCGTATCGCGGAAGCCATTTCGCAAATAGAAAGCATGACGCCGACGACGTTGTTCACGATTGTCACACTCCAGTTGCTCGGGCGACTCCATGTCAAGGATGTTAGCCTTATCCTTGTATCTTTCCAACAGAAGGGTAAGAATTTGCTGACCAATCCCTTTGCCACGAAGTTCATCGCGCACGGCAAAGTACCAAAACCAATTGAACGACCGCCGGGGATAGACGATGGTAAAGCCCAAGAGCTCCTCTCCCTCGTAATAAACCGTGAAGTCAAGCGGCATTTCCACCATCAGGCGCTTCAGGTCTTCATAGGGAATCTGCTCTTCCACAGGGAAAGCCGTCTCATAGAGCGTGCGTATCTGTGCATCATCGGCAAGCGATGGAGTCAGTTGTTTTTCTGTCATTGTCTCTTATCTCTTTTGTTTTAATTGAAACAAAGGTACGAATGTTTTTTCAAAAAGAAGCGCAGAGAAGCAACAATTCAACAAATTCTTTAGAAAAGTTAATAAAAAAAGGAATTAATGGGAGAAATGTTTGATAGTTATGCACATTCTTCGTAACTTTGCGCAATATTATATATTAATAAAGGTATAATTAACTAAATAAAAACGCGTTATGAAAATTTCTCATATCGAGCATTTGGGAATTGCCGTTAAAAGCATAGAAGAGGCTCTTCCCTATTACGAGAATGTGTTGGGGCTGAAGTGCTACAACATCGAGACAGTAGAAGACCAGAAAGTGCGCACAGCTTTCTTGAAGGTGGGTGATGTAAAGATTGAACTTCTGGAGCCTACAAGCCCCGAAAGTACGATTGCCAAGTTTATTGAGAAGAACAACGGCAACGGTGGTATGCACCACTTGGCATTTGCCGTAGAAGATGGTGTCGCCAATGCTTTGGCCGAAGCTGAAACAACTGGAATCCGTCTGATTGACAAGGCTCCGCGTAAGGGTGCCGAAGGATTGAACATTGCATTCCTTCATCCGAAATCAACCTTGGGTGTATTGACTGAACTTTGTGAAAAGCCCGAATAAAGGACCTAATTTATAAATCATAAATCAATAAGAAGATGAGCAATCAACTTGAAAAAATACAGGAACTTATTGAACGCCGTGCGGTAGCACGTCTGGGTGGTGGCGAAAAGGCCATTGCCAAACAACATGAAAAGGGCAAGTATACTGCCCGTGAACGCATTGCCATGCTGTTGGACGAAGGCAGCTTCGAAGAAATGGACATGTTCGTTGAACACCGTTGCACCAACTTCGGTATGGAGAAGAAACATTATGCAGGTGATGGTGTGGTAACCGGTTGCGGTACTATCGACGGACGTCTGGTATATATCTTTGCACAAGACTTCACCGTATCGGCCGGTTCACTCTCCGAAACCATGTCGCTCAAGATTTGTAAGGTGATGGATCAAGCCATGAAGATGGGTGCTCCCTGTATCGGTATCAACGATTCGGGCGGTGCACGTATCCAGGAAGGTATCAACGCCTTGGCCGGATATGCTGAAATCTTCCAGCGCAACATCCTTGCTTCGGGTGTAATTCCTCAAATTTCCGGAATCTTTGGCCCTTGTGCCGGTGGTGCTGTTTATTCTCCTGCTTTGACAGACTTTACTTTGATGATGGAAGGTACATCATACATGTTCCTTACAGGTCCGAAGGTAGTGAAGACCGTAACAGGTGAAGACGTATCGCAAGAAAACTTGGGTGGTGCAAGCGTTCACTCTACTAAGAGTGGTGTAACCCACTTCACTGCAAAGACCGAAGAAGAAGCTTTGCTGCTTATCCGCAAATTGTTGAGCTACATTCCGCAGAACAATCTGGAAGAGCCTCCTTTCTTGGATTGCAAAGACCCCATTGACCGTTTGGAAGATTCACTGAACGAAATTATCCCCGACAGCCCTACCAAGCCTTACGATATGTATGAAGTAATTGGTGCGATTGTGGACAATGGTGAATTCCTCGAAATCCAAAAGGATTTTGCCAAGAATATCATTATCGGCTTTGCCCGTTTCAACGGTCAGTCAGTAGGTATCGTGGCCAACCAGCCTAAGTTCCTGGCAGGCGTATTGGACAGCAACGCCTCTCGTAAGGGAGCCCGCTTCGTTCGTTTCTGCGATGCCTTCAACATTCCCATCGTATCACTTGTAGACGTACCAGGATTCCTCCCAGGTACAGGCCAGGAATACAATGGTGTTATCCTTCACGGTGCCAAGTTGCTTTATGCATACGGTGAAGCTACAGTGCCCAAGGTTACCGTTACCCTGCGTAAGTCATACGGTGGTTCACACATCGTAATGAGCTGCAAGCAGCTCCGTGGCGACATGAACTACGCATGGCCTACTGCCGAAATTGCCGTGATGGGTGGAGCTGGTGCCGTTGAAGTATTGTACGCTCGCGAAGCCAAGGAACAAGCTGACCCGGCTGCATTCCTTGCCGAAAAGGAAGCCGAATACACCAAGCTGTTCGCCAATCCGTACAATGCAGCCAAGTATGGCTACATTGACGATGTTATCGAACCGCGCAATACCCGTTTCCGTGTAATTCGTGCTTTGCAACAATTGCAAACCAAGAAGTTGAGTAATCCTGCCAAGAAGCACGGTAATATTCCACTCTAAACATCGACCGATATGAAGAAAATAGGAATATTAATCATTACATTGATTGCAGCTTGTGTCAACATCTCCGCTCAAGGAACCAAGAGCGTTGTCATCAATGAAGTATTGGTTAACAACAAAGCCAATTTCCAAGATGACTACGGCCAACATCATGCTTGGATTGAACTGTTCAACACTTCGTTCGCAACCGTAGACGTACGCAAATGCTACCTTACTTGCGACAAGCGTGTGTTGGACAAGTCATTGTCGGCTCCCGAACGTGCAGCCATGATGTATCCCATTCCCAAAGGTGATGTCCTGACCCAAATGCCGCCCCGCCAACATCTGTTGTTCTGGGCAGACGCTTATCCCAAGCGTGGCAACTTCCACTTGAATTTCGAGTTGGATTCCATCGGTCCCAATTGGATTGCCTTGTATGACGCCAATGCCATTACACTGATTGACTCTGTTACAGTCCCCGCCAATCTGCCCGTCGATTGCTCATACGCACTCAAGAAGGACGGCATCAAGGCTGAAGGATGGCAAATCGTGGGTAATGCGCCTAATACATTCGTTACTCCCAGCACCAACAACGTAACATTGGACACCAATGAAAAGATTGACGGATTCAAGCAAAAAGACCCGCACGGATTTGGTATGACTATTATGGCCATGCTGATTGTATTCTCCGGATTGTGTATACTCTATGTGGCTTTCAAGTTTGTAAGTACCATCGGAATGAAGATTGCCCAACGCAACGCTATGCGCCACCATGGTATTGAAGATGAAGCCGAAGCCAGAGAAAAGAATGTAGGAACCGAATCGGCCGAAATTTATGCAGCCATCTCCATGGCACTCCATGAATACCAAACCGATGTACACGATGTGGAAAACACCGTCCTTACCATTAATAAGGTAAAACGTAACTATTCACCGTGGAGTTCCAAGATTTACAATTTGCGTAACATGCCTAAATGATTGGGCGAAAGCAGAAACTCATAACTAAAAATACTCTTAAAACAATGAAACAGTATAAGTATAAAATCAATGGCAATCTCTACAACGTAACTGTAAACGATGTGGAAGACAATATAGCACGTGTTGAAGTGAACGGCATTCCCTTCAATGTAGAGATGGAAAAGAAGGCTAAGGCAGAAGCACCGAAGCCTGTTGTCCGCCCTGTAGCCAAACCTGTATCCAAACCGGTTGCACCTGCTACCACCCAAAGTGGTATCAAGAGTCCGCTTCCAGGCGTCATTCTCGACATCAAGGTGAAGGAAGGCGATGAAGTAAAGAAGGGACAAACCGTTGTCATTCTGGAAGCCATGAAAATGGAAAACAGCATTAGTTCTGACCGCAGCGGAAAGGTTGTTGCCATTAAGGTAAGCAAGGGAGAATCCGTTCTTGAAGGTACTGACTTAATTATTATTGAATAATATCATGGAAGAACAGAGTTTTTTAGGCTTCATGGCCAATAACCTTGCCGATTTCTGGGGGTATACCGGATTTGCGCATGCCACATCCGAACACCTCATCATGATTCTGATAGGCCTTTTCTTCTTGTTCCTCGCTATCAAGAAAGATTTTGAGCCATTGTTGTTGGTGCCCATCGGCTTCGGTATCCTTATCGGTAACATTCCGTTCCCGACGGATGCCGGTCTTGAAATCGGAATTTATGAAGAAGGTTCCGTTCTGAACATTTTCTATCAAGGTGTAAAGAGTGGTTGGTATCCTCCTTTGGTATTCCTCGGCATTGGTGCCATGACCGATTTTTCGGCCTTGATATCCAATCCCAAGTTGATGTTGGTAGGTGCCGCTGCCCAGTTTGGTATCTTTGGTGCTTATATGGTAGCGTTGGCTTTGGATTTCGAACCGGCTCAGGCTGCCAGTATCGCCATCATTGGTGGTGCCGATGGTCCTACAGCCATCTTCTTGACATCCAAGTTGGCGCCCAACTTGTTAGGAGCCATTGCCGTATCGGCATATTCCTACATGGCTTTGGTACCGGTAATCCAACCGCCTATCATGCGCTTGCTCACGACTAAGAAAGAACGTCTTATCCGTATGAAGCCGGCACGTGCCGTTTCCCAGACAGAAAAGATCATGTTCCCCATCATCGGTCTGTTGCTCACCTGCTTCCTGGTTCCGTCCGCATTGCCTCTTTTGGGAATGTTGTTCTTCGGTAATCTGTTGAAGGAAAGTGGTGTAACCCGCCGTTTGGCAGAAACAGCCCGCGGTCCGCTTACCGATGCCATCATCATCCTGTTGGGTGTTACCGTAGGTGCCTCAACCCAAGCATCTGAGTTCTTGACAACAAGCACAGTCTTCATCTTCTTCCTTGGTTTCTGTGCATTCTGCATCGCCACTGCATCGGGTGTATTGTTCGTTAAGTTCTTCAACTTGTTCTTGCGTAAGGGCAACAAGATTAATCCGCTTATCGGTAATGCCGGTGTATCTGCCGTACCTATGTCGGCTCGTATTTCACAAAACCTTGGTTTGGAATACGACCCAACCAACTACCTGCTCATGCACGCCATGGGTCCCAACGTAGCTGGCGTTATCGGCTCAGCAGCAGCAGCTGGTGTCCTGCTTGGATTCCTGGTGTAATCCAGTGATAAAATCGAAAAAAGAGGAGGATGCACGTACATGCGCATCCTCCTCTTTTTTTCTTCGTCTTTAACAATCTGCAAAGAAAGGTCACACCAATCGGTTCGTCATCGCATCGGGAAATACGATGGCAGGTTTGAACGTTTTGGCTTCCTCAAAGTCCATCTGAGCATAAGACATGATGATGACCACATCACCGACTTGAACCAGACGGGCTGCTGCACCATTGAGACAGATGCATCCGCTTCCTCGTTCACCTTTTATTATATAGGTGACAAAGCGAGCGCCGTTGTTGTTGTTTACGATGTGTACCTTTTCACCGGCTATCAGGTTGGCTGCATCCATCAAATCCTCATCGATGGTGATGCTGCCCATGTAATTGAGATTAGCCTCTGTAACACGGGCG
Source organism: Bacteroidaceae bacterium (assembly GCA_017464815.1). GTDB lineage: Bacteria > Bacteroidota > Bacteroidia > Bacteroidales > Bacteroidaceae > Phocaeicola_A. Next base: position 5,678 of record JAFTYI010000017.1, on the reverse strand, counting down.
CAATGAATTTTGGATTTCAGTACTTCTATATACATGTGAATTCTATGTTTCTTTAGGAATTCTGGAGTTCAGACATATCTAATATTATCAATCAACCGGACCTCACCACAAAAGACGGTGATGCAGCCAACTACTCCCTCAGCCTCGTCCCATGCACGAACGGCCTGCAAGGTGCGATCGTCCACCACCTCGTAGTACTCCAGACGAAGACCGTCGACAGCGGCAATACCCTCTTCCACAAAGGTCTTTGTTTCAACCAACGTGTGAGATTTGGCATACTCTTGACTTTCAAACAAGATGCGTGAAATGTTGAGCGCTGTAGTACGTTCCTCCTGCGAAAGGCGGGTGTTACGACTGCTCATGGCCAAGCCATCGGCCTCGCGCACAATGGGACATCCGACTATTTCGAGGGGATAATCCATCTGGCGCACCATCTCGCGGATAATGGCCAGCTGCTGGAAATCCTTCTCACCGAAGTAAGCCCGATGAGGTTGCACCATGTCGAACAGTTTGCTCACAATCTGACACACGCCATTGAAGTGTCCGGGACGGAAAGCCCCCTCCATCACCGTGTCAAGCGGAGCGTATGAGAACGAGCGAGTATCCGGCTCAGGATATACCTCGTCCACCGAAGGAGCAAAAGCGATGGAAGCTCCCACCGACTGAAGCAACTGGCAATCGGCCTCCAATGTACGTGGATATTTTGCCAAATCATTCTTGTCGTTGAACTGGGTTGGATTCACAAAGATGCTCACAACCGTCACCTCATTCTCGGCAACACTGCGTTCCACCAGTGACGCATGGCCGGCATGCAAAGCACCCATGGTCGGCACAAGCCCTATCTTCTTTCCTGCGGCCTTCTGTATAGAAAGTTCAGCCTGCAATTCTTTGATTGTCTGTATTATTTTCATCTCTCTTGAATATGAATATTCACCTATGTCGTGAAAAACGGTGCAAAGTAAGCTATAATTTGCCACATGACGAAAGAAAACGGCCGATTTATGCACAAAAAGTTTTGCAGTCGTTTTCACTGCCTAACAAATTCATGCTAATAATCAGCGACTTAACAAAACATAACCTTTTATTAAGGTAGAAAAAACGACTTTATTCGCGTTTTTTTCGTACCTTTGCAAAATCTTTTGAGAAATATCTATCATAATGAAGGCAAAAAAGGTTTTATTCATAACCCAGGAAATCACCCCGTACGTTTCCGAATCGCCCATGTCGGTCATCGGTCGCCGGTTGCCACAGGCTGTTCAGGAGAAAGGACGTGAGATACGGACTTTCACGCCCAAATGGGGAGTAATCAATGAACGCCGCAACCAATTGCACGAGGTTATCCGCCTGAGCGGTATGAACATGATTATCGACGACACCGACCACCCATTGATTATCAAGGTGGCCAGCATCCAGTCGGCTCGTATGCAGGTCTATTTCATCGACAACGACGACTACTTCCATCCCCGCCTGATGGCCACTGACGAAAATGGTGTTGAATACGAAGACAACGACGAACGCGCCATCTTCTATGCCCGCGGTGTGTTGGAGACGGTCAAGAAGTTGCGTTGGTGTCCCGATGTGATTCACTGTCACGGATGGATGTCGGCCCTGATTCCTATCTACATCAAGACCGCTTACCGCGACGAGCCTTCATTCCGCGACTCACGTGTGGTGTACTCCATGTATGAAGACGGTTTCCACAACAACCTGAAAGAAAACTTCACGCAACAACTGCTCATCAAAGACATGACCGCCGAGCAATTGGAGGGAATCCAGACACCAGTCAGCGCAGCCGAACTGAACAGATTGGCCATCAAGTATAGCGACGGCCTTATCCAAAACAGTCCCGATGTGCATCCCGAGTTATTGGAGTATGCACAAGGATTAGGCATCCCCACCCTGCCCTACCAAGGCGAAGAGAACTATGCCGAAAGCTTCTGTAACTTCTACGACCAAGTGTGGAGCGTGGGTAAAGAAGAGGAGGAAGAGGAGGAAGACTGATACACACTTCCCTCCCCCACCTCTCCATCAACCTCGTCTGAGACATTCCCATTACCATCTGCAGTACTTCTATAACTGAGTAAAATGAAAAGAAATCAATTCTGGATCATCCTTGCGATGATGCTGTCCACTGTGTTTGTCGCATGCGACGACAACACCGAAGGGTTGGGCGGAAGCATGATGCCCGACGAAGACAACATCAGCATAGCCCAACAAGTGTATAATGCCACCAGCCGCTCACTTCTGGCAGGCGACTCCATTCTGGCAAAAACATCAACCGCCTATCTGGGACGCTACACCGACCCGACGTATGGCACCTTCGAGGCCGACTTCCTGGCACAGTTCCATTGTGTAGAGGACTTCCAGTTCCCCGAAGGAGGCGTTGCCGGCGACACAGCCGTTTCAGCCGAGGTGCGCCTCTACGTCAGCTCATTCTTCGGCGACTCCATCACCCCCAGCCACCTGAGCGTCTACCCCCTCGACAAAGTGTTGGAGGAAGACAAGAACTATTACACCGATCTCAATCCCGAGGAATATTACGATGCCACACAGGCCCCCATCGCCTCACGCCCCTATACCGCTGAGGACAAGACCGTGCCCGACTCCATCTCGTCCGAGAGCAACTACGTGCCCTACATCCGTGTGCAACTGCCACGCCAGTTCGGCACCGACATCATCCGCAAGTACTACGAAGACCCTGCCAACTTTGCCAATTCCGAAGCCTTCATCAACAATGTGTGCAAGGGCATGTACTTCAAGTGCGACCAAGGCGACGGCAGCATCCTCTACGTACAACAGGCACAGCTGAACATCTCCTTCAAGTACTTCATCAAAAGCAGCAGTGGAAAGACTGACTCACTGGTGACCGTCATCGCCCAATTTGCCGGCACACAAGAGGTCATCCAAGCCAACCGTTTCCAAACAGACAAGGAAAAGCTGAAACAACTGGTGGAGGAAGACGGAAGTTGCACCTACCTGAAGACACCAGCCGGCATCTTCACCGAACTGACCCTCCCACTGGACGAAATTGCCGCCAACCACATCAACCGGGGCGACACACTGAACTCGGTGAAACTGACCATCACTCGCTACAACGAATCCACAAGCGCCCCCGAAGGTGTCTCCTTCAAGATGGGAGTTCCCAAAACCATCTTGATGGTGCGTAAGAAGGACATGTACACCTTCTTCGAAAAAAATCAAGTGGCAGACAACAAGACCTCCTACCTGACCTCGTTCAACTCCACCTACAACACCTACACCTTCAACAACATGTCGCAGCTCATCACCAACTGCATCAACGAGAGGGACGAAGCCAACGGACAAGTTGACGAGGACTGGAACAAGGTAGTACTGATTCCCGTCGTAACCACCACGGACAACACAGGCAACATCGTCACCATCCGCCACAACCTCAACCTCACCAGTGCCCGCCTCATGGGCGGATTCAACCCCGGCAACGAGTTGCAGGTGCGCATCACCTATAGCAAGTTCAACGAATAAACGGTACACAACATATGCTAAAAGGGCGTTGAATTTTGTATCCAACGCCCATATTTTGTATATACCCAACTAGAAATATCATTATAAAATTTGCGAACCAATTCACACGCCTTATTTACATATATGGATCTATATCCTACAAATTGAGCTATAGGTCACATATTCTATGAACCACAATTACATTTTTCCTTAAAAAAAGAGCTAAAAAGTTATCTTTTGCCACATTTTGCGTTATTACCAATACAATTTGCAATTTTTCCTGTGATTTTATTAGAAAAGTGTTGCACAAACAAAATATTCACTTTATCTTTGCAGCGTTTTATAAAAAAGCAGTGAATAAATAACAATTATATTACTAAATTAAAAGAGTAAAAAGATGAATGCAGCAAAAGTATTGGAAGACTTGAAGCGTCGTTTCCCCAATGAACCAGAGTACCATCAGGCAGTAGAAGAAGTACTCGGTACGATTGAAGAAGAATACAACAAGCACCCCGAATTTGATAAAGCAAACCTCATTGAGCGCCTCTGCATCCCCGATCGCGTGTTCCAGTTCCGTGTAACATGGGCCGACGACAAAGGCGCCATCCACACCAATATGGGCTATCGCGTACAACACAACAACGCCATCGGCCCCTACAAAGGCGGTATCCGTTTTCACTCATCAGTAAACCTCGGTATCCTGAAGTTCCTCGCTTTTGAGCAGACATTCAAGAACTCACTCACAACCCTGCCCATGGGTGGTGGCAAGGGAGGTTCCGACTTCTCTCCGCGTGGCAAGAGCAACGCCGAAGTAATGCGTTTCTGCCAAGCCTTCATGTTGGAGTTGTGGCGTCACATCGGTCCCGACATGGACATCCCCGCTGGTGACATCGGCGTTGGCGGTCGCGAAGTAGGCTACATGTTCGGTATGTACAAGAAGCTGACCCGCGAATTTACCGGCACCTTCACAGGCAAGGGCCGCGAGTTCGGAGGTTCACTTATCCGTCCCGAAGCAACAGGTTACGGAAACGTTTACTTCCTGATGGAAATGCTGAAGACCAAGGGTATGGATCTCAAGGGTAAGACCGTGCTCATCTCCGGTTCAGGAAACGTAGCACAGTACACTGCCGAGAAAGTTCTCCAATTGGGTGGTAAGGTACTCACCATGTCAGACTCTGACGGCTATGTATACGATCCCGATGGCATCGATCGCGAGAAACTCGACTACATCATGGAGTTGAAGAACCTCTACCGTGGCCGCATCCGCGAATATGCCGAAAAGTACAATGTGAAATATGTAGAAGGAGCCAAGCCTTGGGGCGAAAAGGCAGACATCGCTCTGCCCTCAGCCACTCAGAACGAGTTGAATGGCGAGCACGCCAAGCAGTTGGTAGCCAACGGTGTCATCGCCGTCAGCGAAGGTGCCAACATGCCCTCTACCCCCGAAGCAATCAAAGTCTTCCAGGATGCCAAGATTCTCTACGCACCGGGTAAGGCAGCTAATGCCGGTGGTGTGTCAGTGTCGGGTCTGGAAATGAGCCAGAACTCAGAACGCCTCTCATGGAGCAGCGAAGAGGTAGACAACAAGCTCCACTACATCATGGAGAACATCCACGAGAACTGTGTGAAGTACGGTACCGAAGAAGACGGTTACGTCAACTACGTGAAGGGCGCCAACATCGCCGGTTTCATGAAGGTAGCCAAAGCCATGATGGCACAAGGTATCGTATAAAAAGACTCCTTTTTTTACACCATAGTGATTTAATTGTAAGCCTGCACTTCTCTGTGAAAGAGAGGTGCAGGCTGTTTTAGAAAGATACGTAATTCTTACCATAAGAACTGTATTCTATTAACCTATCCATTTACCCTTAGAAAACGTTTTCTTCTTCATAAATGTAGATTCTCATCACACAAGATTTATATGTCCGACAAACACATTTTCATCACAACGATGCAAGTTATCCATAAAACTATAATCCCAACGCAAAAGCCGATTTACAGCCAAAGATTAACCTTAATTCACAGCCGGACAACTACATCTAACATCATTTCACACGTCCCCAATCCTTTAATCCCATCAATCCTATTCACTCCAATCACCACCCATTAATCCCATCAACCCCATTCCACCCATTCAATTTTCCACCCATCCCCGACAAAAAAAAGAGGCCCGTCTCAGATTCCTCTGAAACGGACCT
>JAFTYI010000016.1 GCA_017464815.1 Bacteroidaceae bacterium | reverse complement strand
CTGGCGGTCTCTGTCATCCTGAACGCAGTGAAGGATCTGTGAGCGTAAGCAAAATAGCTGTGCTGATGTATTCAGATTCTTCGTCCTATCGTCCTCAGAATGACAGAGATAGCATAGAGAAGCTACTTGCGAAAGTTGAGTTTGTTAACAAAGTGAGACTTTGCGCGTTTTTTTTCGCTCGATTATCACAAATCACAGATAACAGATAGGTGAAGCTGAAAAAAGCAAAATAACTATATGTCCAAAGCGAAAAAAGTCCTCATCTGTGTCAGTCTGTGTCTGTCCGTGTGTGTCTGTGTCTGTGTTCAAAAAAGAAAATCGCTCCGCAATGAAGGCTCTATGGGAGAAAATGTGTATCTTTGTCCGCTGCATTGAAAATGAACAGAAAATAACGAAGATAAACACATGAAAAAACTGATTTCACTCTTATCATTAGGACTGATTTGCTGCACCATGGCAGCTCAGACCTACGTAGCACCCGCATCGGCATACGCCGGTGGCGACGGAACGAAGGAGAATCCCTACCAAATCTCTACGGCAGGCGAACTGGCCAAACTGGCACAGGACGTGAACGCAGGCGACAACTGGAGCCGCGGAAAGTACTTTGTGCTGACGGCCGACATCGTGATTAACGAAAACCTGCTGAGCAAGTCGGCTTCAAGCCTCGAAGGACAGAAGGCGGGCACCCTGTTGAAACCCATCGGCACGTTTGCCAACTATGACAGCTACGTGCCCTTCATGGGCGTGTTCGACGGACAGGGACACACCATCAGTGGCATGTATCAGGCCATCTACGAAGCCAACGACGCACTGTTCCGTGCGGCCGAGAATGCGGTGGTGAAGAACGTGAACATCCGCGACGCTTACATCTATGGCGGAAAGTATTGCGCGGGCATCGTTTCGTTCGGAGTGAACACCACCATCGAGAACTGTTCGTTCGAGGGACAGGTGAAGTCGTGGGAATGGTACGGTGCGGGCATTGCCGGACAGGTGACGGGCGCCTCGCGCATCCTGAACTGCTACGCCAAGAGCAGCATCAATGCCAAGAGCTACTTGGGCGGCATCGTGGGCATCATAGGCAAGGAGAGCGATGGCTCGACAGGCGAGAACCCTACGGTGGTGGAGAATTGCTACTCCCTCGCTACCCTTTCGGCCACGAAGGGAAGCGTGGGAATGGTGGCGGGACGAGTGAACGCTGCTGCCACCGTGCGCAACTGCTACTACCTGACACAAGGCTCGGCCAGCGCCATCATCACCAACCATGGCAAGGAGGAGAACGTGAAGGGCATGGCCGAAGCGGACTTTGCCACGGCCGACTTCACAACTACCCTGAACACCAACGCCGAGGCCCTGCCGGGTGCTTGCCGATGGACACAGACGGAGACGTCGCCCACCTTTGACCACACCACCTATACACCCGACGAAGAGACGGTGGACGTGAACGACCAGGCCACCGACCCCCTGCCCGCCAACGAAGACCTTCATGCCGACAATGCCGAGGGTAAAGTGACGCTCACATGGAAAGCTCCCGCCAGCGGAAAAGCCGTTTCCTATAATATATATATAGGTATAGATGCTGACGAGGTGGCCTCCATGACGGAGGACAAAGCCTCGGCCAAGGCACTGACCGACACCTGCCACACGGTGCTGACGACCGACTACTACACCACCCGCTATTGGCGCGTGGATGCGGCAGATGCCGAGGGAAAAGTCACAAAGGGCGAAGTGTGGAGCTTCCGTCCGGCACACTTGGCCTTCCCCGGTGCCGAGGGCTACGGACGCTTTGCCAAGGGCGGACGTGGCGGAAAGGTGGTGTATGTGACCAACCTGAAGGACTCGGGCGAAGGCTCGCTCCGCTGGGCACTGACCAACGAATCGGGACCACGAACCATCCTCTTCAAGGTGAGCGGTGTGATAGACATGAACTTCAATCCCGCCTTCATCGACGATGAAGTGACCATTGCCGGACAATCGGCTCCCGGAAAGGGAATCTGCCTGATGCATAGCGACCTGTCGATAGGTTCGGACAACATCTGTCGCTTCATCCGCGCCCGTCGCGGAGCCGGTGAGACGGGAAACGCCATGGGCGTGGCCGGTGCCAACCACACGATTGTTGACCACGTAACGGCCAGTTGGGGCACGGACGAAACCTTCAGTTCGCGCAACTCGAAGAACATCACCTTCCAGCGCTCCATCATCTCCGAAGCACTGGGCATTGCCGGACACAAGAACTATCCCGCCGGCACCAATCACGGATATGCAGCCACCATCGGAGGCGACATCGGTTCGTTTCACCACAACCTGCTGGCCAACTGCGCCGGACGAAACTGGAGCATGGGCGGCGGAGCTGATGCAAGCGGAGCCTACGCCGGACGACTGGACATCTTCAACAACGTGGTCTATAACTGGGCTACCCGCACGACCGATGGCGGTGCACACGAGGTGAACTTCGTGGGCAACTACTACAAGATGGGGCCCGGCACTACGCTGAAAACCCTCTGTACGCTCGACATTGAAGGCAACCTGAAGGGCACACAGAGCATCTACGTGAAGGGCAATGTGCGCGAAAACACAAACGGTTCGCTCACCACCGACAAGTATGGCGACACCTACGTGCTGAAGATACACGACGGACGCGGTTCGCTCAATTGGGAACCGTGGGTGAAGGAACCCTTCTTCCCCTCGCACGCCACCATCGAAACGGCACAAGAGGCTTACAAGTCAGTACTGAGCGACATCGGAGCCAACCTGCCCGTGGCAGATAACACCGACCAGCGCATCGTGAAGGAGACATTGAACCGCAGCTACACCTACACGGGAAGCAAGAGCCGCATCAAGGGACAAATCGACCACGAATCGGACGCTGGCGGATATGAAGCCTATCCCGAAGAGGCACACGCCGATGACTTCGACACCGACCTCGACGGACTTCCCGACTGGTGGGAAGAGGTTCACGGCACCAACGCCCAATCGCCCGCAGGTGACTTCAGCGACTCGAATGCCGATGCCGATGGCGACGGATATACGATGTTGGAAGAGTATCTCGACTTCATGGCCATCCCTCACCACCTGGTGGAGGCCGACACGACACTCGTGCTGAACGTCTCCACCCTGTTCAAGGGCTACACCAAGGCACCCGTCTACACCCTTTCGGCCACAGGCAACCATCTGCAAGCCTCGGTTGATGGCGAAGTGCTCACCATCCGTCCGACCACCGACAAGGCAGTGAGCGAAGTATCCATCACCGTCACCGACAGCGAAGGCCACAGCTACACGCGCCGCATCGCCCTTGGCATCAGTGCCAAGGCGGCCGCCTCGGCCATTGCACCCATCGGTGCCGACACAGGAGCACCCCTGCATTCGTTCAGCATCTACACCACCGACGGCCAACTCCTGCAAAGCAACCTTTGCACCAAGGGTGAGAGTCTCCACACCCTTCCGCTCAACGGATTGTCACCAGGCATCTATGTGGTGGTGACCACCGATGCCAACGGCAAAAGCAAGAGCTGCAAGCTCATCAAGGAATAGGAATAGGGGGTCAGTCCTAAAACCCATTGTAAATTATGCCGTCTCTGTCATTCTGAACGCAGTGAAGAATCTGAATACGTCAGCATTATAGTGTTCTACTTGCGTTTACAGATTCTTCACTGCGTTCAGAATGAACAGAGACATCATATAAACCAATTATATACAACCGACTTTTTCGGACTAACCCAGAATAAGGAACCACACAAAAAGAAACAAGGAGGGGCATCTTCACAGACACCCCTCCTTTTCTTATTATCAACCAATTTGGCTAAACACGCCAATAAAGTCACAGATTAAAGAATGCTCTTAACAACCTCCATCATGCCCTTCTCCTGAATAGCGTCGAGGTAACCCTTGACGGCATCGGTGAGGCCGGGGATGTTGTTGAGGTTCTCGCCCCAAATGCTTTCAGCGGCAAGCACACCCTCGGCAACCTTCTTGGTGCAACCGGTTGCCCACAGGTCGCTGAGGAGCTGCATGATTTCGGGAGCATCGTTGGGCACGATTTCGGCACCATCGGCACGCACACCACCCTTGTAGTAAGTGATGATGGCTGCAAGGCCGAGAACAAGTCCCTTAGGCAACTCGCCCTTGCGCTCGAGATAGGTCTTGAGGCCGGGGAGGTCGCGAGTCTGATACTTGGGGAATGAGTTGAGCATGATGCTGGTCACCTGATGATCCACGAAGGGGTTGTTGAAGCGCTCGAGCACGTCTTCGGCAAACTTCTTCAGCTCGTCCTTCGGCAGGTTCAGGGTCTCCATCAGCTCTTCGAACATCACCTTGTTGATATACTTACCGATAACCTCGTGCTGGCAAGCCTCGCGCACGATGTTCAAACCGGCCAAGTAAGCCACGGGTGAAAGCACAGTGTGAGGACCATTCAACAAGGTTACCTTACGCTCGTGATAGGGAGCCTCAGAGGGAACGAAGAGTACGTTCAAACCAGCCTTGTCGGCGGGGAACTCCTTAGCCACTTCCTGCGGAGCCTCAATCACCCAAAGGTGGAAGATTTCAGCCTGAACAACGAGGTTGTCCTCATACTGGAGTTTCTCTTGAATAGCGGCGATGTCCTTGCGGGGGAATCCGGGAACGATGCGGTCAACCAATGTTGCGTACACGCCACAAGCCTCCTCGAACCACTTGCTGAACTCTTCGCCGAGGTTCCACAACTGGATGTACTTGCGGATGCAATCCTTCAGGTGGTGACCGTTGAGGAAGATAAGCTCACAGGGGAAGATAATCAATCCCTTGGTGGGGTCGCCATTGAAGAACTTGAAGCGGTGGTAGAGCAGCTGGGTGAGCTTGCCGGGATAAGACGAGCAGGGAGCATCGTCAATCTTGCAAGCAGGGTCGAAAGCGATACCCGCCTCAGTGGTGTTACTGATGACAAAGCGCATTTCGGGTTGCTCAGCCAACTTCATGTACTCAGCAAACTGAGAATAGGGATTCAACGCACGGCTGATGACGTCGATGCGGGTCAGGCTGTTCACCACCTCACCCTTGTCGAGGCCCTGCAGGTTGACGTGATACAGACAATCCTGTCCGTTAAGCATGTCCACCATACCCTTCTCGATGGGTTGCACTACTACTACGCTGCTGTTGAAGTCGGCCTTCTCATTCATGTTATAAATGATCCAGTCAACGAATGCACGCAAGAAATTTCCTTCACCGAACTGAATGATGCGTTCAGTGCGTTCTGCCTTCGAGGCAGTTTGTTTGTTCAAAGGTCTCATATTACTTATTAAATAATGATATTAATTGCCATTTTTACCACGTAGATGGATAAATTATCTAAATTAACGCCACAAAATTACAAACTTATTTTGTAACTTCAAATAAAATCTGTAATTTCGTGCACGATAACGGTGAAAAAATAGAATTAACCTAAATATTAACTTTTAATACATCAACTTGTATGAAGAAATTCATGGATGAAAACTTCCTGTTGCAAACCGAAACTGCACAGAAGTTGTATCACGAACATGCGGCCAAGATGCCCATCATTGACTACCATTGCCACTTGATTCCCCAGATGGTGGCTGATGACTACAAGTTCCGCTCTATTACAGAAATCTGGTTGGGAGGCGACCACTACAAGTGGCGTGCCATGCGCTCCAACGGTGTGGAGGAACGCTTCTGCACCGGTAAGGACACCACCGACTGGGAAAAGTTCGAGAAGTGGGCCGAAACCGTACCCTACACCTTCCGCAACCCCCTCTATCACTGGACCCACCTGGAGTTGAAGACAGCCTTTGGCATCGACAAAATCCTGAATCCCACGACTGCTCGCGAGATTTACGAAGAGTGTAACGAGAAACTGCAGCAACCCGGCATGACAGCCCGTGGCCTGATGCGTCGTTACAACGTGGAGACCGTCTGCACCACCGACGACCCCGTGGATTCACTCGAATATCACAAGCAGGTGCGCGAGAGCGGCTTCGAAGTGAAGATGCTGCCCACATGGCGACCTGACAAGGCAATGGCCGTAGAGGTCCCAGCCAACTTCCGCGCCTACATCGAGAAACTGTCAGAGGTAAGCGGCGTTACCATCAGCTGCTTCAACGACGTGATTGATGCCTTGCAGAAGCGTCACGACTTCTTCGAGTCAATGGGATGTAAGTTGAGCGACCACGGTATCGAGGAATTCTATGCCGAGGACTACACCGACGCCGAAATCAACGCTATATTTAATAAGGTATATGGCGGCACTGAGCTGACTCAGGAAGAAATCCTCAAGTTCAAGAGCTGCATGATGATTGAATTTGGCAAGATGGACCACGCCAGCGGCTGGGCACAACAGTTCCACTACGGAGCCATCCGCGACAACAACTCCAAGATGTTCAAGCTCCTTGGCCCCGACACCGGCTTCGACTCTATCGGCGAGTTCACCACTGCCAAGAAGATGGCCAAGTACTTCGACAAGCTGAACAGCATGGACAAGCTCACCAAGACCATCATCTACAACCTCAACCCCTGTGCCAACGAAGTGATTGCCACCATGCTCGGCAACTTCCAAGATGGTTCATGCCCGGGCAAAATCCAGTTCGGTTCAGGCTGGTGGTTCCTCGATCAGAAGGACGGCATGGAGAAGCAGATGAACGCCCTCTCACTCCTCGGTCTGCTGAGCCGCTTCGTAGGTATGTTGACCGACTCACGCTCGTTCCTCTCCTACCCGCGTCACGAGTACTTCCGCCGCACCCTCTGCAACCTCCTCGGCAAGGACGTTGAGAACGGCGAAATCCCCGCATGCGAAATGGAGCGCCTCAACCAGATGGTTGAAGACATCTGCTACAACAATGCCAAGAACTACTTCAATTTCTAAAAAGCGCATTGTGCAGTAAAGATACTTTTTAGGCACGGATTACGCGGATTACACGGTATTATGATAACCTTTTTCAGGGATAACATATAAATCCGCGTTAATCCGTGTAACCCGTGCCTAAATTTACTTTTTTGACTCACCTGTCCTTTTCTTATCACACTTATACCACTCATACCGGGACAGTCCAAAAATCCAGTTGCAAATTATTCCGTCTCTGTGTCATTCTGAACGCAGTGAAGACGAGTTGTTGAGGACTCTGTCCGAAAAATCTGTAAACATAAGCAATGCATTTCTAAAGCACACGTTATCAGATTCTTCGCTTCGCTCAGAATGACAGAGACATCATGTAAACCAATTATATACAACCGACTTTTCGGACTGCCCCCTTTTCTTATCACACTTATACCACTTCATACCATTCCAACGCTTCACCGAGCATCTCCTTGATGCGGTCAAAGGAATAAATTGTCTTCATGGTCCTTTTACACCTTATTATATATAATACGGGTGGACAAAGGTTGTGATTTTGCCCTATAAAACCACTTTTTACCCTTTTTTTATAAAAAAAGTGTAGCTTGTATCACGATTTGAGACAAGCAGCGGATAATTTTGCCGTGAAATTAATAACAAGATTACCAATTAAACAAACTCTACGCATGAAAACTCACGTTGAAATTAGCCAGCAGCAAGCCAACAACAGCCTTGCCACCCACGCGATGAACCTTCACCCGTCCATCCATGCCTTGCGCCACCAAGCCAAGGGCATGAGCACCAAGAAGCGCCTCACACTCGCCGCCCTTCTCCTTGCCTGCCTGGCCCTGTACCTCGGGTGCAACCTCTTCTCACTCATCCTGATAGCCCTTTTCACCATCTTTTTAGGGGTGCTCATCAACGAGTTCGTCCAATTCATCCGCTTCATCCGCGAATTGGAGTGAGGCACTGTTGCCCAATAAGAGGGAAACTACAATACCGCATAGAGCGGCACATTGGTCAACTGCCCTTGTTCTTTATAGGGAAGCATGGAGTAACGAATGGCCGTCAGTTCCTCATTCTCGCCAAGCAAACGCGAGAGAGAGTTTGCGCGGACATTCCCTTTGGCTTTCACCTCTATGGGAAGAAGATGTGCATTGCGCTGAATAAGGAAGTCAAGCTCAAGACGCGAACTGTCCGAATTATGGTAATAGATCGGTTTCTGCTGATGGCTTGTCATTTGCTGGAGTACGTATTCCTCCGTCATTCCCCCCTTGTATTCACTGAAAATGTTGTTTGCAAGCAGAACTTGTACGGCCTCCACGCCCACCATAGCCCCCAGCAGACCGATATCGAGCAGATAGAGTTTGAATGCCGAAAGGTCTTCGTAAATGGGCAATGGCAAGGCCGGTTTGGTACATCGGGACACCTTGTACACCAATCCCGCATCGACCAGCCACTTGATGGCCAACTCAAAATCAGTTGCACGTGCGCCCTTCCGCAAGGCACCGTATATGAACTTCTTGTTTTCCTTGAAGAGTTGCGAAGGAATGGAGTTCCACACCATCCGTATGCGTGGCACCTGTTCCTTGGGTGCATGTTTGGAGAAGTCGCGGTCATATCCGTTCAATATTTCCATCTGTATGCGTCTGACCTCTTGTAAAGCACCATCTTCCACATACCTGGCTACAGCTTCAGGCATACCACCCACGTAATAATACTGGCGGAGCAAATCCACATACCTTTCATGCAACAAGTTCATGGTGTCAAAATCCCGTCCGGCAAGCAGCTTGTACATCTCCTTCTCGCCTTTTGCCAAGAGAAATTCCTCGAAGTTCATAGGATAGATATTCATCTCGTTGACTTTTCCAACGGGATAAGACACTCCACTATGAAGTGAAATTCCCAACAACGACCCTGCCACAGCTACATGATACATCGGTGCATCCTCACAGAAGTACTTCAATGCCTCGATAGCTTCAGGAATATCCTGCACTTCATCCAGAATAACGAGTGTATCTCCCGGAGTTATATCCACCCCAGTCAAAGCCCGTAGTGCACGAAGGATACGGTCAATGTTGAAGTCTTGCTTGAAAATCAGGTTAGCCTGTTCATTCTTGCGACAGTTCACGTAAGCCTCCTTCATGTATTCCGTTCGTGCAAATTCACGCAGAAGCCAGGTTTTCCCCACCTGCCTGGCGCCATTCAGAATCAGCGGTTTCCTATCCGGCCTACTCTTCCATTCAGTAAGTTGCTGTAATGCAATTCTTTCCATACACAAACCACATTTTTCGACACATAAATACGATGCAAAGATACAAAATCAGCACATAAAACAAGGGAACCACCACATTTTTCGACACATAATTCACTGTTTTAGAGTGCAAGGATATTACATTTTGTTATAAATCCAAAGTAAAATCACCTCTTTTTCAGTTATACAAAGAAGGTTCAAAGTTTTGGGCGCAGTTTAAAACTTCCGTGGCAATCTGAGAAGATATGTTAACCAAAGATGGTACAGACATGATGGATATTGGCAAATTGGTTGTACCTTTGCAGCCATGGAAAAGAAATCATCAAGCATAAACACAGATTTTG
>JAFTYI010000015.1 GCA_017464815.1 Bacteroidaceae bacterium | reverse complement strand
TAAACCCTAAGCCCTAAACCCTAAACCCTCAACTTTATAATTATGGAAATAAGAATCACATCATTAGAGAATATCCGTGAGGCTGCCCGTCAATTCATTGCAGCTATGGAGGAGAACACCGTCTTTGCCTTCTACGGCAAGATGGGAGCAGGAAAAACAACATTCGTCAAGGCCGTGTGCGAAGAGCTGGGAGTGACCGACGTCATCAACTCGCCCACCTTTGCCATCGTCAACGAATATCGTGCCGACGAGTCGGGCGAACTCATCTATCACTTCGACTTCTATCGCATCAAACGCCTCGAGGAGGTGTACGATATGGGGTACGAAGACTACTTCTATAGCGGTGCCCTCTGCTTCATCGAGTGGCCCGAACTGATAGAAGAGGTGCTTCCCGAAGAAGCCGTGCGCGTCACTATCGAAGAGCTGGAGGATGGCTCGCGCCTCATCCGCCTCTGAGCGGTTATCAATGTGTGATTCGTTGGCTCATCACTGACTCTCTGATGTCCGAATACTGACTCTTTGATCTCCCAATCATTGGCTTTCTTCATTGTCCCAATCCTAAAAAACTCATTCTTCAATGATACCTCAAGACCCTATGATGCTCTTCAGCTTCATCAACATGAAGTTGCGAGACCAATATCCCTCGCTCGATGCCCTTTGTGAAGACATGGACATCGACAAAGAAAATCTCCTCGCTACGCTCGCCACCGTAGGCTTTGAGTATAGCGAGGAGAACAATAAGTTTTGGTGAGATTCCTCCCAAGGTGACTTCTCGTCTGGCCTTTTATCTTTTAATTCACAATTTTGGTCAAGCGTTAGCAATAATTGGTGTCAAACGTTGGCCATTTCGTGTCAAGCACAGGAGATTTTGCGTCTCAAGCATTGGCAATCGGTGTCACCAGCACCTTGTCGATGCGTGCACCGTCCATGTCCACGATTTCGAGGCGGAAGTGGTGCCACTTGATGCGTTCGCCAGCCTCGGGGATGTGGCCGAGCAGGTCGAGCAAGAGGCCGGCAAGGGTGTTGCAATTGGGGGCCTCGGAGCTCAGCTCTTCGCAATCAAAGTAGGTGAGGAATTCGTAGAGAGGGCACTGGCCATCAACCAACCATCCCTGACCCTCTTTCCGTTCAACGATGTAGGGAGCCTCGTCTTCGGCGGTGTCGCCCACCTCGCCCACCAAGCCTTCAAGAATGTCTTTGGTGGTGACAATGCCTTGGGTGCTTCCGTACTCGTCGCACACTAGAGCGCGTCCGACCTTGTGTTCCTTCAGCACCTCCAACGCCTTGTACACGGTCATGTTTTCGGGCAGATACAGGGGGTGGCTCATGACACCTTCTAACGTGAAGTCGGGTTTGTCCAAAGCCACAATCAGTGCTTTCAGCGTGACGATGCCATGCACCTCCTCCAAGTTGCCATCCACCACGGGATAGGCTTCGTAGAGGTCGTTGTGGATAATATCGCGGATGGTGGAGGGCGACATGTGTATGTCCAAGCAGACAAGCTCCTTGCGGTAGGTCATGATGGAGGAGACTTTCAGGTCGCCCAAGACCAACACGCGCTCCATAATGTCCTGCTCCACCTCCTGCACTTCACCTGCTTCGGCTCCCTCCTGTATCATGCTCTTGATTTCCTCTTCCGTCACACGGTTGTCACCTTCGCGTATGCCCGTCAATTTCACCAATAGGATGGTGCTTTGCGAAAGCATCCACACAAATGGCTTGGCCACCACCGATAGCAGGTGCATAGGAGGAGCCAACAGCTTGGCTGCACGGTCGGCCAACGTCAGGCCGATGCGCTTGGGCACCAGTTCGCCGAGCACGATGGAGAGGTAGGTGACGATGACCACAATCAGCGATTGTGCGATGGGTTGTGCGTAGGTGGCAGAGAGACCCCATCCCATAAGGATGGTGGCAAAGTCGGATGCCAGCACATCGCCCGAGTAGAGACCCGTGAGGATGCCGATGAGCGTGATACCTATCTGCACGGTTGACAGAAAACGGTCGGGCTCGTTCGCCATCTCCAATGCCCGCTTGGCCGAGCGGCTTCCCCGTTTGGCATCTGCCGTCAGCTTGGATTTACGAGCCGAGATGAGAGATATTTCTGCCAACGAGAAAATGCCGTTCAACAGGATTAGAAATAGTATGATGATGATTTCTTTCATGCGTCTGTCTGATGTTTTGTGACCATCACAAATGGGTCGTTTCCTCTTGATTATTTCCTCATCCGTCTGATGGCTCGATAGATTTCTCCCACCCATAGGATGGCGGAGGTGGCGCCGATGATGCCCGCCCACGTCTGCCAATCAAGCGGAGTGGTGCGGAAGACGCTTCCTCCCCATTGCACGATGATGAACTGGCCGGCCAGGATGATGCCCGCCACAATCCACAACGTGTAGGAGGTGCTGAATCCCTTGAAAGCCGAGTCGGTGGTGCCCAATACGCGGGCATTGAAGAGATTCCAGAATTGCATCATCACAAAGATGGTGAAGAACACGGTGAGCCCCTTCAAGTCGAGCAATCCGTTGGCATTCATGTAGAGGTAGAGGCCGATGAGCACGGCGACAAAGAGCAATCCCATGCCACCGATGTTGCGATACATGGCGGGGGTGATGATGAAGTCGGTGCTCTTGCGCGGCTTCTCCTTCATCACGCTCTCGCTCGGCGGGATAGAGGCCAAGGCCATAGCTGCAAAGGTGTCCATAATGAGGTTGATCCACAACATCTGAGTCACCGTCAGAGGGATAGCCGTACCCATGCAGGCGCCCAACAGGACGATGGCCAACGCCACCACATTGATGGTGAGCTGGAAGGCAATGAAGCGCTGGATGTTCTTATATAGCGAGCGTCCCCACATGACGGCCGTGCCGATGCTGTTGAACGAATCGTCGAGCAGAGTGATGTCGCTGGCCTCCTTGGCCACAGAAGTGCCCGTGCCCATGGAAAGGCCCACTTGTGCGTGGTTCAGAGCCGGTGCGTCGTTGGTGCCATCGCCAGTTACGGCCACCACGGCTCCCTTTTGTTGAAGCAGTTGCACCAGGCGTTGCTTGTCCGTCGGACGTGCGCGCGACATGATTTTGAGATCCATCACACGGTCGAGCGCCTCTTCGTCGCTGAGGGCAGCAAACTCCACGCCGGTGATGCGGTTGCGATCGGTGTCCTCGGGCTTCCAAAGGCCTATCTGACGGGCAATCTCGGTGGCCGTGCCCGGTGTGTCGCCGGTCACAATCTTGATGTCGATGCCGGCGCTTTGACATTTGCCTACGGCGGCGGGCACATCAGTGCGGATGGGGTCAGAGATAGCGGCAATGCCAAGGAAGGTGATGGCCGAGTTTGCCACCAATTCTTCGCAATCGGTGCCAGCTTTCTCGTCCACCTCGGCTATGGCAAATCCCAAGGTGCGCATGGCCATGTTCTGATACTTCATCAGCTGTTCTTCAACGGTGGCACGATAGGCTTCGATGGGACAATTTTTTCCCTCCGTGGACAAAAAAGTTTTTGAGTGTCTGAGAATAATTTCGGGCGCACCTTTTATATATAATGTGCGCTTTCCATCCTTCTCGGCCAGTGTGGCCATATATTTCCGTTCGGTGGAGAAGGGGAGCTGGCTGATGACCTTTGCCTCCTCGCGAATCAGTTCATAGTCGTGTCCCTGCTTGTGTAACCACAGGAGCAGGGCACCCTCCGTGGGGTTGCCAATGGGGGTAAGTTCCTCCTCTCCCTTGCGTTCGATGAAGGCAGTGCTGTTTACGGCCATCGAGCTGGTTATCAGCTCCTCGTGTGTGGCGAGGGCAGGGAATTGTGTCTCGTACACCTGCATCTTGTTTTGTGTCAGTGTGCCCGTCTTGTCGGTGCAGATGACGGTGACGGCACCCATCGTTTCGCAAGCGTGCATCTTGCGCACCAGGTTGTTGGTGGCCAGCATGCGGCGCATGTTCAATGCCAGGCTGAGGGTGACACTCATAGGCAATCCTTCGGGCACCGACACTACGATGAGGGTGACGGACATCATGAAGTATTTCAGCACAATCTGAGCCACTTCCATCCACTGGTGCCAGCCTTGAATGCCGTCGTGCACTTGAAACCAAGCATACAGGTCGCGTCCGACGAACACCACAAAGGTGATTCCTGCGATGGTAAATCCGGCCTTACCGATGAGGTTGGCCAAGCGCGTCAACTGTTTGTTCAACGGAGTCTCTTCTTCGCTCTCCTCGGTCGACTGGCGGGCCACTTTGCCGATTTCCGTCAGGTCGCCCACGCGGAGCACGCGCATGACACCGTGTCCGTCGGTCACCGTGGTGCCGCGCATCACTTGGTTGCTCGGATAGGTGGCATCGGGGTCAAAGTCTTCGGTGACAATGGTCTTCTCCACCATCAGTTCACCCGTCAGGCTCGACTCGTTGACCTGTAGCGAAGTGGCTTCCAACAACTCTCCGTCGGCAGGAATCTCTTCACCGTTTTCAATAATCACAATATCGCCCACCACCACTTCGCGGCGCGGGATGCTGTGAATCTTTCCTCCACGAACGACCTTCACCTGCGTCTCCTCGCCAACGGCACTCAGCAGGTCGAACTTCTTGCTGGCGTCGTACTCGAAATAGAAGCCGATGCCTGTGGCCAGAAAGATGGCAAAAATGATACCGATGGTTTCGGCATACTCATTTTCAATGATGGAGATGCCCAACGAGAGCATAGCCGCCACCAACAGAATCTTGATGACAGGGTCTTTGAATTTCTCTAAATAAAGTTTCCAGATGGATTCCCGCTTGGGCGGAGTGAGCATGTTTTCGCCGTGTTGTCGGCGGCTTTGGATGACCTCTTCGTCGCTGAGGCCCTGAAGCTTGGATTGATTAGTAGACATTGTTTTTTATATACATTTAATGTAAGTTCAACGTTAACACCTGAAGTGAATGAAGTGTTTTCGATTGTGCAAAGTTAGGTATAATATGCCCACGCAGAGGTAAATTTTACCTTTTTTAAGCAAATATAGGTTATTTTTAAGGGCACACCCTTTTTCCACCCCTGACTATTCAACGGCTCTCGTCGATAAAAATGCATTGTTTGTCCCGATTATGACAGATTATTGAATAATTATTAGTACATTTGCGCCGATTTAATAAAACTGACAGAATGAAAAAGATTAAAACAACAATGGCAGCATTGGCTGCTACGGCCCTGCTCGCCAGTTGTGGAGTGGCAGGCTCTTCAATGATGGGTGGTGGCACAACTGCTTCAAAGTCAACTTCGTCGGCAACGTCATCCGCCACAACTTCCTCAAGTTCTCAATCCGGTGGCTTGGCTTCACTCTTGGGTAATGTGTTGGGTGCCGTGTTAGGCGCGTCCAACGAACTGAAGGAGGCAGACCTCGTGGGTACTTGGAATTTTCAAAGCGTAGATTGCGTGTTCGAGAGTGAGAACTTCCTGATGAAAGCCGGTGGTGAGGTGGCAGCAGCCAAGGTGGAAACGAAGCTGAACGAAGTGTTCGGCAAGCTCGGTGTAGTGCCCGGCTCATGCAGTTTCACTTTCAACGATGACAAGACCTATTCGGCACAGATTTCAGCTTTGCCTTTGGGCGGACAATACGCACTTGATGCTGCAAACAAAAAGCTGACCATGACCTACTTGGCAGGTATTGCCACAATGACTCCGAACATCGTGAAGAACGGCAACACCATCAGCCTCCTCTACGAAGCCGACAAACTGTTGTCCATCGCACAAAAAATAGCCGCCATGTCCGGCAACGCCAACATGCAGGTTTTGGCCGAACTTGCCTCCTCCTACGACGGCATGATGATTGGTTTTGAGTTGCGGAAGTAACTCACCGGGGATGTAGCTCCAAATACAAAGTATCCTAAGATACTTGCCCATTTATCTTAAGATGATTGATCATTTATCTTAGGATACTTTTTTCCTTGAGCAAAGCGAATAATCCGCGTTTGAATATAATAGGGCAACCTTCAATACAACGCCTACATTGAAACGAGTGTAATGAACAATTGCATCAGTTTGTCATTTTTGAATCTTTCGCGGAGTAAAGAAATCATTTTAGCCTTACGCTTGACAACGCCGTCAATGGTGATGCCAAGGAGATTGGCTATTTCTGCATGTCGCAGACCTTGCTCGTATTCAAGATTGAATATTTGACGATACTTCTCGGGCAATTCATGAATAGCAGCATGAAGGCAATCGAGGGTCTCTTGCTCTATGATGGCAGCCGATATTTCGCATTCATATTCGTCTTCTTGTTCTGTCAGATAGTTCTGACGGCTGTCCACTTTCCTCAATATAGAGATACACGCATTGCGGATGCATGTGTACAAGAACGTCTTCATCTGTAATGATGAGGTAAACGCATGCCTTGTTTGATAAGCGCTGACGATTGCATCTTGCACACAATCTTCTGCCATCATTGCATAATTGTCAGTCAGATAGCGGGCGGCAAAAGCTTTTAGCGACGGATATTCCTGTGCATAAAACGAATCGATTCGACCCGCTTTGAAATCTTGGAAAATCTGTTCGGTGATGCTCATGCTTGTTTTATTTTGATGGCAAATTTACTGCTTTTCTTTCAAATAGCAACTTTTTTAGCAAAAAACTCACTTTTTTATTACCGATTCCATCTCCCTTTGCGTTATTACAAATAAACGTTAATAGTAAAGTGTGCAAGTCTGGATTTGCCACACAAGGATTTTAATTATAGAAGGAAATATGAAAAGACAGAGTTTTGTGTATGTTGTGTTCTCCTTGCTTTTAGCAGGAATGGTGTCTTGTGATAAGGGGAATAATGGTGTATTGCTTGAGGGTAAAGTTGTAGATGCCCCCATAACGAATGGTTGGATAACCTATTCACCGGATGGTAACATCTTCAATCCTCAGATGGTGGAATTCGAGATTGATGAACAAGGAGAGTTCGTGTATGATACCGAATTGCTTGGTGAGTCAGGTGATGTGACTGTAGAGATTGAAGGTGTTGGTTACTTTGGTGCGCATTTGGTAAAAGGTGAAACGCTGAAGATGACTTTAACGAAAGACGCTGACCAGTGGAAGGCTCAATTTGAGGGTGCGTATGCTGATGTTAACCATTTTGTCAACGAGTTTACGCAACGCTTTGATCAGATGCTCTATTGGAGTCCCGACCCCTCTGAAAGCAAGTCGAATGTGGAATATCGCCAATTGTTGGCAGAGAATTATGAACAGGTAAAGGCTGAGTTAAAAAGCATCGAGAATGCTGAGACGCGCGAACACTATGCCTGCATGACAGAGAGCATGAACAAGTGGTTGACAATACGCTTGATTATGGATAGCTGCGAGGTTGACGGCACCGATTACAAGATGAATGCAGAATATCGTGAATTGGTGAAAGGCATTGACATTAACAATCCTATCCACCTTCGCACCAATATGGCCTATACGTCGCTGAACAGTTTGAATACCGTGAAGGACGACAATGTCTATGCCAGTGGCTTACGATTGATGCAACTCACGGATAGTCTTGTCACTTATCCTGCCCTTCGTTCTTTCATGGTGCAGATGATAGGTCAGCAGTGTTTCGTTTATGCCGAAAGTCAGAGCGGTAGCGATGAATTTGTCGAAAAGTATGTTGCATGGGCTGATGCAGATAGCAGTATTGCAAAAATGATAGTGACCCAATTCCTTGAAAAACAGAAATCAGCTCAAGCCACGCAAAGTGGGGCACCTGCTCCTGACGTGACGTTGACCACTCCTGATGGAAAAACGGTAGCGCTCAGTAGCCTGACAAAGGGTAAATTCACCTACATTGATGTGTGGGCAACTTGGTGTGGCCCATGCTGCAAAGAGATTCCTTTTATGGAAAAACTCGTTGTAAAGTATAAAAATAATCCGAAAGTCCAGTTCCTCAGCATTTCAATTGACCAGAATAAAGATGCCTGGTTAAAGAAGTTGGAGAAGGACAACCCTCAGTGGCCGCAATTTATTCTTCAGGGTGAGGAAGAACAGCAGTTCTCTAAAGATTGGGGAATCAGCGGCATTCCACGTTTCATCATGATTAATCCTGATGGCACGATATTCGATGCAGATGCAACTCGTCCGTCGGATACAAAAACTGCGGAAATCATTGATGAACAGATTTAAGAGCCTCCACGTTAAAGACAGGTAACATGAAATTGAACGACGAGCACGACCTCATCTCGCTTCTCATCTGTAAACGCATCGTGGGAACCATCACGAATGACGAGCAGCAGATGTTGGATAAGTGGCGCAGGCAAAACCGCCACAATGAGCAGGTGTATCAACGCCTTACTGATGTGAACCGACTGCAAGTCGAGTACCATCGTTATCGGTTGACTGATACTGAACGGCCATTGGCTGAGATGAAAAAAAGGTTAGGAATAGGCCGCCGCCTATGGACTATTCGTGCCGTTGCCGCAGCTGTAGCCATTCTTATTGTGGGAGTCAGTGCTTTCCTTTTACAACACCGACAGACTGAATACCCTCTAAAAGATAGCTCCGTTGCTACCGGGATTTCCGCAGGCTCAACCAAAGCATTGATGGCGCTTGCCAATGGAAAGATAGTGGAGCTGACCGCTGATACAATGAGAAATAGTACACTGTTGTCAGATGCCAAATCAGTCAATAGTCAAGTTCCTCATGTGGCAGAGCAAGTGTTGATTACCCCTCGTGGTGGAGAGTTCAGAATCACTCTTGAAGACGGAACGGAAGTGTGGTTGAATGCTGCATCCCGCCTCTCATATCCCGAGACCTTCAGCGGACAACAACGGCGAGTTTCCTTGGAAGGTGAAGCCTATTTCAAAGTGGCGAAGAATGAGGCCAAACCTTTCATCGTCACCTCCGGCAATCAAGAGGTGCACGTCTATGGCACAGAATTCAATGTCTGTGCTTATAGCGATGAGAAGGACATTCGCACCACTTTGGTGGAGGGTAGCATTTCACTTCGTCCGGTTAATGGAAACCAGAGTGAGTTGATGCTCACCCCTGGAAAGCAAGCCATTTTTGACAAGACGGATGAAACGGCCCGTGTCGTTAGCGTGGACACCGAGGTTATCACCAGTTGGCGCACAGGTGTGTTTGTCTTTGAGGGACAGACAATGGAGCAGATTATTCACACCCTGTCACGTTGGTATGATTTTGATTACGAGTTTAGAGATGCTGCTACCGCCCAAACCATCTTCATGGGTAGCATACCGAAATACAGTTCTTTCAACGAAGTGTGCGACATCTTTCACAAGTTAGGTGGGGTGAGCTTGCGCCAAGAGGGACATAAAGTCATCATCACCGCTAAATAATCTATCTTTATATGAGCAAAGTAAAATTCCTATTAGTCATTCTATATTTGCAGAAAAAACGAAGATAGCGAATTTTTCGCTATCTTCGCAAAGAAAACAGAAGAGGTAAAGGACGAAGATTATTAACTGTCATTGGTGCATACGACACCGTTCAGAATGTTAGTCCCCTTTACCCT
>JAFTYI010000014.1 GCA_017464815.1 Bacteroidaceae bacterium | reverse complement strand
TTTTAATTTTTAACTTTTAACTTTTAATTCTTAATTTTTAATTCTCAACTCTTACATCATGACCAACCAGACAGAAAACAAGAAAGAGAGTGTATGGAGCAAGGTGCTCCGAGTAGTAATCACCATATTGACTGCTTTGGCGACCACGCTGGGCGTGCAGAGCTGCATGTGAGAAATGGCCCACGGAATACACGGATGAGACGGAGAAGCACTGAAATTCCGTGCCAATCCGTACCTTCCGTTTCATCCGTGGGCCATTAAAATCTGAAAATTATGTTCAAAAAACTAACACTTAACGCCCCCGTTACTCATCCTCCTGTCCGCCACCCAAGGCACGATAGAGCTCTACGACGGCAGAAATCTTTTCGTAGGTGTCCTGCGCTTGAGCCGTTTCGGCCTGCAGGAGCGATTGCTGGGCGGTGAGCACCTCCAAGTAGGTGGTGGAGGTGTGTTGCATCAGTTTCTCCGTTTTGGCCACGGCATTAGTGAGCGAGGCTACCTGGCGGGTGCGCCACGATTCCTTGCGGGCGGCCGTCTGATAGCGGGTGAGGGCGTTGTTCACTTCGGCACCGGCGTTGAGCACTGTCTGCTGAAATGCCAAAGTCGCAACTTGTTGCTCTGCTTTGGCTATCTGCACCTTACCCTTCAAGGCGGTGGCGTTGAAGATGGGTTGGAAGAGCGAACCCGCTGCATTGAGGAGCAGTCCGGCCGGCTCGACCACCGTGCCGCCCAAGTTGTTGGTCCATCCGGCCACACCGCTGAGCGAGAGGGAGGGATAGAGCGAAGCACGTGCCACGTTGACGGCATAGTACGACGCGGCCAGGTTGTTCTCAGCGGCACGCACGTCGGGACGGCGGGAGAGCAAGGCAATGGGGATGCCAGTCTTCAGTGTCTCAGGGAAACGGGCGTCAGCGAGTCGGCCACGGAGAATCGGGTGGGGAGCTTCGCAGAGCGTCGTGCTCAGCGAGTTTTCCAACTCGGCGATGGAGCGGCTGATGTCCTGCACGGCGGCTTCCACCTGATACCAGGCTCCTTCGAGCTGGGAAACGGCCACCTCGTTGGCCATGCCGGCCGCCATCATGGCACGCATGACGCGCACACTCTCGCGGAACTTCTCCGAGGTCGATTGGGCGATGCGCTGTTGCTCGTCCAGCATCAACAGGGTGTAGTATTGGGTGGCCACTCCGGCAATCAGCCCTGTGCGTACGGCCTGTTGGTAGTCTTTGGCCATTTGTGCCTGGGCTTTGGCCTGACGCTTGGCGTTGGTCTTCTTGCCAAAGATTTCGAGTTCCCAGCTGGCCGCAGCGGCGATGTTGTAGGTCCAGTTGGTGCCCGTCTTCACATGGTCATAGTTGTCGAAACTGCTGACTGCCCCGTCGGGTACCAAGTTGAGCGAAGGCAGGTAGTCCAAGCGGGCGATGCGCAACCCCACCAAAGCCTGCTCGACGCGGAGCTGAGCCGTGCGCAGGTCGGTGTTGCGCACCAGAGCGGTGTCGATGAGTGCCTGCAGATGGGGGTCGGTGAACAGTTCCTTCCAACCCAATGACGCCAGTGAGGAGGTGTCGGCAGTCTGGTACTGTGTGCCAAAGATGGAGTCGGTCGCCATGTCGGCCGGCCGTTCATATTTCTTGTAGATGCCGCAGCTGCCGAGCATGGCCGACAGTGCGACGAGGATGATGGTTTTCTTCATGTTAAAACTTTACTGTATTATCGTTTTCGCCTTTCTTTCTCTTCTGCTCCCTGACCTCTTCGATTTCAGAGTCAATCTGAAAATCGCTGGTCTGTTCGAACTGCATGGGACGGAACTTCTCTTCTATCGTCTGGAACACCACGAACAGGGAGGGGACGAGGAAGAGCAGGATGAGTGTGCCCACCAGCATGCCGCCCACAGCACCTGTTCCGAGGGCCGAGTTACCGTTGGCTCCTACGCCCGAGGCAAACATCATGGGGAGCATACCGAACACCATTGTCAGAGCGGTCATCAGGATGGGACGCAGACGCACCATGGCTGCTCCCATCGCCGCCTGCTTGATGGTGAGTCCGGCCTTGCGGCGCGACGAGGCGTACTCGGTGATGAGGATGGCCGTCTTGGCCAACAGGCCGATGAGCATGATGACACCCGTCTGGAGGTAGATGTTGTTCTCCAATCCGAAGAGCTTGGCAAAGAGGAACGAGCCCATGATGCCGCACGGCACGGAGATGATGACCGCAATGGGGATGAGGAAGCTCTCGTAGAAAGCACACAGGATGAGGTAGATGAGCACGATGCAGATGCCGTAGATGGCCAGTGCATTGTTGCCCGTGCGCTCCTCCTCGCGGGAGAGTCCGGCAAACTCGAAGCTGTAGTTACGGGGCAGGGTCTGTGCCGCCACCTCCTTCACCGCCTTGATGGCGTCGCCCGACGAATAACCCTCGGCAGCCGAACCGTTGACGGCGATGGAGTTGTAGAGGTTGAAGCGGGAGAGAGTCTGCGCACCATACACCTTGGTCAGCTCCACAAAC
This sequence comes from Bacteroidaceae bacterium, assembly GCA_017464815.1. GTDB lineage: Bacteria > Bacteroidota > Bacteroidia > Bacteroidales > Bacteroidaceae > Phocaeicola_A. The sequence continues at coordinate 11,371 of JAFTYI010000014.1, read as the reverse complement.
TGGCTGAGCGGAGCCATCTGTCCGTTGTCCATGCGCACATGGATGGCGTTCAGCGTCTCGGGTGTCATGCGGTACTGCGGGTCGGCCTGAATCATCACACGATATACGTGCGAGAAGCGGTTGATGTTGGACACGTACTGTCCGCCATAGTAACCGGCCAGGGTTGAAAGCACGGTGGCAGGTGACACACCCGCACGCTTGCAGACGGCAGGATCCACGTTCACCAGGTATTGCGGGAAGTTAGGATTGAACGAGGTGTAGGCTCTCTCAATCTCAGGACGTTGGTTGAGGGCGGCCAGGAACTCCTGCGTCACGTTGAAGAACTCGTTGATGTCGCCACCCATCTTGTCCTGCATGTGCATCTCGAATCCGTTGGTCATGCCGTAACCGGTAATCATAGGCGGTGCCATGGGGATGATGACCACGTCCTTCAGGTCGGCCGTGCGTCCCATAATCTGACCTATCACAGCATTCACCTCATCTTCCTTATCGGGACGGAGCGACCAGTCTTTCAGCTTGATGGTGATGAGTCCGTAGGAAGAACCTGCGCCCGAGATGAGTCCGTAACCCGACACGGTGGACGAAATCTCAATCTGCTCCATATCCTTGATGCGGTCGAAGACCTCCATCAGCCGGTCGTTGGTGTTCTGGAGCGAACTGCCCGGAGCGGCCTGCACATCCACCATGATGGTACCCATGTCCTCGTCGGGCACAAGACCGGTCTTGGTGGTCATCATGCACACAACCAGCAGAGCGACACAAGCAACGATAATCAGCCACACGAGCCACGCGCGCTTGATGAAGAACTTCACACCGCCCTTGTACTTGTCCACCACAGCGTTGAAGCCCGTGTTGAACCGCTTGCGGAAGCGGGCCGAGAAGTTGTCAATCTCCACCCCGTTCTCGTCCATGTAAGGATTGAGCATGATGGCACTGAGGGCCGGAGCCAAGGTGAGCGAGTTGATGGCCGAAATACCTACCGACACCGCCATGGTGATACCGAACTGGGTGTAGAAGACACCCGATGTGCCACCCATCATGGAGACGGGGATAAACACAGCCATGAAGACCAGCGTAGAGGTGAGGATGGCCGATGAAATGCCGTCCATGGCATCCACCGTGGCGTGGTGTGACGAGAGGTAACCGCTCTCGAGCTTGGCCTGCACCGCCTCCACCACCACGATGGCATTGTCCACCACCGTACCGATGGCCAGCACCAAGGCAAAGAGGGTGAGCAGGTTGATGGTGAATCCCGCCACGGCCATAAAAGCAAATGTTCCGATGATGGAGACAAAGATGGAGATGGTGGGGATGAGCGTGGCCTTCCAATCCTGCAGGAAGAAGTAAACCACCAACACCACCAACACGATGGCAAGGATGAGCGAGATGACCACCTCCTTGATGGAGGCATAGAGGAAGTCGTTCACCGACATCATGGTGTCAATCATCAGTCCATCGGGCATCGTCTCACGCGACTCCTCGATGAGGGCATCAATGTCGTTCACCACCTGCGTGGCATTGGAGCCGGCAATCTGGAAAATCATCATCTCCACACCGGGATGTCCGTTGGTGGTGGATTTGTAGCCATACGACTCGATGCCCAATTCGATGCGGGCCACATCCTTCAGACGGAGCACTTCGCCGCCGGGAAGAGCCTTGATAATCATTTCGCCAAACTCCTCGGGCGTCTGCTTGCGGCCGGCATACTTCATGATGTACTCGTAGGTAGAGCCCGAACTTTCACCGAAAGAACCAGTGGCCGACTCGATGTTTTGTTCCGAAAGTACGCCAATCACATCGGCCGGAACCAGGTGGTGGTGCGACATGGCGGCGGGGTTGAACCAGATGCGCATACTGTACTGGTCGGACAACAGAACCACGCTGCCCACACCCTTGATACGCTTCAACTGTGGTTCGAGGTTGATTTTGGAGTAGTTGGCCAGGAACTTGTTGTCGTAGCCGCTCTCCTCGGTGGCATGGAGGTCGATAACCTTGATCATACTGTTCTGTCGCTTGATGACCGACACACCGATGCGGGTCACCTCGGCGGGCAACGAGCCGGTAGCCTGTGCCACACGGTTCTGTACGAAGACGGCCGCCATGTCGGGGTCCATACCCTGACGGAAATAGACCATAATCTCCACATTTCCTGAATTGGTGGCTGTGGAGGTGATGTAGTCCATGTTTTCCACACCGTTGATGGCCTCTTCCAACGGGGCAATCACCGACTTCTGCACTGTCTCGGCCGAAGCACCGGGATAAGCAGTCATCACCATGACGGTGGGCGGTGCAATGTTGGGGAACTGCTCGACGGGCAGTGTCTTGATGCTGATGAGTCCCACCAGCACAATCACAATGGAGATGACGGCCGACAGCACCGGCCGCTCTATAAATGTTCTGAGTTTCATTGTTGGTTGCCTCCTTTTTTTCTTATTTAATCTTAATCTCCTGATTGTCGCGGATAAGTCCCACGCCCTCTGTCACAATGACATCGCCTGCCTGCAGTCCTGACTGTACGAGGTAGCTCTTGCCGTCATCGGAAAGCTGTACGTTCAGACGGGTAGCCACGGCTTTGCCGTTCACATACTTGTAAACAAAGATAAGGTCCTGCAATTCGAAGGTTGCCGAGCAGGGAATCAGGATGACATCCTTGTGCTCTCTCTCCAGAATGATGCGACCCGAAGCGCCACTGTGCAGAATGCCCCCTTCGTTGGGGAAGACAGCACGGATGGAGACACTACCCGTTGAGGGATCAATCACACCACTGATGGTTTCGATACGTCCTGGAGCAGAATAGATGTTGCCGTCGGCCAACTCCAACTTCACGGGAGGAAGGGATGCCACGGCCTCGGACATATCCTTATGCCCGTTCGTCAACCCCAGGAAGGCTATTTCTGAAATGGAGTAATAGACGTACATCTCCCGGTTGTCGGAAACCGTGGTAAGCGGTTGCGGAAGAGCGGGTGACACCAGTGCACCGGCACGGAAGGGAATGGTTCCCACCACGCCGTCCACGGGACTGAGCACCTGGGTATAGGTCATGTTGTTCTTGGCCGTCACCAATTGTGCCTCGGCTTGCGCCAATCCGGCCTTGGCCGTCAGCAGTTGGTTGCGACTGGTGAGCATGTCAAACTCTGAGATGACCTTCTCCTCGAACAACTTTACGCGGCTGTCATACACCAACTGTGCCGTGGCCACACCGGCCTTGGCTGACTCTACGTTGGCCTCGGCCATCTGCAAGGCTGCCTTGAATGGCACTTGGTCGATAATGAAAAGCGATTCCCCCTTGCGCACGCGTTCTCCTTCCATGACGCACACCTTGGAGATGGTGCCCGACACTTGCGGGAAGATGGCAATGTCCTGACGGCCTTCGATGGAGGCGGGATAGATTTCTGACACATTCACGTCCGTAGTTCCGATAGTCATGGAAGCATACACTGCATCCTGCGCAGCCTGCTGCGGCTCTTGGCAGGAATAAAACAAAAAGCAGCAACACGCCATTGCTGCAACCATTGATAGTTTTTTCATCTTTTTACACTTAAAATTTGCGGGTGCAAAGGTACGGCTTAAATCGCAAGCTGAAGATTCAAATAAACGAGTAAGATTGTCCAAAAACGGAATAAAATGCGTATCTTTGCACCTGATTATGGAAACAGAAGGAACACTTATCAAGCAACTATTTTCCGAAGGGACACCCTATAAGGTAAAGGAGACAGACAGTGCACTCCGGAACTTTTCAAAGCCCTACAGGATGGATGGAGGAGCAATCCTCATCTGCACAGACGGAGAGGCAGAAATTACGATAAACACCAAACCCTACACCCTTAAAAAGGGATGCGAGGCCATTTTGCTCGATGACATGTCTCTGTTCATTATAGGAGGTAGCCATGACTTCCGGATGACAATGCTCCTCTACTCCAAAGAGATGGCATTTCAGGCCACTTACAAGTTTGCTCCCCAGTTCTTCTCATACCTGATTCAGCACCCACTGTACAGACATCCCGAAGGAGGTGAGGAGACCCTGTTGGCCTACATGAAGATTCTGCGTGATATGCAGAGCGACACCCACAACCGTTACCATGTGCTGATAGCTACCAACCTGCTGAGAAGTATCCTGCTCAATGCCTATGACAAGATTCAACGCTTTGGTGATGGACAGAGCGGATTGGCAGGTTCGCGCAAGGAAGAAATCTACAACCGCTTCATGGACCTGGTCATCGAACATGCCCGCACTCATCGCGATGTGGCCTACTACGCCGACAGACTCTGTATCTCTACCAAATATCTGGCTGAGGTGGCTAAGGCCGTGGCCAAAGAGACTCCCAAACAGTCAATTGACGCCTTCATTGTGTCCGAAATTAAACTGATGCTCACCTTTACCGATATGAGTGTTCAGCAGATTGCCGACTATCTGCACTTCCCGGATCAATCCTATCTCGGGCGTTTCTTCAAGCACCACACGGGCATGTCGCCGTCCACCTACAAACATCAGGAAATGGTGCTCTGAACACGAACTTATAACTGACAACTCACCCAAAATACTGAGGAAAGTGTTGTGAGTGTGGCGGAAACTTCATACTTTTGCAGCCGTAATCACTTGTTATAGGGATAAGTTGAAGATGAATGCAGCAGTGAAAAAGGGAAAAGGAGCGGCCGGATGGCGTCGCTCAATCGGTCGGACAGTGATGGGACTTTTGATACCCCTGATGCTGGCCACGGCGGCCTGTGTGCGCGAGGAGGAGCCGGTGAACACGCCGCAGGGCAACTTCGAGGCGCTGTGGCGGATGATTGACGAGCGCTACTGCTTCTTTGACTACAAACGGCAGGAGTATGGCCTCGACTGGGACGAGGTGTACGGACGCTATGCTCCACTGATTACGCCCGACATGCCTCAGAAGGGGCTGTTCGAGGTGTTGGGGAACATGTTGGCCGAGCTGAGGGACGGACATGTGAACCTCTACAGCACCTACGACGTGGCGCGCTACTGGAGGTGGTACGAGGACTATCCGGCCAACTTCAGCGACAGCATTCAGCGGCGCTATCTGGGCACCGGATACAGGATTGCAGGCGGGCTGAAGTATACGGTGCTGGATGACAACATCGCTTACGTCCGTTACGAGAGCTTTTCCACCGGCATCGGCGATGGCAACCTCAGTGAGATGTTGAACGAACTGGCCTTCTGCAACGGACTCATCCTGGACGTGAGGAACAATGGGGGCGGCATGTTGACCAATGCCTCGAAGTTGGCGGCCCGCTTCACCAACGAGGAGGTGACAACGGCTTACATGTGCCACAAGACGGGCAAAGGGCATGCTGACTTCTCTGCTCCCGAACCCATCAAAGTGACTCCCTCTGACGGGGTGCGCTGGCAGAAGCCTGTGGCGCTGCTTACCAACCGGAGCTCTTACAGTGCCACCAACGACTTTGTCAACAGCATGCGCCAATTTCCCCTCGTCACCGTGGTGGGCGACCGCACGGGAGGCGGCTCGGGGATGCCCTTCTCTTCGGAGCTGCCTAACGGGTGGAGCGTGCGCTTCTCGGCTTGTCCCACCTATGGACCCGACATGGAGCATCTGGAGTTTGGCATAGAGCCGGACATCCGTGTGGACATGACCGAAGAGGACATGGCACGTGGGCTCGACACAATCATCGAGGAGGCGCGAAAGTTGTTGGGGAAGAGGATGAATTAGGGAGGTAAAAGGAGAGGATAACGCCTAAAACCAAAGAAATTACTTAAAAAATCCAATCGTTTGGCGTTTCTCCTGCAAATTATGTGTATCTTCGCCCCAATTTTTAATACATTAGCAGATATAAGACATGAAGAAACCATTTATAGCGTTGGCCGTGATGGCTTGGGGATGCACCGTGTGGGCACAAAAGCCTGCAGAGGATGCTGTGGTAATGACAGTGGCCGGTAAGGATGTGACCCGCACGGAATTTGAATACTCATTCAACAAGAATAACAATGAACAGACGGTGGACAAGAAGGCGTTGGACGAATATGTGCAACTGTTTGTCGACTTCAAACTGAAGGTGGCCGAGGCTGAGGCACAGAAGCTGGACACCATGACGTCGTTCATCAACGAATACAACGGATACCGCCACCAACAGGCCGAGGAATACTTGGTGGACACAGCCTGGATTGAGGCCGAAGCACGGCGTACCTACAATAACACGGCGGCTCAGATTGGGCCTCAGGGGTTGGTGCTGACGTCGCACATCCTGCTGATGGTGCCCCAGAATGCCGATGAGGCTACGCAGCAGAGGGCGATGGTGCGCATGGACTCCATCTATAACGCCCTGCAGGGAGGGGCTGATTTTGCGGAATTGGCGATGAAGTATTCGGAGGACCCGGGAAGTGCCCGCCAGGGAGGACGCCTGGATTGGTTCTTTGCCAAGCAGATTCTGAAGGAGTATGCCGACGTGGCCTATTCGTTGCAGATTGGCGAGTTGTCGAAACCCTTCTTCTCACCCGCTGGCGTACACGTGGTGAAACTGTTGGACAAGAAGCAGTTCGAACCCTATGAATATCATCGCGAGAATATCCACAAGTTCTTGGAACAGAGAGGTGTGCGGAAGAAAGCGGTGGAGGTGAGACTCGACTCGTTGCACAAGCAATATGGTGGCAAGGTGGCACGCGAGGAGGTGATGGCCTATGCCGAGAAGGAGCTGGAGAAGAGGTATCCTGAATTCCGCCTGCTGATGCAGGAGTATCACGACGGGTTGCTGCTGTTTGAGGTCTCCAACCGCGAAGTGTGGGAAAAGGCTGCCCAAGACCAGAAGGGACTGGAGAAGTACTTCAAGAAGAACAAGAAGAAATATGCATGGGACAGCCCCCGCTTCAAGGGTGCCGTGGTGCATTGTGCCACACCTGAACTGGCTGCCCGGGTGAAGAAGGAGATGAAGAAGATGCCCGAGGGACAATGGCGTAACTACATCCAGAAGGAGTTGAACCAGGACAGTCTGAAACTGGCCTACATGCAGGTGGGACTCTTCAAGCAGGGGACGAACGCATTTGTTGACAGTCTGGTGTTTGAGCAGGGAGCCGCCAAGCCGATGGAGAACTATCCCCATGCCGTGGTGGTGGGCAAGTTGCAGAAGAAATATCCGGCCAGCTACAAGGACGTGCGCGGCCCGTTGACCGCTGACTATCAGAAGGAGCTGGAGAAGCGCTGGATTGAAGGACTGCGTGCCAAATTCCCGGTGACCATCCATTGGGAGGAGATTGAGAAGATAAAGAACAAGTGACAGGAAAAAAATAGAGAAAGACGGACAGCATGCACCGCGTAGTTATCCTTTTATGTATGGCAGCATTGGCCTGCGCGTGTCACCAACGGATTGACCATGGAGGTCGCACCCCGCTGGTGGAGGTGGAGGGGATGTTCCTTTATGCCGAAGACTTGGAGAACGTGAAGCCTGTGGGCCTTTCGCGTGACGACAGTGTGATGTTTGTCGAGGAATATATCCGCAATTGGGTGCAGGATGCCCTGCTGTGGCAGAAGGCCATGCGCAACGTAGACCGGAATTCCGAGGTGGAGGAGATGGTGGAGGCTTATCGCCGTTCGCTGATGCTTCACCTCTATCAGCAGGCATTGATGGAGGAGCGCGTGGCGACGGAAATCAGCCAGGAGGAGATTGACAGCTTCTATCGCCTGACGCCCCATGTCTACCGGCTGGAATATCCGTTGGCAAAGGGATTGTTCATCAAGGTGCCGCTGGATGGGAAAGAGGTGAATAAGGTGCGCCAATGGTACACACGCACCGATCAGGAGAGCGTGGAGAAGCTGGAGAAATACAGCTTGCAACACGCCGTGGATTACCACTACTTCTACAACCAGTGGACACGGATAGATGAGGTGCTGAAAAAGATGCCGGTGAAAGTGAACGACGTGTCGGCTTATGTGAAGAAATTCTCTGAAATAGAGGTGAAGGATACGGCATTCTGCTACTTCCTGCACATCGACAGCCTGTTGGAGGTCGGAGACCTGAAACCGGTGGAATATGCTGCAGGTGAGATTCGTAAGGCCTTGTTGAGCGCGCGGCAGATGGAGTTTATGAAACAGCTGCGCGAACAACTGTATGAAGAGGCACAGGCGGATGGCGATGTGACGTACTACTATTGACGGATATATATATATAATAATAAGGTAAAAACATAACGGAAAAAAGAGATATGAAAAAATGGATAGGACTGATGTTGGCTGCGTGCTTTGCCATACAACTGACGGCACAGGACAACGTGATTGACGAAGTGGTGTGGGTGGTTGGCGACGAAGCCATACTGAAGTCGGAGGTGGAGCAGGAGCGCATACGTGCCCAGTATGAGGGACGTAAGTTTGAGGGCGACCCCTACTGCGTGATTCCCGAAGAACTGGCTTTGCAGAAACTGTTCTTGAATCAGGCGGCGATAGACAGTATCGAGGCCAGTGAGACGGATGTGATGAGTCAGGTGGAATACCAGATGAACAACTACATCAACCAGATTGGGTCGTTGGAAAAGGTGGAGGAGTATTTCGACAAAACCTCCATGGAGATTCGCGAAGAGTTGCGTGAGTCGGCCCGCCGTATGCTCACCATGCAGATGATGCAACGCGAACTGATGAAGGACATAAAGGTTACCCCTGCCGAGGTGCGCCGCTACTTCAAGAATCTGCCTGCTGACAGCATTCCCTATATCCCCACTCAGGTGGAGGTGCAGCTCATCACCATCGAACCACAAATCCCCGAAGAGGAAATTGACCGTGTGAAGGCACGCTTGCGTGAGTTTACCGACCGCATCAACTCGGGTGAAACCTCCTTCTCGACCCTTGCACGCCTTTACTCCGAGGATAAGGGTAGCGCCTTGCGTGGAGGTGAGCTGGGATTCATGGGAAAGGGTCAGCTGGTGTCGGAGTATGCCAACGTGGCCTTCAACCTGAATGACCCCAAGAAGGTGTCGAAGATTGTGGAGTCGGAGTTTGGTTTCCACATCATCCAATTGATTGAAAAGCGCGGCGACCGTGTGAACTCGCGCCACATCCTGCTGAAGCCTCAGGTGGCAGAAAAGGACCTTATGGATGCCCTTTCGCGACTCGACTCCATTGCCGATGACATCCGCAACAACAAGTTCTCCTTCGAAGATGGGGCCACCCACATCTCCAGCGATAAGGACACGCGCATGAACAAGGGATTGTTGCCCAACCCGAACACCGGTACTTCCAAGTTTGAGATGCAGGAACTTCCGCAGGAGATTGCCCGCGCGGTGAACACCATGAATGTGAACGAAATCTCCAAACCCTTCATCATGATAAACAGCAAGGGCAAGGAGGTGTGTACCATCGTGAAACTGAAATCGCGTGTGAAGGGACACAAGGCTACGCTCACCGACGACTTCCAGGCACTGAAAGAGGTGGTGCTGGAGAAGAAACGGGGCGAGAAGATTGAGAAGTGGATCAAGGAAAAGCAGAAGAGCACCTATGTCCGCATCAATGAAAAGTGGAGAAACTGTGACTTCAAGTATCCTGGATGGATGGCAGGAAAAACGGAATAACGTGAAAGGAACAAAGAACGGAATGTCGGGAAGAACGAATAAGAGAGATACACACCCGTTCGGGCACAGAATGCTGCTGGTCGGCATCCTGTGCCTGTTTGGCATTTGTGTGGCAGTGGGTGCTCTGGCTCCCATGGGACAGACTCCCGTGGCCGGGGAAAAGAAGCCCATGAAGGTGACACTGCTTCATGCCGACCGCACGGTGCAACGCCAGTCGAACAAGAACCTGCAGATGCTGATAGGCAACGTGGAGTTCCTCTATGACAGCATCTACATGAGTTGCGACACGGCCTTCAACTACAACAACCGCAACTATTTTGAAGCCTTTGGCAACGTGCGCATGAATCAGGGTGACACCCTTTTCCTGTATGGCGACTACCTGGATTACGACGGTGACACACGACTGGTGCGCGTTCGCCACAATGTGAGGATGGAGAACCGTAGCGTGGTGTTGCTGACCGATAGCTTGAACTACGACCGCACGAGGAACTTGGGCTACTACTTCGAAGGGGGCACACTGGAGGACTCGGCCAATGTGCTGACATCGGAGTGGGGACAATACAGCCCACAGACGAAGATGGCCGTGTTCAACTACGATGTGACGCTGACCAATCCGCAATTCTTGCTCACCTCCGACACCTTGTGCTACAGCACAGCCACTCGGGTGGCAAACATCGTGGGACCCTCGGACATCGAGAGTGGCGACAGCTACATCTATTCCGAATTGGGATACTACAGCACGGCCGACCGCAAGGCCTACCTGCTCAACCGCTCGGTGTTGACCAACCAAAGTAAAGTGTTGATAGGCGACAGTGTGTTTTATGACGAGACAGGGAAGTTTGGCGAAGCCTTTGGCAATGTGGAGATGGACGACACGCTGAACCGGGTGATGCTGCTCGGTGAATACTGCTACTCCAACGAACTGACGGGAAACGCCTTTGCTACCGACAGTGCGGTGGCCATTGACTATTCCCAAGGCGACAGCTTGTTTATGCACGGCGACACGTTGAAGCTGGTCACCTTCTTTATGGACACCGACTCGATGTACCGCCAAGTGCAGGCCTATCACAAGGTGCGCTTCTTCAGAACCGATGTGCAAGGCGTGTGCGACTCGCTTGTGTTCAATTCGTTGGATTCATGCTTGACCATGTACTACGACCCCGTGCTGTGGAACGCCGGTCAGCAACTGCTTGGTGAGGAGATAAAAATCTACATGAACGACAGCACCATCGACTGGGCTCACATTATCAATCAGGCGCTGACGGTGGAGCGGAAGGACTCGATTCACTACAATCAGGTGGCCGGCACGGAGATGAAGTTCTACTTCGCCGGAAACGACATCTATAAGGCCGAAGTGACGGGCAATGTGCAGTCCATCTTCTACCCCGAGGACGAGGATAGCGTGATGATGGGAATGAACTTCATCGAAGCCAGCAAACTGAACCTCTATCGGAAGGATGGCAAGATGGAGCGCATCGTCTTCATTACCAAACCCGTAGGGACCTTCACCCCGATGTTCCTGATAGAACCCTCGAAGATGAGACTTGCCAATTTCGCATGGTTGGGTCACATGCGCCCCCTCAACAAGGAAGACATCTTCCGCTGGCGTGGAAAACATGCCGAGCAGCAACTGAAGAAGATTGTCCGGCGCGAAGTGCCCTTGCCTACGCTGGATTGATGAGGCTTGGATGGGGCAAAGATAAAAGGTCAAAAGTCCGAAGTCAAAGGTCGGAGTCAAGATCAAAACTCCTTCAACCTTCAACTTTTAATTCTTAACTTTTAACTTTTAACTTTTAACTTTTAACTTTGAGCTTTTAATTTTTAATTTTTAATTTTTAGCTT
>JAFTYI010000013.1 GCA_017464815.1 Bacteroidaceae bacterium | reverse complement strand
TCTAAAATGGCGCTTGCCGTATTAAAGAATGATAAAACTACAAAAGGGAGCATCAACCTCAAAAGACTTAAAGCCGGGTGGGATGAAGCATATTTGTCATTGCTTTTGCAAAGCAACGCTTTTTAATGCGTTTGCCCTGTCTTGGAGTGATAGGCAAAGATGAACGAGTTCTTTGCCTATAATGGTGTAGAGGGACAGCTTTAATTCTTTACTCATTGCCACTTGCAAATATATTAAGGTGCTGAGGAACCTATTCTTTCCTTCCCAAAAGGAAAGAATTCATGGAAACTTTCCTTTTCAGAAGGAAAATATTCCTCATTTATTTCCTTCTGAAAAGGAAAGTTGTTATCTTTGCACGCAAAACAGGAAAGAATTATGGAACTTCGTAGAACATTTCAGTCTATCATTTCCTTGCATCAGGCGGAATTGCCACTGAGTTTGCAGGAGCGGGAACGTAAATTGCCCATCAATGGGGAGCGTATCGTGACGGTGACCGGCATCCGCCGTTGCGGAAAGTCATCGTTGCTGGGGCTTGCCATCAATCGCTTGCTTGAAAGCGGTGTTCCTCGCGAGCGGATTCTTTATATCGGATTTGATGACGAACGCTTCATATCCATGGAAGCCAATCAGTTTGATGAGATACTTCAAGCCTATCGCGAAATGTATCCGGGTCAATCGTTGAAGGAGGTGTATATGTTCTTCGATGAAATCCAACTTGTTGACGGGTGGGAATTGTTCGTGCTTCGAGTTTATAAGAATTATTGCAAGAACATCTATGTGACGGGCAGCACGGCCAAGATGTTATCGGGTGAAATGGCTTCGGCACTCCGTGGATGGCCTGACGAGTATCGGGAATATCCGCTCAGTTTTGACGAATACCTTTCTTTCAAGGGAATAGAGGCCAACAGATATACCGAAGACGGGGCCGCTGTGCTTGCCAGTGCATTCCGCTCCTATTGCAAGGAGGGCGGCTTTCCCCAAGTAGTTTTGACGCAGGGGGAGACGGAGAAGACAAAAATCCTTCAGTCGTACTTCAACACTATGTTGTTTCACGACCTGATAGAACACTACCGCATCGGTGCATCGCCCTCCGTCATACGCTACGTCTTGAAGCGGGTGATGAACAATCTGACCAAGCCCACCAGCGTGAATGCCATCTACAACGAGCTGAAATCGCAGGGAATGAAGGTGTCGAAGGATTCTTTGTACCAATGGCTTGACTATGCCTGCAACATCTTCATGTTCTATCGGGTGCCCCGATACACCAAGTCGCTGGTGAAGGAGAATACGGCTCTTCCCAAATACTACATAGCCGACATTGGTTTGCGCACGGCCGTACTGCTTCCACAAAGTGAAGACGAGGGGAAGGCATTGGAAAACATCGTCTATATGATGTTGCAACGCACATTGGGAGAGGACGAGCGTATTTCCTATTTCCACGACTCGGAGGAGTGCGACTTTGTGGTTCAGCGAGGCGACCAGGTGACGGAACTTCTGCAAGTGTGTTGGGCATTGGATGCGTCAAACACAGAGCGGGAAGTGAAAGGCCTGTTAGCAGCCTCGGCCTTTACTGGATGCACCAACTGCAAGATAATCACCCACAACCAACAGACCTCCATACAACAAGGCGATTTGACGATAGAGGTGTTGCCGGTTTGGAGAAGTTTTTTGGAGAAAGAATAATAAATATGAGAAATTATGAAAAGAACCTTCCCACAAAAGAATTTTTCCTCCCCTGTCTGGAAAATATTTTTTTCAGGTAAGGGAGGAAAAAAAGTCAGGGTATTCACCCGTTTGAGGAAATGTTTTTAATGCGCCTCCAACCAGTTCTTTCCCCATCCGCAATCGGTCTGGAGAGGGACTTGCATCAGGTAGGCACCCTCCATCTCTTCCGTTGCACGCGGTCGCGCTCTTCGGGGAGGACGGAGAAGTTGAGTTCGTCGTGCAAATTATCCAACAAAAGCAATGCTCGGACAGGGAGTATGGATAATTTTTTTTGCCGGAGATTGCATTGTTTTCAAAAATAAGCCGTACCTTTGCACCCGCATTTGGTTCGTTGCACCTGTTGGAAGCCGACGCAGGTTCCGCAGACAACGATTAAAAGGGAATCAGGTGAAAGTCCTGAACTGTCCCGCAGCTGTAAGTCGCTTTTCTGGGCGAACATGAAGTCACTGAACATTTTTTCGGGAAGACGTTCGTGCCGGGCGACAAGTCAGAAGACCTGCCTCTTGCATCATCATTCATAACCCCCGGGATTGGGTTGGGATTGAACAATGTCAGAAAGGTTTTACAGACACAGCAGATTGGCTGTGCTATGGGCCATGTACCTGTTGGTGCAGAGTGCCTTGGCGCAGGATGTCGGGACAGGGTTGAAGCCAAGTCGTCTCGACAGCATACAGTATTTGTCGGAAGTCGTCATTTCCTCTAAGCAACCTTTCCGTTCTACGGCCACATCGCAGACACTGAAAGGTGGCGAACTTCAGGCATTGAGTACGACTTCGGTGGCCGATGCGCTGAAGTATTTTGCGGGTGTACAGATTAAGGACTATGGTGGACTCGGAGGGCTGAAGACCATCAACGTGAGGTCGCTCGGTGCGCAACATGTGGGTATCTATGTGGATGGCATACGCGTCACCAATGCACAAAATGGCACCGTGGATTTGGGAAAATTCTCGCTATCGACGATGGAGAGCGTTTCGCTCTACAATGCAAATAAACTTGATAATTGCCAATCAGCTTCGGAGTATGCCTCGGGAGCCACAGTGTATCTGCGTACACGAAGACCTGTGAAAGATTCTTTGTCAGTACAGTTACGTCGTGCATCATTCACAACATGGATGGCGAAAGCGAATGCCCAATTCGAGAGGAAGGGATGGAGTGGCTTCATTGATGGGGAGTGGACCGACTCGCGTGGCGACTATCCCTTCCGCTACCATTCGGAGTATGAAGACACCGTAGGACGCCGGTCTAACAGTGACATCCGTTATGGTCGTATCGAGGGCGCTTTGTTCAAAGGCGGTTTCTCGTCACACGTTTATTATTATGATAGTGAACGCGGTTGTCCGGGTGGCATCGTGCGACGGTTGAGCGACAAGTATGTCAACGTGGGCCGCGAGTGGGACCGCGACTTCTTTGTGCAAGCCTCGTATCAGGCGCAGTTGATGGATTACCACCACGTGAAGGTGAATGCCAAATATACGCATGAATACTTGCGCTACTGCACCGACTATCCAGAGAATCATAACACTGCCCGCGTGAACAACCATTATATCCAACAAGATGGTTACGGAGCACTTTGCTATGCGTTCACGCCTTGGTCGTGGTTGTCGCTCTCGGCAAGCTACGATGCGCGTTATAGCAAACTGACTGCCGACCTGAAGAAATTCGATGACGTCTTTCGTCTTGATCAAAAACAGGTTTTAGCGGCACAGGTCAATTGGCAGGGACTACGGATGGCGGCTTCGTTGCTTCACCAACATTATCGCGACATCACTTCTGCCCATGTGGGCGCTGCTGACCCCTTGGATCGTTGGACACCGGCGTTTTCTACTGCTTACACTTGGGGTGGGCTGACACTTCGCGCCTGGTACAAGAAAATCTTCCGTGCCCCTACGCTCAACGACCTCTATTATACTCAAGCGGGTAACCGAAACCTGAAGCCCGAATACACCAAGCAACTGAATTTTGGATTGGAATATCAGTTCAATTCACCACATTGGAACGCCTCTTTGCAGGCCGATGTCTATCAGAACAAGATTGAGAACCGCATCGTGTGCCTGCCCTTGAAGGGTACCTATACGTGGTCGATGATGAACTACGGGTACACCTTCTGCCGTGGACTCAATGCCACGGCACAGGGCCGCTTTCACACGGGCGGCTGGCAGTTCTCACTACTCACTTCATTGACTTGGCAGCGCGATGTGAACCGCACCGACCCCGACGATGAGGATACGTATGACAAGCCTATCTGTTATTCTCCCACCTTGTCATCGGGCATTACGGCGATTGTCGGCTGGCGCAATCTGCAACTTACCACCTCCTACCTCTACGTGGGCGAGCGTATGTGGAGCTACGCCGACCCCGAGGATGTGTTAGCCCCCTATCACAACATCGATACGAAGTTGACCTACTCACACACCATAGGCAAGATGGAGTGGGGCGTTTGCCTCGAGGTGTGCGACTTGCTTGATGAACAGTACGAACACATTCCGCGCTATCCTATGCCCGGTCGTAATTATAAACTAACATTGTCATTTGGATTATGAAAAAACTGATTCTATTGTTTCTTTGCTCTATTGCTGTGAACATACTACAGGCTCAAGAGCGTATCATCCTGTTGAACGAGGGCAACTGGCAGGCCGATAACGGGAAAATTACCTATTTTGAAGATGGTGAGGTCATCAGTAACCAATGGTTTAGGGATGTCAACAAACGCAAACTTGGCGATACTCCCAACGATATCATCCAGGTCAACAACAATCTGATTGCCATATCTGTAAATTGGAGCAACATCATCCAATTCATATCGCCCGACGGGAAAAGTGTGGCAGAAACCGAAGATGTGCCCAACAACCGTAAACTTGCTACTGACGGGAACTATGTCTATGTGACTTCCTATGGCCATGAATGTGGCACAGTAGATGGGTTTGTCACATTTACAAAGGGATACGTTGCCAAGATTGACATCCGGACGTTCAAGGTTGTTGCCACCTGCGAGGTAGGGTATGAGCCGGAGGGTATTGCACTTTATGAGGGCCACCTCTTCGTTGCCAATACGGGTGGATATGCATTCCAAGAAGACCACGAATATGAAACTACCGTGAGCATCATCGATGCGGAGACCATGCAGTTGGTTCGCGACGTTGACACTGGACAAATCAATCTCTATGGTAAGCTGTCGCAGTCGGGGCAGTATCTGTGCATCAACTCTCCGGGCGACTATTACGACATACCTGCAGCGACGGTTATCTTCGACTGCGAGAAAGCGCTTGAGGGGGATGATGATTGTTTCGTTGTCTTGGAGTATGCATCAACCTATAACTGCACGATGCTTGACGGCAACTTCTTGGCCATTGGAGCACGATTCTCCTATTATACTAATGAATATACATTCAATTACGTAGTCATCGACCCCTGTGAAGTAATCATTACAGATGGAGCAGGCGGAGTAGAAGAGTCTTTACCCGGCACCATGCTTGACGACCTGATGGCATTGGGTATGCCGTATGGTGTATACGTCAATCCTTATACAGGATATATCTATGCTACCGATGCGGGTTCTTTTGCAGCAGCTGGTGCATTGGTTCAATGGTCGCCCGAAGGCAACTTCTTGGGGAGGCACAAGGTTTATATCAATCCGGCACACTTTCTGGCTCTCCCACCCGATGGAGATGACGTTACCAGCATAAGACAGATAGCAGATAGAGGCAGACTTGTAAGAGCCGATGGAATGTTTGATTTGCGAGGTATGCGTATGGATGTTGCACCTGACCGTGGGCTCTATATACACGATGGAAAGAAGATATACAAACAATAAGCGTAATAATCAAAAGAAAATGAAAAAGTTAATCTTGAGTTTGGCCGCAATGATGGCATGCTGTATGAGTGTGCAGTCGGCCAATGTGATTGTGAAAATGAACTCCACTTCACCGACGATGAGTCTTGTGGATAAGGCTACAGGAAACACCGTTAACGTAGGTGAAGCAGTAGACAAAACGTACACTTTTGACGTCCCCGAAGGTGTGTATGTGCTCACGGCTTATGCCAAAGATAACACGACAATCAATGGTTCTATCGAGCTGAATGTCAGTGAAGAAAACGAGGAGTATTCAGTTCTGACCAGCACCGTTTATGCCACCAATAAGAACGAAGACAAGACCGCATGGGAGGTAGGCAAAGACTACACCATTACGGTTGATGTATCTGCTCGTGAGGGCGGAAGAATGGTGGTGACACTGGGCAACAGCGTCACTGCCGGTCGCAAGACTTTTTTGGCACTTAGTGGAAACAGCTACTATGTGTCGCTTGTCCCCAGCGAGGAGCGTCAGGCCGAGGGATACATGACCAGTGAGCGAAGCGGAACCTTGACAGCAGGCATAACCGTAAGCGGTGCTATACCATTGGGGGGCGATTACATTGTGACCTTGCCTGCCGATGCCGAAATGTTTATAGGAAAGAAGTTCAGCCACTTCACCAACTTTGCTAAGGTTGAACCCTCGAAGACTGAGGTTGATGGAAACAGTAAAAAGGTATATTACCGCTTGGCCGACAATCAGGTTTACAACTTCCGCACATGGAGGTCCGGTGGGCTTACCCAAGGTGGATATTTCACCATGGATATAGATGCAGGTGAAAACTCATACCTGAAGTTCTCTGACAGCAGTTATGAGGCTTTCGGACCTAAAACCATCAAGCATGATGTGAATTGGAATGGAGGATATGAGACGGGTAATATCCTTGTCAATATCAACGAGCGCGGACACCTGCAACTCAACGTAGGCGACACCTACAATACACTGCCTATGCGCTCATGGCAGTTGACCGACACGCAAACCAACAACTACTTCCTTGAACCCGATTTCCATTACACTGTCATCGACCTGAATGGAAATCCCAGCACCGGTGTCATCGAAATTGACAATGCAAACACTACTACAGAGCCGTGGTCTACCATAAAGGCTGTCGGCAAGGGTACTGCCATCGTATTGGTGACATACGATGCCATTGCACTGAATTATTATAAATACAATACTAGTACCGCTTCATTGACCAAAACTAACTACATGGGCGGCGAATATTGGGGAGCCATATGGCCCGAGAACACTGCAGCTTATGTGGTTACTGTGGGTGATGGTGCTACTGCCATGCAACCCAATATGTTTATCAATGAGGCTTACAACGAAGGAGCACTGAAGACTGCCGGCAAGTATGTCGATGCCGAGCATGACGTGTTCTATTACCTCGACACTGAGGAGGGAGCCACTTATACATTCACTCCCACAGGTGTTGACCATATTGAGATTGCATATCCCACCATCGGTGAGCAGATGGCTACCTACCACGGATTCGGCACGGAGGGAGTCCGCAAGAATGAAGACGCCTCATACACCCTGTTGCTGAAGGAGGGACGACAGATTGTCAAGATGACCGATGCCAAGGGCAACTCCATCTATCAGGTGCTGACAGCCAAGCCTTGTCATCGCGAGATTACCCATGCAAGTCGCGAAGGAAGCACCATCTTCCAACCTGGCGATAAGATAAAAATCCAGTATAGCGGACTGCATCATCCGGCCAACAAACTGGCGGGTATATACAATATGTCGGCTTATGTGACATACAACAACATTCCCAATGGCTCGTCACTTATCCTTGGTGCCGGTCAATATACCTTTGGCTCTGCTCCTTCGGCTCAGGCTGTAACGATAGATGTCCCTACAGACTTTGATACTTCTGTCTCTACAGAACTTGTCATGGACCAAGGTGTAATACAGGTAAATGGCTATGGCGACCCCATCGGTGCCCATCGCGATATAAACAAGAACTTGGGCCGTTCGCCAAACTTTACCGCCATAGCCCACAAGACCTATTTCGGCCAATTGCCCGAGGTACGCATCCCCATCTCACCGATGAAGAAGTTTGTGCTCGACCTGCAATCCAATGTAAACGGTGTTGAGTATACTATTACCCATGATGCCGGCACGTTACTCCCTGATGAAGATGGCATATACACAGCCACTTATGGTACATACCTGATTAAGGCTTCAAAGTCAGGCTATCGTTGTTCCCGTACCGAGCTGACCATTGCTGATGATGCCGATGGCAAGCAGACCTGCATCGTAGAGATGGTTAAGGCTGGCGAGAACGGATGGGATGGCACCACTGTCGCCGAACCGGAACTCAAGGACGATATATACCAAATCAGCAATGGCGCTGAGTTGGCATGGTTTGCGGCTAAGGTAAATAGCGGTGACTACAAGATATCTGCCACGCTTGTAAACGATATCGACCTCTGTGGCTATGATTGGACTCCTATAGGAGGTGCAAAGTCAAGCACTGCCTATCAAGGTACATTTGAAGGTGACGGACACGCCATTGACGGCCTTTACATCAACAACGAGAAGACCTACCAAGCATTTTTCGGCTACATCAAAGATAGTCATATCAGTGGCATCACCGTGGATGGTGAGGTAAATGCCAAGCAGTACGTGGCAGGTGTCGTGGCATACATGGGTACGAAGACCTTTGTGGACCGTTGTGTCAATAAGGCCAAAGTATCTGGAACATCTACCTATGTAGGCGGCATCACAGGCTCGGTGTCACAAACGACATCAGAACTCACTAATTCGTACAACCTTGGTGACATCAAGGGTACAACCAACTGTGGCGGTGTTGCCGGAAACAATCACAAAAGTGCTGTTATTGAAAATGTATTTAGTTTGGGCGAAGTCACAGGTAACAAGGTCGCTGCTTGTATCGGTGGCGCTGCAACGAAGGATAAAGCTAAAAATGTCTTTGCTACAAAGGAATACGACATCACTGAAGGACAGACAACTGTTACAAGCGAGCAGATGCAGTCGGGCGAGGTGGCATACCTCTTGGGCGAAGCCTACGGACAGCAGATTGGTGCCGACACCCACCCCGTGCTCAGTGGTGCAAAGGTGTATAAGAACCAAACGGGCGGTTTTACTGAAGAGACTTACGCCTATAGCAATACCGAGGGTGGCGTAACCTTGCTTGACGGTGCAATGGCATCGTTTACCCTTGCTAAAGATGTAGAAAACGTGGCAAGCATCACCTACATCCGCACGCTACCCAATACATTGTGGAATCCGCTGTATGTGCCGTTTGACATCCCAGTAAGCTGTCTTGATGATTACGACGTGGCCCAGATAAGCCGTGTATATACGACCACTGATGCCGAGGGCACTGTGGATAATATGGAAATCGAGATAATCAGGGAAGGCATCCTGAGTGCCAACACTCCCTACTTCATTCGCGCCAAGAGCGAGATGGCTCGAGAGATGAGCATCACTGTGGAGGACGCGACTCTGAAGGCTACAACAGCGGAGAGTGTCACCTACTTGACAAGTGCCACGACCTATGAACTCGTACCTGTCTATAGTGCGATGACACGCACGGACATGGATACGGACATCCGTGTCATCACCGCTGATGGTGTATGGGCAAAGATGAACGAAGGCAGTACCCTGAGTCCCTTCCGTTTCTACCTGACAATTACGCTTAACAATGGCGTGGCAAGCACTCCTGTCAAGGTGCGCGTCGTCATTCGCGATGAGGAAACGACTTCAATTGACCGTGGGCAATTGACAATTGACAATTCGCCCTCTGGTGCGGTGTATGACTTGCAGGGTCGTCGTGTGGAGAATCCTTCGAAAGGAATCTATATAGTGAATGGAAAAAAGGTGATTTTCTAACTATTCTCCCCTTCTCCGTTCTGATACACTTTGTCCCGCGAAGTGAAGCAAGGCAGAACGGAGTGGGGGGATAAAGTTGTCAAATAGCAATTTGTATAACCAATAAAAACGACTCAAATAAGATTATGGAAGAAAAATATATCGCTCCGCAAGTGGAGATTATCGAAGTGGCCGTAGAGAAGGGCTTCGCAGCAAGCAATATTCCGTTTGTGGATGAATTTGGCGACCCTGTATAGGGAGGTGGCAGATAAGTAAAATTGTATTGTGCAATAATTATTGTTTTTCTGCACTTTTGTAATGCTCTGCTGTTTGTGTACAGATTCTGTTTCGTTGGAGGCGCTATCAATGCGCCTCCAACCAGTTCTTTCCCCAACCGCAGTCGGCTTGGAGGGGGACTTGCATCAGGTAGGCGCCCTCCATCTCTTCGATGACGATGCGTTGCACGCGGTCGCGCTCTTCGGGGAGGACGCTGAAGTTGAGTTCGTCGTGCACCTGGATGAGCATTTTCGAGCGGATTCCTTCGCGACGGAAGCGCTGGTGGATGTTGGCCATGGCTACTTTGATAATGTCGGCCGCGCTGCCTTGGATGGGAGCGTTGATGGCGTTGCGTTCGGCATATCCGCGCACGACGGCGTTGTGTGAATTGATGTCGGGCAGGTAGCATCGGCGGCGGCAGATGGTCTCGGTGTAGCCCTTGTCGCGTGCTAAGGCGATGCTGCCGTCCATGTAGGCTTTCACCTGCGGATAGGTTTGGAAATAGCCGTCAATCAGTTCTTTAGCCTCCTTTACGGGTACGTGCATACGGTCGCTCAGTCCGTAGGCCGAGATGCCGTAGATGATGCCGAAGTTGGCCGTCTTGGCCTTGCTGCGCTGCTCGCGGGTGACCTCAGCAAGGGGCACTTTATAGACCTTGGCGGCCGTGGCGGCATGGATGTCCTGGCCGAGGCGGAAAGCCTCCATCATGTGGGCGTCGCCACTCAGATGAGCCATGATGCGGAGTTCGATTTGAGAGTAGTCGGCCGAGAAGAACTCACACCCGTCGTCGGGGATGAAGGCGCGGCGGATTTCGCGTCCGTCTTCGTGGCGGATGGGTATGTTCTGCAGGTTGGGATTGCTGCTGCTGAGTCGGCCGGTGGCGGTTATCGTCTGGTTGAACGATGTGTGTATGCGCCCCGTGCGGGGATTGATGAGGGCGGGTAGGGCGTCGATGTAGGTGCTCAGGAGTTTCTTCAGTCCGCGGTAGTCGAGGATGCGTCCCACGACGGGATGTTTGTCGCGCAGACTCTCGAGCACCTCCTCCGAAGTGGAGTACTGTCCGCCTTTGGTCTTCTTGGCTTTTGCGCTGATTTTCAATGTGTCGAAAAGCATTTCGCCCACCTGTTTGGGAGAGGAGATATTGAACGGCTGGCCCGCCAACGCATAGATGTCCTGCTCGATTTCCTGCAAGCGTTGGGTGTAGAGGGCCGAGGTTTCGCGCAGGGCGTCGGTGTCGATGCGCACACCGTTGAACTCCATCTGTGCCAACACGGGCACGAGGGGCATCTCGATGTCGTGGAAGAGGTCGTAAGCTCCCTGTTCGTGCAACTGCTTCTCCAGGATGTTCTTCAAGCGGAGAGTGATGTCGGCATCTTCGCAGGCGTATTTGTATATCTCTTCGGGCGCAAGGTCGCGCATATTCTTCTGGTTCTTTCCCTTGGGACCGATAAGCTCTTCAATGCGGATGGTGCGGTAGTGGAGGAGCACTTCGGCCAAGTAATCCATCCCGTGGTGCAGCTCCGGCGAGAGCACGTAGTGGGCCACCATGGTGTCGAACAGCGGACCTTCGAGCCACACACCGTACTGGGCAAGCATCAGGAGGTCGTACTTGATGTTCTGTCCCACCTTGGTCACTTTGGGATTGGTCAGGATATCGCGGAACTCCCCGACGATGGCCGTCGCTTCGTCGCGGTTGGCCGGCACGGGCACGTACCATGCTTCCCCTTCGTTCACGCTGAAGCTCATGCCCACCAATTCCGAAGCCATTGGCTCGGTGCCGGTGGTCTCTGTGTCTAGAACGAGAAAATCGCGTGTCCGCAGATTTCTTAATAATTCAGCCCTTTTCTCCTTTGTGTCAGCTAATTGGTAGTTATAGGGAGCGTCTTCAAGGCCTGCGAGAGTCGAATATTTTGGCTCGTCCGTACTCTCGGCCTCAAATTCGGCAAACAAATCGCCTTGGAAAGGCAGGGTAGGGGAGTCTTCCTTCTTCGCCGCCTTTTTGGGCGCAGGGGTGGTGGCATTGCTTGTCGGCTTCAGCACGCGGTCGGCCAGGTTACGGAACTCCAGTTCCTCGAACAGGGTGCGCAGCTTTTCCTCGTCCGGCTCTTGCAGGCGCAGGCTCTCCATGTCCAGTTCGATGGGTACGTCCGTCTTGATGGTGGCCAGGAAACGCGAGAAGCGGATCTGTTCGGCGTTCTCTTCCACCTTCTTCTTCAGTGCACCCTTCAGCTGGTCGGTGTTGGCCAACAGGTTTTCGATGCTGTCAAATTCAGTGATGAGTTTCAGCGCCGTCTTCTCGCCCACGCCCGGACAGCCGGGAATGTTGTCCGACGAGTCGCCCATCAGGCCCAACAGGTCAATCACCTGCTCGGGACGGCTGATGCCGAACTTGACCTTCACCTCCTCGACGCCTAACGTGTCGAAGTCCTTGTCGCCAAAGCGCGGGCGGTACATGAACACGTGTTCGCCCACCAACTGGCCATAGTCTTTGTCGGGGGTCATCATATAGGTGTCGATGCCTTGTGCACCGGCCGTGGTGGCCAAGGTGCCTATCACGTCATCGGCTTCGTAGCCCGCAACTTCCAGAATGGGGATGCGGTAGGCCGCGATGATTTCCTTTATAATAGGTACGGAGAGGCGGATGTCCTCGGGTGTCTCCTCACGCTGCGCCTTGTACTGCTCGAAGGCTTCGTGGCGGAACGTCGGGCCGGCCGGGTCGAAGGCCACGCCGAGGTGGGTGGGCTGTTGCCGCTTGATGACATCGGCCAGTGTGTTGACAAAGCCAAAGATGGCCGACGTGTTCATCCCCTTGGAGTTGATGCGGGGATTCTTGATGAAGGCGTAGTAGGCGCGATAGATGAGCGCGTAGGCGTCTAAAAGGAACAATTTTTCCATATTGTTTGTTATTTTGGTGGTAAAAGTACTAAAAAATGCTGACTTTACCTCTTTATTGCTCCTTAGTTTGACGTTTTATTACTAATTTTGCAGGAAATTTGCAGGAAGATGAATCAACAGACCCTCATAACCGCACCCATTGAAAGCGAACTCCGCCAGTTGGTTGCCCTCATGCGCTCCTCGCTCAGCAGCGATTACGACCTGCTGGGACAGGTGCTCGACCACGTCAGACGTCAGACGGGCAAGATGATGCGCCCCATTCTGGCTCTGCTGATGGCCAAGTGCCACGGTGGAGTGACGGAGAAGGCGTTGCATGCGGCCGCTTCGTTGGAACTGCTGCACACGGCCAGCCTGGTGCACGACGACGTTGTCGATAACAGCCGCGAACGCCGCGGACAGCCCTCGGTCAATGCTGTGTTCGACAACCGGGTGTCGGTGTTGACGGGCGATTACCTGCTTTCCACTTCCCTTCTGCATGGCTCGCTGACGGGCGACGTGGAGATTATCCGCCTTATTTCCCAATTGGGCCAATGCTTGGCCGAAGGCGAACTCCTGCAACTCTCTAATGTCTCCAACGAGGCAATTTCTGAAGAGACCTATTTCCAAATTATCCGTAAGAAGACGGCCGTCCTTTTCGAGACTTGTGCCCAGGTAGGCGCCCTCTCGGCCGGCGCTTCGCCCGAACGAGTGGAGTGGGCGAGGAGCATCGGCGAAATCATCGGTATTGCCTTCCAGGTGAAGGACGACATTTTTGACTACACCAGCAGTGCCGCCGCCATTGGCAAGCCGGTGGGAAACGATATGCGCGAGGGAAAACTGACCCTGTCCGTTATCCATGCTCTGCTGATGGCCGATGACGACGAAATGATGGCTTTGGCCCGCAAGGTGAAGCGCTTGGAGGCCACCGATGATGAGATTGCCCGCTTGGTGGAGTTCACTAAGGCCAAGGGGGGCATTTTGTACGCTGAGCAGTATATGCAGCAACAGATGGAGCGTGCCCGACTCCTATTGGCCGAGTGTGCCGACGAAGCCGTGCGCACCGCCTTGTCTACTTACATCAGTTTTGTTGTGAACCGCGAGAAGTAATCCTTTCTCGTTGTCATGTTCTATTATCTGATTCTTCGTCCTGAGATACTTTCCCCATGATAGAGGAAAACTATCGAAATAGCCTCTATTTACACCCGATTTGTTCATGTTTTGGCCGTTTTTGCCACTTTACCTTTGCGGAAGGGGCATTGGGGATTGTGAGAAGTATAGGGGTGAAATGTTGGGATATTTGTATATTACAAAAAGGGCTGTATCTTCGTTTGTTTTTTTAGACACAGCCCTTTTAGCTTTGGTGAGTATCTGTCAGAACATCTTCACCTCTTCGCCCAAGATGTCGCTGAGCAGCAGGTTGGCCAGTCGGCTGGTGCCGATGCGGAAGAGGGCAGGGGAGAGCCATTCGTCACCTAACAGCTCTTTTACGATGGTGTAGTAGGAGAGGGCGTCCTGCACGGAGTTGATGCCTCCGGCGGCCTTAAAACCGATTTTGCGGCCCGTTTTGGCGTAGTACTCCTTGATGGCTTGGCACATGACAAAGGCCGCTTCGGGAGTGGCACTGACGGCCTCCTTTCCCGTTGAGGTCTTGATGAAGTCCGCACCGCTGTACATGGCCAGCAGGGCGGCGCGCTTGATGTTGGCGGACGACTTCAGTGCGCCGGTCTCAAGGATTACCTTCAGTGCGTGGTCGCCACAGAGGGCTTTCAGTTCCTGCAACTCGTCGCACATGCCCTCGTAGTCGCCACTGAGGAACTTCCCGACGGGGATAACCACGTCAATCTCCGTAGCTCCCTCGTGTAGGGCAAGGCTTGTCTCGGCAATCTTCACCTCCATAAAGGTTTGCGACGAGGGAAAACCGCCGCTGACACAGGCAACTTCCACGCCCTCGGCTTGCAACGACTGGCTGACGAGGCCTGCAAAGCAGGGATATACACAGAGGGCGGCTACGTGGGGAAGGTCGGGATGCTCTTCATCCAGTGTGTTTACCTTCTCAACAAAGCCAAGCACACTCTCTTCGCTGTCGGTACACTTCAGGGTGGTGAGGTCGAGGCAGCCGAGGAGAGCCTTTTTCACCTCGGGGGTGTCGTTCTCGCCGACGCGCTCCAACAGGCGGGCAACTTGCGCACTAATGTGCTCGTCGCTCAGTTGGGTGTCATACTGTGCCAGGGCCTCGTGGTACTTGTCCTGGTTGCTGAAATCAGCTTCGTGGAAGTGGTCGTGCTCATGGCCGTGTCCGCATCCACATTCGCAATCGTGGTCGTGATGATGATGATTCATAATGGTTATAAATTTAATTTTTAATTCTTTAATTTTTCATTCTCCAAGTGTCTCTCCTTGTCCCGTTCGGTCTTCTTTTGCAGGTTCTGTTCGAAGGCTTCTGTGAGATCTACGCCCGTCTGGTTGGCCAGGCAGATGAGTACCCACAGGACATCGGCCATCTCGTCGCCAAGGTCGTGCTTTTCGCCCTCCTTGAACGATTGGTCGCCGTATGTGCGTGCCATGATGCGCGCCAGTTCGCCCACCTCTTCGGTGAGGCAGGCCATGTTTGTCAGTTCGCTGAAATAGCGCACGCCGTAGGTCTTTATCCACCCGTCAACGCGCTCTTGTGCTTCTTGTAGGGTCATAATGTTCAGTTATCAGACCCACCCTATCCCTCCCTCTAGGGAGGGGAAAAAGAGTGCTTGTCTATCAAGTTCCCTCCCTAGAGGGAGGGTTAGGGAGGGTCTTCTTATTTCACTCCTTATTCTTCGTATCCATGCAAATTGTCACCGGGCCGTCGTTCAGCAGCTCCACTTTCATGTCGGCACCGAATTCCCCTGTGCCCACAGGCTTCCCGAGGGCAATGCTCAATTCTTCGCAAAACTTCTCATATAAGGGCACCGAAATGTCCGGCTTGGCCGCCCGTATGTACGACGGCCTGTTCCCCTTCTTTGTCGAGGCAAACAGGGTAAACTGGCTGATGACCAAGATGTCGCCCTCGGCATCCTGGATGTTTTTGTTCATCACCCCCTGTTCGTCGTCAAACACGCGCAGCCCCACAATCTTCTTGCAGAGCCACTGGATATCCTCTTCCGTGTCCGCGTCTTCTACGCCCACAAGCACCAACAACCCCTTTCGGATGGCCGACTTCACCACCCCGTCAATGGTCACCGATGCATGGCGCACGCGTTGGATTACTGTTCGCATATATGTGATAATTATTGTATTATTCCTTTTTCCTCTTTCCTCTTTATCATTTCCTTAAACTGCAATCCCTTAGGAGTCAATCGGTATTTCTGATTGATGCTCTTTGGTTTGTCGGGGATGGTCAATTCTATGTATCCAGCCTCGATGGATGGTTTCAGGTATTCCTTTAGGAAATGCTGGCGATGGTTTATTTGAACCAGTTCCTGCAAAGCCTCCCTGTTCAACTCTCCTTCAATGACTGAAATCAGTTTTTCAACATGTGCGGTAACATGTGCGGTAACATGTGCGGTATCAGTGTTAGTGTCGATTTTAGAGTTAGTGCCATTGTTGGTATTAGTCCTTGTGTCAGAGTCACTTCCTTCTTGGTGCCGATTTGCTTCCGACTGGGTGCCTTCTTCTCCAACATGCGCGGTAACATGTGCGGTATCATGCACTCCGATGGGGAAAGTGATGCGGATGAAATTGTCGGTAAACTTGAAGCTCTCTTCGCCGTATGCACGGAGGATGCGGGGGATGCCGGAGCCTAAAGACTCCACCAACTCCACATCGCGGTAGATACGCATCAGTTCCTTGTTGCGAGGGATAGAGACTCCGTTGAAGAACTCTTCGCGGCTGAGTGATTCGGGCAGACGGCCGGCAGAGGTGATTTCAAGTCGGTCGGGGAAGATTTCAAACTTGGGTGGCACTTCAAAGGAGTAATCGTTGTGTACGATGGCGTTGATAACCGCCTCGCGGAGGGCAATGCGGTTCCACAGGGGCGTCTCGATGCGCTCCACCGGAGTGATGGTGGCTGCTGTCTTGTTCTCAATCTCCAACTTGGACAACACGCTTTTGGTGGCTTTGATGAGAGAGCAATAGCCATATTCATTATTCTCTATCAGGTCGCACCTGTCGAGGCTGGAGTATTTGGCCACCTTGATGGAATTGCCGTTCTCGTCAGCCAACAGATAGGCCACGTAGTTATACTTTCCCTCCTCGGTCAGCAGTTCCAATGTGCGTTTGAAATTGTCGTTCAACCGTTTGCCATGCTCGTCGTAGTAGATGCGCAGTTGCTCGAAGGTCAAGTCCTGACGGTTGGAGACAATGCGTCCGATGGAGTTTCGGGTGCGTGTGGCAAACAGGCGGTCAATCTGTTCCTGTGGCATCGGCTCGGCCGAGGTTCCCACGCGAATGTAAGCCCCCTTGGGAGTCATGCCATATTTCGTCTTGAAATAAGGTTTCTCTATGCCGCTGGCCACCGTCAGTTTGATGACGCTGAGACCGTCGCGTTGCTCCGTGGCAATGTCGAACAATCCCATGGCCGAAGGGGAGACGTTGTTCTTGATGCGGTCTTTCAGCTTCAGCATACAGCCGTCTATATCATCCACGCCCACGGTCTTTCCCCCGCGGTCAACACCGATGTAGATGAATCCGCCCTCCTTATAATTCAAGAAGGCCACCACCTCTTTCTCAATGTCCACTTCGGGTGTCAGCTCCTGTTTATACTCTAGCCGATTGGTCTCTGTCATCTTACTTCAACGGTTTTGCAGTTATTCGTCCACAAAGGTACGAAAGTTTCTTTATCGTTGTATGGGAACAACATGAAAAAACGAGTTATGGAGAATTTTTTTATTTTTATTCATCCATAACTCGGCTTTTATAGGGCATATTTATTTTTAACTTGGTTTACTTATTTCCCCACTGTTTCAAATGCTTTTCATATCGTCTATAGATATCCAGTTCATAATCATCTGCACGGTTGAAAAAAATGGGTGAAAGTAAAGTTCTTCTTACTTCATTAAGATTGCCGCAACATCCGAGGTCAACCAAATTAGTAGCAAATAGTTCTTCAATTTCGGGAATCAACTCTTTGGCTCCTAAATCCATGATGTCACAAACCATCAAACTTGCCAAAGTGCTGTCAAAGTATTGAGTTTCGGGTAGCTTTTCTGTCGCAAATTGCAACATTTCGCGATACCATTCGATGATTTCATTGCGGCGTTCAGGATGTAATAAACCTATCAATGTAACAGCATCGAAGACTGTAGCATGATTGTATGTGTACAATCCCTTTTTCTTTGCAAATTCCATCAATTTGTCCAAGTGATTGCGTCCCAGTTTGTAAAGAGTGGGTACAATGACCTCATCAGCACTATCTCCAAAGTGAAAATCGCGGTAATCCTCAGATTGGCAGAGTACTTCTAAAACAACGTCCAAACTTTCTTCATTACCTACTTCACTTAAGAAAAAGAGTGCATGTGTAATGGAAGCGTTGTACTCCGCTTTCCACATCTCATCTGTAATTTCATCGCATGTCTCCCCTGTACGGTGCAGGATAATTTGTTCCAAATCATGGCGCAAGCTATCTGCAGGTATGGACAGAATATGATCAATATCCTCATTTGTCAGTCCGTAAGCATTCTTTGGGTCGTAGAAAATCGGAATCAATTCTTCGTTTTTTACAGAAAGTGCTGTCAGATATTCAGGATGTTCGTAGGTGTAAATTGTGTCTGGACCATAGCGCTTGAACATCGGGTTGTTTTTCAAATCAATCTCTTCGTAGTCCTCTTCTTCCTCATCGTCATCATCCATAATGATGTAGTCAAATTCTCTTTCACTTAAATTCTTTTTTAGCGTAGGTAGATATTTGCTTAGTTCCAATCGGCTGTTTGCCACCAAGAAATATTTCCCTTCTTTCCCGTAGGTATATTCGATGAGTGGGACATCATCGGTGTCTTCCTCCAATATGTTTTTACCGATGTGGAAATCCTTGTGGGGCATAATTCCTGCCTCTTCAGCAAAAGATACGGCACCGTATACAACGTTATGCGCTTCGTCGTATGAAACAGCTTTTAAACCGCCAGATTTCAGGTGCTCAATCAAACCTTTGTATTCTTCTTCATCAATGCGGACACGGTAAATGACATCTTTTACTCCTAAACAGAATACATCTATTAGGAAACAACCTATTGTATATTTGTCATTGGGATGGCGGCGCACGATAATAACATTTCCTTCACCAATTTCCCATATTTCAGGGTTCATGTAGCAAACCTCGATAGGGAGATTGCGTACTTTCTCCTTCATGAACTGCTGAGGAGACATTTGTTGTTTTTGTGGCTGTACTTTACGCTTTTTATTTTTTGCCATAATCTTTTGTTTTTTTTATCTAATCTTTTTGTCTGCCTATTAAAAAGTCGGATTTATCTGAACAAATCATCCATTGTCACTTCGCTTTGAATCATGCCGGAATAGGCATTGGGCTTCACTCCGTAGGTGGTGACCAGGGTCAGATGCAGGGCTTTGCGGGTCTTTGTCTTTGAGCGGAAAAGCTCTTTGCGTTCTTGCATCTCGTCGTTATACCGCTTGGTGATTTCGTATTCTTGGGTAGAATACTTCATTTCGCACAGATTGATGATTTGGTCGCGACGGTCAATTAACAGGTCTATTTGTCCACCCTTGTGCTCTTCTGTAGTGGGCGTGTTCCACGAGCAGACATCGCTCTGTATGCCGCTGATGCCGAGCTTTTGCTTGATTTGGGGAATGTGGTGCAGGCACACTTGCTCGAAGGAATAGCCGCTCCATGTCCGGCGTTCGGCAGAGTCTATCATGTTGCTCCACAGGTGCTCATCGCGTCTGTTGCTGTTTTTTACAAAGCGCAGGTAAAAGAGGGTGAATAGGTCGGTGAGTTGGTAAAGTACGTCACGTTCTTTCTTCCCGAATGCGGAGTATTTCCGAATGAAATCACAGTTACACAGGTTTTCAAGCACCTCAGAGATAGCTCCGCCTTCCGGGAGTTTGAGCGACTGCACTATCTCCATGCGCGTCATCCCTTTGGCTTTCCGGCTGAGCAGTTCCACCGTAGAACGGTAGATGGCAGAGTCGTTGAAGAGTGACTTGAACAGAAAACCATATTCGTCCCTCAGTTCTGCATTCTCGGAGAAAATCAGGTAGTCGATATTTTGCGAGAGGCTCATTCCTTTTTGCAACATCTGTAAGTAATAAGGTGTACCGCCCAATATCATGTAAGCCTCGGTTATCTGGTAACGGTTCCACACGATGCTTTGCGATTTCAGGTAAGCCTCCACCTCGGCAAGAGTAAAGGGAGAGAGTTTGATGCGTCGGGTGACGCGGTTGTGCAGTCCTCCTTTATTGCCTAACAGATGCGACATCATCCATGTGGTGGCCGAACCGCATACCACCATCTTGATTGAGGGTTGGTCGGCTGCCCAACTATTCCAAAACAGTTCCAAGGCCTTGGTGAAGCGTGAGCGTGGTGTGTCCAGCCAAGGCAGTTCGTCGATGAAGATGACGACACGGTCCTTCTTCAATCCCGAAATGTAATGCTTCAACTGTTCGAATGCATCAAACCAATTGTCGGCATACGGATAAGGTACACCGGAATGGGCACACAGTTGCCTGTTGAAGAATTGTAGTTGCTCCTTCTTGCTTCCTTGGTAGATACCGGTGATATAGAAGTCAAACTTTTCCCTGAAGAAGTTTTTCACGAGGAATGTCTTTCCCACACGGCGTCGGCCATAAACTGCAATCAGTTCGGCTTTTTCCGATTCGAAGCAACTTTTCAGCACATCCTGCTCCTTTTCTCTTCCTATAATCTTTGCATTCATATCGAAACGCTTTTAAATTCTTCCGCAAAGGTATAAAAAAAAGAGTTACGGAAGAGTATTTTCTATTTTTATTCTTCCGTAACTCGTTTTTTTTAGCACTTAAGGAGGAGATTCAAGTGTTTCCTATTATTCAACAGTCATGAACATTTCTTTGAAATTTAAGATGATTTTGTCGTATTGCCTGAAGAAGTCTATGCCAAGTGCCATGTCATCCCTATTATTATGTTCATTTTTCATATAAGGGACATACACGTCTTTCATTTCTATATTCTGATTGCAAATGTTGAACTTTACGGAAGGAACATGTATAGCCATCGTGGAATGAAAACCATAGACGTTTCCTGAAACAATTTCTTTTGTTCCGCGAAGCTGGCTTAGTTCGTTACGATGCTTGACGAAATAATTATAGAAGAAACCTGATTCAGCTCCACTGTCAAGCAATATTGCCAATGAACCTGCTGAGTCCGTCGCCTCTACAAACAGAAGTTGATTTGTACACCTGAGATTCCGCCCATATTCAGGCATCTTTGATTGTTTGGCAGGAAATATTATTTGGTTCTTCTTGTTGTCTATCCGCAGTTCGTCTAATTGTCGTACAAGATCCATTCCTAAAACCGCATCTATAGTACACACACCATTAAAGAGAGTTCCGTCATGTACCAATGCGATTACATTTTTGAAGGTAACATCGCCCAATTGCAAACTGTCCAAATAAGCTAAGTCGCCGATTGGGAAACTATACCCCACATATTTCACGCCTATAAAGTCTGCAAACCTTTTTGACAGATATGTTGTAGACGCTCCTGTGTCAAACATGAATTGATGCGTTTCTCCGTGGACTATTACAGGAATGTAGAACCTGTTTGATACAGGTTTTTGATTGTCGAACAATGCCGTGTCTGTCTTTTCCGTCGTGAAAGGAATAACCAAGTCCTTCGCACGGTTACGGATTACCATTGTTGAATCATACTTTGACAACGCTTCATTCCTTTTTTGTATTTCAATCAGATTGGAATAGTCAACAGGGGCGCCAGAGGATTTTATCTGTCCAATCAGTCCATTGGCTTTTTGGGCTGCTAAAGCATACATACCACAACGCTCGTAAATACCTAATGTCATCTCGGCAAAAACCAAGGCTGTACCACTGCCAATCTGTTGTTGGTGTTTGTTTATCAGCGTGCGAAACGGTTCTATAGCATCTTTCTCTCTGTTGAAATTTTGTGCAATCATAGCTTCGGCCATCAAGCCGACATAGTCATATTGAATGGAGTCTTTCAGCTTCGGATATTCCTTTTCCAGTGCGAACCAGTCAGAAGTATTAATCAATTCACTTATTCTCATGTCTGCATTTTGTGCGTAAACAGTAAAGAGGTTGAGAAAGAGAATTGATACAGTGATGATTGTTTTGTGCATACGGTTTGCTTTTATTTTTTGCAAATATATCAATAAATCAAATAAGTTGGATGAAAAAGAGAGGAAAAATGAGGAGAGGGGAGAGATTCTTTCACGGAAGGGCATAGTTTCTTCCAATCTACTTCCCCGAAAAGTCTGTCCGACAATACCTGTTTGTCTGTCCGTCTATACCTATTTGTCCGCACAACTCCTTCGATAGGTGTAAAGTATAGTGCGGCATATTTAAGTTAAAGGGATGCGGAAGAACAGGCAAAACGGGGTAGCCTCAGTGGAACGATAGTACAAATTATTGCACTCAAGCGCGATAATAATCTACAAAGATTATTGCGTATCCGATATTTTATGTAAATTTGCAGTTGCATTTCAAATTTGCATAAAACAAGATGAAAACAAAGTATATTCGCAGAGAATTGTCAGCAGCGATGGAGGAGGCGTACCGCTATTTCTCCGTAATCACAGTGACAGGACCTCGTCAATCGGGAAAGACTACGTTAATTCGTAATCTGTTCTCCGATTTACCATATTACTCTTTGGAAAACCTTGATGTCCGGGGTTTTGCAGAGAATGACCCTGTTGCCTTTTTAAACCAGCACACACAGGGTATGATTCTTGATGAGGTGCATAATGCTCCTCATCTGTTGTCGTACATTCAGGGTATGGTGGACGATAATCCGGATTTGCGATTTATCCTTTCTGGAAGTTCACAATTTGCCATGTTGAAAAAGGTAACTCAATCTTTAGCCGGTCGCACAGCCGTGTTCGAGTTGTTGCCTCTTTCCTACTCTGAAATACAGGATATGGCTGTTGAGATGCCGCTGGATAAGCTCTTGTTTGATGGATTTTATCCGGCGATATACGCAGGTCGCAACGTGCCTAAATTCCTTTATCCAGCATATATGAAGACTTATTTGGATAAAGACGTGCGCGATTTGCTTCAGATAAAAGATATGATGCAGTTCCACACGTTTGTCCGACTTTGTGCCGGGCGTATAGGCTCCTTATTCAACGCTTCGGAGCTGGCTAATGAAATCGGTGTCAGCTCTCATACGATTACGTCATGGTTATCTGTTTTGCAAGCTTCCTACATCATTGCTTTGCTGCCTCCTTATTTCAAGAGTACGCGTAAACGGTTGACCAAGACCCCAAAACTCTACTTTACGGACACAGGGCTTGCTTGCCATTTGTTGGGCATCGAATCGCCAAAGCAACTTGCCCGTGACAAGATGCGCGG
Organism: Bacteroidaceae bacterium; assembly: GCA_017464815.1. GTDB lineage: Bacteria > Bacteroidota > Bacteroidia > Bacteroidales > Bacteroidaceae > Phocaeicola_A. The sequence continues at coordinate 13,258 of JAFTYI010000013.1, read as the reverse complement.
AGCCTTGTTTGAGAACTTTGTGGTGATGGAGGCCTTGAAGCATCGGTATAATCAGGGAAAGGAGAGCAATCTCTATTTCTATCGTGATTCGAATCAGAATGAAGTTGACCTGTTGTTGGATAAAGGTCAGGAATTCTATGGCATTGAAATCAAATCTTCAATGACCTATCACACCGGTTTTGAGAAAGCTTTGAAGCAAATGAATAACTGGATTGAGGCTCCCGTGCAAGGCAAGGCTGTGATATATGCTGGGACTTTTGAGAATACCGCTGGCGAAATCAAGTTGCTCAACTATTCGCATTTGGATGAGGTATTAGGGGTGTAGTGGGGGTTGGTTGTGTAAAAGGTTGATTATTATCTTTATATAAGTTGATTCTCTTACCGAAAAGTCTGTCCGACAAAGCCTGTTTCTCCGTCCGTCTATGCCTATTTCTCCGCACAACTCCTTCGGTAGGTGAAAAGTGCAGTGCGGCACTGTGCAATTGTATAGTGCGGCACTACACTTTAGTGCAATGCGGCACTGTACTTTCAAAAGACTACGGTTCTTGAGCGGCACTTTCGTTGTTTGTCGGTGGATGGATGCCTGTAGGTCAGTGGAACTGTTGCGGAGCGTCGGCGGAGAGTGAGAGGCTGCTCACCACATTGTCACGAGGCCGCTGATAATCATCATCAGATAGACGAGCTGCTTCAGGCGGGCATTGCTGATGAGGAGGAAGAGGCGGCTGCCTAGCCATGCACCGATGAAACCGCCTAGCAGGCCGAAGGCCCAGAGGGGTAGGGTGGAGGAGGGGAAGAAGCCCACCCGCAGGCGGAAAAGGGTGTAGAAGAGGTTGAAAAGGACGGAAAAAGCCTGGAGGGTGGCCACATACTCCCGCTTGTCGGGAAGGACGCTGACGCTGTAGAGCACTACGGGAGGGCCGGGCATGGCAAACATGCCGCCCATGATGCCACTGATGGTGCCTACGCCCGATTGCGCCAACGGGGACTTGAGCGATACCCTTGTGCGTCCGTCAAGGAAAAGGAAATAGAGGGCAATGAGGATGAGCACCGCTCCGAAACAGCGCTTCAGTGTGTCGTTACTCAGTGCCGTCATGTACTCGATGGCGATGTACGAGGCCACTACGTTGAAGAGCAATACGAGACCCATCATCCGCCAACGGATGTAGCGCCAATTCTGCACGGCAATAATCAGCGCTGTGCTCCCCGCCAAGAGGCCCGACAGGGTGGTGCATTCGCCGTAGGTGGGCAGGAAGTGGGGGAAGAACATCATGACGAAGATACCGAACCCAAAACCCGTGACCCGCTGGATGAAGCTGGCCACAATGGTGAGGGCGAAGACAAGAAAGAGGGTTGTCCACATGATGAGTGCTCGGTTTTTTAGCAAAAGTAATGCTTTTATTTCAAAACAACAACTTTATCCCTTGAATTTAGCGGCTTGATGACTATTTCCTGGCAGATGTCGTTCTTGAAATATGATTTCGTTATGAATGTGAAAGTTTTAAACATAGCATCTTCGCCTGTTTAAAACTAGATTAAAAACAAGTTACGGAGAAGCATTTTTGCTTTTTTATTCCTCCGTAGCTCGTTTTTTTTTGCATGAAAACAGATAAAAATAGCAGAAATAGTTGCCAATAATCTCGATTTGGTGTATATTTGCACCGTTCAATAATCTCGATTTGGTGTAGAATACGCCTGTTTGATAATCTCGATTTGGTGCGAATATGAAACGGAAGATATACGATAAGTTGCTGAAATGGAAGCAAGAACAACAGGGTGAGACCGCTCTCCTTATTGATGGTGCACGCCGTGTGGGGAAAAGCTATATAGTGAAAGAGTTTGCCCGCAGGGAATATAAGAGCCATATCCTTATTGACTTCAACAAGGCGAATAAGGAGGTGAAAGAGTTGTTCGAGAACTACTTGGATAATCTGGACATGTTCTTCATGCACCTCAGCAGCTATACTTCCACTCAACTTCATGAACGCGAGTCCGTCATTGTTTTCGATGAGGTACAGCAATATCCCAAAGCCCGTGCGGCCATCAAATATCTGGTGGAGGACGGACGGTATGACTACATTGAGACAGGTTCGCTGATTTCCATCAAAAAGAATGTGGAAGGCATCGTGATTCCCTCGGAGGAGGAACACTTGAAAATGTACCCGATGGATTTTGAAGAGTTCCTTTGGGCTATGGGTGAAGAGATGCTGATGCCTTTCATCCGTTCGGCCTTTGAAGCCAAGCGACCGATGGGACAATTGATGCACCGCAAGGCCATGGACTATTTCCGCCAATACTTCATCGTAGGTGGAATGCCACAAGCCGTCGCCAAGTATGCTGAGACAAAAGACTTTGCAAAGGTGGACAGGGTGAAGCGTCAGATTATAGAACTCTATCGGAACGATATCTCCAAATACGCCAAGGGATACGACACCAAGGTGCGAAGCATCTTTGACGAAATCCCTTCGCAACTCCAACGGCATGAGAAACGTTTCCGCCTTTCGGCACTGAAGGAAGGGGCACGTTCACGCGACTATGAGACGGCATTCTTTTGGCTCGACGATGCCATGATTATGAACTCATGTTACAATGCCACGGAGCCAAGCATCGGCCTTCGTCTCAATCAGGACAATTCTACCATGAAGTGCTACATGGTCGACACGGGATTGCTCATCAGTCATGCATTTGATGAAAGTGGCATCGTATCAGAAGAACTGTACCGCAAGATTATGCTCGACAAATTGGAGATAAACAACGGTATGCTGATAGAAAACATTGTGGCTCAGATGCTCCGTGCCTCAGGGCATAAACTCTATTTCTACTCTTCTCCGTCAGCCAAAGACAAAGAGGAGCGCATGGAAATAGACTTTCTCATTGCGAAAAGCAAAGTAACAAGCCGACACAACATTTCTCCCATTGAAGTAAAATCCTCATCCCGCTATACGCTTACCTCATTGAGGAAGTGTATGGCCAAATATCGCAATTTCCTTTCCACTCCTTATGTGATACATGCCGGTGACGTGAAAGAAGAGGAGGGAATCTTGTTCTTGCCGTTGTATATGACGCCGTTGGTGTAGCATCTTTGGGCAAAATAGTTACGGCTCTACAAAGTGAAGTTTTCATTTGTAGAGCCGTATTGATAAAGAGGGGGACAAGAATTATAGAGTTGACTCTGAGAAATCTAATACAAACGTAATTTCTCCTAATTTATTTTGATGGAAATGTCCGACACAAATCAGTTCAGGCATACCTTTTGTCCAGAAACTTACATCTACGGTATTTCCATTAGAAATCTCTATTTTGTTTTTCAGCTCTTCTGCTTTCTCTCTACACAAGGCTTCTAACTTTTTTATACTGTCAGAATCCTGTCCACACACGACTTTCAATGTCTTTTCTACCATATTATTCCTTTTTTTAATTACAGATCTTCTCCGTTGGCACGGTTGTACTCATTGTCGTAATACATGGTAATCCCATATCTCCCATATTCCCGAGAAATCATAAATCATACGGACTTCTTCTGTATTAGTTCTATTGCGTACGGGGGCAATTTCTAATGTCTTTGGACGGGATAGCTCCCAATCCGCCTGCAAATATATCAATAAATCAAATAAGTTGGATGAAAAAGAGAGGAAAAATGAGAAGAGGGGATAGATCCTTTCACGGAAGGGCATAGTTTCTTCCAATCTACTTCCCCAAAAAGTCCGTCCGACAATACCTGTTTGTCTGTCCGTCTATACCTATTTGTCCGCACAACTTCTTCGATAGGTGTAAAGTGTAGTGCGGCACTGTACAATAGTGTAATGCGGCATTGCACTGTAGCGTAGTGCGGCACTACGCTTTGTATTTTAAGTTAAAGGGATGCGGAAGAATAGGCAAAGCCGGACGGATTGATTCCTGTACGTCAGCAGATAATCTGCTATATCAATCCGCTCAGGTCCACTTTGTAGTGAGTGGGTGCTTCATTGTTTCTTTCAAGAAACATGCTCATATAGATTGGGGCATAGATGAGAGGTCCTTTGACGCTCAGATTATCATTGGTGAGGATAAGGGCTTCGGGCAGGTCGTATTCCTCGCAATCCATGAGGTTGGAGAGAGCACGGTGAACTTCGTAATCCTTTCCCGATTTGACCTCAATGGGGATGACCCTGCCGTCCAGTTCAATGACGAAATCCAGTTCGCCACGTTTTTTATTGTTGTAGTAGTAAGGAGACAAACCGTGTGCCACGAGCTCTTGTGCCACGGCATTTTCGTAGATTGAACCGAAGTTGATGTCCTTGTCCCCCTTGATGATGCGCAGTTGGATGCCTTCTGCATACTGTGCTGCCAGCAAACCGATGTCGCTCTGAAAGAGTTTGAACAGATTACGCGAACGGGCAAGCAACAGTGGAGTCTTCGGTTCTTCCACGTTATAGACGGGTAACGCCACACCGGCATTGGCCAGCCAGAGGAAACTGTTCTGGTAGCGTTCGAATTTGGCATTTTCGTTCAGGCGTTTCAGGATAAAGCGCTTGTTTTTGGCATTCAATTCGGGAGGAATCAGATTGAAAATCTCCTCGATGTAGAGCTTGTTATTGGGATCGTACTGTGCAATGTCGCGCTTGTAGAGGCGTATGATGTCCTGCTGTATGCCCATCACCTCCTGCAGATTGTTCGTCTCAATGTACCTGTTGACGGCCGCAGGCATACCGCCCACAATCAGGTAGAGACGGAAAAGCTCCATCATCTTTGTGTGGATAAATTCGTCAACCGGAGTACGCTGTTCCCATGCCCGACGGATAGAAGAGATGACCTCGTTGCTGACTCCTACGCACGATATGAACTCTTCAAAGTCGAGCGGATACATTTCTTTAACCCCCATATAGCCTACGGGTTCAGAGCGCAGGTCTTTCAGTTCCACACCCAACAAGGAGCCACTGAGGATATATCGGTAAGAACCTTCGTTTACCAGAAACTTGATGGCTGTGACAATCTCCGGGCATTTCTGTACTTCGTCAAAGAAGATCAGGGTTTCCCCTTTGATGAGTGGTACGTTGGTCATGGCTGACAGGCGCAACAGGATGTCGCTGCTGCTGTGTGCATTCTTGAATATTTCAACAGCTTCGGGGTTTTCTACAAAGTTAATTTCCACGAATGCCTTGAATGTCTTGCCAAACTCTCGTATAGAGAATGTCTTACCCGTCTGTCTTGCTCCTGTAATGAGCAAAGCATTGCGGGTTGATTCGTAATAGTCTATTATATAGCGGCTTATTTTTCTTTCCAGCATAATATTTCCACTTTTCTAAGGCAAAAGTAAGCCATTTTTGCCACTTTTCCAAGAAAAAATCGCTTTATTTTGCCACTTTTCCAAGAAATTGAAGAGAATCGCCATCTAAGTTTTGCTCGATTTGAAGATTTAAATCTTATCGGCTGAGGATTTAAATCTTCCGGCTCCAACGTCTATATCTTGTGGGGCTTTTTCTGCTCTTTTGCCGGTTCATTGGGGCTCTTGCTCGCGGATTTTCTATTTCACTTGAAAATGTGAACAATAAAAAGTGGGGTTACGGCGCTGTCAGTCAGTGGAATAGGTGTCAAATTGGCGCGAAATCCTTGCGATATTTCCGTTCTTCCGGGCGGAGGGACGGAAATTCGCGATTCTCGCGAGGTTTGGAAGGGGTAAGATTAGTATTCTTCATCGGGGGAAGAATCCCAATCTTGCGGGCATAGGGATGCTATTCTTTCAGTCCTTCGATGAGAGCTTTTGCTTTGGCTTGTCCGATGACGGAGGCAAGTTCCTCTTCCGAGGCTTCGCGGATGCGCTTCACGCTCTTGAAATGTTTCAGCAGGGCGGACTTTGTTTTTTCGCCGATGCCCTTGATGGTGTCGAGGGCGGAGGCCGTCTGTCGTTTGCTGCGCTTGTCGCGGTGGAAGGTGATGGCGAAGCGGTGTACCTCGTCCTGTATCTGTTCCAGCAGGTGGAAGAGGGGAGTGCTCTGCTTCAATCCGATGGTGAGTGGCGGGAAGCCGAAGAGCAGTTCGCGGGTGCGGTGGCGGTCGTCTTTGGCCAGTCCGGCGATGGGGATGCTGAGGTGCAGTTCGTCCTCCACCACTTGGCGCACCACCTCCATTTGTCCCTTTCCACCGTCGGTGATGATGAGGTCGGGTAGGGGAGTACCCTCCTCGATGACGCGGCTATAGCGACGGCGCACCACCTCTTGCATCGAGGCGTAGTCGTCAGGGCCAACGACCGTCTTGATGGTGTATTTCCGATAGTCCTGCTTGCTGGGTTTGGCCTTTTTGAAGACCACACAAGCCGCCACGGCATCGGAGCCGGAGATGTTGGAGTTGTCGAAACACTCTATCTGATAAGGCATCTTCTCCATGCCCAAGGCGGCCTGTATCTCCTTCATCAGGCGCACGCTCTTCTGCTCGGGATTCAGCTTTTCGGCCTGTTTCATGCGGTCGGCGCGGTATTGCTTCACGTTGAGGATGGAGAGGTCGAGCAGCTTCTTCTTCTCGCCTCGCTGAGGAACGGTGAAGGTGACGTTGTTCAGCTCCAAGTCCAGTTCAAAGGGGACGATAATCTCCCTTGAATGGCTCTTGTACCGTTCGCGCATCTCCACAATGCCCAGCTGCAACAGTTCCTCCTGTGTCTCCTCCATGCGCTTCTTGTATTCAAAGGTGAAGGCTTGGTTGACGCAACCGTTGGTGATGTGCAGATAATTGATAAAAACATCGTTTTCATCGCTCTCGATGGAGAACACGTCGATGTTGTGGAGCACACTGCTCACCACCTCGCTCTTGGCACGGTAGTTCTCCAACAGCTGGTAGCGCTCCTTGATGGTTTGGGCCTCTTCGAAGCGCATTTCGGCGGCCAGACGTTGCATCTCCTCCATCATCTGTCGGGTCAGCTCGTGAGCATTTCCTGCAAGAATTTGCTTGATTTCACCGATGCTCCTCATGTATTCCTCGTGGGTTTGCTCTCCTATGCAGGGAGCCTGACAGTTCTTGATGTGGTACTCCAGGCAGACCTTGAACTTGCCGTTGCGTATGTTCTCGGGTGTCAGTGCCAGGTTGCAGCGCCGTACTTTATAGAGTTTCTTGATGAGGTCGAGCAGGCTGTGCATGGTGGGCACGTGGCTGTAGGGACCGTAGTAGGTGGAACCGTTGCGCACGATGCGTCGGGTGGGGAAGATGCGGGGAAAATACTCGTTGCTGACACAGATTGAAGGATAGGTTTTGTCGTCCTTCAGCAGCACGTTGTAGCGCGGGCGGTACTTCTTGATGAGATTGTTTTCCAATAGCAGGGCGTCCTCCTCGGTCTTTACCACCACGTAGCGTATGTCGGCAATCTTGCTGACCAACACGCGCGTCTTTCCCGGCCCGTGCTCCTTGGAGAAGTAGGAATAGACGCGCCGTTTCAGGTTCTTGGCCTTGCCCACATAGATGACCGTGCCCATGCTGTCCAGATACTGGTAGCAGCCAGGTGTTTCGGGCAAGTTCATCACAATGCCGCGCAGGTAGTCATTCGTATGCAGGTCTTGTTCTACCATATTTCTTTTTTTTAGGAATGTAGGAGTTGATTGTCAGCATAATGTTTTGTCATTCTGAACGTAGTGAAGAATCTGGTGACGTTTTGCTTGCGCTTACAGATTCTTCACTACGTTCAGAATGACAGAGACCGTCAGAGTACAGAAGCATGAGTGATTCTTTCGCGGAATTAGGATTTTATTATTCCTCAACCTCCAAGAGTGCGCTTACTTCCACCTCTTCGTCGAAGATTTCGCGTCCGTTGAGGTTGGTGATTTCGATAATGAAGTTCACGAACACCTCTTTCGGACCGAACTTCTTTACCAGATTATAGGCAGCCTTGGCGGTTCCTCCTGTGGCCAGCAGGTCGTCGTGAATCAACACCACGTCGTCCTTTGTGATGGCATCTTTGTGAATCTCGATGGTGTCGGTCCCATACTCCTTGGCAAAGGATTCTTTGATGGTCTCGGCCGGCAGTTTGCCCGGCTTGCGTGCAGGTACAAAGCCTGCTCCCAGTCGGGCGGCCAGCAATGCTCCCATGACGAAACCACGTGATTCGATGCCTACCACTTTGGTGATGCCTTTGTCCTTGTACAATTCATATAGCGCGTTCTCCAGCTCCTTCAGGCATTCGGCGCTTTTGAACAGCGTGGTAACGTCGAAGAACAGGATGCCCGGAATGGGAAAATCGGGCACTGTGCGCAGGTTTTCTAATAGCAAATCTTTGTTCATACCCAGTCTTTTATCTGTATTGGTTAATCTTTTTGTTCCACGTGGAACATTTGCGCTTTTGCGGTCGTGTTCCACGCCTTTTTATCTTCCCATGAGCACCAGCAGGACGTTTACGTCGCTAGGCGAAACGCCCGGTATGCGGCTTGCCTGTGCCAAGGTCTCGGGGGCGATTTTGGAGAGTTTCTGCCGAGCTTCGGTGGAGAGGGATTGCAGTTCGTTGTAGTTGAACCGCCCTTTGATGCGGATGTTCTCCAGCCGTTGCATCTTGTCGGCAATCAGCCGTTCGCGCTCGATGTAGCCGCGATACTTTATCTTTATTTCGGCCGCTTCCAGTGTCTCCTCCTTTCGTCCGTCGATGCCTTCCAGCAATTGGTTGAAGGCGTTGACGTGGGGGGCAATGTTCTTGATGTTGATTTCCGGCCGGTCGAGCAGGTCGATGAGCTTGCACCCGCCACGCAGGGGAGTGGTGCCGAGGCTCTCCAAGGCACTGTTGATGTAGACGGCTTTGATGGAGAACTTCTGTGCGAAGCCAATGATGTTTTCTATGTTCTCGCGCTTCTGAAGCAACAGGTCGTAGCGGTCGCGCTTGGCTAATCCCATGTTGTACGAGCGTTCGGTCAGTCGCATGTCGGCATCGTCCTGACGGAGCAGGATGCGGTATTCGGCACGCGAGGTGAACATGCGGTACGGCTCGTCCACTCCCTTTGTCACCAGGTCGTCGATAAGTACACCGATGTAGGCTTCGTCGCGTTTCAGTGTGAAGGGCTCTCCGCCGTGGCAGTTGATGTGTGCATTCACTCCGGCTACCAGTCCTTGTCCGCCAGCTTCCTCATATCCCGTGGTTCCGTTCACCTGTCCGGCAAAGAAGAGGTTACCGATAATCTTCGATTCCAACGTATGTTTCAGCTGTGTGGGGTCGAAGTAGTCGTATTCGATGGCGTATCCCGGACGGTAGATGACCAGGTCGCGGAAGGCGGGCACCTTCTTCAGTGCGGCAATCTGTATCTCCATCGGCAGGGAAGAGGAGAAACCGTTCAAGTAGAGTTCGCGCGTGGTCTCTCCCTCCGGTTCCAAGAAGAGTTGGTGCTGTTCCTTGTCGGGGAAGGTGACGATTTTCGTCTCGATGCTGGGGCAATATCGCGGGCCGATGCTCTGGATTTGTCCGTTGAAAAGGGGCGATTCGGGAAGTCCGTTACGCAGGATGTCGTGCACCTCGGGATTGGTGAAGCAGGTCCAGCAGCAGAGCTGTTTCAGCCGGCGCGGTTCGCTCATGTAGGAGAAGCTGTGGAAGTCCTGCTCTCCCTCCTGAATCTCCATTTCATCGTAGTGCACGCTGCGTCCGTCGATGCGCACGGGTGTTCCCGTCTTCATGCGCCCGGCCACGATGCCGTGTCGGGTGATGGACTCCGTCAGTTGGTAGGCGGCAGGCTCGGCCATGCGTCCGCCGGGCAGTTGGGTGCGTCCCACGTGCATCAGTCCGTTGAGGAATGTGCCCGCGGTGATGACTACGCAGCAGGCGTGGAATGTCACGCCCCACACCGTCTTTACGCCCGTAACTTTTCCCTTTTCAACGAGCAATTCGTTCACCGTGTCTTGCCAAATGTGCAGGTTGGGCGTGTTCTCCAACACCTCGCGCCAGGCCCAGATAAACTTCTCGCGGTCGCATTGCGCACGCGGACTCCACATGGCCGGTCCCTTTGAGCGGTTCAGCATGCGGAACTGTATGGCCGAGCGGTCGGTCACCAGTCCCATGTGTCCGCCCAGTGCATCGATTTCGCGCACAATCTGTCCCTTGGCAATGCCTCCCACGGCGGGGTTGCAACTCATCTGCCCGATTTTGTTCATGTCCATGGTGATGAGGCAAGTCTTCGACCCCATGTTGGCCGCGGCGGCCGCAGCTTCGCATCCGGCGTGGCCGGCACCGATGACAATCACGTCGTAGGTAAATTCCATCTTTCTTCTTTCTTGTTTTTTCGACACAAGGACATAAGAGCAGAAATGTTTCCTTTAATCTCCTCGTTGTTCCTTGTCCGTGCTGAGCACGCAATCTATTTCGGTGGCAAAGTTAGGGATAAAAGTTGAATGGAGCAATCAGTTACTTGATTTTTGACGTTTTCCCCTCTTTCTTTCCCTTTTTCATTTTTTTAGGAGTAGGAACCGTGCATGTCATTTTGTCGTAAAACTGCAAGAAAATGCAAATTCTTTGCTGCTTATTTCTTTCAAAATATCAAAAAGAAAAAAGAAAGCCCGCTTCTTTTGTTGAATGGACTTTCTTTTTGTAAACTTTGAGATGGCGAATTTTTGCGTTTTTCTCAAGCACCTGAATCCCTGCTCGGAAATACGGTCGGGATTTTGCGTGAATTCCTCGCTCGTCATCCCTTTCCTCACAGAGAGGGCAGGGTGGGGCTCCTTACTTCATTATCGTCTCCACCGGTCGCTCCTTTGCGGCGCGCCAGCTCTGGACGGTGACGGTGAGGCAGACGACGAGCGCCACGATGAGGAAGGCCACGGCGAACAACCACCAGTGCATGGGGGTGCGGTAGGCAAAGGACTCAATCCACCGCATATAGAGGCTATGAGCCACGGGGGCGGCAAAGAGGAAGCAGACGGCCAGGATGCGGAGGTACTGCATGTTGAACATCACCAGGATGCCCCGCGTGGTGGCACCGAACACCTTGCGGATGCCAATCTCCTTGCGCTTGGCGCGTGTTTCGAAGAGGACAAGGCCGAAGATACCTATCAAGGAGATGACAAGCGAAATGATGGAGCCGGTGAGCACCATCGTGAACTGCTTGTTCTCCACGGCATAGGCAATGTCAGCAACGTCGTCGCCGGTGTAGAACTTCATCACATGAGACCCTCTCAATTCGTTTTCAAAATCAGCCAACATCCGGCTTACCTTAGCGGCCCGGTCGGGTGAAACAAGGCGAATGGCGCAGTTCACCTCGTTGCTTACGCCCCAGTTATCCGTACCTTGTACATAGAACCCTACAGGTCCCATTTTCTGATGGAATGTGATGGTGTTGACCCCCTTTACAAAGCCTATGATTTCGGCTTCGCCCGTCTCAGTCTTGATGGTGGTGTGAAGCTCCAAACCATAAGCCTGCCGTGCCTCCTCGTTGAATATGATGGCTCCGTGTTTGCTCGACGCATCTTCGGGACGAAAGTCGCGCCCCTCGGTCACACGGATGCCCATCGTGCTCAAGAAGTTGGCTTTCACGGGATAAGCAGCAAAGAATATGTTTTTGCCTTTGTACGGATGTCCAAATCCCAATGCACTTGGTTCTCCCAAACGGAATTGGCACCACGAGAAATCCTTCACGTCGGGGCATGCTTTCAGCTTCTCCGTGATGGGAGCCTCATAGTTGGTGCGCAAGTCGGTATCTACTTGCATGTAGATGATGGAGTCGCGGGCATAACCTACGGGGCTGTTGTACATAAAGTGTGTTTGCGAAGTCATCAGCAGGGTAAAGATGATGATGGTCATCGACACGGCAAACTGCACGCCCACCAATGTGCGACGCAAGGCGCGGCCTGATGGGGAGAGAGCAAAGTTACCATTGATGACCAGAGCGGGCTTGCGCGAGGTGGAGTACCAGGCAGGATAGCCGCCCGAGACAACAAGAATCATCAGTGTGAGTATGCCCATGACGCCTATGATGAGAAGATTCCGGTCGAATGCCAAGTCGGCATGCAGATATTCAGCCAACCAGTCTTGGCGATTGATGATGCTTATCAGCACAAATGACAAGACTAAAGCCAACGCGATGGTAAAGAAGGAATGTCGCAACCGTCTCCAACGGAGCGGCCACGCCCGTGCACCGAAAATACGGCGTACGTTTATCTCCTTTATATAATAAGGTATGAGGGAAATCTCGAAGTTCATATAGTTGACCGCAGCTATTACTACCACCAGGCAGGCAATGAGCAGGTAAATCATCGTCATGTAGTGGCTTCCCTGCATACCATCCTTATACATCGGCATGAAGTAGAGTTCGTGCAACGTGGGCAGGTAGAATGTGAAGTCCAAGTTATTCTTTTGCATCATCCGGCTCATTTGGGCCGCAGCCGAGTCCACGGGTAATCCCTCGCGCACCTTCACATACAGGGCGGTTGTCCAATCAGAAGTGTTTTTCCGTTCACGCTCAAACTCAAAGTCTTCCATCGAGTGGTAGATACAGTTCTCCATGCGTGAGTTACTGGGAAAGTCGCGATAGACACCCGACACTTTGTGCGAATAGTTTCCGCTCCCTTTGAAAGAAAAAGTGCGTCCCACGTAAGGCCCTTTTTCACCGAATATTTTCTTGCAAAGGCTCAGTGGGAAGAAGTCGGCATTGGGCGTTTCGTAGTCTTCAATATTCCCCTCTATCATGTCGAAAGTGAAGACTTTGGGCATTCCCTTGCTTGTGAGAAAGATGGGGGCAAGAACCGATTCCTTCTCGGCAGTGCTGTCACCGTCCACAATGTGGTATAGGGAGGGGCCGTTATTTCCATAGATGATGAAAGCCGAACTTTCTAACAGGTCAGCAAACGTGTGCGACAGCTCTTCGCAAGTCTGGGTGTTGAATGATCTAAGGTATTTCCCCATCTCCGGTTCATAGAAGTCCACCCGGCAGATGCGCTCCGCACCGTCGTGGAACTTGTCGAATCCATGCACCCATTTCACCTCTGCCATCAACACATAGAAGATGACGAATGCCAAACTCAGGCCCAGCAGGTTGAGCCAAAAGGCCGCACCGCGTGCGGCGAACAGATTTTTCAAGTAGTCTTTCATAATCATATGTTTTTTTGTCCTTTCTTTCAATGCCTTTAATCTCTTGTTTTCCAAGACTCTACAGTTTCCTGAAAATTCTCGGGTTGGAAACTCGCGTTTCCCTACTGGGGAACTGTCGTTTCCTTGGTGGGGAACTTCAGTTTCCTCATAGGGGGACTCGCGTTCCTCTTGAAGGAAACGGAAGTTTCTTACTGGGGAAAAACTTTTCCCCTTTGAGAGAGAACTTTGTACCCCTTTACGGGAAAC
>JAFTYI010000012.1 GCA_017464815.1 Bacteroidaceae bacterium | reverse complement strand
TTAATAATCTTCGTCCTTTACCTCTTCTGTTTTCTTTGCGAAGATAGCGAAAAATTCGCTATCTTCGTTTTTTCTGCAAATATAGAATGACAGAGACATCATGTAAACCAATTATATACAACCGACTTTTCGGACTGACCCGTTTTTATAAATTCTCCGTGAATCTGTGCCTAAAAAATAAGGGAAGTGTGTGAAACACCTCCCTTACAATTGTTATAAATGATGTGTGAATATTACTTCACAACATACTTCTTACCATTCACAATGTAGATACCCTTGTTGAGGTTCTTCAGCACTTCAGAAGCCTTACCGTTGGCCACAGCCACACCGGCAACGTTGTAAACCACAACGTCAGAGTCAACTGTGACAGCCTTGATGCCAGCGGCATCCTTAGCAGCCTGAGTGATGTTGAAGACAACAACAGTCTCCTTGCTACCCATTACCTGACCCTGAGTCTTGCCAATGTTGAAGTAACCGGCAGGGATAGTCAAGGTGTAAGCACCGATAGCTGTCAACTCTTCCTTCAGAGCAACTGTCCATGCAGAAGGAGTATCCCACTCGCTGGCGCCCTCAGCCACAACAGCTTCAGGTTCGTTCAGCTCGATGGCATTGCCATTTGCATCAGTCAATGTGATGTTGCCTGCTATCCAAGAAGGAATGAGACCGTCAGCACAACCGATGGTGATAGTGGAAATAGTAGCCTGCTCAACAGCAGCATCGGGAGTAACAGTCAAGTCGGGCACACCGATGGTGGTGGTGTAGTAGTAAGCGAATGTGCTGAACTCACCTTCACCGTTGTTACCCTCCAAGCGCTTGCCATCGAGGTCGTTGGCAGCAAACACGATGTTCACTGTACCACGGATAGTCTCCAACACGCTCTCAGCAATCGTCAATGTGTACTCAGTCTTACCATCGTTGGCAACAACGCTTTCGAATGCCTGAGTAGCACCCTGACCCATATTCACGTAAGTCAGTGACTCAACCAATTCAACAGGACCGTTGAACTTCACAACGAACTTGTTCTGAGACTTTTCAGAGATAACGAAGTCCTCGGCAGGAGTGATGCTTTCCAGCTTCAACTCGCTGTACTGGAAGCCTTCGTAAGCACCCACGTAAGTCAATGTGACAGTTTCGTGAGCACCATCGCGCTGCCATTCTTCCTCAGAAGCATAAGCCTCAAGAGTCAATGTGTAAGTCACATCCTTGCGCAGAGCAGCACCATCCTTCATGAGACCCTCGAAAGTGAAGTCGAGCGTATAGCTTGTAGGATCGCTCTCTGACTGAGTGAGTGAAGCAGAAGCAGCATCATCACCACCATCAGAAGGAATCAACATGCTCTTGTAGAGGTAACCAACCTCCTTGTTCAACTTGAACTCAACAGTTGTCAAGTTCTCAACAGTAGCACCGTTCTCGGGAGTGGCGCTGACGATTGACAATTCGTCAACATAGTTAGGATCAACGTCTACGAACAGATAGATAGGAGTTGTATTACCTACATAGTCAGCTGAAGAGAGAGCCCAATCGGGAACATACACACAGTAAGAACCAGTAGTAGTCACAGGCTCAGCCAACGTCAGAATCAACTGGTTGCCAGAGAGTTCGTAAGCAAAGTCAGCAACCTTGCTATCATCTTCAGCATTCAGCAAGCAAGGAGCGTCAGCCCAACTGTCATACTCAGCGAGTTCACGGTCAAATGTCAGAGTGACAGTGTTCAATTCCTTCACAGTAGAGCCATCAGCAGGTTCAGAAGCTGTCACTTGCAGAGACTGCTCAACATAGTAGGTGAACGAGATATTCTCAGCATAAGGATTGCTAGCAGAACCGATAGGCTTACCATCCTCACCAACTGCATTCACAACGATGTCGAAGTTACCCATTGTCACAGAAGCAATCACCTCAGCGGGGATTGTCACAACAACCTTGTTATCTTCCAACTTAGCCTCCAATGCAATCGCATCTTCAGGGATTTCTGTACTGCGAGTTGACCACATACCCATCATACCGTAGGCATTGACAACTTCCTTCACGTTACCCTCGAACTCGATAACCACTTCTGAAGGCAAGCTGTTGAGTGAAGTGCTTCCCCAACCTTCGTAAGGAGCAGGAGAGATAGAAGCAATTGTAGTAGAAGAAACGTCAGCAAGGATGTAATATGAGAGAGAGATGTAGGGGTTATAGCCTGCACCATCTTCCAAGCCAAGGTCTTCCTTAGTAGCATCGTACTTGCTGTTGTAGATAGCTCCCGACGGAATGTTCGGATAGTACTCACCAGCAGCGGTAATTTCTTCGCTCCAAGTGATGATTACACTCTTCTCATCGTCCGGGTCAACAGCCATTGCACCTGTAATCTCGCTATCATTAGCCCAAATAGTGGGAAGATCAGCGTTGGGGTTCAAATGAACCTTTTCAGCGAATGTCAACTTGGTAGTCTTGATAGAAGTAACATTGCTTTCATCCTCGGGATCAACAGCCACGTAGTTAAAGTTGTCATCACGCATCTTGTAATCGATAACAAACTTACCTACCTCGTCGCCATTAGATACCACGTTACCAGCAGCATCCTTAAGACCTACGATTTCGATAGCGAACTTCTTAGACGTGAGTTCAACAGTAGCTTCAGGCAAAGTCAAAACTGCTTCATGAACAATGCCACTCCAAGTCTCAACTTGTTCACATCCAAGGCTGTCAATAGCAAACTCTTGCTTGTTGCCACTCTTCACATCAATGATATAACCCTTACCGTTGATGCACTTGACATCACCATCGAAACGCAAAGAAAGTTCTGTCGGGATACCTTCAACACCGTAACTGGGATCAGGATTGATTGAAGTACATACGGTAGCAGCCAATATCATATTGACTGTCAAAGGCTCGTCCAATGCATTAGATGCAAAGTTATTATCCTGAACATTCTCCAACACAACCTGAATGGTATCACCAGCCTTCAAATCGTTTTCAGCCTTGATATCGTCGATTACATCATTGATTGTCAATGCCAAATAAGCAGGAGTCTTTCCGTAATCAATAGCACCGTCATAGAATGTAATATCCTCGGTTACGTCAATCTTCTTGTCCTTAGAGGGAACTGCCACGTATACTTTCAGCGAATCCTTGTTCACCTTGGTTGAGAAGTAGAACTCTACTGCACCAGTTTCCCAGCTTTCGGGAGCATCAGTAGACTTGCTATACTGTCCAAAATCAACAGGGAATGAACCAGTATACTCAAGAACGTCGTAGGGTGAACCAGCCTCGAAAGTCACCTGATACTGGCGAGCACCGAACCCATAATCCTGGAAGAAGTAGCTCTTGCCAGCCTCCACACCGACCCAAGGAGTACCCTCTTCGGTCTTGCTCAAAGAGCCCAGGTGCCACCAAGTAGAATCACACTGTGAAAGGTCAACGTATGTTCTGCCATCCAAAATATTGAAGTAGAGACGTCCATCTTCCTCGGCGGTAAACTTAGCGTAAGCATACATATCGCTGAATTCATAATTGCGTCCGGCAATCAATTCTGCAGGAGACTCTTCGCTTGTACCACTCACTTTCTCAAACCATTCGGGATCCCAATAGTCGGGGTCAACTTGGTAGTTGTATACCCACTTACCAATCTTCTTGCTTTCATCAGCAGCAGCCCAAATAGCACCTTCAGGAATATGAATAGTGTAGTTACCCACTGAGTCAATCAAGCCAAGGTCAATAATCATGTTATTGTCGTTCTCATAGTCATAAGAGATGCTCACCGAAGCGATGGTGTCCTCTACATATTCAGGCCATCCCCATTCACCCATGATTTCCTTCATCATCACAACTTGAACCTTTGCCTCCTCATCACACTCAACTGCTTGATCAAATGCCAATGTAATCTTATCCAGTTTGTTCAACATTGCACCGGGTTCGGGAGTAACACTGGTAGGACCATAAGGAAGGATGGTAGTAGAAATATTCTGAGAAGGCATGTAGTAGCAAGTTGCATCCGACAAATTCTCAGCATCATACAACTCTTTTGCCCAGAAAGCCTTAGAAGGAACGCTAAGACGATAGTCACCAGGAACGGTAACTTCCTTACTCAAGGTGAAAGTAATCACATTTTCGTTGATTTCGTAAGAAACCTGAATATCTTCATAGGGATCAAATCCATATGTAGCTTCGTTGTACTTACCAAAGAAGATGGTGTCGTAAGCCTGTGTAGCGTCATAAACGACTGCACCAGGAAGAGTCATCGTGTAAGTTTTCAAAGAAGTAGGATTACTGTTGTTTGCAGGCTCTACAACAGGTTTGAAATAGCCATTGCTTGTACCGTAAGAAACAGTCAATGCTCCTTGAGTGTCACCATAAGTGATAGTCTTACCATTTTCATCGGTAACACCTTCTGCCACGATGTCATAAAGCTTAGGCAACATACCTTCGATAGCCGGAACAGAAATAGTCAACGCAGTACCTTCAGCAGTAGCACCTGTCAACTCAGTCTTTTCACCGTTGAACTTGTTCACAAAATAGAACTTAGCCGTGTCAATCTTCACTGTTCCATCGAATGAGAACACCACTTCTTCGGGCAAAATCTGGCGATACATGTTAGATGCAGGCTCCACACCTGTACAAGCAGTTGAAGCTACTGTATAGGTGAAAGTTGTGTCCTTCATCGTGTTTGCTGCAAATTCCTTATCTACGATGTTAGACAAAGTCAAAGTGAAAGTCTCACCAGCCTTAATCAAGCCAGCTGCAATTGCCGCACTCAATGTATCGGGCAATCCTGTGATATCCAATTTAGGATTGTAACCGTCTACTGTACACTTGATGGGAGAATACACCTTACCATCAATTGTCACAGAAGCTGTTACATCTGTAGCAAGGATTGATGAGAACTCAAAGTGGGGCACACCCTTGGTTCCATAATTCTTGTACTGAGCAGCACCTGACCACTCGCCGCCTTGCTCGGGGCTAGCCAATGTCATGGTCAACGGCGTGTAGGGAGTTCCTTCTTCAAAAGTAACCACTAACGCATAAACATTTTCTGCAGAGGGAGTTCCACTCGTGTAGAATGTTCCTTCAAAAACACTGCCAGCAGCCATACCCTTTTTAGAGATACCGCCATCAACCTTCGTAAAAGTAGAACTTGCGCCATTAATTTTGAGGCTGGTGCTACTTACCTTCTGCGAAGGGGTAATGCTAAGGAAACCGTCTGCTGAAGCTGTAAAACTAACCTTGCACATATCATACTGTGCACCAATAACATAAGTTTTACCGGCTTCTAATGTAGTGGTAACATCCGCCTTAAGCGTGTCAGCTACCACCTGTGCCCTCAGACCTACGGCGCTGAGAAGCACGAACAATAATAGTAAACCTTTTTTCATAAAATAGTTAATTTAATTAATAATAACGTATTAGGGTGCAAAAATAAGGCTTTTTAGACAATTAGACAAAGGAAAACGCCAAATAGTGGTATTTTTATACCACATTCTTGCATTTCCGCCCCTCCAAGTGAATAATTATGCGAAAAACTTGCACTGCAAACATAAAAAGACGAACGAATGGACGAGGCCATCGAAAGTGGAGCTGTCAGACACTCCTTGCCATATTGATACGAACCAAAGAAAAGAATGAGAAATTTTTCATATTGTTTGCATGAAATTTGAGTTTATTGTGTATCTTTGCCCCGCGAACTGACGAAAAAAAGAAAAAAACCAATTTTCGTCAATAGGAATTCAACATGTAGGGTAAGATGATACAACGAAGCTGTTATTTAAGGCAATTGATTCAACTGCGTGACCAAGATTTGATAAAGGTGGTTACGGGTATTCGCCGTTGCGGAAAATCCACCTTGCTACAGGACTTCAAGCAACATTTGCTGTCAGACGGAGTGGCACAAGATGCAATAGTGTTCCTGAACTTTGAGGAGCGGGAGAGCGCACGGTTCACATCGTGGGAAGAAGTCTATGATTATGTTATGGGATTACTTGCTCCCGCAACAAAACGGTATGTTTTTCTGGATGAGGTACAAATGATACCACATTTCGAAAAGTTGGTGGATGCACTGTATGTGAAGAAAGATATCGACTTGTATATCACGGGGTCGAATGCTTATCTCCTTTCCAGCGAACTGAGCACACTGCTTTCAGGGCGTTATATCGCCATCAATCTTCATCCCTTTTCTTTCGCCGAATATGTGGCAGCATTCCCTGACGAGCATGATAGTGGGCGCTTGTTCCGCCAGTATATGAACTGTTCATGTTTCCCGGAGGCCGTAACCTTATCAAAAGCTGCACCGCAACAGGAGATTTTTTACTTGCAGTCGCTCTACGACACTGTTGTGGTGAAGGATATTGTGCAACGTAACAGCTTGAGAAAGTTTGATACTCTACAGCGGGTATTAAACTTTTTGTTCGACAGTGTGGGGAGTGTCGTTTCGCCCAACAATATTGCTGATACGCTGCGGACTGCGACCCAAGAGCCACTATCGCATAATACTATTCTTCGGTATTTGCGTTATTTTTCAGAATCGTATCTCATCTATCCCGTGCGTCTGTTTAACATCAAAGGAAAACGATTGCTTGCCAGTAATTACAAGTATTATGTGGTAGACCTCGGATTGAAAAACATTCTGCATACCAATAGCCCCACCACTGATTTGGGACACAAACTGGAGAATGTGGTATATTTTGAACTTTTGCGTCGCGGGGGGACAGTCTATGCCGGGCGTACCGACCACGGAGAGGTGGATTTTGTAGTTCAACAGCCGGACGGCACAAGGGCATATTATCAGGTGGCTTACACGGCTAATGACGAAAAGACCCTAAAACGCGAATTGTCGTCACTAAAGAACATCCGTGATTCGTACCCTAAATATCTGTTAACTTTGGACTATGACACTTCTAATCTTGACGGCATCCAGAGACTGAATGTTATAGATTGGCTTCTAAAGTTCAAGGATACATATTCATCAGCTTATTGATGTAAAATCTTTGGTTCACTGATGTATATATTGTTTTTATTTCTCTCTCTGATAAAACCTTCCAAACGACAATATATTATTCATAACATACTCTTTTTATTGCAAACAAACAATATCTTATTTATTGCAAAGATAGTAATTTTGATTTAAAAGCGCAATTAATCATACACTTTTATTCCATTTTCCCATCATTTCTTCTAAATCTAACTCACATTAGTTAAACAAAATATTCCAAAGCAGACAATCTCTTCCTTTTATAAGACAGTGATCATTTAAACATCTATTCCCATTTATCGCTAACTCCTATCACCTTTTCTAAAAAAAAATCATCAAAAAGTTTGCAGATTCAAAATAAAGCAGTACCTTTGCACCCGCAATCGAGAAACAACGATGCCCAGATGGCGGAATCGGTAGACGCGCTGGTCTCAAACACCAGTGGATTCACTTCCATCCCGGTTCGACCCCGGGTCTGGGTACAAAGAAAAAGAGGGCTTATCAAAAAGCCCTCTTTTCATTTTTTTGACGCGGATGACGCGGATAACGCAGATAAATTATAACCTATTGGGGTATAATAATCAAGAATAATCCGCGTCATCTGCGTCTAAAAAGTTAATTTTGATACACCCCCTTTTTCTTTTTCTATCGCTTCTCGTGTCAATCCGGGCTAGTCCAAACGGGTCAGTCCTAAAACCCATTTGTAAATCATGCCGTCTCTGTCATTCTGAACGCAGTGAAGAATCTGTAAACATAAGCAATGCATTTCTAAAGCACACGTTATCAGATTTTTCGCTTCACTCAGAATGACAGAGACGGCATGTAAACCAATTATATACAACCGACTTTTCGGACTGCCCCCAAAAAGTCGGTTGTATATTAACGTGAGTTCGAGACTTCCCCATCCTACTCCTCCAACAATTGTTTCAGGAAAGCATCCAGTTCTTCGTCCAGCCCTTTTAGCAGGCCATCGCTAAGCAACATGGTGTCATCATCGACCAACAACAGGTCTGCAATGGTCTCGCGCTCGTCGTCAACGAGGACAAAGGAATAAGGCTTCATCAAGGTAACAGCGGCCAATGCCCCCTCCTGCTCCAACCGCCCCAACACATCGGACAGTTGCTGAGTCACCTCAGGATAGAACGATTCGGGCACACAACCAGCCCACTCATTGACTGCCACACGCGCCAATTCGTGATCATCATCATCAAAGATGGCCAGCTCAGCATCTCCCATGCAGGGTTGCAGATAAATGTCGGTAATCACTGTTGCCTGTCCGCTGGCAGCGAGCTTCTCCAATGCCGTTTTCAGGGCATTCTGAATGTGGGTTTGAGACTGTATTCCTAACTCCATGGTTGCAGATTAATTTAAATATTGTTCTTATTTGCCCTCAAAAGTACAAAAAAAATCTATCGTGCAAACAATCTTGCTCAAAAATCATTGGAAAAGCGGTGCATTTGTTGCTTGACACGCTCCAAATTGCGTCCACGACGCTCCATCTCCTTCATATATTCGGTTATAAGATGGGTGTCATACGACAGTTCTTTCCCTTTGTCCTTTTCCCCTTTTGACAGTTTCAATGCCTTTTGGGCGTAATCGCGCGCCATGGTCACATTGTCGTCGGTCACTTCATGAAAAACAGCCATATTCAAGTGGGCCTCCATCTGACGACGGCGATTCTTATGGTTCAGTTGCTGACGCCACAAAGTTGCCGCTCCTTCCCAATTCCCTTCACGCACATACACAGCCGCATCACGTTGCCCAACGTTAGCTCCGGTATAAAAGGGGAACTGCTCAGACTGCCACTGGGGTACCAGGGTGGGCAAAGCCAAAACTGCGGCCACACACACTGCATGAGGCTTCAGGTAGTTCCAGTGTTCCCACTCCATCTCACACGTCCGTCTAATCGAGGCCACCGGACGAGGATTACCCTGCTGATAGCATTTCATAAACACTTTGACCGTCCCTGTCGCAAAGGGGAAATCAACACCAGCCAGCACAAATGAGACGTAATCCACCGTCACCAGCATGTCCACGCCCAATTTTTTGCAAAGTTCATCCACCATCGTCGGGCGCAATTCGCGTCCTTTGTGGTCAATCAACCAATTTGAAGCACACACTGTGTCACTCACGACAACTTCGTCAAAGTATGCCGCATCTGCCAGATATTGGGCCAACGTGTCGGCAACAGCCTGAGAACTCAAGAAGAACTCTTCACTCGCCTTACTGTCTTCTACAGCCGGCTGATTATTCAACACCGCCACTCGACGTACCTGCTCAGACAAATCCATCTTGGCCGGCACCAAGCGGTCGATACCTACCCATTTGACCGAGCTGCACGAGATGAATGCTGAACAGGTCAGCATGATTGCGATGAGTTTTGGAAGGAGGAGCTGTTTCATACCTTATTATATTATAGGGGGGGTATAGGAGTTATAGGGACTATAGATAATATAGGGACTATAGAAACTATAGTTACTATAGGAATTATAGGGATTATAGGGATTACAGGAAGTATAAATTAGAAGGCACGGATTACGCGGATTACACTGAGGTTTCATTGTGCTGAACCTGTGTCTATCCGTGTAATCCGTGCCAAAAACTATCTTAACCTACGACTTACAATCCTTTTCCGTGGCAGTGCTTGAACTTCTTGCCACTACCGCAAGGGCAGGGATCGTTGCGTCCTACAGTGTGCTGGGCACGCACCGGTTCGCGCTTCACTTCACGGGTATCACGAGCGGCGGCCTGACGCTGATTCGGGTCAGTCAGGTCGGTCTTTGTCTCTTGATACTGTTGACGAGGAGCGGGACGTTCGGGAACGGCCTGCTGCACCTGTTCTGGTTCACGCACAGGAATCTGGGCACGCATCAGGACGGATACCGTCTGGTCGTTAATCTTGCTCACCATGTTGTCGAACAATGTCACCGACTCGAACTTGAAAATCAACAACGGGTCTTTCTGTTCGTAGCTGGCATTCTGCACTGAATGTTTCAACTCGTCCAACTCGCGCAAGTTTTCTTTCCAAGCCTCATCAATAGTGTGCAGCATGATGGCCTTCTGGAATTCCTTCACCACCTCTTTACACTCTGTTTCGTAGGCAGCCTTCAGGCTTACTGGAATCTGATAGAGACGACGTCCATCTGTGATGGGAATCAGAATGTTCTCATACATCTGCCCACTCTCCTCATAAATCTTCTTGATAACGGGATAAGCCACCCCTGCCAACTGGTCAGCACGACGCTTGAAGTTCTCCATGGCCTGAGCGAACACTTTCTCTGCCAGGTCGGCCTTCTTTCCTTCGTTGAACTCCTTCTCAGTCAACGGCAATTCCATGGCCAGTGTCTTGAGCACCTCCATCTTGGCTCCTTCATAGTCGTGATTCTCCACAACGTTGGCACAACGGTCCCACACCATGTTCACGATGTCCATGCCGATGCGCTCGCCCATCAAGGCATGACGACGCTTGCTGTATATGACGGTACGCTGTTTGTTCATCACATCGTCGTACTCAAGCAGGCGCTTACGGCTACCGAAGTGGTTCTCTTCCACCTTCTTCTGAGCACGTTCGATAGAGTTTGAAATCATCTTATGCTCAATCACTTCGCCTTCCTTGAAACCGAGCTTGTCCATTACGGAAGCAATGCGGTCGGATGAGAAGAGACGCATCAGGTCATCTTCCAACGACACGAAGAATACGGATGAACCGGGGTCGCCCTGACGTCCGGCACGACCACGCAACTGACGGTCTACACGACGGCTTTCGTGACGCTCGGTACCAATGATGGCAAGACCTCCGGCTGCCTTCACTTCAGGACTGAGTTTGATGTCGGTACCACGACCTGCCATGTTGGTAGCAATGGTCACGATACTCTTCTGTCCGGCACGTGCCACAATATCGGCCTCTTTCTGATGAAGTTTCGCATTCAACACATTGTGTTCAATCTTACGCATGGTCAGCATCTTGCTCAGCATCTCACTGATTTCCACCGATGTGGTACCGACCAACACAGGACGACCCGCCTGCACCATCTTCTCCACCTCTTCAATAACGGCCTTATACTTCTCGCGCTTGGTCTTGTAGACGCGGTCGTTCATGTCCACACGGGCAATGGGGCGGTTGGTGGGGATAACCACCACATCCAGCTTGTAGATATCCCAAAACTCGCCTGCTTCGGTCTCAGCCGTACCGGTCATACCCGACAGTTTGTGATACATGCGGAAGTAGTTCTGCAACGTGATGGTGGCAAACGTTTGCGTGGCAGCCTCCACCTTCACACGCTCCTTGGCCTCGATTGCCTGATGCAGACCATCGGAGTAGCGACGACCTTCCATGATACGGCCTGTCTGCTCGTCCACAATCTTCACCTGACCATCGATTACCACGTATTCAGTATCGCGCTCAAACATGGCATACGCCTTCAACAATTGGTTGATGGTGTGCACACGTTCACTCTTCACCGCATAGTCGGCCAGCAAGGCATCCTTCTTGGCCAAGCGTTCCTCGTCGGTCAGCGACTCGTTTTCCAACTCGGCCAGCTGGGCTGTGATGTCGGGAAGAACAAAGAAGTTGGGGTCAGAAGTTGTTCCGGAAATCAAGTCGATACCCTTGTCAGTGAGGTCAACACTGCGCATCTTTTCGTCGATAACGAAATAGAGCGGCTCTACGGCCTCGGGCATGCGCTTGTTGTTCTGCTCCATATAGATTTCCTCGGTCTTGAGCATTCCGGCCTTGATGCCCGGTTCGCTGAGGAACTTAATCAACGGCTTGTTCTTGGGCAACGCCTTGTGACTGCGGAAGAGAGAGAGGAAACCTGCCTCCTGTTCTTCTTTGTTCTCACTGGCAATCAACTTCTTGGAGTCGGCCAACAACTGGGTGGCCAACTTGCGCTGTGCCTCCATCAGACGTTCAACCTGGGGACGCAGCTCCTCAAACAACTGGTCGCCTCCCTTGGGCACAGGACCTGAGATAATCAACGGTGTACGGGCATCGTCAATCAACACCGAGTCCACCTCGTCCACAATGGCGTAGTTGTGCATGCGCTGTACCAACTCCTTCGGATTGCCCGCCATATTGTCGCGCAAGTAGTCAAAGCCAAATTCGTTGTTTGTACCAAAAGTGATGTCGGCACGATAGGCCTTGCGGCGTGCTTCGCTGTTAGGCTGATGCTTGTCGATGCAATCCACGCTCAAGCCGTGGAACTGATAGAGGGGTCCCATCCACTCCGAGTCACGCTTGGAGAGGTAGTCGTTCACGGTCACCACGTGTACACCATTGCCGGTCAAGGCATTCAGGAACACCGGCAGGGTGGCCACCAGGGTCTTACCTTCACCGGTCGCCATTTCGGCAATCTTTCCCTTGTGGAGCACCACGCCACCGAACAGCTGCACATCATAGTGAATCATGTTCCAGATGGTGTCGTTTCCACCAGCCGTCCAATGGTTTTGCCAAATGGCCTTGTCGCCCTCGATGCGCACAAAGTCTTTGCCTTGCGCAGCCAGGTCGCGGTCAAAGTCGGTGGCCGTCACCTCCACTTCGCCATTCTCGGTAAAGCGGCGTGCGGTATCCTTCACGATAGCAAAGGCATCGGGCAACACCTCGTTAAGAGCCTCTTCGTAGCGGTCGAGCACCTCTTTTTCCAACTTGTCAATCTGCTCAAACAGCGGTTCGCGGTTCTCAATCGGTGTCTCTTCAATCTTGGCTTTCAGTTCGGCCAATTTCTCATTCTCCTGCTTGGCCGACTCGCGGATGATGCGCTTCAGATCCTCCGTCTTGGCACGCAGTTCGTCGTTGCTCAGTTTCGAGATGTTCTCGTAGGCTTTCTTCACCTTTTCCACCCAAGGCTGGATTTCCTTCATGTCGCGGGTGGATTTATTTCCGAACAGTTTGCTTAAAAATTCATTAAATCCCATATTCTTATTTTATTTATTTTTCTTCTTTACTTGATTTTGTCACACACAATCTTCACATTCTTATTTCCGGATGGCCGGCACAGGCGGTGCATGACTTCCACTCGGTGCCCTGATTCGCATCAACAATGCCAACGTGGGAGCGATGCAATCCGTTGTCACAGGCGTATTTATCACTCCAGGAGTAACCCCAGCCCCCATGAACAGCAGCGGGAAGGCCACGTGACCATCGTAGACGAGCTTCACATCGCGTGTCTCGGTGTTCATCAGTTTCCATCCGGCATTCACCTCAATAAGCAGGTCGCCCGAACGATGGATGTTATAGGAGTTTCGTGCCGCCTCATACTCGGCCGACATGCCTCCCAACAGGAAGTCATACGCCGTGTACACCTTCTGCACACCGCTCAACTCGGCCAGAAACTCGGCGCTGCGCTCAAGCACATCTTTCAGGCGCAACTGCTTTTTCTCTATCAGCTTACGGTCAAGATAAATCTGCAGTCCGTGATAGGCTTCCACATATTGCCCCTCGCCATAGAGGGCCATCAGATACATATTCAGCAACGCGGTTGCCCGGTTGATATAGAATTCCCCGGCAGGCACCCGGTAGAGTGTGTAGTCAAGGGGCACGTAATCGGTATATCCCGTGGAAGTGACAACAAACAAGGTGTGTTCCAATCCCACTTTCTTGTCAATCAGGTCAATCAGCGAAGCTACGTCTTTGTCCAACCGGGCATACGTGTCCTGCATTTCCAAATAGGACTCGTGCATGCTTTCGCTTTGGTACGAACCGGCATTGTAGGTCACCGACAAGAAGTCAGTCACTTCGTCTTTCCCCACCGAAGAGCCTTCCAACAGGGCATCAGCCAAGCGGTTCACTTCATCGTTCATGCAAGGCGAAGCCTTCAGTTTGCGGAAGCGGTTTTCTCCAATGAACCCATAGCTGAAAGCCCCCTCACGGATGGGATTGTCGTAGGACGACATGGGCAACAAAGGCTCCCACTGCAAACCATTGATGCGACCGGACACACCCTCTCTATCGTTGTACCGCTCCAGCCACCGCGGACACTCTCCATAGTAGCTCGAGGCACACCATTCACCCGTCGTTTCGTTCAGCCAATAGGCTCCGTCAGCTGCATGTCCGGCTGCAAGCACAGCCATCTCACGATGTGGCGCAATGGCGTACACCATTGATTCACCACGGGTTGCAATCTCCAATTCATCGGTCAAGGTGGAGACTAACAGTTGCTTGGGCGAGGTACACTCTTCGGTGTAGAAACCGATAAAATCACGGTCATCCACACAATTGACAGGGCGCAACGAAGAACGATCCAGCCATTGGGCGGCCACAATGCCATTCTTGAAGGGAGAAGTCCCCGAATAGAGGGATGCTTGAGCCGAAGCACGGTCAACATGCTTGAAGTTATACGACACCTGGTCGTAGACCTTTCCCTCCTTCAGCAACCGCTTGAAGCCCTGTTCGCCGTAGAGAGTCAGGAAGGCTTCCAGATAGTCCGAACGCAACTGGTCAATCGTTATGGCCACAACAAGGCGCGGCGCCACGGGCACAACATTCCCTTGTGCCTGCAGGGCCGAAAAAGCCAAAACGGTCAACAACGATGAGAGTATCCTTTCTTTCATTCCTGTCACTTATTTGCAACGATGCCCCCCTTCACACGAGCTACAGCAAGGTGCAACACCGAACGTACCAACAAATTCAGTGCCAAAGATACAACTACTAAACTAATTTTTTGGGGTATCAGAGGGAAAAAGAGTATAAAAAGTGTTAATATTGCCACATTTGCCACGTCATAAGGGCATTTCTTCCCCCTTCTGACACAAAACACCATCCATGGAAGAGCGATAAGAGGCAGGGGATTGAGGAGGAGCAGCAGGTAGTTGGAGCCCACCGTGGGATGCACCGAAAAGAAAAACAGGAAAGCGACGACGCACCCTGCCACCCCTTGCAGGAAGAACAGGCACACATCAATCCCCCACCACACGCGGCGGCGCTTCCACTCCCAAAGGCTGCACACCACCACCAAGGCCAACACGGCTAGAGCCGTCTGCATCGGTGTCAGCGGGAAAGAGGCTCCCTCCTCCACACCCTCTTGCATGGAAGGCAGAATCTCCGTTTCGCTTTTCACCAATTTACGGATGGCGGAGTCTCCCCCACCCCCATGCACGGTTGCATGGTTCATTGCCTGCCTCAAGTTGTCAGGCAGGAACATCTGGCTGCGCCCATCAATCGGCCGGTCGGCTTCGGCTCCCAAGCAGAGGCTGATGCCAAAGTCGGTCCACGGATGATTCTTTGTATACTGGTGTACCCAGCTACGGAAGGTCGCATTCTTCACCCCCGGAGGATAGACAACCCGCCCTTGCAACGCATCCTCTATGCGGTCGCGGGCACGCGAAGTGCAGTTGTCATAGAAGTAATTATACCGATACACCCGGTTTTCGGGCAAATAGTTGTCACGCAACAGGCTGTCAAGGAAATGCATCTCTTCATCGTTCAACTTGAGCACCTGCTCCTTGACACTTGAGCCACGCAGCGCATATTCCCGCTCAAAATAGCGAAAAGGCACGACGCCCAATTCATAGTCGGTCTCCCCACGCACAAAGCGCATGACAAAGTTTGGCGTGTCAAAATCAAACACACCATAATTGTACACGAGGTCAGTCCCCTTTGTGAAATTACGGCACCGGATTGCCGTGTGACCAAACAACTCGTACACCTGTTGCCCCGGTGCACAGGTGAGCAGACTTATTTGCAACGAATCGCGCCCCACCAACACCGAAGGCCACCATGCACACAGGCAAACCAACGTCAGAATGAATCTATATCGCATGTACCTTTCCCTATACCTTATTATATTTAAGCCGCGAAGATAGCACAAACCGCGGGAAAGACAAAACAATTCACCTGAAATTAACCATTTTGAAGGGAAGATTAACGCAAGAAAGCATGAGTTCGATACAAGGAGCGATGCTTATCTCAGACAAGCAGGTCGTTCGTCCGAACGGGGCTTTCCATCGTGCGCGGCAAGGTGAAGCGGAAGGTGGTGCCTTTACCGACCTCCGAATCGACACGAATCTGGCCACCAAGCTTTTCTACGATGGTCTTACAGATGCTCAAGCCCAAACCCGTGCCCTGCACATTCTCGTCGGCCTTGACAAAACGGTCGAAGATGTTACCCAACTTCTCTGGCGGGATGCCACGACCAGTATCTTTGATATAAGCCTCCACCTCCGTGTCGCTGACAATGTGATAGCCAAACTTCACATATCCACTGGTCGTGAACTTGAAGGAATTGCTGACAATGTTGCTGATGACCTGTGTCACACGTCCCAAGTCGCCCATCACTGCAACAGACGAATCGGGGTTGTCGCACAACAGCTCCACTCCCTCGGGGCAACGCAGGCACAACATGTCGTACACTTTGTGACACACCTCATCCATGCTGATTGGCTTGATGTCGAACTTGGACATGCCTGCCTCGATTTTTGACAGGTCAAGAATTTCGTTTACCAACCCCAACAGATGTTCGCTGCTGCTCTCCACGATGTGGTAGTACTCGAGACGCTCTTCAGCATTGGTGCATTCTGCTATTAATTGCGAAAAACCGACAATGGCATTCAGCGGAGTGCGTATCTCGTGGCTCATGTTCGCAAGGAAGGCACTCTTCAATTTATCAGAAGTCTCGGCCTTTTCCTTTGCCGCAGCCAACGTGCGCTTCATCTTCTCCATCTCGGTGATGTCCCACTCGATACTCAACAACAGGGGGCTGAAGTCTTCTCCCCGGATACACATCTTCCTTTTATCCAGATAGATGGTATTGCCGTGGCCATCCTTGTCCTCCATCACCCAATGAAGCTCCTCGCCCGAGGTGACGACCTCTTCATCCTGCCTACGCTTTTCAACCGCAAGTTCATGGGAGTGGAAATCGAAATCGGTGCGTCCCACGGCATCAAGCAATGGGATGTCGCGATTGAAGCTCTCCTTGTTACGATAGATAAACCTGAAATCATTCTGCACATCCTTCACCACGATACCCACCGGCAGGTTCTCCATCACCTTGTCCAGCACATGATTATAGCGCTTCACGTCCTGTTCGGTACGCACCCGTTCACTCACGTCGTGCCCGAAGGCCCAATAGACCTCCTCGCCAGCCAAGGTGTCGGTTTCAACATACACCTGGCCCTCATAAGCCAACACATCGGGACTGTCAGGAATGGGTTCAGCCAAAAAGAACCGTCCCTTTCCCGTCGCCTTATCTACCTGAGACAAAATATATTCCCAGTGTTCAGCCGTTTCGGGGAAAGGTGTCAAAGTCTTGATATTCGTCTGAGAGATGTCTTCATTCATTCCCAACCCGTGATGCAGGCGGAACTGCCCATTGGCATACACCATCGTGCCATCGGACTTCGTTGCAAAGATGTCCTCAATGGCATGTTCCAACGCATACTTCATCAACGATGTTTGGAAACTTTTTTCAGAGTTTTCAGTATTACTGTTCATAAGTCATTCACATGGCAATTAGCAGAAATTGTGCAAATATAAATCAATTATATGAAATAACCGCAAAAACTTCCATTTTTTCGTTTCATTTTCTTTCTCCACGCTTTTATTTGGATATATTAAGAATCTTTTCTATCTTTGCACCGCAATTGAATTTTGTGGCATGCGCCTGTGGTGAAATTGGTAGACACGCCAGACTTAGGATCTGGTGCTTCGCGGCGTGTAGGTTCGAGTCCTATCAGGCGCACTTGAGAAGAGGAAAGTTCTTGCTAGGATTTTCCTCTTCTCTTTCGTTTAAAGAGCTTCATCCCTACCATGTACAGCAATCATCCCTAACAAGTACCGTAATCCTTCATAGAAAGTACCGCAATCCTTCCTAACAAGTACTCCAGTACTTCCTAGGGAGTACTGCAGTACCATATAGAAAGTACTGGAGTATTCCCCTAGAAGTACTGGGAAGACACCTGTATGTTAACGATTTCCGTTGACTACTTTCTATCTTATTTGTAGCTTGGGTTGACTGAGTTAAACTTTATTTTTAGTTATCGTTGACTTGTTTTTAACTTAGTCATGAAATAGGTTTACTTCCCATAATTTGAACAAGC
>JAFTYI010000011.1 GCA_017464815.1 Bacteroidaceae bacterium | reverse complement strand
CATGCTCCATAGTTGTTGATGGTGTACACATTGGAAGTGATGTCCACGCCTTCCAAAGTCACATTGCCTTGATTGTTTCTGATGGCAGCAACAAACTGGCTGTACTGTCCGGCTGTCCAGTCGGTTGTAGCAGAGGTGTGTACTATGTCTCCATTCTTGATGGTTACGTTTGCACCAGCTGCGATTTCCATACCGTTGTCAGTGGCATTGAGATTCAGTTTCTTGTTGTTCAAGTCGAGAACCAAGTCTTCACTGATTGCAAGCTTCGAACTAATGATAATATCAGTTCCCAACGTCACATCTCCACCAGCGGCCAAAGCTGCAACCAACTCCTCGGGAGTCATCACTGACGTGTAGTCAGAAACGGTAGTCTTGTACACCTTGGTGCGCTCTACGATGAGGTTTGAGAATTTCTTCAGCACTTTGGCGGCTTTTCCTGTGCCACTGATACTAACCTCGATAGACTCGTAAGTTCCTACGGGTAACGGGAGGTAAAGAGTAGTGGCTGTGGCATTAGTAAAGGTCACAGTCACGGTCTTGGCTCCTTCTTCAGTAGAATTGCTTGCCAAAACAGGTTCGTTATCCGCATCTTCCGCATCTTCTGTGTTTGCAGTAAAAAGTCCACTGATAGGGTTAGAAGCTGTTACGGTCAGAGTGGTGTAATCTGCTGGAACTTCCGTAAGGTTTACCTTCAATACACCAGCCAAGTGCTTGAATGCAATCTTGCCATCAGTAACAGTTCCCCACATCGGCAGGTCGAGTTCGCCTGCTGTGGTTTGGTTGATGGTGGCGGGGAGTGTCATCTCCAATGTTCCATCTTCTGCCAATTCGGTTGCATATCCATAAGGGAATGCTGCACCATGAATAGCCTCAGGGGCGCTTTCCTCTCCTGTAATCTCGAATGTACCATTTGTGGTACCATCGCCATTAGTCAGTGTGTATTCAGCTGCTGTAATTATATCGTCCGATGTGTAATATACAGCAATGGCATCGCTCTCGCTCCAAGTCAATGCATTGTTTTCACCAATACTTGTACGAGTGGCAGCATCCTGCTCAAAGGTAGCAGTCAGCACTCTGTTCTCTTGTGATACGGGAGCATTCACCAGCTCCTGCTCTTCGCTACAGCTGGCCAGTGCCAACGCTGCGGCGGACATGATATAAAAATACTTTTTCATGATAGTCCTTCATTTTAAAGTTTAACCTAAATCAATTTCATCTCCCAGTTGTTCAAGGATACCATTGCTTGTAGCAAATCCCTTCTCCACTGCCACTTCAATCACTTCCACGGCGGGCGAAGTGTAAGCCACGGCCTGTGTGCTTTCTGTTATCTGTTTCATACGGATAAATAAGTTTAATTCCCCCAGTCTCCTGAAGGAAGGGTTAATAATATGTTATTTGGCGGCAAAAATAATGAAAAAGGCCCATTTTACCCCCCCATTTGTTAAATAAGGTTAACAGACGGTAAATATCTGGCAATGCGGCCTCCCTCCTCCTCCGAAAAGCTCTATCTGGTGAACTTCCCCAAGGAGCAGACGATTACAGACAAAAGTTAAGCTCACTCCATTTTTTAGGCACGGATTTCACGGATTAACACGGATTTTTATTATTAGTGTCCGCTAAATACTTCAATTGATTTATTTCCCTGCAAGTTTATGCCGTCTCTGTCATTCTATATTTGCAGAAAAAACGAAGATAGCGAAAAATTCGCTATCTTCGTTTTTTCTGCAAATATAGAATGACAAGAGACCGTCAGTGGGCATAAAAGGGGCTTGTCCACATCTAAAATATTTAAGGACAGGGAATTATTGCTGTTTAGCGGACACTAATAATTTTTATATCTGAAAGGGTATAATTTTTCCGTGAAATCCGTGCCTAAAATATATGATGCCACAATCACCTACAGCAAATCCTTCGACTACGCTCAGGATGACAGAGACGGCATAATTTACAAATGGGTTTTAGGACTGACCCCGGTTTTGCATCCGCCCAAAAAGAGAGGCAGCCCTCCGCAATGGAAGGCTGCCCCCGAGTCAGTTAACCATATATTCTAACCCAAATTATCCCAAGCTGATAGCTTCAGAGGGACATACATCGGCACATGCGCCGCACTCGATGCACTTATCGGGATCAATAGAATACTTTTCACCCTCGCTGATAGCTTCAGAGGGACATTCGCTGATACAAGTACCGCAAGCGATACAATCGTCACTGATTACGTAAGCCATTTTCTTTTCAATTTAAATTGTTAGTACTAATTAGTCAGTGCAAAAGTAGTGGTTTTGATTTATTTATCCATGCTTTCGGCCGACAAATGTTGCAATTTGTACAACGTCTAAATACAAAAGCAACACTCTTCACGGGCGGAACAGCTACTCATTCAGGCGTTTAAGGCACGATTGTCTTCCTCCCATTCAGGATGTAGATGCCTTTGGTAGGATGAAGCACGCGACGCCCGGCCAAGTCGTAGTACACATCCCTCTCCTCCTTGTCCGCCTCCACCGGAGTGATTGACACAGGGTCGATGGCTTCGATGTTGAAGGTGATGGTGTGTTCGGTGCCAAAGAAGTCGGTGTGGACAGCGGTGACGGTTCCCCGCTTCACCTCCTTGGACTTCATGCGGCCGGATGGGATGACAATAAAGTCGGAACTGCTGAAGGTGGTCTCACTCGTCAAGTCCTCGCGATGACCATCGGCAAAGGTGCCCCAGAGTTTCAGGTTGTATATCTCGTTGACGTTGATCGTAAGCTCGATGTCCTCAAACTGGTTCAAGGTGTAGAACTTCTTCAGGTTATCGGGCAGGGTGTATCCGGCATCCTGTTTCACGGCACACCCCATCGCTTTCAGTGCCTCGTAGGCATAGCGCTTGCCCATGGTGCGATAGCCCGCTGCCGAGAAGTGCCAGGGGTCCTGCCCATTGCCGGGACAGCCGTTGGAACGGACAATGCGGGAGGTTGCCACCGTCTCGGGCATCTTGGCCACCACCGCGTTGTGGCCGTAGCAGGCTCCACCCTGGTCCTGCTGAAGGGTTTCACCCACAAGCAGGGGGACATCCTCGGCTTTCAGCCCCAGGTCGGTCAGCATGTCGTTGTAGATGGCCTTCACCATCGACGGCCAGTTGGGGTCGCCGTTGTTCGAACATCCCTGATGGAGCAGGATGCCCTTGATGACTCCCGTTTCCTGTGCCTTCTTGGCCATCTCCACAAGGCGCTGGTAAGGCTTCCCACCGTAGTAGTTCTTGGCCAGCGTGGCCCACCACTCGTTGGGGTTCTGTGTGAGTTTGGACGAATACTTGTACTTGTCGAACATCTCAATGGGACTTCCTCCCATGGCCACAGCCACCACTCCCACCTTCACGTCGGCAGGCAGGGCGGCCACCATCGTGCGGCCGAAATAGTCGGCCATGCCCAACTTGCCCATCGGGCTGACGATGGGGCAATAAGCCGTGTACCACTCCCCCTTCACCCGCTTGGGACTGCTGAAGTCGGTGGTTGCCAACATCTGGAAACGCGGGTCCACATAGCTGTTGTCCGCCGTCGCCCAGGCAGCATTGCCCTCCATGTTGGATTGTCCGAAACAGAGGTAAACATAGAAATTGGGGTCTACTTCAGCCTGCACGCTGAAGAGCGAGGCTGCCATCAATACGCTTGAAGCTATCAGTCTGTTTATCCGTATCATTGCTGTAAGATATAAGTTAGTAATTATAGGGCGCAAAGGTACGAAAGATATAGGAGTGCAACATTCTTGCTCGTTTCAGATAGTTCTAAATATGTTGCATCCAAGGAACAGAAGGAGAGGGAGGTGTGTCATATATATAAAGAGGCACGGATTTCACGAATTACACGGAAAGATTATACCCTTTCAGATATAAAAAATCCGTGTTAATCCGTGAAATCCGTGCCTAAAACTATGGAGAGTGAGATTACCACTCTTCTTTATGTCTTCAACATCTTCATTATTTCGGCAAGCCGAAGACATCGCTCAGCTCCTTCATCTGGGCATCACTCATGCCGTCGGGCTCGAAGCCCATGTTCTTGGCAGCGATGTAGATGTCGGCCGACTTGTTGAGCACGTCCACCTGGTCGAAGGCAGCCATGATATCGACATCGACGGCAAATACACCATGCTTCTCCCACATCACCACATCGTAGTCATCGTCGATAGCCTTGATGGTGGCATCGGCCAATTCTACACTGCTGGGCAACATATAGGGAACCATACCAAGTCCGCGCGGACAGAAGGCTTTCGTCTCGGGAATCATGCTCCACAACATACGGGTGGCCACATCCTTCTCCATGAACTTCTTGTTGTGGGTCAGCGCCACCAATTCAATAGGATGGGTATGGAGAGAGGCACGGTAGGGCGAGCCTTTAGCCAACAGGTAGTTGTGTACGCTCAAGTGAGAGGGAAGCTCCGAAGTGGGACGCACAGGATTGTCGGCTATGATGACGTAACTGGCACAGTCGTCCATGATGCGGATGATAGAGCCATTGTCCATTGGCCAACGGGCAAGGTCGCGCATACGCATGTTGGTGCCCTTGCAATAGAAATAGCATCCCTTCAAGTGAGGCAGTGTGGTGCCGATGGGCTTCACTTCACTGATGGCAGGCATAGCCTTGATTTCGTCGTCGATATACTCGGTGATGTTCACCGTGATGTTGCCACCGTTACGCTCGGCCCAACCTTTCTGCCACAGGTAACCGGCAACTTCTGCTACTTGTCCCACGGCCTTGGCCAGTGCGGGACGGTTGTCTAATATGCTCATATTACTTCAACAATTCAGGAATAAATGTAGATACAATCAATACGATAATGCCGATAATCAGCACAGTGATGGTTTTCTGTGAACAGCCCTTCCACTCCTTGAGGATAATGCCCCACACGTTGGAGAAGGTGACATTCAATGCCATGAGGATGCAGAAGGCGAGGGTCATCAACGTGGGTGATTCGGTGAGGAATCCCTTTCCGAGGCTCAGGCCGAAGAACTGGCTGTACCAGAGGAGACCGGCCAAAGCACAGAATATCACATTGTTGAGCCATACATTGCCTTTCTTGTAGTCGCCCCATGTCTTGTTCTTGCTGTTCTGATAGAAGCAGTAGATGGCATTGGTGACGAATCCGCCCAGTGTTACCAACAGGGTGGCAGGCAATGTCCGGAACATCGGGTCGGTGAGTTCGCCGAAGTTGATGTCCTTGCCAAACTCCAAACCTACGTTGAAGCAGCCACTCATGAAGCCGGCCAACAGGGCGATGGCCAAGCCTTTGGGGAAATTGAAGTCCTTCACGGCAGCCTTCTTCTCCTCCTCTGAAAGGGAAGCGGCTTTCATGCCACCGGCCACACCGATGATGGCAATACCCACAAGGGTGACTACCACGCCAAGGATGACAGCAAAGGTCAATGACTCGAGGGCATTCAGTTCGGGGAAGAAGATGTTCAGCAGGACGGGTCCCATGATGGTGCCCAATCCGGCACAGGTACCCAAGGCGATGCTCTGACCCAAGGCCACACCGAGATAACGCATGGAGAGACCGAAGGTGAGACCACCCACGCCCCACAATACACCGAAGAATACAGTCATCCAGATGTTGAACGAACTGCCTCCAGTGAACAATTCACACAGACTATGTCCCTCGGGCACAGCCAACAAAGCTCCCAGCAAAGGGAACAACAGCCAAGCGAACACACCCTGCACAATCCAGTACGACTCCCACGACCAATCCTTGATCTTGTTGATGGGCACGTAGCAGCTCGATTGGCAGAAGGCACCGACGGCTATGATTAAAAGTCCTATTACTATGTCCATAAATGAAAAGACCCCCTCTAACTTCCCCTGTAGGGGGAGGATCCTGACCTTGCAGAGAAGCTAGAGGGAGGTTGTCTAAGTTAATAATCCAATCTTAATAACAATGTTTGAGTCCCCTCCCTACAGGGAGGGTTAGGGTGGGTCCCCTTATCTCTTGCTTGTCACCTCAGCCACGTACTTGTCGATTTCAGCGATGAAAGCGTCGCCCACGGGTACGTTGTTCTTCAAGCAGAACATGTCATACACAGCCTGCCAAGGCATAGCCTTCTGCTCTTCCATAACGGCAAGGAGCTTGTAGCCTTCGCCTGCGAGTTCGTACTTGGCGAGGAGTTCTCTCGGCTCGAGGAGGGCGCGGAGCATGCACTTCTGAGCTGAACGAGAACCGATAACGTAGGCACCGATACGGTTGATAGAGCCGTCGAAGAAGTCGAGTCCGTAGTGTACACGGTCGAGTGCGCCGGCACGTACGATTTCGAAGAAGAGTTCCTGAGTGGGGTCATCCATGATGGTCACGTGGTCAGAGTCCCAACGAACGGGGCGAGAGACGTGGAGCATCAGTTCCTTCACGAAGGGAAGCACAGCGCTCACCTTGTCGGCAGGTGATTCTGTGGGATGGTAGTGGCCAGTGTCAACAGTCA
The DNA here is from genome assembly GCA_017464815.1 of Bacteroidaceae bacterium. Classification (GTDB taxonomy): domain Bacteria; phylum Bacteroidota; class Bacteroidia; order Bacteroidales; family Bacteroidaceae; genus Phocaeicola_A. The sequence goes on along the minus strand of JAFTYI010000011.1, from coordinate 209,024 downwards.
GAATCTTGTCGTTCTTGGCTGCGTAAGCGGTGTAGAAGTCGTGTGAACCCACAGTGAAGCTTTCCAGACCGATACCGAATACCTTACCCTCGATACAATCCTTCATCATGGGCAACTCCTTGGCGAAGATTTCGTCGAGTGACTGCTTCAACAGTTCACGGTAGAGTCCGTGGTTTACGCTCACGTCCTTGCAACCGTCGTGTACCCACAGGTTCATGATACAGGGGTCGCCCTGAGCCTCACCCATGGCATTGGCAATCTCGCGGCAACGCTTGGTGTGTTCAATCCAGAAGTCACGAATGCCCTTGTCGGGGTTAGAGAGTGAGAGGTTACCACTCTTCGGGTGAGAGAATGAAGTAGAGTTGAAGTCGAGCGGAGTGTTGTTCTCCTTACCCCAGTCAATCCAGCTCTGGAACTGCTCTACTGACACTTCATCGCGGTCAACCACCTTACCCTGGAAGTCGCCATAGATTTCGTGGAGGTTCAAGCGGTGTGTACCTGGAATCAATGACTTGGCCTTGAGAACGTCCTGACGGAGTTCGTCGATATTGCGAGCTGCACCGGGGAAGTCACCTGTTGACTGGATACCGCCAGAGAGGGCACCGGCCTGTACTTCGAATCCCTTCACGTCATCAGCCTGCCAGCAGTGCATGCTGAGGTGGAAGTCCTGCAGCTGGTCCAATACTTTGTCTGTGTCAATACCGAGAGCGGCATAGCGCTCCTTAGCGATTTCATACGCTTTGAGAATCAATTCTTCTTTCATGATAGTTGTTCTTTATTTGGTTAGTAATTAGTTGTTGTCTTACTTGGTCACCTCCACGAACTTCTTGAAGGCCTCGTTCCACACCTCGGTGTCTTGGGGCAGGAACTCTGCGGTCTCGATGGACGAAGCAATGAGGTGGCGCATCTCCTGAATGCCGTTGACCATACCCACGGCCTTGGCCTGCAACATGATGTTACCAATGGCGGTAGCCTCGGAGGGGCCTGCTACGACGGGGATGCCCAGTGCGTTGGCTGTAAACTGGTTCAGCACATTGTTCTTCGAGCCTCCACCGATAACGTGCAGTTTCTCAATGGTAAAGGGTGCCATGTCCTGCATCCAGCCGAACACCTGCTTGTAGCGCAGGGGCAGGCTCTCGAAGATGCAGCGGGTCAGTTCGCCGTGAGTTTCGGGCACGGGCTGACCGGTGCGGCGGCAGTAGTCCTGAATGGCCTCAATCATGCGGTCGGGGTTGGCAAAGCAAGCATCGTCGGGGTTGATGAGACTGCGGAAGGCTGGTGCTGCCATGGCGGCCTCGATGAGTTCGGGGTATGAGTAGTCGGTGGTCCACTCCTTGCGGCAACGTTCGAGCAGCCACATGCCACAGATGTTCTTGAGGAAACGGGTGGTTCCTTCCACACCGCCTTCATTGGTGAAGTTCACCTTGTAGCTCTCTTCGGTGATGATAGCATCTTTCACTTCGATACCCATCAGCGACCATGTGCCTGAACTGAGGTAGGCAAAGCGCTCGTTCTGCGCAGGTACGGCGGCTACGGCACTACCTGTATCATGTCCGGCAACAGCGATGACGGGGATGGCTCCCAGCCCTGTCTGGCGCTGTACCTCCTGGCTGAGCGGGCCCACCTCTTCGCCGGGGAATACGAAGCGGCCGAACTGCTCTTCGGTGACACCCACGGCCTCCATCAGCTCCTTGTCGAAGCGCTTGGTGCGGGGGTCGAGCATCTGCGAGGTCGAGGCAATGGTGTATTCCGTCACCATCTTGCCTGTGAGCATGTAGCTGAGTGCGTCGGGGATGAAGAGTATCTTGTCTGCCGCCTCAAGGGCCGAACTCTTGTCGCGCTTGAGGGCATAGAGTTGGAACAGACTGTTGAAGTTGAGGAACTGTATGCCGGTGACGTCATAGACCTTCTCCTTGGGTACAACGCTGAAGAACTCCTCCATGGCGCTGAACGTGTGTGGGTCGCGGTAGCAGTATGGGCTGCGCATCACGCCGCCGTCCTTGCCGAAGCAGACGAAATCGACTCCCCAAGTGTCGATGCCGATGCTCTCAATCTTGATGCCCTCCTGTGCCACTACCTTCAGGCCGCGGATGATTTCGTGATACAGGGCGTAGATGTCCCAATAGAAATGTCCGCCCACTTCGATGATGTTGTTAGGGAAACGGGTCAACTCGCGCATCTCGAAGTTACCTTCCGAGAGAGTTCCCAGGATGGTGCGTCCGCTTGTGGCGCCCAGGTCGACCGCAAAGAAATTCTTGTTCTCCATGTGATAGTCCAATAAGTTCTGTGGGAGCCCAGCGGACTCCCGGTTAATAAAAATTGTCCAAAAGTAACCTTTTTTTCCCACCCTGCCAACAAGTTAGGGCACTTTTCTTCTGTGGGAGGCCATATTTAGTGTTTTTTAAGCATTGGAGGCCGACACGACAGGGGCTATAGGAGGCATAGAGGCAGCAAGGCACCACTAGGAACTATAGAGGGTGCAAGGCACTATAGGAGCTATAGACTCTATAGGAACTATAGGGACTATAGGGACTATAGCCACCCTAGGCACCCTAGGCACCATAGGCACTATAGCCACCATAGCCACTATCCCCGCTATCCCCACTAAGGCTTGCAGGCCTCGCTCATCCCCGCCTCTCAGCTGCGGCTGATTTGGAGTCCCTTGTCGGAGAGGGTCATGTCCACGAAGCGGGCACATCCGTTCAGCGGCTGCTCCTGCAGCGTGGTGCGTATGCGTGCGGCCGCCTCGGGGTCCTTGGCCACCATGTAGAGGTAGCCTCCCCCACCCGCTCCGGGCAGTTTGTAGCCCAGGCAGTAGTCCTTGATGCGGCTGATGACGGCCTCCACGGCCTCGGGGTTGGTGCCGGGGTCGAGGCGCTTGTTCTGTTCCCACGTCAGCCCCACGAGGCGTCCCATCTCAGCGAAGTTGCCGCGCTGGATGGCCTCATAGAGGTCGAGGGCGTGGGCCTTCATGTCGGCCAAGAGGCCCAGCTGAGCCGTTTCGTTGAGGAACATGCGGCGCACAATCTCGGCCAGGATGCCTTTGGCTGTGCGGGTGATGCCGGTGTAGTAGAGCAGGTGGCACTTCTGGTACTCGGGGTTGGTGAAGAGGAAGGGGGGCAGCCAGCGCACGAGCGGACTCTGGTCGAAGCCGGGCTGGGTCTGAAGGAGCTTCACTCCCTGCAGGACGCCGCCATACTGGTCCTGCCAGCCGCCACCGGTGGTGAGCAACTGCTCGAGGGCGAGGGTGCGGAGGCATATCTCGTTCTTGTCCCACGCCAGGCCACAGAAGTCAGCAATGGCGCCCAACACCGTGGAGGCCAGGATGGAGCTGGTGCCCAAGCCCGAGCCGGCGGGGATGGCCGACAGGAGGGTGACCTCGATGCCCGAGCCGAAGGCACGCAACTGCTCTTCCAGCGTGCGGAAGGGTTCGGCCGAGAAGCGCGGGCTGAAGCCGGCCAGTGACAGGGCGGCCTTGGGGATGGAGAAGGGGCTGCCTACGCGGGCAAAGTCCTCCAGCTCCTCGAAGGTGGTGACCGTCTCCATAGCCCCCAGGTCGATGGAGCGCAGGATGATGCAGTGCTCCCTGCACGGCTTCACATAGGCCTGCAAGGGGGGCTGTCCGTTCAGTTCGATGGCGATGTTCACCACGTTGCCGCCTTCGCCGAGGCAGTAGGGCGGAGTGTCGGTCCAGCCACCGGCCAGGTCGATGCGCACGGGGCTGCGTCCCCACACAATCTGGTCGGCATAGACGTCGCGCCGCGGCTGCTGCCGCTGGGCCAAGATGCGGCGGGTAAGGCCCTCTTGCAACAGGTGGAAGGCCTTCTCCTCCTCTTCCTTATAGGGTTGTCCGCCAAAGGCTTGCAGGCGGGCACGGAAGGCATGGTCGTGGATGCGTGTCATCAGTGGGGCGGCATCGGGCAAGGCCGGAGGAGCCTGCAGGCCGAAGCGGTGGAACTCGGCAGCGGTGTCCTCGAGGTTGGTCTGGTAGAAGACGCTCTTCTCCCAATTGCGGGCCAGTGCCGGCCAGTTGGCTGCGCGGAAGGCCTGCCGCTGGGCATAGAGGCGGCGCAGGTTGGCCCGGGCCGACAGTTCGTCGGCCGACAGGCGGGTGGCTTCGGTCCACAGGGTGCGTCCCTCGGCACAGGTGGGGTCGGAGGTCATCCAGCGGAGCACCTTTCCCATCTCCTCAACAGAGTGCATGAGGGGGAATAGGCGGGCCGACTGCAGGTCCTCACTGCCCTCGATGCAAGCAAGGCCGGACTCCCCGTCGGGGTTGAGCGAGCGGGCGGCAGCCCATTCGATGAAGGGGCGGCCCATCCACAGGGTGGATGCGTCGGCGAGGGCACCCTTGAAGGCATCGTTGAAGCCGTAGGGGCGGATGGCCCAGGCATCGTCGCCCACGGGCACACAGTCGATGCAGAGGCCAGGAGCGAGCGAGAGGGTCCAGTCGTTGCGGGGCACGCCGGTGATGATATGCTGGTGAGCCAGTGTCCACGAGGCGGGCACGTGGCTGTTCTCGACCCACACTTCGTAGTTGTCGGCCGTCAGGGGGCGTTCCACATGGGCATTCTGCACAAACATGGCGGGGTGGGCCTTCACGCGGCGCTGCACAATCTCGCGCTGGTCGCGCACGATGTTCTGCACGGCCACCGTCGAGGAGAGCAGTTCGCGGCTGGTGCCATAGTGATAGAACTCTCCACCGGGCAGGGGCAGGACGGCCACCGAGAGGCTCTGTAGTTCCTCGTCCTCGATGGTGGGATGCTCGCCCAGCGAGCAACCAAAGTCGCTGTAGAGGTCGTAGTAACGGAGGGGGGAAGGCTTATAGTAACTATAATTACTATAGTTACTATAGTCACTATAGCTACTATAGGCGGCATCGCCGCCGGGCTTCTCTGCCCTGCGGCTGCGCCGCATGAGCAGCTCCACGGCGCGGTCGCTGAGGAGCCAGATGCCGATGTCCATCAGGAAGAGGTGGGTCTGAAGCAGCGAGGCCATGCGCTCCACCGAGGGCTTCTGCAACATGAAGTCGAGGCGGTCGGGCGACTGGCGGGAGGAGACGAAGATGCCGTGATTCTTGGCCAGCGAGGGATCGACCCACAGGCCGTAGCACACCACGTCGGCCTCGGGGATGGGTTGCAGGGGTTGGGACGAGCGGATGTAGACGTCGCCGCTGGCAATCAGGGTGTTGAGCCCACGGGGGGCCTTCTGCATGATGCGCTCGTAGAGGGGCAGTTGCAGGTCGAGCAGGCTCTGACCGAGCCGTTGGCCCTTGGCCCAACGGAAGATGGGGATGGGGGTGAGCACCTTGCCCGAGGGGGCATAGCCGGGCAATCGGCGACTCTGGCCACCGGCGTGGAGCAGGATGCGCTTCTCACTCGCGAGCCACGTGGCAAAGTCGGCCTGGCCGCCCCAAGCGCGGTGGCAGGCCTCGAGCAACCAGGTGGTGCCGCCGCCGGAGCCGAGTTTGGCACCCGCGGGGTCACTCGTGCAGAACCATTCCGAGGGGTCGGCCCCCTCTATATCGTGAAAACATTCCACCAAGTTCGGTGGCAGGGAAAGCAACTTTTTCATGGGTATACCTTTTTATATATATAAGCGTGGGTGCAAAGTAACAAAGAATTTTTCACTTATACGACTGTTCTGTAGAAAAGTTTCAAAGAAAAACCGATTCGGGCAAGGAGGGGGAAACGGCGAATTGAAGGAGACCGTCGGGAGAACTTGATGTCACCTGCGACGACATCAAGTTCTCACCATCGATGACATCAAGTTCTCCCAACAGGTGACATCAAGTTCTCCCGACGGGTGACATCTTGATGTCGCTGCAAGAGGCCAAAAAGAGGGGGTGCAACAGGGATTGAAACCTCCCCATTACACCCCCCGGCGAATAATATATCGCACTGAAACTTAGGAATTTACTTTGCGATGCTCACCTTGCGGGCATAGACTCCGGTGGCAGTGGTCGTGCGCAGCACGTAGGTGCCCGCCGGCAAGGCACTGATGTTCAGCTCGGGGCCTTGGGCACAGGCAACGGTTTGTCCTGATATATTTACAAGCGATGCCTCCTCGACCTCGCATCCGGTAACGCGCAGGTAGTGGTCGCCCTGCTCGACGCGCAACACGGGCACGAGGTTCTCGCCAATGCTGCTGGGTCCCACCTGGAAGAAGACGGCCGTGCCCTTCACCGTGCGGTCGGCCGAGTAGCGCACGTCCACGTTCAAGCGGTGGGTGGCGTCGCCCTCGGGGAACTCATAGTCGAAGGTGGTGGCGGTGAGCAGCTCGGTGTTGGCCACCTTGTTGTCGATGCGCACGTCGTACCCTTCAACCGCCAGGGGCTTGGCGTCGGGGTCTGTCAACACGAGGCCCATCATCCAGTTGCCGAAGGCCGATGCCTGGCTCACCGAGGTGTAGGTGACACCCTCGTTCAGCGAGTACAGGTCGCCCTCCTCGACAAAGGGCATGCGGGCATCCAGTCCCAGCGGGGCCTCGCCGGGTGTCACGTCGTAGCAGTCGAGCAACAGGCGGTAAGTGGCCCCCTCCTTCAGTGCGAGGGGCTGGGCCAGCCTCACGGTGTTCCACACGCCGGGGCTATAGGACTCGGGCCATGCCTCGGCGATGACCTTGCCGTCCTCCTCGAGGAAGAAGGTGAACTCGGCCGTCGTGAGGGGGTAGAAGCGGAATCCCCTTACCAGGTAGCCCTCATAGCCGCGTGTCTTCTCGGGGGTGTAGACGGTGGCAGCGATGTAGTTATAGTTGTTCTCCGAAGGACCCAGCACGCCACCCTGCAGGGCGTCGGTCGAGTGGGTCAGGAAGGTCTCGTCGTCGTCCATCGGCGCCTCCCAGTGGAAGGCCACGTGGTGGTCGTTGAGGTGCTCGACACGCACCTCGGAGACGGGTCGGTAGACCTCCTCATTGGGCACGATGGTGAGGGGCACGGCGACGATGTCCGAGGCACCGCCGTCCTTGTAGTGGGCCTTCACACCCAACGTGTGCTCACCCTCGGACAGGGCAGGGAAGGCAAACAGGCGGCCGGCCGCCACGCCCACCTCCTCGGTGCCGTCGTAGATGCCGTAGTAATCAATGTTGTCCACCTCGGCCACCTTCGTGCCGGGTGCCGACAGGTTGACGGCTATGGCCCAGGTGGTCAGTTGGGTGGCACCGAACTTGCGTCCCTCCTCGTAGAGGGAATAGAACTCCGGCTCGGAGGTCATGCGCAGCAGGTCGGTCTGCCCCGGGATGGGGTCGCCGCTGACTTCACCCAAGACGTTGTAGCCGGTGTGGTCACTGGGCACGGTCACCTCGATGGCCACGTAGAGGTCGGCCTGCGTGGGACACTCCACGCCGGACAGCTGCACCACGTTCTCCTTGCCGTAAGAGAGGGGCTGGTCGATGAGTTGGGTGTGGATGAGTTCGCGGGCTGTGCCGTCGGGGGCCTTCTTGTAGATGTTCACGCGCCATGCCTCCTGAGCCGTCATGGGGTAGAAGCTGACGCTGTTGATGATGCATCCGCCGTAGAGGGCGGCCTCTTCAGCGGGGATGCGGATGGCCGCCTCGAAGCTGTTGTTGCCACCGCCAAAGCCGGTCACCTTCTCCCCCTCGGGGTAGTAGCTCTTCACGATGAGGTTGGTGCGCGGCAGGTCCCATTGGAGCAGGGCGCCGCTGTAGCCCGTCTGGCGGGCAAAGAGGTTGCGGGGGGCATGGTATGACACCATTGCCGCTGCCACCTCCACCGACTGCGAAGCCTTCGACTCCACCTCGCCATAGAGGGCGGTCACGTGGTAAGCGTGGGTGTCGCTTCCGAACAAGCTTTGGTCGAGATAGGTGGTCGAGGCAACGGGCTGGTCGTTCACCTTCGCCCCGTCGCGGTAGATGTTATATCCCGTCACACCCTCGGCACCGGCCAAGGGAGCCTGCCAAGTGAGGCGGGCAGCCCCAACGCCCTCCATCCGAACGGCCTCCAGCTGCACGGGCTCGCGGGTCGTGAGGTCCTCGTCAAGCTTGATGACCATGGTGCAGAGTGCCCCTTGGGTGTCGTAGTAGAGCACGGCAAAGGTCTTCTCATCATTGGAGATGCCCACACAGCGGATGAAGTAGATGTCCTTCCCCTCGCGCAGGATGGTGCTGTCGGCATCCATGTCGACACCCTGCTCCTTGAGGTAGTCGTAGAGCCAGCGCGTCTTGCCCTCCTTGAAGATGATGGCCTGGTCGAGCTGAGTGGCCTCGGGCGACTCGTAGCCCACCACGGTGCCACTGTCGGTGATGTCGAAGATGTCGAAGTTGAAGGGGTCGCGTGTGATAGTGGGCATGTCGGCCTTCTCACCCGTCTCCACATTGTAGAGGGCACGCAGGGCCATGTTCGAGGCCGTGGGGTCGGTCGCCTCACCGGCGGGGGTGTCGTAGTACCCCTCCCAGAAGAGCAGCCACTTGCCGCTGGGCGAGAACTTGCGGGCCGAGCACCAGGCATTGCTCAAGCGCTCGTCCATCAGGAGGCGGGGCTCCTTGCCCACCTCCCACAAGGTGGCCACGCGGGCCTGCTCAGAGTTGGGGGTCACGCTCCATCCGGCAGCCATCCGGCCATCGGCACTGACGGTGTAAATCATGCCTTCGTAGCCCGACTCGGGGGTAAACACCTGGGCTATCTGCCCATCCTTCCACACGACGGGGATGAGGCGGCTCGACTTGTCGTTGTAGGCTCCACCCACATAGGTTCCGTCGGCCGTGATGGCATTGGCATAGCCCACCTGGTCGTTGGTGTGGACGGGGGCATTGTTGATGTTGGGCAGGTGATGCCACCGGCCATCCTTCCAATATCCGGCCGTGTAGGCAGGGGCGCCGTTGTCGGTGGCCTCGGTGTTGTCGAACATGCCGGCCACCACGCCCTCGTTGCTGATGGCCGAGGCTTCAGAGAGGCAGAGGTCGCCACTCAACAGCTCGGTCTCGCCCGTCAGCAGGTTCCAACGGAAGCCGTAGCCCATGTTGTTGAGGTTGACATACACGCCACAGGCCCACTCACCATTCGGCGAGATGGCATACACCTGATAGTCTTGGGGCGAGCGCAGGATGAGGGCACCACGCTCCCCACCCTTCACTCCCACACAAAGGAGCAGGGCAGTAAGTAATAAATGGATTCGTTTCATTGCTGTGTTTATTGGGGTCTTTTAGAAAGAAAAAACGTTCTTTTGTCATTCTGAGCGCAGTGAAGAATCTGTTTGCATCCACATACACGTGGAGCCTATGACAGCAGATTCTTCGCTCTGCTCAGAATGACAAAAGAACGCAATTTAGAGTCTCACTTTCACCGTCTTCACACCCTCGGCAGTCTCTACCTTCACCAGGTAGATGCCGGCGGGCAGGGTATTCAAGTCGAGGGCAGTCACTCCGGCAGCCTGAGCCACCAAGGCACCCTGTGCGTTATAGACAGCCATGTCGGCCTCGGCAGCCGTCACGACGATACCATCACGGACAGTCACCCCGGCCTCAGCCTCAGTGCCTTCGATGCCCATAGCGTCAATCACTGCCTGACAGTCGATGCTGATCATCTCGCTGTTGGCCTTGCCATAGGCATACACTGTCTGGATATAGAGGTTCACCTTACCGGTGTAGCCACAGTTCACTTCCCAAGTGAGGGCCTGACCGTCGGTCTCGGCATTGTCGGCCGCCTTCATCTTCTCCAGCATGACGTTGTAGCGCTGGAAGGCAAGTCCTGTGGTATCGGCAGGAGCCGTCCACTCAACAGTGGCATAATAAACACCTGCCTCCATACGGGCGTTGGTACACTTCAAGTCGGTCACTACGGGCAACTCCACATAGTGTGTGTAAGTCTCTACATTAGAGATGTTCAACGCCTCTTCCGTCTCCAGCAGTTCGTTGATGAGGACAGTCTGCACGTAGTAGTCGTAGGTACCGTTCTTGGCTCCTTCGTCGATATAGGTCAGTTTGCCATCTTTGGCATCGGTTGCATTCAAGCGAGTCAGCAGGATGCCGTGGCGATACACGTCAAGTGCCATTGTACCAGTCACAGCAGCATCAGGCAAAGTGATAGTGAGCTCGACACTATTGGGTTGCAACGCTTGGTTAATCGTCTTGCCGTCAACAACCTCCAGCGTAGCCACCGCCTCGGGGTTCATCTCGCTCAGCTCAGTGATGGTGTAAGTGGCATCGTTCACCCATGTGCCGTTGGTCAGGCTCTGTACCTGCTCCTTGGTACGGTTGGTGTTGCCGTTGTCATAGGTGTAGATGGTGCGCTTCTCGCCCTGGTCGAAGCCCCAGAACCACTCGTGTACGTTGTAAATCATCACGGTGTCGTTGGTGGCATCGTCGTTGTAAGTCCAAGTCTCAATCTTCACATCGGTGGTGTCGGCCAGTGTCCATGTGTGGGCGCTGGTCTTGCGGCCCTGCTCGTCGTAAGTATATACACCGAAGTACTTGTCGTTGTCGTACATGCCCGTGCTGTGGACAGAGTCGGGCTGACCGTAGGCGTTGAAGGCGCTGTAGGTAATCTCATACATCACATACTCGTCACCCTCATACTGGTTGTAGTAGTCGGGCACCAGCTTGGTCTCCTTCACCTTCTGTCCGGCCTCGTTGTACTCGTAGGCCATGCTGTAGCCACCGGCCTGAAGGGTCTCTCTCACCAGTCGGCCCTGCTCGTCGTAGGCATAGGTCACCGTGTCTTCGTTGTTGATGAAAGCCAGGTCGGTGCCATCGTGGATGCCATACTTCTGGCTGGCGGTCATCGTGAGCTGTCCGGCCTCGTTGTAGGCACAAGTGCCGAAGTACTCAATCTCCCACTCGTTGGTGTAGCTGAGTCCGTAGGTAGCCTCGCGCTGCAAGCGGTTCTCGCCGTCGTAGAGCGACACCTTCTTGTGGGTTATCTGTCCCACGCGCTCGCCCATGTGGTCGCCATAGGTCTCCACCACCTTCACCACGCGGGTGTCAACCTCCTTCTCATCGTCGTTGTTTTCTGTAGCCACAGCATCAGCCGTAGACTTGGCAAAGCAGATACCAACGGCCTCACCCAAGAAGAGTTTGGCATCGTCGGCACCGGCATCGCCCGAGCCCTTCTCGGTCTTCAGGGTAGCCGTCTTGGTGGCAATGTCGAGGGTAACCAGGTGAGACTGCATCGTCAGGTAGAGCACACCCTCGTGCAGACCCAATGAGCTGTTTACAAAGTCGGTGGTCAGCTTAATCTTGGCAGTAGACTCCTCGGTGAACACAGCTGAGAGTTCCTTGCTTGCAAGGTTGAAGCTGTAGAGGTTGATCTGCTTGTACCAGAACTTGAACATCATGTTCTCGCCAGCCTTCGGGGTGTAGGGACCGGCACCCACCATATAGAGGTTGCCCTCTCCGTCGGGAGTGATACCGGCAATCTTGTAGTTGGTGGCCTCCTCGGGCAGTGTGGCAAAGGTGGTCATGCGTCCGTTACCGGGGTTCACGGTGCAGAGTTCCATCACATACTTGCCGTCGCTGGTTTCTTCATCGGCCACCACATACTCCTTGCGGAGCAGATAGATAGTCTTGGTCGTCTCATCGTAGCACATGTCGATGGCAAAGGAGAGGTCGAAACCTTTTCCCAACACCACCTTGTTGCCGGTGGTCATGTTCAGTGAGCAGAAGCTGGTGGTTGCACTTCCCGACTCAGTCTCAGTCTCCATGTAGGCATAGTAGATGGAGTCGGCCAACGTTCCCAATGCACCGAAGCACCCTTCAGTGGTGTCGGCGTAGCACACCTCAGCAGCCACCCAAGGGGTGTTCACATCGAATGCATAGATGGCGCATTTTCCTTCGTTCAGTTTGCGGTTGGTGCTGGCGTTCATCACGTAGGCGGTCTGTGCCACAGCACCCAAGGTAGCCAACAGGCAGAGGGCTACCATGCTTAGTCTTTTGTAGATTTCTTTCATTGCAATCATTAAATTTGAGTTATTCTTTATTCCTTCATTATCACACATATTGATTTAATCACCAAAGGGGGAACCCACGAATACACCTTATTATATATATAGGTGCATTGCGGGGTTCTCCCTTAGTAGGAGACCCACCCCACCCCTCCTTGTGAGGGAGGGATGGGATAAGTAGCAGGTCAGATCATAGAGGGTGTGTCAAAATGCACTCACCGCGTTATCTGTGTCTGAAAAGTCAGTTATGACACACCCTTCTATTCGATTTTAGTCAGCCAACTTGGCCTTGATGAACTCGCGGTTCAAGCGGGCGATGTGGGTGATGCTCACACACTTGGGGCACTCGGCCTCGCAAGCACGGGTGTTGGTGCAGTTACCGAATCCCAGCTCTTCCATCTTGGCCACCATAGCCTTGGCACGGCGTGCAGCCTCGGGACGACCCTGAGGCAACAGAGCCAACTGGCTCACCTTGGCAGAGACGAACAACATGGCCGAACCATTCTTACAAGCTGCCACGCAAGCGCCACAGCCGATGCATGAAGCTGCATCCATAGCCTCATCAGCATTCTGCTTGGGGATGAGGATGGCATTGGCATCCTGGGGCTGGCCAGTGCGTACACTGACGTAACCACCTGCCTGCATAATCTTGTCGTAAGCTGTGCGGTCCACCATCAAGTCCTTGATAACGGGGAAACCGGCCGAACGCCAAGGCTCCACAGTGATGACGTCGCCATCGTTGAAGCGGCGCATGTAGATCTGGCAAGTGGTGGCACCCGTAGCGGGTCCGTGGGGATGTCCGTTGATGTAGAGCGAACACATTCCACAGATACCTTCGCGGCAGTCGTGGTCGAATACAATGGGTTCCTTACCTTGCTCAACGAGCTGTTCGTTCAGGATGTCCAGCATCTCCAAGAAAGAGGTATCGCCGGGAATATCCTTCATCTGGTATGTTTCAAATGCGCCTTTAGCCTTGGGGCTTGCCTGACGCCACACTTTGAGTGTGAATGATATATTCTTATCCATTTTCCTTAATTCTTATAATTACGTGTCTGTACCTTAATAGCCTCGTACTTCAGTTCTTCCTTGTGGAGGACGGGTTCCTTGTCGTCGCTGCCCTGATATTCCCAGCAAGATACATAGAAGCAGTTTTCATCGTCGCGCTTGGCTTCGCCCTCTTCGGTCTGGTACTCTTCGCGGAAGTGACCACCGCAGCTTTCGTTACGGCTGAGTGCATCGTAGGCGATGAGCTGACCCATGGTGATGAAGTCGTCCAGACGGATGGCCTTGTCCAACTCGATGTTCATGCCTTCCTTGTCACCGGGGATGAAGAGGTTGGTGTCGAACTCCTTGCGGATTTCCTTCATCTTGGCAATACCCTCCTTCAAGCCTTCAGCCGTACGGGCCATACCTACGTAGTCCCACATGATGCGGCCGAATTCCTTGTGGATAGAGTCTACCGAACGCTTACCCTTGATGTTCATCAGCTTGTCAATCTTAGCCTGAACAGCCTTTTCAGCCTCGATGAACTCGGGCAGATCCTTAGAGAAGCGGGGAACGGTAATCTGGTCGGCCAGATAGTTCTGGATTGTATAAGGAAGCACGAAGTAACCGTCGGCCAATCCCTGCATGAGGGCAGAAGCACCGAGGCGGTTGGCACCGTGGTCAGAGAAGTTACACTCACCGATAGCGAAGAGGCCCTTCACGGATGTCTGCAACTCATAGTCAACCCACACACCACCCATTGTGTAGTGGATAGCGGGATAGATCATCATCGGGTTGTAGTAGTCGCGACCGTTGGCAGAGGTGCGCTTCTCACCGGGGTTCACGTCGGTAATCTCCTCGTACATGTCGAAGAGGTTGCCGTAACGCTGGCGGATAACGTCGATGCCCAGGCGCTGGATAGCCTCAGAGAAGTCGAGGAACACGGCAAGACCGGTGTTGTTCACGCCGAAGCCTGCGTCGCAACGCTCCTTGGCGGCACGGCTGGCCACGTCACGGGGAACGAGGTTACCGAAGGCCGGATAGCGGCGCTCCAGGTAGTAGTCGCGGTCTTCCTCGGGAATCTGCCATCCCTCCTTGGTGCCGACCTGCAAAGCCTTGGCATCCTCCATCTTCTTGGGAACCCAGATGCGGCCGTCGTTACGCAGAGACTCTGACATCAGCGTCAGCTTCGACTGCTTGTCGCCGTGGATAGGAATACAGGTGGGGTGAATCTGCACGTAAGCGGGGTTGGCCATGTAAGCACCCTTGCGGTAGCAAGCCATAGCGGCCGTACAGTTACATCCCATCGCATTGGTAGAGAGGAAGTAGGCGTTTCCGTAACCACCCGTAGCGATAACCACTGCATGAGCAGCAAAGCGCTCCAGCTTACCTGTCACCAGGTTCTTGGCGATGATACCGCGGGCACGTCCGTCAACGATGACAACGTCCTGCATCTCATAGCGGGTGTAGAGTTTCACCTTGCCGGCACCCACCTGACGGCTCAGTGCAGAGTAGGCACCGAGGAGGAGCTGCTGGCCGGTCTGACCCTTGGCATAGAAGGTACGTGACACCTGAGCGCCACCGAATGAGCGGTTGTCGAGCATACCGCCGTACTCGCGGGCAAAGGGAACACCCTGAGCCACACACTGGTCGATAATGCTGTTTGACACCTCAGCCAAGCGGTATACGTTGGCTTCGCGGGCACGGTAGTCACCACCCTTCACGGTGTCGTAGAACAGGCGGTACACTGAGTCACCGTCGTTCTGATAGTTCTTGGCGGCATTGATACCACCCTGTGCGGCAATTGAGTGCGCACGACGGGGAGAGTCCTGAATACAGAAGTTCAGCACGTTGAATCCCATTTCGCCGAGTGAGGCAGCGGCCGAAGCACCGGCCAAGCCCGTACCCACGACGATGATGTCGAGGCGGCGTTTGTTTGCGGGGTTCACCAGTTTCTGGTGAGCCTTATAGTTCGTCCATTTCTCGGCCACAGGACCGGCAGGAATCTTAGAATCTATTGTTGACATAAACTTTATTGTTAGTCCCTCCCGACCTCCCTAAAGGAGAGGAGAAGGGAATGTTTGTTAATCTGTTTATTAAGCTCCCCCTTTGGGGAAGTTGAGGGGGCGTTAGCAGCAAGCGCCACAACCCATCAGGCTCTGTACGTAGAAAGCTATCACTACGGCAGCAAAGCCCAACACCACGATGGTAGTGTAAATCTTAGAGATGCAAATCCAGCGGTTCAGCCACACCTGGTTGTTCCATCCCAATGTCTGCATAGCACTCCAGAAACCGTGGTTCAGGTGGAACCAGAGGGCACCCAACCACACGAGGTAGAGAACCACGTTCACCCAGCAGCTGAAGGTAACCTGGATGTGATATACACCATTGGTCACGTTAGCCATAGTCTCGGCATCTACATGAGCACCTGTCATGTGCATGATTTCGGGCAACTGCATCTTGGCCCAGAAGTGAACAAGGTGCAGGGCAAGACCCAAAATGACGATAATACCCAGAACGAGCATGTTCTGTGATGCCCACTCCACTTTGTCTTTGCGACGCTCAGTCACAGCATAGCGCTCGCTACCACGTGCTCTACGGTTCTGGATTGTCAGCCAGAAGGCATAGATGATGTGAATCACGAACAAGGCCGCCAAACCGGCCGTTGCCACCAGCGCATACCAGTTGGCACCCAAGAACTCACAAATCATGTTGTAGCCCTCGGCAGAAATCAGTGCCACCAGGTTCATCGCCATGTGAAACGTCAGAAACAGGATAAGTGCCGCGCCGGTAACCGACATCACCACTTTCCTTCCTACAGTTGAATTACTTAACCACATAGTTTTTTGTTTTTTGGTTTTTGATGATTATTAATAAATTGTTAGTTATTCCACTTTTCTCTTCACCACAAGACACAGCAAGGGCATAGATTAGGGTGCAAATTTAAGATAAATAAAGGGAAGATGCAAACAAATAACGAAAAAATTCTGTATTTGCCGCAATTACTCGATTATTAGGGAAAGAAAGGGCGAGAAGTAAAGAAGAGAGCGAAGCGATGGACTATGGAAACCCATCGCTTGACTATGGAAGTGCAGGCGTGGACTATGGAAGCCCATAACAGACCTGACGAAACGGACAAGCATGACAACATCGCCCTTTGGAAAGAACCGTATCTTGGAGCCGGAAGAACCGTATCTTGAGGCTTGAAGAACCGTATCTTGAGGCCGGAAGATTTAAATCTTAAGGGCGGAAGATCTAAATCTTCAAAAGACTTGCCGCCGAGCCGCCTATATACGTGAAAAGTGTATAACGTGTGTGTGGGCGCGAGAATTTAAGAGATTTTAACCATTACGTCTCGCTCACACGCACGCGCGTAACACACATTTTCACGTATATAGGCGGCTCGGCGGCACGACAGGAGGAAATAGGGAGTAAAATACATGGGCATTATCTTTCGTATTCCCTTAATTTGTATTATCTTTGCAGCGCAAAAAGATGTGAATAAAGGAGTAATAATCAAATTATTGACCAAATAAATGAAGAAACAACTACTTGCATTGGCTGCCACGGCATTGATGGCGGCACAGGGAACGGTGTGTGCACAAAACGTGGTATACTACAGCCAAGACTTTCAAGGTGACAGCAAACCTGCTGAACTGACCTACTATGATGGCGACGGCAACGAACTGGCCGACGGACTGGTGGGTACAGGACTGGAATGCGGCACCTGGCACATCATCAGAATGAATGCCGGCGACACCAACAAACTGATGGGAAGCGCCTCCACCTTCACCACTCCGGGAAAGGCCAACGACTGGATGGTGACTCCGCAAATCAAAATCTATGGCACCGGCGCCAAACTGGCATGGAAAGCAATGGCTGCCTCCAACGTGAAGAGGGACGGATACAAGGTGTATGTATCGACCAAAGGCTATGCCATGGAGGACTTTGAGACGGAGCCTATCTTCAGCATCGATGCCGAAGTGGGAGGCACGCTGCAAAGCCACGAGGTGAGCCTCGACAAATATGCCGGACAGACCATCTACATCGCCTTTGTGAACGACTCGTACGACAAATATGTGCTCTGCGTGGACGACATCCAAGTGAGCGGCCCCGAGGCAACCGAGGCACACGACCGCGCCAGCTTCGAAGTGACCACCCCGCTGATGACCGACACGGGCAAGGCACAGATGAGCGTGAACGTGAAGAACCAGAAAGATGCCGTGCTGAATGCCGTGAAGGTGTGCTACCGCGTGAACAACCAGGTGAGCAGCCAGGAGTTCACCGGCCTGAACCTGAGCAAGGGACAGACGGCCGCACTGACCGTGGAGCAGACGGTGGACGTGCCCCTGAACACCACCTGCAAGTATGACATCTGGGTGGAAGTGGACGGCGACCCTGCCCTGTCGGCACGCGACTCTATCCGCGGCACCTACTTCGTAAGCAACCGCCGCGTGCTCATCGAGGAGGGCACAGGCACTTGGTGTGGCAACTGCCCGGGCGGCTCACTCGCCTTGGAGTATATGGAGAAGAACTACCCCGACAACGTGGTGAGCATCGCCGTACACAACGACGACGCCATGGAGTACACCGCCTACAACGACTTCTGCCAATATCCGGCCTTCCCCATGATGTTGGTCGACCGTAAGTATCTGGGCTTGCCTGCCGAGCTGGACGAAGACTACAACTACTCGTTCCTGGTGCCCGGCAGTGGAGTGGAATACTTCTACCTGTTGGCTCAGCGCTTCCTGGCCGAAGCCGAGCTGAGCGGAACGGCCACCCTCACCAGCTCCAGCCTGAACCGACTGGAAATCAGCGTCAACAGCCGATTTGTGAACGACGTCAAGAACAGCGGTTACGACATTGCCCTCATCCTGTTGGAGGACAGCGTGACAGCGCCCGACGGCAGCATGTACCAACAATCAAACTACTACGCAAGCACCAAGTACACCTTCATCGGAAAGAAGGACACCATCTACAACAGCGGCGGATGGGGCGAACTGCCGGGCACCGTGCGCATGAAGTTCAACCACGTGGCACGCGCCGCCTACAACGGCTCGTTCAACGGCTATGGCAACGACAGCCAACTGCCCACCACCATTGAAGGCGGAAAAGTCTACACCAGCAAGTTCACATGGGACATCCTTGAAGGCACAGTGAACCACATGGAGAATTGCTCTGTTGTCGCCCTGATGACCGATGCCACCGGCTACATCGTGAACAGTTGCAAGATGCACGTCACCATTGACCCCAATGCCATCGACCGCGTAGAGCAAGCTGCCGATGCCACCATCACAGCCATCTATGCCCCCAACGGCGCACAGGTGAATGCCCTACAGCCAGGCCTCAACATCGTGAAATACACCGACGACAAAGGCAACACCTTCACCCGCAAGGTGGTGAAGTAAACCATTGCCGACACGATAATTCAGGCGCGGATTACGCGGATTACACGAAAAGCCAAGGAGCGTCATCCCGACGTGCCTTGGCTTTTTGTGCGCATAGGTTAATTATTAACTTTAATGATTTTGGGTCAGTCCTAAAACCCATTTGTAAATTATGCCGTCTCTGTGTCATTCTGAACGCAGTGAAGACGAGTTGTTGAGGACTCTGTCCGAAGAATCTGTAGACATAAGCAATGCATTTCTAAAGCACACGTTATCAGATTCTTCGCTTCGCTCAGAATGACAGAGACATCATGTAAACCAATTACATACAACCGACTTTTCGGACTGGCCCATGATTTTGATTTATCACTTCACCTTACTCAACTTGAAGTCGGTGGCAGAGAACCAGGTACCGTTCCAATAGCCGGTGGCACCGTTGCGGTTGGTCACTCCGTAGCGGATGATGCTGTCGGTCACTTCGATGTTGTTGATGTGCACGCGGCTCCATCCGTGCCCACGCTTGCGGTTGGCCTCGGCAATGCGTTTCACCTCACCAGTCAGGGTGCTGTCGTTCTCCATTCGGACCATAGCCTCTTGCCATATTTCACCGCCGTAGTTGGCATAGACGGGGAAAGAGGCAGAGAGGCGCTCGCCCTTGCTGTTGAAGGCATAGATTTCGGGGCCTTCGCCATTGGTGCGCACGGCGGCTTCGAGGCTGTAGATGCCCGGGGTGATGCGCACGGTGCGCTCAACGGTATAGAGCATGTTGGGATGCTCGGAGAATCCGTCGATGTACTCCTTTGAGCGGTCGCCGCTATAGTGCTCGCTGCGCTTCATATAACTATTGGTGTGGTCGTGGGCAATGACTTCCCAACCACGGTCGGTGAGCCAATCAATCTCCTCCTGGTTGCGCTGCTCTTCGCGCTGTTCGCGATACTCCTGATGTATCTGTTTTGACGTGTAATCCATCTCCATACCGAAGCCGACCAACGACGAAAAGCCGATTATCAGCGACACGAAGAAGACAACCAGATAAATCCACAACATGCGGCCGAGGGACTTGCCTTTGCCCATCACACGCATGATGGCATGGACAATCAGAATCACCAACACCAGTGCGGCCACAAAGAAAGCAATGCCGGAAACCCAAGTCAGGCCGTTGCCGGCAATGTGCTCCAATATCATCAGGTCACTGTCTCCCATACCGAGGCTTCCCATGCCGAGCGTATGCCGCACCAAGCCGCTATTGAAGAACACTCCAAAGAAGCTGGCTCCGAACAGGACTAACAGCAACAAAGCGAAACCGCCCAACGCAAGGGAGGCCAGCATGAAAATGAGGAATGCCTTGATGAGCACCACGAGCACCTGAACAAGCCCATCGAAGAAGGTGGATGATTTGCTGCGCTTGGGGGCCGGACGCTCCGACTCATCGGCACTGCTGACAATCTCCTCGTTCAGATTCTCCATCGTCACAGGCTTGCCGTGCATACGCAATCGTTCTTCGGGTGTCTTGGCCTCGGGGATAATCAGTGCCAGGATAACGTAAACAATCAGCACTGTCCAAAAGGATATGTATATGAAAGGTATGGGGAGTATGGCCAACGCCACCACGGCGAGGCGCACCCACACGGGGTCGATGCCCAAGTAGCAGCTGATGCCAGAGAGCACGCCACACAACATCTTGTCATCGGGGTTGCAATAGAGGCGCTTCTTCGACACCTGTTCGCTGAACCATTCGCGTCCGCGGTGTCCGGTGGTGGGGCTTTCGCCTCCTTCTTCTGAGGCAACATCGTCCAGCTCTTCGGGATTGCCGATGCGGCCGATGATTTCCTTCACCAGCTCGATGTCTATCGGCTCACGGCCGTCGTTTTTCAATTCCAACATCAGTTCGGCCACACGGTGTTCGATGTCGTCGGCAATCTCTTCGCCTCCCTCCTTACGGGAGAAGTATTTCTTCATGTCGCCCAAATACCGGTTGAGCAACTCGTATGCGTCTTCATCAATGGCATACAGGGTGCCAAAGAAGTTGATGGTGATATTCTTTTTCATTGCTTTTTCTTTAGTTGACAGGTTAACAAGTTGACGAGTTGACAAAGGTTTGTCACAGTCTGTCCGCCAACTTTTAATTTTTAATTCTTTAATTTTTAACTTCAAGCCTGATAGGGCTCTCGGCCTTGAGATGTCCCACCGTGGTGGCCAGTTCATTCCAAGCACAGTCGAGCCCGACCAGGAAGAGTTCGCCCTCGGTGGTGAGTGCATAATACTTGCGCGGCGGCCCTTGGGTCGACTCACGCCATTCGTAGCTGAGCAGGCCGTCGTTCTTCAGACGGGTGAGCAGGGGGTAAAGGGTTCCCTCGACCACTATCAGCTCGGCCTCTTTCAGGCGGACAATGATGTCGGAGGCATACGACGGCTCCTTCCGGAGGAGCAACATCACGCAATACTCCAACATTCCTTTCCGCATCTGGGATTTTGCGTTGTCTACATTCATACTGTTTAATTTTTTAGGGAGATAAAAGGAGTTAAAGGGAGATATCGCTCCGCTCTTAGGGAGATAAAGGCCGAATGTTTATGGCAAAAAAGCAAAACTATCAGCATTTATCTTCTTCTATCCTCACCCCTATTCATCTCTTAAATTACTTTGTCTTCAGAGACTTATGGCCATTGAAGGGACCTTGCAAGTCGGACGAACCACCCCTTCAAGTCCTGTTGACGGTGCAAATATAGGCAATACTTAGGTACTTTGCATTACATAGTACTAATAGTTTAACAAGGTTTAACATCTAAAAGAGAAGAAAGCTGCGATAAATGAGGAGGATAAAGAAATAATGCGTACCTTTGCCGCACAATATGATAACTACAACAATGAAAAGAGTGATTTATACCCTGATGGCACTCTGCTTGACCGGATGCCAAGGACAGGCGGCCAACGGAAAAGCCACAGAGAGAATCGGGCACGAGGCACAAATGCCTGCCACCGCATCGCCCGCCACCCAAACAGAGGAGGCACAGTTTCCCTTCCCCGAAATGCCCAGTACACTGCGCACGCCGGAGGCACGGAAGGATTATCTGCTGCGCAATTACTGGACATGTTTCGACTTTACCAACCAAGCATTGTTGGACAACCGCGACATGGCGGAGCAGGGATTTGTCAACTTCATTGCCCTACTGTCCGACGGACAAACGGCCAATGAACTGACTTCAGTGGCCATGAAAGCCTTATGCGAAGCCATGGTGTCCCACCCGGCAGCACTGGAGAAGATAGGAAAACTGAGCAAAGACTACCTCTACAACCCCAACTCGCCCCTCTACAACGAAGCCCTCTACGCCCACTACCTGCGGGCGCTGAAGAGTTGCACGGCTACCCCCACGGCCGAACGTCAACGGGCCGACTATCTGATTCGACTCATCGAACGCAACCGCCCGGGCGAAGCTGCTACGGACTTTACCTATTACAATAAAGAAGGGAAACGGATGACACTTGCCCAAACTCCCGTGCGGGGCGAACGGATGATGCTGCTCTTCTACGACCCCGAGTGCGACGAATGCCATGAACTGCTGACCCGCATGGCCACCGACGCCCGCTTGAGCGAAGCTGTCCGACAAGGGAAACTCACCGTGCTGGCCATTTATACCGAAGGCGACGAGGAGGTGTGGCGAGCGGCTCTTCCCACCATGCCGGCCGGTTGGCTCGTGGGCACCGACCGCAGCGTGGTGAAGGAAAAAGCCCTCTACGACCTCAAGGCAATGCCTTGCCTCTATCTGCTCGACAAACAGAAGCGGGTGCTCGTGAAAGATGGGGAGTATGAGGGAGTTATGAATTATGAATTATAAATTATAATTTATAAAGATACAACGATTTGTTTTTTAGGCACGGATTACACGGATAATTATAATCTGTCGGGTAAGAAATTAAATATAAATCCGTGCAATCCGTGCCTAAATTCTGCTCTTTGCAAAATACTCATTGAACACAATGCCGGCCACGATGAGGGAAAGCCCGATGTAGGTAGTGGGCACAATCTGCTCGCCCAAGATGGCTGAGACAAAAAAGAGCGAAAGGAAAGGCGAAAGGTAGCAAAGCTGGTTGATGAGGGCCGGATTGCCGGTTGTCCGCATGGCTAACCCAAAGCAGATGAAGGGGATACCCATCTCGAACGCGCCCACATACATGCCCGACAGGATACCCGGCAAGGTATTCAATTCTACGCCTACAAACAGAGCCGCGATTACCAGATACACACTTCCGAACAAGAAACTCATGAAGCAGGCAATGGTGGCGTCGGCCTTGTGGCTATTGCGGTTGTTCACCATCCAATAGGTGGCCCACAGGACGGCACTCATCAGCCCCAAGAAGAGGCCGAAAGGGGATATGTCCAAGTTACCCATCTGTCCGCCTCCGGCCGAAATCAGCACCAATCCCCCTAGCGAGATGAACATGCCGATGTATTTCTTCGCCGGTATGCGTTGCTTGGCAAACACCGCCAGCAACACCAACAGGAAGATGGGCCAAAAGTAGTTGACAGGTTGCGCCACCTGAGCGGGCAACAGGTCATACGACTTGAAGAGCACCAGGTAATAGGCCACGGGGTTAAGCAATCCCAACAGGGCAAAGTAGCCCCACGTCCGCCTGGGCAACGCCTTCACTGTGCCCCACCGGCGTTGCACGGTGAGCACAATGGAGAAGATGACCAGCGACGTCACACTGGCCACCAACAACATCTCGAAATGGGTGAGATACGACAGCGCCACCTTGAACGCCGTTGCCACAGTTGACCAGCTGAGCACGGCCGCACCGGCCAATAGAATGGATTTGTTGTTTGAAGTCATGATTCCTCCACTTCCTCCCCCTTCAGCGTAGCCGAAGAGGCATCGGTGATGCGCACGTTGACGAAGTCGCCGATGCGATGCGAGCCACGATCGAAGACTACGACGCGGTTCTGCTCGGTGCGCCCCACCAACTGGTCGCGCGAACGCTTGGAAGTGCCCTCAACCAACACTTCGTAGGTCTTTCCGATGCAACGGTGGTTGGCCTCGGCCGAGAGCTGGTTCTGCACCTCGATGATTTCGTTCAAGCGACGAATCTTCACCTCCTCGGAGATGTCGTCGGGCAGGTGCTTCGACGCATAGGTGCCCGGGCGTTCGCTGTACTTGAACATGAAGGCCGAGTCGTACTGGCACTCGCGCATGAGCGAAAGGGACATCTGATGGTCTTCCTCCGTCTCGGAGTGGAAGCCGCTGAAGATGTCGGTGCTAAGCCCACAATCGGGGATGATGCGGCGGATGGCCTCCACGCGGTCGAGGTACCATTCGCGCGTATATTTCCGGTTCATCAGTTTCAGGATGCGGCTGCTTCCGCTCTGCACGGGCAAGTGGATGTGGCGGCAGACGTTCGGTTCCTCGGCAATCACGTGCAATGTCTCGTCGCTCATGTCCTTGGGATGCGACGTGGTGAAGCGGATGCGCACGCCACGGGCCGCCTGTGCCACGGTGCGCAACAGTTGGGGAAAGGTGATGACCCCGCCATCCTCCGCCTCAAAGCGGTAGGAGTTTACGTTCTGTCCCAACAGGGTAATCTCTTTGTAGCCCTTCGCCACGAGGTCGGCCACTTCGCCAAGGATGCTCTTCACGTCGCGGCTCCGTTCGCGTCCGCGGGTGTAGGGCACGATGCAATAGTGGCAGAAGTTGTTGCATCCGCGCATGATGCTGACATAGCCCGACACGCGGTTGCCACAGATGCGGGCGGGGATAACGTCGCGATAGGTCTCGGTGGTCGACAGCTCCACGTTCATCGCCTTCTGTCCGGCCTCCACCTGTGCCATCAGGTCGGGCAACGACAGGTAGGCATCAGGACCTGCCACCAGGTCGACATGGTGGTTGTTGATGAGCTCCTCCTTCACACGCTCGGCCATGCACCCGAGAATGCCCACAATGAGCGAGCGTTTTTTTCTGCGTAGGGCATGAAAATATTCCAGACGGTTCAGAATTTTCTGCTCCGCATTGTCGCGGATGGAGCAGGTGTTCAGAAACACGGCGTCGGCCTCGTCCAACGAGTCGCACACCTCATAGCCGGCCATCTGCATGATGGAGGCCACTACCTCACTGTCTGCCACGTTCATTTGGCAGCCGTAGGTTTCGATGAAGAGTCTCTTCAGGTCAGTTGCGGATTTTGAGTCCGCTCCTTGATTGGTTTGCATAATGTCAGTATATTAAAATCTGTGCAAAGATAGTGCAAGCCACCCAAAAAACAAAGAAAAATGGCCAAAACGCACGATATATGAAAGAAAATCCGTACCTTTGGCCGATTTATACATAAATAGGTACACGTATGGAAGATTTGATAGGTATTCTGTTTGCCGTAGGATTCATCGTTTTCAAGATATGGACCGGTATGAAAGGGGAGACGGAAGAGGCGGCACCGACCACCACGTCGCAAACCGATTGGGAAGAGGAGAAACCCTTTGACCCAGAGGAGGTGGAATGGATGGACGAGACGACGCCGACCATGCGCCCTGTGCAAGCTGAGGAGCAACCCCAGAAGGCGCGTTCGTTGAGCGAACTGTTGGCCTCGCTGGGACAAGTACCACGCACCGAAAAGGTGAAACGTGTCGTGCCCAAGCCCGTGGCCGAAGCGCCCAAACCCGTTGTACCACAACCAACGGCGAACAAGCATGTGGAGAGCTCCATCGGCCAGCGCCTGCAATCGCCACAAGAGGTGCGCAGAGCCTTCATTTACAGTGAGATTTTTAAGAGAAAATATTAAATAAACAAAAGAGAAATGGCATTGAAATTCATTACGGCAGCCGAAGCTGCCAGCTTGGTCAAACATGGCTACAACATCGGCCTCAGCGGATTCACACCCGCAGGTACGCCGAAAGCAGTAACACAGGAAATAGCAAAGATAGCAGAAGAGGAACACGCCAAAGGCAACCCCTTCCAGATAGGCATCTTCACAGGTGCCAGCACGGGCGATTCGTGCGACGGAGTGTTGGCCCGTCAGAAGGCCATCCGCTACCGCGCGCCCTACACCACTAATCCCGACTTCCGCAAGGCGGTGAACAACGGTGAAATCGCCTACAACGACATCCACCTCTCGCAGATGGCACAGGAGTTGCGCTACGGATTCATGGGAAAGGTGGACGTAGCCATTCTGGAAGCATGCGAGGTGACCCCCGACGGAAAGGTGTATCTGACCGCCGCCGGCGGAATCTCGCCCACCATCGCCCGCATGGCCGACAAGGTGATTATCGAGCTGAACGCCGCACACAGTAAGAACAGCATCGGATTGCACGACGTGTATGAGCCACTCGACCCGCCCTACCGCCGCGAAATCCCCATCTTCAAGCCGAGCGACCGCATCGGTGCGACCTACGTGCAGGTCGACCCCGCCAAGATTGTGGGCATTGTGGAAACCAACAAGCCCGACGAGGCACGCGCCTTCACAGCACCCGACCCCATCACCGACAAAATCGGACAAAACGTGGCCGACTTCCTGGCTGCTGACATGCGACGCGGCATCATCCCTCCCACCTTCCTGCCCTTGCAGAGTGGCGTGGGAAACATCGCCAACGCCGTGTTGGGCGCCTTGGGACGCGACACCACTATCCCGGCTTTCGAGATGTACACCGAAGTGCTTCAGGACGCCGTGGTTGACCTCATCCGCGCCGGACGCGTGAAGTTCGGCAGCACCTGCTCGCTCACCGTCACCAACGATTGTTTGAATGGCATCTACAGCGACATCGAGTTCTTCCGCGACAAGCTGGTGCTGCGCCCGAGCGAAATCAGCAACAGCCCCGAGGTGGCCCGCCGATTGGGTATCATCTCCATCAACACAGCCATCGAGGCCGACCTCTATGGCAACATCAACTCGACCCACATCGGTGGCACCAAGATGATGAACGGCATCGGCGGAAGCGGCGACTTCACTCGCAACGCCTACATCTCAATCTTCACCTGCCCCTCGGTGGCCAAAGAAGGAAAAATCAGCGCCATCGTCCCCATGGTGTCGCACCACGACCATACGGAGCACGACGTGAACATCATCGTGACCGAACAAGGCGTGGCCGACTTGCGCGGAAAGAGCCCCGTGCAACGTGCACAAACCATCATCGAGAACTGCGTACATCCCGACTACAAGAATCTCCTGTGGGATTACCTGAAACTCTCGTCAAAGGGACAGACCTGCCACAACATAGCCGCCGCACTGGCCATGCACGACACACTGGCCAAGAAGGGCGACATGCGCCTGACTGACTGGGCTGAGTATGTGAAATAAAAGGAACCCCCTCCCCACCCTTCCGTGGGTGAGGGGGGCAAACACCTGAAAATCATTTAACACTATAAGACTTGTATTGATAATGAAATCTACCCATCGAATAGCACAGGCCTTCTTCTCCATCCTCCTCTTCAGCCTTGGATTGCAGGCACAGACGGCCGACTACTCGCGCCGCATGGTGGAGTCGCACGGCAAGGCCTGGTCGGCCGACAAGAAGTGGGACTATGTGAGCGGATTGGTGACGAAGTCGTTGCTGAAGTGTACCACCCAATACCCCGATGAAGAGTGGAGCCTCACGGCTTACGACTGGTGCAAATTCTACGCCGACGCGGCGCTGAACGAGGATGGCACCTTCAAGGCTTTCAAGAAAGGAAACATCGACAATATCGCCTCGGGGAAAGTGTTCTTTGAACTCTACCACCGCGAACTGGCCAAGGGGAAAAAGGCCGGCAAGAAGAACGCTGCCAAGTATAAGGCGGCAGCCGACTACCTCTACAACTACTTGCGCACGGAGTATTCGCGCATCCAACTGCCCGAGGGCAAGGGATGCTTCTTCCACAAGGACATCTACCCCAACCAGATGTGGCTGGACGGCCTCTACATGGGTGCCGCCTTCTATGCCGAATACCTGGCAACCTTTGCCCCCGAAGACATGGAGGGATGGAGCGACATTGCCAACCAGTTCATCACCGTACACCGCCACACCTACGACCCCGAAAAGAAGCTGAACTACCACGGATGGAGTGCCGACCCTGCGGACGAGAACTCCTTCTGGGCCAACCAGTGCGGCCCGTTCGTGGGTTGTTCGCGCGAGTTTTGGGGACGCGGCATGGGATGGTTCTTCGCTGCCTTGGTGGACGTGTTGGAGGTGATGCCCAAGAGTCATCCCGACTACACTAAACTGAACGGCATCCTGGCTCAAGTGGCCGAAGGATTGAAACAATGGCAGGACGATGAAAGCGGTGTGTGGTACCAACTCCTGCAATACGACGACTCCTTCGTGGGCAAATGTGGCATCAAGAACTACCTAGAGGCATCAGCATCGTGCATGTTCACCTATTCGTATTTGAAGGGAGTGCGCTTGGGTCTGTTGGACGAAAGCTACCGCCCCGTGGCCGAAAAGGCCTACAACGGCGTCATCAAGACCTTCGTCACCGAGAATGAAGACAAGACACTGAACCTCAACTGGAGCTGCCGTTCAGCCGGACTCGGCCCAAAGAAATCGCCCCAGCGCGACGGAAGCGCCAGCTACTACCTCTGTGGCAGCGACGTGACCATCGTGAGCAACGAGGGAAAGAGCCTTGGCCCCTTCATCATGGCAAGCCTCGAATGGGAATTGACAAAGAAGTGAAACCATAAAACCAAAGGAGCTGCTCCTGAAAAAACATCCGATTGTGAAGCTGAAGAAAAACATCTGTTCCTCCCCCGCAGCCTTCGTGGTGAACATGGCGTGGGCCTACGTGGCGTACGGCCTTTGCCGCATGCTTTATCTCGCCGAGAATTGGAGCGTGCTGGGCAGCAACCTCTCGTGGGCCTCGGCTTGGGAGATGATGCAAGGTGCATGGATGTTTGACACCTCAGCGCTGCTATACACCAATGCCCTGTACGCCTTGATGATGCTGGTGCCCTGGCACGTCAAGGAAACTGACGGCTGGCAACGGGCGGCCAAAGGAGTCTTCATGGTGGTGAACGGCCTGGCCATCTGCATCAACCTAGCAGACAGCGTCTACTTCCAATACACCGGCCGACGCACCACTGCCACCATCTTCAGCGAATTCAGCAACGAAGGAAACTTGGGCGGCATCATCGGTGTCGAGTTCTTGAACCATTGGTACTTGGTCGTTGCTTCACTCTTCCTCATCTATGGGCTGAGCAAGGTTTATGCCTTGCCTGTGGGCAAACCGTGGCGACGCCCCTTCGGACTCTACTACACGGTGCAGACCCTCTGCCTGCTGCTGTTCATCCCCCTCTGCATCTGCGGTATGCGCGGCGGAGCCACTACGGCAGTGCGCCCTATCACCATCAGCAACGCCAACCAATATGTCGACCGACCGGCCGATGCAGCGCTGGTGTTGAACACGCCCTTTTCGCTCATCCGAACCATCGGGAAGAAGCCGTTCGTCGACCCTAAATATTTCGACAAAGAGACATTAGACAGCATCTATTCACCGGTAAAGCCCCCTCTAACTCCCCCAAAGGAGGAGAACGATACACTGGCCGCCTATTCTCCCCTTTCGGGGGAGTCAGAGGGGGCCAAAAACATCGTCATCCTCATCGTCGAAAGCTTCGGACGCGAGTACATCGGTGGCCTCAACCACCACTTGGATGGAGGAACCTACAAAGGTTACACCCCCTTTACCGACAGCTTGCTCAAAAAGAGTCTGACATGGGAATACACCCTTGCCAATGGACGTAAGAGCATCGACGGAATGCCCTCGGTCTTGAGCAGTATACCGATGTTCGTAGAGCCATTCTTCGTGACATCAGCGGCCACCAATGCACTGAGCGGCATTGCCCGCGAACTGGGCGACGAAGGCTATCACACAGCCTTTTTCCACGGAGCAGAAAATGGTTCGATGGGTTTTCAAGCCTTTGCCCGCGCCACAGGATTCAAGGATTACTACGGACGGGACGAGTACAACCAAGACAAACGTTTCAACGGTGACGCCGACTTCGACGGCACATGGGCCATCTGGGACGAGCCTTTCCTGCAATTCTATGCCCAGACAATGACGGACATGAAGGAGCCATTCATCACCGCCGTGTTCACCGCCTCGTCGCACCACCCGTTCGTGGTGCCCGAAGAGTATGCCGACTCTTTCCCCAGGGGAGACAAGCCCATTCACCAATGCATCGGCTACACCGATCATGCATTGCGACGCTTCTTCGAGACGGCCGCCAAGCAACCGTGGTACGAGAACACACTGTTCGTCCTCACAGCCGACCACACCAACCAATCCACCCACCCCGAATACCAGACGGCATTGGGTAGTTTCAGTGTACCCATCATCTTGTTCGACCCTTCGGGTACACTGCCCACAGGCATCCGACCGGGCATTGCCCAACAGATTGACATCATGCCGACCCTACTCGGCATAGTGGGATACAACAAACCGTATGTGGCCTTTGGAAAAGACCTGCTGGCAACGCCCACCGAGGATACATGGGCGGTGAACTATCAAAACGACATTTACCAATTGACCCAGGGCTACCACCTGATACAGTTTGACGGACGGGAGACAAAAGCCGTCTATCGTTTCCGTGAAGACCCGCTGCTACAGCATAACTTACGGGAAAGCACTCCCCAGCCGGAGATGGAGAAGAGGCTGAAAGCCATCATCCAAAGCTATATGCAACGGATGAACGAGGATGGATTAACAATGAAAGATTGAAATGGAAGAACTTAAATTGATACAAAAAAATATTTTCTCCATTCGTGGACAAAAGGTTATGTTAGACAAACATCTGGCAGAGCTGTATGGAGTTGAAGTAAAACGATTAAACGAATCTGTTAAAAGAAATATTGAACGTTTCCCTCTTGACTTTATGTTCCAATTGAACATAGATGAATGGAAAAACTTGAAGTCGCAAATTGCGACCACAAGTTGGGGAGGAGCAAGAACTCTACCATATGCCTTTACAGAACAAGGTGTTGCTATGTTATCCAGTGTTTTACGAAGCAAAACTGCTATAGAAGTCAACATTCGTATTATGCGTGCATTTGTTGCCGTACGGCAATATTTAACAGTTGAACAAAATATATCTAATCAATTAGAACATCGTTTTAAACTAATAGAAAATACGTTGAACGACATTCTGTCTGATCAGAATGATATCAATGAAGATACTCGCATGCGTTTGGAACTCATCGAAGAAACATTAACTATATTACAAACAAACGAAAAAGCACCTAACAGGACTGTTATAAAAGGGTTCTCAAAATAACTAATACTATGACCTATTACATCATACGCACACTATGGAAACTGATGTCGCTTCTGCCAATGGGTGTACTGCATCTGCTGAGCGACCTCATCTACTTCCCACTCTACTACGTGGCACGCTACCGCCGTAAGGTGGTACACAAGAACCTCGTCAATGCCTTTCCCGAAAAGACAAAGGAGGAAATCACGCGCATCGAGAAGCGATTCTACTCCGCCTTCTGCGACTATGTAATGGAGACGGTGAAGCTGATGAGCATGAGTCCCCAAAAGATAAAGAAACACATACGCTTTGAAGAAATTGAAGAGATCGAACGCTTGGTCTCCCAAGAGGGTCGCTCATGCGTCATCTACATGGGGCACACGTTCAATTGGGAATTTGTCACCTCACTCCCCCTCCACTTCCACAATCCTCAGATTCAGTTCGGCCAAATCTATCATCCATTGGCCAACAAGGCAATGGACCGCCTTTTTCTGGAAATGCGCAACCAATATGGCTCCGAAAGCATCAGCATGGGCAACACCTTGCGCCGCGTCCTGCAACTGGGGAAAGAGAAGAAACCCTTTGTCATCGGATTCATTGCCGACCAGGTGCCACACTGGGAAGCCATCGACTATTGGATGGAGTTTTTCCACCAAGAGACCCCCGTATTTACGGGCACCGAAAAGATTGCCCGCCGCACGGGAAGTGCCGTTTTCTACATGTCAATGCACAGAGAAAAACGGGGGAAATATGTGGCCACTTTCAAGAAAATGGTTGAAAATGCGTCGGAAACTCACGAACATGAACTGACTAACGCATACTACCGCCTATTGGAAGAAAACATGAAGGAGCAACCTGAATTGTGGTTATGGACACACCGCCGTTGGAAACGCACCAAAGCCAAATATCAGGAATGGAATGAGAGAAGAATCAAACGGTTGAAAGAGAAAAGTAACAAGGCATAATGTCAATGTTCGAATTCATACGCAAACAAAAGCATAAGAACAATAAAATTCTATACTATACAAAGAATTTTACACGCTACTATATCCCTAAAAAGATATATCAGGCACTGCTTCAGAAGAAACTGAAACGTCTGGAGTTGGAAGACATGGAGTACATCCGACAACGTGTCAACTATTACAACAAGCTCGAACAAGAAAGGACGATAACGGGCTCATCCAAGAGCATTGTCTTAAAAGACTTCAAGCTACAACATCGCAAGAAGGGGAACGTCTACTTTTTCGACACATACGAGTTTACGCGCTATTTCCCTGACCAGTATCGCATCGTCACTCTGTTTGGAGACATCACCCAGGTCCCCGATGTCCCTTCATTGACCAAAAGCCGGCCTATTGCAGGCGACAACGCCAATTCCGTCATTCTGAAGCTCAACAAGATACGACACTACACGTTCGTGAAGGACACCAAGAGGTTCACAGAAAAGAAAAATATGCTCATCGGCCGCGCCTGCATCAAACAGCCTCAGCGTGTACGCTTCTGGGAAATGTACTTCAATCATCCCATGTGTGACCTGGGACAGATTAATGCAAACAACATCGTGAACCCTGAGTGGATAAAAAAATCCATCTCCATTGATGAACACCTAGACTACAAATTCATTCTCTGCATCGAAGGGTTTGACGTCGCCAGCAATCTCAAATGGGTGATGTCGTCCAACTCGTTGGCAGTAATGCCCAAGCCTACTTACGAAACTTGGTTCATGGAGGGCACACTCATCCCCAACTACCACTATGTCTGCATCAAGGATGACTACTCCGACTTGGAAGAACGGCTCACCTACTACATCAACCACCCCGATGAAGCACAAGCCATCATCGACCATGCACACGAGTACGTGGCACAATTCCAAAACAGAAAACGGGAAGACCTGATTTCGTTGCTCGTGCTAAAGAAGTATTTCGAGAAGACAGGACAATGTTAAATCCACTCAGTCCCTCCCGCAAAACAATTAAGAATTATGATATATAACATATTAGTCACCGAATTTTCTGCTTGGCATGATGAATGCATCTACAGCACCTGTCTTTTATTGAAGGCCGAAGGACACCATGTCACCGTAGCACTCAATGAAGATTTAAGAACTCGTGTAGGAAACTCATTGGACCAAGTAACAGACAACATCATTTATTTCCCTTTCAAGAAAGGTATAAAGGGAGGAGGTGCTCTCCTGCGTTTCTGGAGATACCTTCAAAAGGGAGGTTTTACTCATCTCTACCTCAATTCGGCCCAAGGCTCTGTAGCTTGGAAGTTTTTCCTGCTTCCTATTCCACAACGAATCAAAGTTGTCGGGACTATCCACAATCTTAAGAAACTGACAAGCAGTTTTGGGCAAAAGTTCATTACACGCCGCATAAATGGATATGCACTACTGAGCGACTTGCTAATCAAGCGTTACCAAGAAGTGTGCAGAAAGCCTTCGGTTGCCATATATCCCATATTTTATCCGGCTTTCAACACGTTCGAACTCACCAAAAAGCCAGGTGAGGTATGGATTGTCATTCCCGGAGCCGTTTCGTTAGGGCGTAGAGATTACCTGACACTGCTACGCCCCGATGTCCCATATGCCTCACACATCAAGTTCATAATCCTCGGAAACAAGAATAAAGCTGACGGCCAACTAATTCATAAAGAGGTGAACAAGGCTGGTTTTCAATCCAATTTCATCTTTTTCGATGGTTTTGTTCCTGAAGAGGAGTTCTACTCTTACGTGCTTCAATGCGACTACATCATGCCTTTGATACATCCCGGACGTGGAGAATATGACAAATATGTTTCTGAAAAGATTTCGGGAACATACAATTTGGCTACGGCTTATCGAAAAATAATGCTCTGCCCTAAAGATATGGAGACATACGAAGATTTTCGTGACAGTTCGCTTTTCTATGATTCGGATGATATTCAATCGTTCGTCAATTCGTTGAAGCCTATGGGAAGCGACACTTTCTACCAACTCTCCAAATGGGAGCAACAAGAGCAACAAAAACGGATGAAAGAATTTCTTGCAAAGATATAATTCGATATAAGAAATATGGTGAATAAAATCTCCCTCTAAGTTAGAGGGCGTGGCCGATAGAGAATTGACTTGATGTCAATTCGCGCCTAACTTAGGGGAGGAGTTTTGGCAACCTTTTGTCCTTACATCGAACCCCCCATCGAATGAAAGGGTTGAAACGCCCGGAAGATACGGATGTTAAGGCCGAAAGATTTAAATCTTCAGCGCTTAACATCCGTATCTTCCGGCCCCATCGACCGTATGTCAAACAGCCATCGCCAACAGCCATCGCCATCGCCTAAAAACCACCTCCCTACACCCTACACCATCATCCCTAAACCTTCATTCACAGCTTTCGCCTCCATACTATATTCGTTGCGCTCTTATACTATATAGTATCCATCCGAGCCGGATTCACGGCACAGGGTCATACCCACTCCCGCCCCACGGATGGCAACGGAGGAGGCGACGGATGGCCAAATAGAGGCCAATCACCCTCCCTTTATGCTGTTTTTGGAAATGATTTAACTTTTTTTTTGTATCTTATGGAAGTTTGCACGGGTAAAAGTTTGCATTTTATGGAAGTTTATATAACTTTGCAGCGGATAATCAGTAAGTTATGGATATAAAAGAATTAATCCCTGTCATTGCCGACTTACGGGAAGAATATCTCAGTAAAGAAACATCCCTGTTGACCAATCGTGAAGAAGCATCTCAGCTGTCACTAAAAAGTAAATTGGCGCAGGTCGTAATCGGAGTGCGGCGAAGTGGCAAATCTACTTTGTGCGAAAAATTCCTGTTGGAAAACAATGTGCAATGCGCCTACGTAAACTTTGACGAAGAGCGTTTAGCTGATTTGAAGACGGAAGACCTCAACAAATTACTTGAGGCCATCTATTTCGTATATGGCGATGTGGATTATCTCTTCTTTGATGAAATTCAAAATATTGCAGCTTGGCCGCTATTTGTCAATCGTCTGTTAAGGCAAGGCAAACACCTGTTCCTTACCGGGAGTAATGCGAAATTGTTGAGTAATGAACTCATGACGCATCTTACAGGGAGACACAACAAAGTGGAACTCTATCCCTATTCATTTTTGGAGTATGCCAAAGCTAAAGGTATAGACACCGCATCTTTCACGACAAAAGCAGTATCGTTGCGCAGGCGTGCATTGCATGATTATATGCAGCAGGGAGGATTCCCCGAGTTGTTGGACGAAGACAATAAACGCGGCTATATTGACGGATTGCTGAATGCCATCATACGCAATGATATTTCCCGCAGATTCAGCATTCGTTATATGGATGTACTAATGCGAATGGCAAATTACTTGGCAGACAATTATGCACGGGAGTTCGTCGCACAGGAAGTGGCATCCATATTCGGAATATCAAACCATACTGCTGAAAATTATTACTCACACTTGAAGGAAGCGTTCCTCTTCATTGGGGTTCCAAAATTCTCGTACAAAAGTCATGACCGTGTCCGTTATGAAAAGTGTTATGTCGTAGATCTCGCTTTTGCCAATGAACGGGTGGGAACATTCCAATCTCAGAATTTGGGTTGGAAACTTGAAAATGTGGTTTGCATAGAATTACTGCGCCGCTATCGTCCGCAATACGCTGATTTATTCTACTATAAGGAACGGAGTTACGAGGTTGATTTCGTAATAGCCAAAGCCGGGCAAGTTGTGGAATTACTACAGGTCAGTTATGACATTTCGTCTGACAAGACTCAGAAACGTGAAATAAAGGCATTGTTGGCTGCTTCTGACAAATTGAAATGCAACAATCTGACTCTCATCACCTTTGACCGTCAAGAAAACGTGAGCATAGATGGCAAGACTATCCATATCATCTCGGCAGTAGATTGGTTATGCCAGCGTGAACAACACTTCTAATATTCGGAGGTTTCGTCTCTGCCCCCTATTTTGAATTCACTCACGTTACTTTGTCATTCACGGCACAGGGTCATACCCACTCCCGCCCCACGGATGGCAACGGAGGAGGCGACGGATGGCGAGGTAAAGCCCACGGAAAGGGCCATGCTTCTGCAGGGCTTCGATGGCATATTGGGAACAGGTGGGGGTGAAACGACACGAGGGAGGCGTGAGGGGCGAAATGCAGTTGCGATAAAAATAGATGGGAAGCAACAGCAACTTGGTGAGCAGACGCTTCAAACGGTTCATGACTGTTGTTGCTGTTGTTGCATTTTCTCAGCTATCCGGCTGAGTATTTTTTTCATTTTATCCATCAACTCTTCAGTTGTATGCAGCTCTTTGTCCAACCAGATGAAGGCCAACACCAGAGCATTCTCCCCGTTGGCCATCGTGTCCAACAGGATGTGTTTATGCAGGCGATAGGCTTCACGCAGCTGGCGCTTCACACGGTTGCGTTTCACCGCCCGCTTGAAATGGCGCTTGGGCACACTGACGAGGATGCTGACGGGGGCTTCCACCTCATCCCGCCCGACAGGCATATACACCACACGCAGGGGGAAGACCGAAATGGACTTGCTTCCTCCTCCTTCGAACAATTGACCGATGACGCCACGTCGATGTTGACGCTCGGCCTTGCACAGAGTGGCTGTTCCTGTGGTGGGCATGATTGTATGTAATAAGTTACGAGCTACAAGCTACGAGTGACGAGTAAGCACATATCCGTGCGGCGCAAGAGACTCGTCATTCGCCACTTGTAGCTCGTGACCGATGATTTTATTTATTCTTCTTCAAATACTGTTCGATGGCAGCGGCCATAGAGGGTGCCTCCACCGTGGGGGCTTCAATGTCGAGGCGCAGGTTGGCATCGCGCACGGCTTTTGCCGTAGTAGGTCCGAACGAAGCAATCACCATGTCGCCCTGCTCGAAATCGGGGAAATTCTTCTGCAACGAAGCGATACCTGCCGGGCTGAAGAAGACCAGCATGTCATAGTCGAACTTCTCCTCAGCAGAGAAGTCGTTGCTGACGGTGCGATACATCACAGCCTCGGAGTGCTGCACCTTCAGGTTGTCGAGCATGTTCTTGATTTCGTCGGTATGCACGTCAGACAGGGGCACAAAGTATTTCTCATTCTTGTGTTTGAGGATGGGTCCTGCCAGGTCGTCCAGCTTACCTGTGTTTCCAAAGAACACTTTACGCTTGCGGTATTGCACATACTTCTGGATGTACAGAGAGATTGTCTCCGTGATGCAGAAGTATTTCATTGTTTCGGGGATATTTACACGCAACTCGGCACACAATTGGAAAAAATGGTCGATTGCATGACGTGAAGTGAACACTATAGCCGTGTGATCCAGGATGGACACCTTCTGCTGTCTGAATTCTTTTGTTGTTACGCTCTCCACCTTAATAAAAGGGCGGAATACCATCTCCAAACCGTACTTTTCCGCGAGGTCAAAGTAAGGCGACTTTTCCGAAGTCGGTTTCGGCTGGGATATCAGAATCTTTTTAATCTCCAATGTAATAAGTTTTTTATAACAAAATGTCGCTAACCATCTCTATTCCCTTCCATACGACAAGAAAGGGGAGCACTTCGAGGGTGCAAAAGTACAAAAATAAATAAAACGAGCCATGTAATTGACTGAAAAATATGCTAAAACACTTATAAATGAAGAATAAATTCATCAAAAAGAATAAGAATGCAGGAATTATCACGTTCACATAAAAGGGCAAATCGCCGTATACAACAAGCAACGTGACGGGCAACATCAACATGCCAAAAATAGAGACAACAAAAAAATAGGCCTCAATCCATAAATTATTTTTTATTCTGTCAAAGAACACCCAATTAACCAATTTGTAGCTGAACCTTTTGACAACAAGGTACAGGAGGAAGAGGCCGCTACCCCCCCCTAAAAAGAGGGGGACATCCAAGCTGGTGAGGCGAACTGCCAAGTCCGACCCCGGAGCGTCAATCGAGCACTTCAGCACCATCACCGCCACCAACAGGCAGGCTTGCAGATTCAGCAACATCAGGCAAGAATAGTCGACCCCCACCTGCCGGTGAAAAATGTGGTTGATTCCACGATTGGAAAAGAGTTTCCGGATGGATTGGAACAACTGGTTCCTCCCATGGGAAAGGGCGTATGAGGTTATCAGGAAACAGAGCAACAGAATAGCCGTCACCCACTCATCAGCTCCCATCAGATAGGGGATGCGTTCACCCGTAAACCCTACATTGTTCATATAGCAGCCAGTTTACGCACACTTGTGTCCCACAATGGTGTGGTGTACAACATCTCTACCGCCTCCTCGGGTGTAGCAGCCACTTGCCAGATTGAGGCATGTTGCGGACGCATGAAATGCTCGTCCACGGCACGATGCAACTGGCTGATGATGGCGTCGAAGAATCCTTGGGTGTTCAGTATGACGATGGGGTGAACGTACAGTCCCAACTGCTTCCACGTGATAATCTCGAGCAACTCCTCCAATGTGCCACATCCGCCAGGCAAGGCAACGACCCCATTGCTGAGGTCGGCCATCAGCTGCTTGCGCTCGTGCATCGATTCAGTGACGCGCAGTTCAGTCAGCCCCTTGTGATGCCACCCCTGCTCCACCATGAAGGAGGGGATGACGCCCGTCACCTCGCCACCGGCCTCAAGTGCTGCATCCGACACAGCACTCATC
Source organism: Bacteroidaceae bacterium (assembly GCA_017464815.1). Lineage (GTDB taxonomy): Bacteria > Bacteroidota > Bacteroidia > Bacteroidales > Bacteroidaceae > Phocaeicola_A. The sequence continues at coordinate 170,919 of JAFTYI010000011.1, read as the reverse complement.
AGGCCGATGCATCCGGCTCCGTTGATGACACGCACGCCTCGCTCGGCCAACAGCTCTCCCAATCGTCGTGCCGCCTGAAAATAGCAGGCGTCAACCTGAGTGCTGGAGGCACAGTAGACGGTTACCGATTTGATGGCATTTCTCTCCATGCTGCTCACTCCTTCCAATCACCGTTAGCCTTGATAAGCTCTATCAGTTTCTCCACGGCCTCCTCTTCGGGGATGTTCTTCTCGATGCACTCCTTCTGTTTGTAGAGGCTCACCTTGCCACGTCCGGCACCCACGTAGCCATAGTCGGCATCGGCCATTTCACCAGGACCATTGACAATGCATCCCATGATGCCTATCTTCAATCCCTTCAAATGGCTGGTGGCAGCCTTCACACGGGCGATGGTCGCCTGCAGGTCGAAGAGCGTGCGTCCACATCCCGGGCACGAGATATACTCCGTCTTGGTGGTGCGCAGGCGGCCTGCCTGCAAAATGCCAAAGGCCGTGGCTTCGATGACTTCTGAGGGCATCGTGTTATTCTGATTGAGCAGACAGATGCCGTCCACCAGCCCGTCGAACACCAGCGCACCCATGTCGGCGGCACTCTTTATCTGGAAGTCCTCCAACTCCGTCTCTCCATAGTGTTGGAAGAAGACGACGGGATTCTCCATCCCCTCGCTCATCAACTGATGCACCAGCGCACGATGCTCGCCCAAGCGGTTGGGATGCATACTTTGTGAGATGACAACCACCTCAGGATGACGCTTCAGCACCTCGCTCACCTGATCCAACATCAGGTAAGGGATGAACAAGAACTTCATCCCGGCGGTGCAAGCGTCGATGTCCTGCACCGTGTTCAGGTTGAAGGCCGGCCATGTGCCATCCTCACCCGTCCACACGTCGGCATCCACAATGTACTCCGTCGGTTGGCGGTGGGGTGGCAACGCACGACCTGTATAGATGTAGTCGGGCATCAGTTGAGCCGACGACGTGTCGTGTCCCTCCCAATGGAAGGCTATCACCACGGGCACCTGCCCGCCACCGATGTTGCGCACTGCCCGTGTCTGTCGGCGCATGGGACGCAGGTAATCGAATCCCTCGGCCACTTCGCCAGGGATATAAGGTGCATCCGCGCGCATCGTCACATAGTCCACCAATTTTCTTGCCACAGGGATTTCGGCCTCGGGAGCTTCGCTCAACGACACACGGATGGTGTCGCCCAACCCATCGGCCAACAGGGCACCGATGCCCAATGCCGACTTGATGCGTCCGTCCTCGCCATCGCCTGCCTCGGTCACACCCAAGTGAAGGGGGAAGGCCATGCCCTCGCTCTCCATCACGGCGGCCAACAGGCGCACCGTCTTCACCATCACCACCGTGTTGCTGGCTTTGATGGAGATGACCACGTCGGTGAACTGCTCCTCCACACAGATGCGCAGAAACTCCATGCACGACTCCACCATGCCCTCGGGCGTGTCGCCATAGCGGCTCATGATGCGGTCGGAGAGCGAACCGTGGTTCACACCGATGCGTATGGCCGTGTGGTTCTCCTTGCAGATGTTGAGGAAGGGCACAAAGCGGTCGCGAATCTTCTGCAATTCGGCGGCATACTCCTCATCGGTGTATTCCAATTGCTTGAAAGTGCGTGCCGCATCCACGTAGTTGCCGGGATTGATGCGCACCTTCTCCACATATTGTGCGGCAATGTCGGCCACCTTGGCATTGAAGTGCACGTCGGCCACCAGCGGAGCCATATACCCCTGTGAGCGGAGGCCGATGTTGATTTCACGCATATTCTCGGCCTCTTTGGGTCCTTGGGTGGTCAGGCGCACGTATTCGCCACCGGCGGCAATGATGCGCTTGGCCTGCTCGACACACGCCTCGGTGTCCATCGTCACCGTGTTGGTCATCGACTGTATGCGGATGGGGTTCTGTCCACCCAACGGAGTGGCACCAATGTTCGTTTCGCTACTGGCGCGTCGGATATAGTTGAACAAGTCTATCATTGTTTCTTCATTCAATTTGTCTTGTAGGCGTATTTCACCTCTTTCAGCTCTTCGTTGGCCTTCTCGATTTTCTTCTTCAGATTCTCCTTGTAGGCGGCAAAGCGCTCGGCCAGGTCAGCGTCGGCCAACGCCAACATCTGCACGGCCAGGATGGCCGCATTCATGGCCGCGTTGATGCCCACGGTAGCCACAGGGATTCCCGGTGGCATCTGCACGATGGCCAACAAGGCGTCCATACCCTCGAGCGTGCTCTTGATGGGCACACCGATGACGGGCACGGTGGTGGATGCGGCAATCACGCCCGGCAAGTGGGCAGCCATGCCTGCGGCGGCAATGATTACCTGGATGCCACGCTCCTTAGCCTGCTTGGCAAATTGCTCCACCGCCTCGGGTGTGCGATGGGCCGAGAGGGCATTCATTTCAAAGGGGACTTGCATTTCGTCCAACAACTTGGCAGCCTTCTCCATGACGGGGAGGTCCGAGGTGCTGCCCATGATGATGCTTACGATTGGTTTCATTCTTTATATCTTTTTTATAGTATTGGCTTTAACTCCTAGGCTCGAAGAGCCGATAACTCCTTTATCTCCTTTTAACTTCTTTATCTCTATCTATCTCCTCATGCGCGCCACAGGTATGCCCAGTTGCGTGCGATACTTGGCCACCGTTCGTCGGGCTAGGTCGTAGCCCTGCTCCTTCAGCTTCTCCACCAGTTGTTCGTCGGTCATGGGACGACGCTTGTCCTCCCCCGCCACACACTCCTGAATGATGGCCCTTATCTGTCGCAAGGTTGTCGGCTCCTCCTTCCCGGCGTCAGCCACCTTGGGGGGCTCCTTTCCGTCGTCCGTCTCCTCTTTCTTCTGTTTCGAGAAGTTAGGCAGGCGGTAGCTGTCGCCGAAGAACGATTTCAATGGGAATATCCCGAAGGGTGTTTCGGCATACTTGCAATTGCTCACGCGCGAAACGGTGGAGACATCCACCCCCGCCCTTTCGGCCACGTCCTTCATCAGCATGGGCTTCAACAGGCGTTCGTCGCCCTCCAGGAAGAAGTCGCGCTGCATGTCAACGATGGCCTGCATGGTGGCCACCAGTGTGCGGCGTCGCATCTCGACGATGTCGATGAACCCCTGTGCCGCCTCCATCTTCTGCTTCAGGAAGAGCATGGCCTCGCGGCTCTCGCGGGTCTCCTTCTGGTGGGCATAGGCCTCCATCATGTGGGAGAAACTCTCACTCACCCTCAGGTCGGGCACGTTGCCGTCATTGAGGCTGAAGGTGACGCGGTCCTCATCATCGACGTGGATGAAGAAGTCGGGTATAATCCGTTGCAACCCCATCCCCATGGCCTCGCTGAGCGAGCTTCCCGGGCGCGGATTCAGGCGTGTGAGCTCGTCCAAAGCATCCTCCAACAGTTCTTCCGAGATGTCCAAGTTCTGCATGATGCGCTCCCATCGCTTGTAGGAGAAGTCGTCATACGCCCTCTCCAGGATGCGCATGGCCACCTGCTTGGCAGGCGTGTCGGGCTTGCGCCTGAGTTGGAGCATCAGGCACTCTTGCAGGCTCTGCGCACCCACCCCCACGGGGTCGAACCCCTGAATGACGTGCAACACCTCCACCAGTTCCTCCTCCGTAGCATAGGTGCCCCGATAGATGGCCAGCTCCTCCACGATGGTTGGCAAGGGCTTGCGCAACAAGCCATCATCGTCCAGCGAACCGATGAGATACTCGGCAATGTCGCGCTCCTGAGGGGTGATGTCGCATTCGCCTAATTGCTGCATCATCAGCTCATAGAATGATGTGGCGGTGGAGAAGGGAATCTCTCCGGCCACGCCACTCTCCGTGGCGGAGGGGTAGTCATTCAAGGCATAGTCGGGGATGTCGTCCTCCGTGCGATAGTCGCCCAGCGCGGCCAACTCCTCCTCGCCCACCTCGTTTTCGTAGGCCTCCTCCCCATAATCCGGTTCGTCACCGTCGTCGGTAGCCGAGTCAGCGACAGCCTCGTCGTCGAACTTGTCATCGGCGCTCTCCTGAGGGTGGTCAGCGGGGTCGGCCATCTCCAAAGCGGGATTCTCGAGCACCTCGGCACGCACGCGCTCCTCCAGCCCCTCAGTGGGCAGCTCCAGCAGGCGGACAAACATCAGCTGTTGCTGCGTGATGGTCTGCCGCTGTTCTTGGGTCTGTTCTTGGATGTTTTTAGAGCGTTGTGACATTGCGCTGCAAATTTAGTGATTTTATCAGTAACTGAAGCTGCTTCCGCCCAAAAATTCGCGCAACAGCGACGTTGGCGGCAAATCCTTGTCGTGGACAGAGACGATATATTGCAAGAAGCGGCGCAGGCGGTAAGCCTCGCTATACTCGGGGCAATTCTGCGTCACACGGTTCAAGATGGGCAGTGCGTGGTCCTTCAACACGGCCAGTTCAAACAACAGGGCCGAGTTGAACATGGCATCGGCATTCTCCTGATAGGGGAATATCCACTTGTCCTCGCCCCGTCGCACGCTGGGCCACCGGCTGATGGTCTCCTCGGCCGAGTAGCCGCGATACTTGTAGTCGCGGATGATGCGGCGCAACAGGCGGTTGTCCGTGGTGGGTATGTAGTTGTGGTTGTCGAGCAGGATGGTCGTCAGGGCCGACACGTAGACGCGGTATTTGCTCTCCTCGGCAATGTGGCTCGTCAGCTCGGGGTTCAGCGCGTGGATGCCCTCCAGAATGAGCACCATGTTCTCCTCGATGCGCAGGCGTTCGCCCTTGAACTCGCGCCGTCCCGTGGTGAAGTTGAAGCGCGGCAGCTCCACCTCTCCCCCATCGAGCAATGTCTGCAACTGGGCGTTGAAGAAGGGCAGGTCCAGGGCATAGAGCGACTCGTAGTCATACTCCCCCTGCTCGTCGCGCGGCGTATCTTCGCGGTTCACAAAATAGTCGTCGAGCGAGATGGCCCGCGGCTTCAGGCCGTTGGTCATCAGCTGCACCGAGAGGCGCTTGCTGAACGTCGTCTTCCCCGATGACGAAGGGCCCGAGATGAGCACCATCTTCACCGTGCCGCGCCGGTGGATGTCGTCGGCAATGCGGGCAATCTTTTTCTCCTGCAAGGCTTCCGACACGTTGATGAGGTCCGTCGCCCGTCCCGCCAAGCTGGCCACGTTTATGTCGCCGATGGTGCTCACGCCTAGGATGTCGTGCCATCGGCTATGCTCCTTGAACACCTCCAGCATCTTGTCCTGCCGTATCATGTCGCCCAGTCGCGAGGGGTCGTTACGGTCGGGGTAGCGCAGGAGCACCCCGTCGTCGAACTTCATCAGGTCGAACAGTCCGATGTACCCCGTGTCGGGCAACAGGCTGCCATAGTAGTAGTCCACCGTGTCGCCCAGCGTATGGTAGTAGGTATAGAGCGTGCCCGCCGTCTCCAGCAGCGTCGCCTTGTCATTCATTCCCAGCTGGCGGAACAGGCGCACGGCCTTGTCGGTGTGCACCTCCAGCCGGTGGAAGGGGATGCGTGCCTCCACAATCTCCGCCATGCGCTGGCGGATGCGCCCCACCACGTCGGCCGTCACGTCGTGGCCGATGCGCAGCGTGCAGTAGTGTCCCTTCGACACGGGATGCCCCAGCACAATCTGCCCCTCGGGATAGAGGTCGGCCACCGCCTTGCAGAGCACAAAGCAGAGCGAGCGCACATAGGTGCGCATACCCGAGGAGGTGGTAATGTCGAGAAACTCCACATCCATGTTGTGATACACCTTGAAGGTCAGCCCCTCCACCACATTGTTCACCCGGGCACTCGTGGGGCCATAGGGCAAGTCCAATCCACTCTCGCGATAAATCTCCATCAACGTACTCCCCGGCTTTGCCTCGATGGTCGTCCCGTTGTTCTTACAGAAAATTTGCAGCACGTCTTCCATACTCATTTCTTCAGTTTAGGTGCAAATGTACACAGAATATCCCGTATCACAAAACCGTCGGGGAGAAAAAAAAGAGTGCGAGGTTATTTTTGAGAAAGCCGACAGGTGCTCAAACTTCCATCTATAAACATTTTCTCACCCGCCATGTCAAGAAACAGAAAAACGTCACATTCCTCTCACCCTCATCCCATGAATAAAGCGACCTTAGCCTTGGGATGAAGCGACATCATCCCAAGGCTAAGTATCAACGACTTACGGACCGATTAAATTTTTGCTCATTTTTCGTACAAAAGAAAACTCGCGCCCATATACGCGATTCTCGCGCGGTCAGTTTTGCATAAATATACGCTCGCTGTATATTTATACATTTTTCGGCCGAAAAAATCAAGCAAAAATCGCCATTTTCCTACCCTTTAGCCGCTAACCTCTCGAGAGGTCAGCCGCTGACCACTTGAGAGGACACGGGCTAACCGCCGGACACCTTAGCCGCTGACCACTTGAGAGGTTAGCGGCTGACCACTTTGTGACTTACCTCGCCCCCTCACCTTCATATTGTATATATATGCAATAATGGACTCCTCACAGGATGTTTCACTTTGACAGAATGGGGATGAAATAGAATTGCGGGATTTATTACCAAAGGATGTAAAGAAAAATATCTATCCTTCAACTTTCTGAAGAATGTATTCTACTTCCTCTTCAGATTTACACCATACTTCTCGTGGCTCGCTCCCACATGCTTCTCCCACGATATTCAATTCTTCTAATTGCTCCATGATTCTGCCTGCACGATTATAACCAATACTGAATTTACGTTGAATCAACGAAGTGCTTCCTTTCTGATGTGCTACAATAAGAAGTGCAGCCTCTCTCAATAAAGGGTCTAATTGCTTGGTGGATTTTTCGTCAGGAATATTGTGAGGTAATAACATCATTATTTCTGTCACTTGTTTTACCCAATCAGGACATTCTTTATTCATAGAGTTGACTGTCGAATTGAACTCGTCGTTGAGTTTTTGTTCTTCAGAAGCTAACTGTTTGATTTCTGTATTCAGGCGTTCAATTTGCGTTTTATCAATTTCATTATCAACGCCAATCTTTAATTGCAATACATTCAGTCTTTGTTCTCGTTTTTTTATTTTTAGCACGTTGTTTTCCAAAGCTTCTTTTTGAAGGAAATACTGTCCCCATGCAGTTCTCAGATATTCAGCTTCAAGGTGTTTATGGGAGATATATAATTGATTTACACTTTCTATTATTTGATGTGCATATTCTTTGTCCGAAATTTCCTCTAAATGATGCATGGACTCACCTGCATAAGCTCTTATAGGAAGTAGGAATATTGAGGAAAAAAACAATTTTAACACTTCTATAGGATTGTTGTCAATTTTCTCAACCGCCAACCTTAAATTAGAAATAAGATTTTTGTAATATGTTACCGTTTCTTGGCGTTCGAGTTCTTTGATCTGATTCCAAAGAATAGGATTGGTTGCAGCTGCATTAGCCCCCAATTCTTTCCTTAGTTTTACAAGTTGCTCACATTGGGCATGTTGCATTGCTAACCCTCTTTGATTTAGTGCACTTATCTCTTCAAAAGAATAAGTTTGATAAATTCTTAAAAGAGTATCGATGTTCATCTTTGTAAGTTGTGTATGATTATTCCCTATGTTTTTATCAACTTGTTTTTACCAACCTGTTCACCAAAGCGCCACCTTGCCAGCCATTCCCAAATCGAGCGTAGCCGTAGCAATTCCCAAGGCTTTGAACACACGGCTCATGGTGGGGATGGTGATGCTGTAGCCCCTTTCGATGCGGGATATTTGCGCCTTCTTCACTCCCACACGGTCGCCCAATTGCTCCTGCGTGAGGTTCTGTTGCAAACGGGCTTTTTTGACTGCCTCGCCAATCCTGTATGCATGTACAGCTTCATCAACTTTACGTTCAAATTCATCTCTGCGTGGAGTGCCCACTTTTCCGAAATGGAGGTCTAAAACCTCATCGTAATCATGCAATTTCATCTGTCCCATATCATTACTTTTTTTGTTTGTTCTTGAAATATTCAGTTCTTATCCTTTCCGCTTTCGCAATCTCCTTCGGTGGTGTTTTTTGGGTCTTTTTCACGATACCATGGGTGGCAATCACCAAAGTTTCGCTTTCCGTGTCCCAAAAGGCAAACAGACGATAGGCCGTTTTGTTGTACAGAGTACGGAACTCCCAAATCTCCGAGTTCTCCAGTTTCTTGAAAAGCTCGTTGTTTATTTCGCCTTCTCTCACTCTGCGGATGTTGTAGTGTATCTTGTCACCCACATTCTGAGGCAACGACTCTATGAAATCGAAAGCCTCATCAGTCAAAACCAAACGGAATCTTCGTTTATTCATGCCTTTCGTCTTTATTGGGTGCAAAGATATTGAAAAGTTTCGTGTTTGCAAAACTTTTGCGTACTATTATCATGTTTCACACCACACGGAGTTTGAATGGTGTTTTTGTTCCCTCACCTTTTTTACAGGGCCTAAGGGACCTCTAAGAAATTACGAATGATAGCTACGAGTGTGCGTGGAGTGTGGCATAAAACCCGAGGAGGTGGACAGGGAGAACATAGAACGTGGGTGGGCGATGGCATTCGGGTAGGGGGTGTCCCCCCTACTCCACCTTCACCACTTCCACGGGTTGCGTACGCTGTGAGTCCATCAGGTGGCTCTGGTATTTCACCTTTGTGAAGTCGATGGTGGCCAGGTCGATGCAACGGATGGTGTTGTTGTAAGCCGTCTTGTAGTAGATGCGCCGATTGGCCAAGTCGGTGGCAGTTGTCCATTGCGTGGCACTGGGCAGGTCGGGGGCTTTCCCCAGGGGATGCTCGAGGCCGATGGGCACATCGAAGTTGTTGAGCAGGTGGAAACTGAGGGTGACGGTGGAGAAGGCGTCGGGCTGCTGGGGCGCGGTGTTGCGCAGGAAGGCGGCACGCACAAAGCGCGAAGGGGAAGTGAAATCGCCGGGCAGCCCCAACATGCCGGAGCTGCCGCTGATGTGTTTCAACATCACACCACCCAATGAGTGGTCGGGGGCATCGCCGGGATAGAGGTTGACGTAGTTGTTGAGGTTGGTCACCTGCCACGGAAATCCGGGTGAGTTGGTGATGACGCCCACCGTGTTCTCATAGAAATGGGGCACACCACCGTCGAGAATCTCGAGCACCACCTGACGCCCGTCGGGCTGGCTGATGCGCCAATGCACGGTGGAGGCCACCTTGGGGTCGAGCGAAACGATGCGCACTTGGGCAACGGCGGCCTTCACCTCGTCGATGGTGCCGCACTGGGTGAGCAGCCACGGCACTACCTGAAGGTCGGCCACGGTCTTGGCCGAGAGGGTGGAGTCGAACTCGGCATATTGCCCATAGCCGGCAAAGTAGAAGAGCCCGGCGGCAAGACCGGCTTCGTTGATGCCCTCGACAATGAACTCCTTCTGTTGCACGGCACAACCCACCACGCCGTAGCGGGAGGTGAACTGTAGGCCGTTGTTGCCTACGGGGGTGTAGGAGGTGAGTGCCTGTCCGCGAGGGATGATGACGTATTCGCAGGGGACATATCCGGCCGACCATTCAATGGTGCGGGCATGAACAAAACTGCCATCTTTGGCGGTGAGAGAGATGCCTGTGCATGCCACTACGGGCAAGGTGCTTCCGGCAACGGCCGTGAGGCCCATCAGGAGTGTTTTCAGTTGTTCCATAAAAAAATCCGTTGTTTATTCCATAACTTGTATGAAAGAAACAACGGACGGGGGAGATTGTTCACGAATATTATCGTCTCTGACGACGCACAGTCATGCGCGGAGCATTGCTGGTGGAGGCAGAGGACTTCTTCTTTTCCACTTTCTTTTCCTCGGTTTTCTTTTCATCATCCGAGGCCGATGCACGACGGGCCAGACGAGCGGACTTCTTGCTCTTCTTCTCCTTGCCGTCAACGACGGTGGCGGTGTCCTCGGGCTCTTCCTTCACGGGAGCCGTCCACAGGTTGCGCTCGAAGGTCTGGAGCTGCTGCTCGATGCGCTCCTGCTCCTTGGTGAGGGCGCTGTCGGTCTTGCAATACTGTGCCAACGTGAGGTTGCGCAGGTTGGTGGTCTTGTAGATGTCGCCTTTGTAGCGGTGGGTGATGAAGAAGTCGTTGATGCTCATGTTGGAGGCATTGTTGTAGCTGCTTGTCATCACACCCATGCGCTCGAGGTAGCTGCTCACCTCGTCGTAGTTGACCCAGAACATGGGGTACTTGGTGGCCTGCTCGGAGAAGCCGTCGTCGCGATGAAGCACGGGGCAAAGGGCGGTGACGCGCGTCTGATAGGTGGCCGTGCGCTGGTCGTAGTAAGAGCTCTCCTTGATGTAGTAGCTCAGCACTTCGGACGAGGGGATGTCGGCATTCTCGACGGTGAACTTGCCGTCCTTCTCCTCGTAGAGCACGTGGAAGCGGTCGAGCACATCCTGCACCTTCACCTTGTTGTCGGTGGTGAGCTGCTCGGTGCCGTCGAGACGATACTCATAGGCAGGAATCTCATCGTTGAGCAACAGTTTGAACAACAGGGTGAAGAGGTTCATCTGCTCACCTATCGGCTCCACGGGGTAGTAGAGCACGGCATTCTGGTCTTTCTCTAGGTCCAATGTGCGATAGACATCGCGCTTCCACACCACCTCTTCGGGCAGGGCAGAGGTCACGTTATACTGAATCTTGGCACGTTCGGAGAGGGCAATGGAGGAGGTCTCCTTCTTCTCCTCTTCTTTGGCCTGATTTCTGCGACGAACCGGCTGTGCCGCCACCTGGACGGCCAAGCAGGCTGCAAAGGCTATGAATAATATCCGTTTCATATCGTTATGTCTTTTATTTATTTCTTTATTTATGGAGTTAAAAGGAGATAGTCGCTCCCCTCCATAGAGGGAGGGGTTGGGGGTGGGTCTGCTCCTTAACTACTGTACCTTCACCTCCAACGCAGCAGGTAACTGACGCTCGATGCCATCGGGTCCAATGGCCTTCACGCCTGTGATGAAGAAACGCTTGCCACGGGTGAGACGGCGGAAGAGGTCCTTCTGACGAGCCGAGAACTTGGCTCCCTCGCTCACCTCGGGAACGGCATTACCCATGTTGTCGAAGAAGAGGGTCTCGAAACTGATGACACGGAAGCCGATGTTGAGCAATCCGTCGTCGATGGCGGCCACAATCCCCTCGGATTGCAACAACTGCCCCTTCAAGAGGGGAGCACCACCGCCACGGTAGCGCTTGACGTTGCCATCCTGGTCGGTATATTCGATGAAGGGCATGGGGTCGGGCAATTGGCGCACACGGAAGGCGTGCTTGGCCATCACCTGAGAGCGGCCTTCCACCTCGGCTGACACGGTGATTTCAGCATCCTTGCCTATCTCAGTGGGACGGGCTATGAATCCGCCCGCCACGGGTTTGAGCGTGCCGTTAGACATGGTGGCACGGATGCGGTTGCTGGGCACTCCGGGCACAGAGATGCTGATGGGGTTGTCGTAGCCGGCATAGAGCACGTTCATGAGCGTGGCCGACACGGTGGCCGAGGGTTCCACCACGGTGTACTTCTGTGAGAAGTCGCGGCGGAGCACTTCGCCGTTGCCCTGCTCAAGCTCCATGTAACCATTGAGGGTGTAGTCGCCAGTGGAGTTACAGATGGTTTCATAGACACCCGTCTCGCTGTCGAAGCGCTCGCCACCGATGTATATATTGGGGCGCTGGGTAGAGTCTACGGCGGCCAGGATGATGCGGGCACTGAACTTGCTGCCACGCACCACGCTTTGGGAATTGGGGATGACGAAGGCGTCAATCTGATTCACGCGCAGGTCGCCCACGTCGATATTCTTTTCCAACGTGTGGAGCACCTCGCCCTCGGCATAGCGCACGTCGCTCTGCAACTTGGTGAGCAAGGTGACAGCGGCCACTACGGGGGTATTTTCAAACATATATTCCTGCCAGTTCTTTCCCAAGAGCAGACCACTCTTGGGCACTTCGGTGCTGAGGTTGTCGCTGATGATGCGGCGCTGGACGGTGTCGGTCACCATCTTCAGAATCTCCTCGCGATAGCTGTTGATGGCATCGCGGAGCATGCCGCCCTTACCACTGAGGGGGGCCAACATGACGGTGGTGGCGGCTTCAAGGTCTTCCTTGTTCTCGATGTTGTCCACATCGCCATCCTCGCCGTCGGAGGTGTGCACAATTTCCACCTTCAAATCCTCGGCCAGGGTGTAGAGCGAGTCGGAGATGCGCTTCACATACTGGGCACGCTCGTTCCATTCGCCGGCCTTTTCGGGATTCTTGGCCATGTAGTCGGCAAAGTTCTGATAAATGGTCTGATTCTGCATGGTGGCATTGGCCGTCGAACGGTCGAGACTCTCGTCAACCAACGAGAATCCCTTGAGCACATCCGATGACACATTGAGCGCCAGCATGGCCAGCAGCACCAAGTACATCAGATTGATCATCTTTTGGCGTGGAGTTTCGCCATGATTGTTGTTTGCCATAGCCGCTTATGCTTTCAGATTCATATTCATGTTGGTGGTCATAGCTTCGAGCATGCGGGTGTAGACAGCATTCAGCTCTTCGATGCGCTTCACCATCTTGCGGTTCTCTTCGTTGATTTGGTCGATGGTGGCCATCTGGGCACTGACGGTGCGGAATTGCAGCTCGTACATGGCGTTGATTCCAGTGATGTTGCGGTTCATCACGGCCATCTCCTCGGTTTCGCCAGTCATCAGCTCGGCCTGCTTGGAGACTTTCTCCAACGTCTCGGTCAACTTCTGCAATTGCTCGACATACTGGGCTGTAGCCTCCTCCATCTCGGTAGTGAAGGGCTGTCCGCCTACGGGGCCACCTACGTAGCCGCCACCGCCACCACCCACAACAACGGGAGCACCGGCACCGCCATCCGCAACGGAGACTTCGCCTTGTGCCACGGCACCACCGGCAACCACCGGTGCATCACCGCCCACGTAGCCTCCACCCACTACGGAGGGAGCACCACCGGCAATAATCACCGTGCCGCTACCGGCCACGCCACCACCCACTACTGCAGGAGCGGCTTCGCCTGCGGCCATCTCACCCTGTTCGGACGCCTCGGCTTCAGCAATCTCGCGCTGAAGAGCAGCATCAAACGGACGGTCGAATCCTGAGATGAAGAACACAAAGACCTCGGTTCCCATACCGATAAAGAGCATCAGGTTGCCGCCCGGCAAGTGGGTAATCTTGAACAAGGCACCCAGCACTACCACAGCTGCACCCCAACTGTAGGCATAGTTCATAAAGGTCTTACCATTCACGCTATTGAGCCAACGTTGTATCTTGGCTAATATATTCAATTGTTTGATTCCCATAGTATTTTATCTTTTCTGTTTTCTATTGCTATTTGAAACCTGTGTGCGCACGCAACGGAAACCGATGTATGAGCGGGTCTCATTCTGATATTCATAGGTTCGCCATGCTGAGCGGATAAAGGTCTCGGGGTCTTTCCACGAGCCACCGCGCACGCTCTTCTTCTTCATCTTGTAGGGGTCTTCCTTGGCGGCGTTGTACCCGATGTTGGGGTTGATGTCACCCATGGAAAGGACACCCGCCTCGGTGTAGACCGTAGAGGTCCACTCGGCCACGTTGCCGGCCATGTCATAAAGGCCATTGGAGTTGGCACTGTAGGTGCCCACGCGGGAAGTGATGAGGTTGCCATCCTTGGTGTAGTTACCACGGTCGGGCTTGAAGTTGGCATAGTAGCATCCGTCGCCCGACTTGGCTCCCTCCTCTTCCCAAGGGAAGGGGTTGCCATTCTTTCCACGGGCAGCATACTCCCACTCCACTTCGGTAGGCAAGCGGTAGCGCTGGATGTATTGGGCAGCCTTGCCAAGCCCCTTCATCAGGTAGTTGGTACGCCACGCACAGAAGGCATTGGCCTGCTCCCAGCTGACACCCACCACAGGATATTGGCTGTAGTTGGGGTGGCTGAAGTAAAGGCGCATATAGGCCTCGTTCTCCACATTCTGGAAATCGTTAACCCAGCAAGTCGTGTCGGGATAGATGTTCACGATGTAGGTATTGAGGAAGTCGTGCAATCCGGTGAGCGGACGGGTGATGGTCTCGCGCACAATGCGTCCCTCATCGTCAATGTAGGCGGTATCCTTGGATATCATCACCACCTCGTCGGGGTTGACGGCCACGTCGGTATTGCGGTTGCGTTCGGCAGGATCCAAACGATTGCGACGCAGGGCGGCCTGCACGTAGTCGAACACCTCGTAACGGTAGTTCATCTGGCTGGCATCCAACATGCGTGTGCCGTCAATGGGGTGAATCTTATAGACACTTTCGATAGCACGCTGCTCATCCTCGGTAGGTTTCTTCCAAGGAATCTTTTTCTTCCAGTTGAGGTAGGGAGTGACGGGTTCGCCATACTCGTCTTCCTCAATCTTATAGGTCTCGTCGCCACCATAGGCAGGATCGGCCAGACGCTCGCGGATGATGGAGTCGCGCACCCAATAGACAAACTGGCGATACTCGGCGTTGGTCACCTCCGTGTCGTCCATCCAGAATGCATCTACCGAAATCTCTTTGGCAGGAATCACCGTGCCCCACAGGCTATCCGGTTCATCAGTTCCCACCTTCAGCGAGCCACGCTCAATCAACACCATGCCATAGGGGGCTGGTTCGCTGACGGCCATGCCGCTAATACCGGTCAGTTCGCCACCGGCAGCCATTGCATTTTTTCCACCACCCATACATGAGGTGAGCAACACCGCCACAAGCAAACTCAAGATTATCCAAGTTTTCTTCATATCTATAATAATATATGATATTTTACAGTATTCTTATGCTCTTATGCCTGTTCTTTCCCTTCTTGAAGAAGTCCAAGTCCATCTGATAGCCCACTATGAGGCTGTGATTGCCATGCCCCACACCTATCTGGCTGGTAAACATCTCGTAGGCATAGCCCACATTGATGCCCTGAATGGTGCCACCCAACAAGAACGTACAGGAAATCGTTGGACTATAGCCCAACCCTCCATAGTAGCTTTTGCCGTCATAGGTATAAGTGAGCCGCCCGGTGATGTCGGTGCGCAGACTGACACCGTCGGACTGCACCATCAGAGAGGGCTGTATGGAGAGTAACGGATTTTTAAGGTGAATATTGCATCCACCCGTCAAATAAAATGTGGGACTTATCTGAAATTCATTCGTTTCGGCCAACAGCACTTCAGGCGAATTGAGGTGCGAAGCAGCCAGACCGACATAGAAAAGAGGATGCACATAGTGAAGCCCCACTCCCAAGTCAAACGCCGAACCTTCAGCCTCAGACGTGGGGAAAGCAGGGTCGCTATCAGCTGACCCTTCGGCATCACCAAAGTCCACCTTACTTCCGTCGAACTTCTCGCTGAGCATGCCCAACTGGATGCCACCGGACAAACGGCCTCCCCACAACTGCTTGGTGCGGAAGGCATACTGCACAAAAAGGCGCTGGTTGGTAAAAAGGCCAATCGTCTCGTTAAAAAGGCCCACCCCCACATTGTGCTGCTGATGGGCAAAGGGCAAGGGAGTGTCGCCACTGAAGAACATCGTCTTGGCACTGCGGGTGAAGCCCGACAGCTGTGAACTGTACGTACCTGCAATATTCAGTCGTCCCGCCGCACCAATGCTGGCCGGATTGAAATAGGACTGCAAGGCCCAATAGTGACTGAAATGAGCATCGAACTGCGCCTGCAGATGCACACAGCAACCCAAGAGCAGCACAATCAGCAACAGATATTTGTTCTTCAGAGTCTTCATCAAAACAAGAAACGAGGAAACTGGCGGTTTATTGTATTTTTTAGCACCGCACCCTTCTTTTATGTTAAAAGTTATAGCCGTTTCATTTTTTATCTTTACCTTTGCCGCACGAATACAATCCTATTATCAGAATATGAAGAGAATATTAACATCCCTATTGTGCCTGCTGGCAGGTAGCACCATAATGTGTGCACAGACGAGTAATTCCTTCTCGTACAAATTCCCCGAGAAGAAGAACGGCCCTTTCAACAAGTTGGATGTGGCACTGACATTGGGAAGCACTGGTGTGGGTATCGACTTGGCATCGCCTGTCACCGACTTCATGCAGGTGAGAGCTGGTTTCACCTACATGCCCAAGTTTGAGTATAAAATGAACTTCCCCATCGAAGTGGGCGAAGGCACGCGCGAAGAGCAGCAGAGCAAGTTCAATGAATTGTCAGGCATGTTGGAACAGTTCACCGGACATGCAGTGGACGACAACGTGGACATGATCGGCGAACCCACCTTCGGCAACTTCAAACTGTTGCTCGACTTCTTCCCCTTGGAAGACAAGCGTTGGCACGTGACAGCCGGTTTCTACCTCGGTTCGTCCAGCATCGGCAAGGCATACAACACCACGGCTGACATGCCCTCGCTGTTTGCCGTGAAGATGTACAACCACATGTATGACAACGAGGTTATCAACAAACTCTACCAAAGCGCTTACGACCAGACTGTCGATCAGGCATTAGCACAACTCGAGCAAAAAATTGCGAACGACGAACCTATCCTCGTCATGGGTGACATGGCCATTTATGGAACCCCAGAAATGGTTGATATGTTCAGAGATCGCTTTGAGGGGAATTACCCCGAAATGCCATACGACCCTACGAAGTATGGCCGCATGGGCATCACCATGGGACAAAAGGCCGACGGAAGCACCTATCGCATGGAACCCGACAAGAACAGCATGGTGAGCGCCAAAATGAAGGTAAACCGTTTCCGTCCCTACTTGGGATTCGGCTACGGCACCTCAATGATGAACAACAACAGCAAGTATAACATCTCGTTCGATTGCGGTGTACTCTTTTGGGGCGGCACCCCCTCCATCCTGACACACGACGGCACCGACCTTGCCAAGGATGTGAAGAATGTGCCAGGCAAAGTGGGCGACTATGTAGACCTTGCCAAGAAGTTCAAGGTATTTCCCGTTGTGGAGGTGCGCATTTCACGCCGGTTGTTCTAAGAAAAAAGTATCTTAAGATAAACGGCCAAGTATCCTAAGATAAATGGACAAGCATCTTAAGATACTTTCTCCACCTAAGTCCTTCCAAAGGAATGCCCATGATGCAGCCCGAAGAATAGTAGTCTTTCACCCAGACGAATACCAATCTTTTAAACAGTTAACGGGCCAATCCGAAAAGTCGGTTATATATAATTGGATTACATGATGTCTCTGTCATTCTGAACGCAGTGAAGAATCTGTAAACGCAAGCAAAACACTATAATGCTGACGTATTCAGATTCTTCACTGCGTTCAGAATGACACAGAGACGGAATAATTTGCAACTGGATTTTTGGACTGTCCCCAGTTAACTCCGTTCGCGAACCGTGTTTGTTCGGTTCGCGAACGGAGTTAACTGTTTAAGGCGATTCGATTATTACAGATTCAACACTACTTCACCAGCAGTTTGCGGCCATTTACAATGTAAATGCCACGGGGCAATTCGTGCTGAAGTTCCTCCATGGGGACTTGTGACTTCACACGCACTCCCTGCAAGGTGTAGACATCAACCAGACGGTCGGTCACGATGTCGTCGATGCCGTCAACCGTAAAGATGGCCAACACCTTCACATTAGCGGCGGGCATCGTCTCGGGCACTTCGCTCCACCCGCTAAAGATGTAACCTTCCTTCACGAGGTCATCCATCAGCACAATGGGAGCTCCGTATGCCACAGAATCCTGTGCATACACCTCACCATCCACCACGTAAGTCAACAAGTAATGGTTGATAAGATATTCTCCCGAAAGAGTCAAGTCTTCAAACGGCATGGTCTTCGGAGCATCGTCCCATCCACTGAAGGTGTAACCTTCCTTCTCGGCCACCTCAGGCAACACCAGACGTTCGCCATAGGCTACCGAGTCAGTCTGATAAGTTTCACCATCGAGCACGTAAGTCAACAAGTAGTAGTTGACGGTGAATTCTCCTGTCACAGTGACATCTTGCAACGGCATCGTCTCGGGCAGTTCGCTCCAACCACAGAAAGTGTAACCCTCTTTCACAGGGTCGGGTTCCACTGAAAGAGTGTCGCCAAAGCTGACAATCGTACGCTTATATTCTTGACCATCCAACATGTAGACAAGGTTGAACTTGTTGTCCTTGTTGATGACAAACGTGCCACTGAGCACAATGTCACATGCAGGCATCGTGGCAGGCACACTGTCCCACCCCTCAAAGTTGTAGCCAGCCTGAACGGGAACGGGTTGTGCCTTGAACGGAGCATCGCAAGTCACCGAGTCAATCAGATACAACTCACCATCCACCATATAGGTCACTTGGTAAACATTGGGAATCAACGAACCGGTAACCACCACTTTGGCAGCAGGCATTGTCTCAGGCGCCTCACTCCATCCACTGAAGGTGTAACCCTCCTTTTCAGGATTGGCCTCGAGCACCAGTTCCGAGCCATAAGCAACCATCTCTGTTTTGTAAACATCGCCATCCAGCATGTGGGCAAACTCATAATAGTTGACTTCGAACGAACCGGTCACCGTGACATCACCTGCCGGCATGGTGGTGGGTAACTTTGTCCATCCACTGAAGGTGTGGCCCTCCTTCACCGGCTCCTCAATCTCAATCAACATCGTACCGTAAACAACCGATTCGGTGTGGTAGGAAACACCATCCACCACGTAAGTCAACTGATAACTGTTGGGAGAGAACGAACCGGTCACCGTCACATTACCCGCAGGCATAGTAGCGGGCAGACCTGTCCAACCACTGAAGGTGTGACCCTCCTTGCTGGGAGCGGCAAGAGCCGTCAAAGCGGAACCATAAGTGGCAGAGACCGTCTGATAGGCATCGCCATCTACCACATAGGAGACCTGATAAGTATTGGGGGTGAACGAACCAGTCACCGTCACATTACCCGCAGGCATAGTGGCGGGCAGACCTGTCCAACCACTGAAGGTGTGACCTTCTTTGCTGGGAGCGGCAAGAGCCGTCAAGGTTGTGCCATAGATAACCGATTCGGCATGATGCTGCACACCATCCACCATGTAGACCAACTGAAAACTGCTGGGAGCAAAGGTTGCCGTCAAGGAGGTGTTGCCAGTCACCGTAAAGGTATAGGGATTAGCCGTTGAGCCATCGGACCATTTCTCGAAATGATAACCAGCTTGAGCCGTAGCGGTCAGTGTCACCTGTGAGTTTGCCTTATATGTGCCACTGCCAGCTACGGTTCCACCCGCGGTGGCCGTAGCTGTCACATTTACATTGCGATTATCATATTCTTCCTTGGTCATCACCTCCAACTCATCGGGGGTGCCAGCAGGCACAACCAGATAGGCCTTGTTGGCAGGCAGACAATAGTATTTGTTATTCTTATCATACACCAGCATATCGTTCGTCGCCTTGATAAAGCCCAGCTTACCTGTAGAGGTCAACCCCAACACACGCATGGTGTTGGCATCATAAGCCTTTACATTGCTGTGTGCCTTGCTGGTGTTGCAGAAGTATACACCTGCCAATTTGTTGTCACTGGGGACTGTAGCTGAATTAGCGGCAATGTTCAATTTGTTGTTGGCCGGGTCTGTAGACGACATTTTCACCACCACAGGCATACCTTCAGGCACAGCATTACCCGACACAGGAGCAATCACTGCCACACCACTTTCTATCACACTAACGTAGTAAGCAGTCATACCTGAAGAGGCAAATGTATAGGGGAAAGCGGCATACAAAGTGGCATAGTGAGAACCACCGTAACTCAGTTGGGGGGTGATACCGAAATACTCGCTACCTGTTGCTGTTACAGGAGTGATATCCCATTTCTGATAAGTTGGACTTGAACTCATATCCTTAGTGCTCAATACACCTTCGGCTGTATTTTCAACGCGGGCATCGCACAGGTACATCCGCAAGAAACTTTGTTGCTGATAAGCCTTGTACGTTCCATCCGACTGTGCAGAAATAAGAAGGTCATAACCGATAATTTCGTGGCTGTCGGTACCTTGTGCTTCAAACCGATAACCACTCGATGATTGCTTGATATAAAGGATGGTAGCGGGATCGGACACGGCATTGGAGAAGTCGCGATAAAGCTTTACTGCACCCAAATCGGCCGAAGCAGACGAAGCATTGATGCTTCCTTTATTGTCCGTCACATACAGATAACGCTGTGAACCCACATTCTTGATGCGGTAATAACCATCACCACTGAGCTGGGCAACAGCATGCAATGCAAGAACAACGGCAAACAACGTAGAAAAGATTCTCTTCATAAACACTCTATTAATCTTGTCTTAGTAGAAAAATTCTGCCCAACAATCACCAATCACCACGACTGATAACTGCTGGACAGAACAACTGCAAATTATATATAAATCAAACTATTATTATTTTGCAATACAGATGCTTACGCGGTTCAAGATTTCCTCTTCGAAGGGCTGTTCAGTGTCACCCTTAGCGTCAGACTTGATGCGAGACTCAGCAACACCGTAGTTCTTAACAAGAGCATCCACAACGGCCTGAGCACGCTTCTGAGAAAGGTTCATGTTAATCTTGGCGTTACCAGTACCCTTGTCAGCATAACCTGTGATTGAAACAGTTGCATTGGGATACTTGTTGAGGTAATCAGCGATTTCCTTCACCTTCTGCATTTCAGCTGAAGTAATCTTAGTGCTGCTGATGGTGAAGAATACATCGCGACGCAGAGGCTCAACAGCCTGCTGAACAGCCTGAACGGGAGCGGGCTTCTCAACTACACGCTCGATAACGCGCTCGATGATGCGCTCGGGAGCAGCAGGAACAACCACTTCCTTCTTTACAGAGGGCTTGCCCAAGTTGTACTTCACACCAACCAATCCGTTGAAGAACCAGTCAGAGTTGCCGGCAGTCTTAGAGTTGTAGTTGTCGTTGAGGACATTGGCCTGAAGTTCGAGACCAAGGCTCCAACGGTCGTTGATGTTGTAGTCGGCCATCAAACCAGTGCGTCCCTGCAGACGAACGGCAGTTCCATCCCACAAACCAGAGAGGTTCTGGAGGTTTTCAGTTGTACCACCGATGGCAGCGTTCACGTCCTGAGCCTCGTCGTTACCAAAAGCGATGTTGGCACCAACACCGGCAAACCAGCTAACGTTGAACTTGCGACCAGCCTTGTAACCACACAACAGGTTAGAGAGGTTTACAGTAAGGTCAGCATTGGGAGCTACGTAGTTCCACTTCCAATCGTACTCAGTAGCACCGTCCCAGCCGGCCTTGCTCTGCCAAGCGTTTACGCCCAAGCGAACACCCAACACGGGAGTGAAGTTATAACCTGCGCTCAATTGTGCATTCGGAGAAATCAAGTCGCCGAATGAAAGTTCGCCAAGTGTGTACTGGCCACCTACTTGAGCCTGCAAATACCAATGGGGGTTGAATGCGTCAACAGTCTCAGTCTTCTGCTCCTGTGCAGCTACACAAAGAGAAGCACCCAAAAGAAGACTTGACAATATCATTTTCTTGAAATTCATATTATTCTCTTTATTTATTTGTTATTCTTTTCATGGGAGGGGGAGGGTCCGTAGGGGGCCTTCCCCACTCCGATGGTTAACTCTTTCTCTTTCGTTATGCTCCTTGATTACTTAACTGTCACGTAGTACTTGGTGTTAACTACATAGCCGTGGAAGTCGAGAGCAGAGTAAGTGATCTCGTACTTGTAACCAGACTGACCGTTGAGGGCTACAGTGTGAACATCGCCTTCGAGAACTTCGTTGAAGCCTTCGCCATCGTTAGCGCTTGTGATGTCTGCAACTTCGTTACCAGCCTTATCCCAAGCCTTGGTTACAGCTACGTACTTCTTGTAGATAGGAGTAATCAGCTCAGCGTTGTAAGTAGTGGGAACGAGTACAGCACCGTTAGCAACAGCAACCGGACGATTAACTGACTGGCTCAATACTGACAGGCCATCAGTAGTGTTGAGCAACATCACGGGACGGAGGATGTTGTCAGCCTTGTTCATCAAGCTACCCATGCGGTTTGCAACCTTCTCAATACCGCTCATCAACTTAGAAGCGATAGTGTTCTTAGCGTTGTTCAAAGTGTTGTTCAACTTAGCTTCTGTTTCTTCCAACATCTCAATCATGCCGTTAACTTGGTTAACCATAGCCTCAAGTTGCTCCAAAGAACCATTGACAGTAGATTCAATCTTTGCTATTTCACCAGCAATCTCAGTATAGCTATATGAGACAGTGACAGTTTTTCCTTCAACAGTGATAGATTTGTCTCCTACGACCTTTACAGGAGCGTTAGATGAACCTCCCACAGCGGAGAGGTCAATATAAGCAATATTCTGACCGTCTTCGAAAATTTTGTACGTTTGACCTTCGATAGTGATAGTATCATTGAATGAAATATTGAACTTATTCTCATCAATCTCAACCTTATCAATCTGAATGTCAAATTTCTTGATGCCAGGAATCTGGATGTCGAACTTCACCTTTTCAACAAGTCTGTCGATGATGGCATTTACCTTGTTAGCAGCAAGGGTTGTGCCAGTGCCGAAGTTGATGTCTTCCAAAACAGGAATCATGTTGAATGACAGAGGCTTCACAGAAACAGCAGCCAATGCATAGTCAGACATTACAGTGTGAGCGTGCTCTTCACCGTGGAGAGTGTCAGTCCACTCAGCGCTGATAGCGTTAGCGTCAGCAATCTGGTTGAATGTGTTGTAGAGAGTAGAAACGATGTCGGCAACGTTCAACTGACGGTTCTTCAGGTCAGAGAAGATATCCTTGTAGTCAGCCACGTTCAAGCTAACGTTAGTTTCTTCAGCATCAACGTATGCAGTAGCCTCGTAGAGAGCAGCACCTGCGCGAGTGTAACCAAATGAAAGCTTATCCTCAGACACTACAGGCGCAGCGAGTTCAACGGGAGCAACTTCACCCAAGCTATTAACTACGCTGAATGTAACGTCCTTCAAGTCAACCTCAGTGGGGTTAACTACCATGTAAACCTTACCAGCGTAAGTCTTACCACTTTCGTTCTGTGTACCGATGATTTCGCCCTGCTCAATATCCAATGTAGTAGGAGCAAGTTTCTCTAATACGGCAGCGTCGATAGTTTCATAACCAGCAACAACAGACTCTGAGTAAGCATAGGGGAACTTCAGTTCGTTAGTGTTAGTCAACTCAGCGCCCTGATAAGCAGCCAATACGTTAGACTTCAAGCCCATAGGCATGTTGAAGTAACCCAAAACGGGGCTGTAAGCACCCTGGATAGAGATGTTAGTGATGCGCTTTTCGAAAGCGTCAGTCAAGTTATCCAAGTCTTCTTCGATTTCATCAACACGCTCAATCAACTCAGCAATAGCCTCTTCGTTAGCAGCTACGCGAGCTTCGAGGTCAGTCAAATCTTGCTTGAGAGTATCAATCTGAGCTTGCATCTTTTTCTCAACAGAATCAATAGCCTCTTCCAATTCAGTAATAGCGCCATCCACAGCCTCATCAAGAGAGTCAATCTTGTTGTTCAACTCCTCATCAAGAGCAGCGATAGTTTCATTCAAAGCATTGTCGATAGAATCCATTTTGAGAGCCTGAGCAGCCAACTCGGCAGCAGCCTCTGCCTTGTGAGCATCCAAAGCCTCTTCCAAAGCTGCAATAGCCTCAGCATTTTCCTCTGTAGCAGCCTTAACCTCATTGAACAAGTTGTTCATTGTTGTCTCCACACCAGCAATTGCGTTGTCGAGAGCTGCAGTCATATCTTCTTCCAAAGCATC
Organism: Bacteroidaceae bacterium; assembly: GCA_017464815.1. Taxonomy (GTDB): domain Bacteria; phylum Bacteroidota; class Bacteroidia; order Bacteroidales; family Bacteroidaceae; genus Phocaeicola_A. The sequence goes on along the minus strand of JAFTYI010000011.1, from coordinate 147,282 downwards.
GAGCAACTTCTTCACGTCAGCCTTGCTTGCCAAAGTCTTCATTGTCTTCTGTACACCGTCCAAAACACCAGCCAAGCTATCGCAATCAGCAGCATGCTCAGCTTCCAACTCGCTAATCAAGTTGTTTACGTCAGCAATTGCCTTATCGTGAGCAGCAGCAACAGAAGCCAAAGAATCAGCTCTACCTTGCAAAGCAGCAATATCGCTATTGATCAAAGGAATAACATCCTCGAGAGCCTTAATCTTCTGATCTTGAGTAGCCTGCTCGTTAGCCAAAGTCTCCTTCAAGGTCTTGATAGACTGCTCGATTTCAGCATCCTTATTCTTCAAAGTCTCAACAGCAGCTTCCAACGTGTTGATTTTTGCCTCAGCAGCAGTCACACGACCGATAGTGCTTTCCAAGCTTGCCTTTGCAACCTGCAAATCAGCATCTACGCCAGCAATCTTTGCTTCCAAAGCCTCAACGTCAGCATCATGCTCGTTCTTGGCAGCTTCCAACTCAGCCTTGGTAGCATACAACTCCTTCACTTCGTTGATTTCGTCAGTCAACTCCTGCTCGAGAGCCTCGCGCTCAGCCTTGGCATCAGCCAAACCCTTTTCCAAATCACTTTCCAAGTTGGCGATTGAGCCTTTCAAAGCCACGTCTTCGCCGCGGAACTCAGCAACCATCTCATCTTCGTAATCCTTACAAGAAGAGACAAACCCCATGGTTACAGCTACGGCTGCAATCATGAAATACTTACTAAAGTTTTTCTTCATCATAAAATTTAAAAATTAGTTATTAAAATTTAGTTTCTTTCTTTTCTACACCTTATTATATATGCCACACATCTTCCACTTTTCCGACGCGAAAGAGATGCGTAGGCACACTATTAGGCGACAAAAGTACATAGAATATTCTTCCCTGCAAAGAAAAAAATAGAAAAAATGAGAAAAATTAAATAAAAATAGCGGAGAATGGGGGATAATCACCACATTCTCCGTCATTTTAATACTCATCTTCGTTGAAGAAGAAGTCTTCTTTGCTGGGATAATCGGGCCAGATTTCTTCGATGGACTCGTACACATCACCTTCGTCCTCGATTTCCTGCAAGTTCTCTATCACTTCAAGTGGTGCGCCTGAGCGCACGGCGTAGTCAATCAATTCGTCCTTGGAAGCGGGCCAAGGAGCATCCTCCAATTTGGAGGCCAATTCCAATGTCCAATACATAGTTTTCTTTCCTTATTTATAATTTGGGCGCAAAAATAAAACAAATATTCTCAATCACAAGCATTATTATAAAAAATTTCGTCACAATCTGCAAGATGATTGGTTTTGCGCGACAAGACAAACAGATAGTCGGACATTCGGTTCAATAATGCGATGATTTGTTCCTCTACCCGAATGCCTGCTTCAGCCATGGCCAAGACCCTCCTTTCCGCCCGTCGGCAGACGGTGCGACAGACGTGTGCCTGAGCACTGGCACGGGTTCCTCCGGGAAGGACGAAAGCCCGCAAGGGTGGAAGGGATTCCTGCAACGCGTCGATGAGCTGTTCGATGTGAGCCACGTCGGCATCAGTCACATGTGGTAACTTGTCCCAGCAGGGGGATTCCTCTTCTGTGGCAAGCAATGTGCCCGCCACAAAAAGGAGGTTTTGCATCTTGCGCACGTCGGCCACGTCGGCCGCGTCGCTCAAGCAGGTGGATAGCAATCCCAGGTGGGCGTTCAGCTCGTCCAGTGTGCCATAGGCCTCGAGGCGCACGTGCGTCTTTGCCACACGCGCGCCTCCTACGAGGCTGGTTGTCCCTTTGTCACCGGTCTTGGTGTAGATTTTCATATTACAGTTCGATGCTCTGTGCCTTGTACCCTATTTCGGCATATTCCTTGTCGCCGACTTTCAGGTTTTTAGCGTTGTTCACCTTCAGGCGGTCGCTTCCGTCAACGGTTTCGATGCGCACGTTTTCCAGCGTCACGTCCTCTGCCTGACTGATGACGATTCCCTTCTTGGCCTCGGTGATGACAACGTTCTTCACCACGACGTTCTTCACGGGCATTTCGGGAAGGCCGTTGAAGAACATGGCGCGTCCGTCGGTGCCCTTACAATTCACGTTAGAGATGAAGATGTTGCGGAAAGCCGGAGTCTCCTCGGTCACCGCGGGGATGGCGGCACGCATGCGGGCGGCCACCTCTTCGTCGGTCTCTTCACCAGCGCCCTTGCCTCCGTAGAAGAGGTCGAAGAGGAGGGGTTCGTTGGGGATGTCAATCATGTTGATGCGGTCGATGTAGATATTCTCCACCACGCCGCCACGTCCACGGGTGCTCTTGAAGCGGAGGCCCACATCGGTGCCCAGGAATGAGCAGTCGGACACGTAGATGTTCTTCACACCGCCGGACATCTCGCTACCAACGACGAATCCGCCGTGTCCGTGAAGCACCACGTTGTTCTTCACCACCACGTTTTCACAGGGGATGCCGCGCTCGCGACCGTCCTTGTCCTTGCCTGACTTGATGCAGATGGCATCGTCACCGGCATCAAAGATGCAGTTGATGACCAGGGCATTCTTGCACGATTCGAGGTCGAGCGCATCACCGTTTTGCGAATACCAAGGGTTGAACACCTTCACACGGTTGAGGGTGATGTTCTCACACATCAGGGGATGGAGGCACCATGCGGGTGAGTTCTTGAAGGTGGCATCTTCCAGCAACACGCGCTTGCATTTCACAAAGCTGAGGAGCACGGGGCGGAGCCAAGGGCGCACCTCGTCCCACTCGGCTTCGGTGGCGAGGCCTTCGGGTGTGTTGAACTGCTTGGTAGCTTTGGCTCCCTTGAGCGAGCCTTCGGTGGGATACCACACGTTGCCTTCCACCACGCCTCCGCTATTGATGAGTTTCTTCCACTGACCGTCGGTCATCTTGCTCTTCTTCACAGGACGCCAACTGTCGCCCGAGCCATCGAACACGCCCTTTCCGGTGATGGCGATGTTCTCGGCACCATAAGCCGACAAGGGGGATTGGCAACGACGGGTGTTCAACCCTTCAAACGAAGTGTCGAGAATGGGATAGAGCATGAAGTCGTCGGAGAAGACCACGAGTGCATTGGCCTCAGCATGCAGATTCACATTGCTTTTCAGCACGATAGGGCCTGTATACCAGATTCCTGCGGGGATAACCACCTTGCCTCCGCCCTTTTCGCTGACGGTGGTGATGGCCTTGTTGATGGCTTCGGTATTGAGGGTAATGCCATCGCCCTTGGCGCCGAAGTCGACGATGCTCACCTGATAATCAGGGAAGGTGGGTTGCTCGACGGCACTCATTTCGAAGGGAAGGTTGTCATACACTGAGGGACAGATGCCCTGCTGGCAAGTCTGCTGCGTGGGAGCTTGCGCACAAGCCGAGAAAGCGGCAGCAACGAGTAGCAACGCGGCTACATTCTTGAAGAGTCTTTTCATTGTTTTTATCTTACTTATTTAGTTCATGTTCACACATTAGTTCCTATTCCCAGAAGTTCACCACGTAGTGCTGCTTGTTCTTCGTGTGGTCAAAGAAGACAAGGCCCACGTCGTAGAGGTCGAAGGTGACGCCCGTCCGCTCATCGGCCACCACACGGCTCCACCATTCGCGCTTGGCACGGGTCTCATGGATTCCCCCGATTACCACCAACGATTTTTCTGTCGCGTGAGGGAGAAATTTTTCGAAGACCTGCGCGTAATTTCCGGTGTGTGCAATATGCAGGAAATCCACCTTCGGCTCCAATGCCAGCTCTGTGCAAAGGGTTTCCATCAGAGGACCGGGCACCAGCGTGGCATTTTCGCACAAGTCGATGTGCTCAGCGGCCACCACCCCCGAAGCCTCTTCACCTGGGAGTGACACGCACCGCGCACTCACGCGCCCGGCAGCCATGTAGCAGAGGCTCAAGCCCGCTCCTGTGCCCACCTCCAACACACTTTGGGGATAAAAGCAGTTGACCAAGCGGAAGAGCAACCTGTCCACCCGCTCGGGATAAAGCACGGCCTTGCGTGGCAACGAACGGCGTACGGCCTTCAGCTCGTCGTATGCATAGTAGGGTAACTGTTCGTACACCACATCCGTCAACAGCCCATAGGCAAAGGGGGAGTGTACACCGTACCCCCGACGATGACGGAAACGCCTGCACCAAATGTATAGTCTTTTCAGAAAATTCATTTCACACGGCATTGAAGCGTGCAAATATACATAAAATTAAGGAACTACGCGCAGTTTGGAGAGATTTTAGTGACTTCCCGTGATTTTTTGCGCGAAAGATGTACAAAATTCACCTTACGGACAGGGATGAAATGAATCCTTAACGCTACACGACAAATAAATAACACTTTTTTCTTTTATCTGAAGAAAGTAATCCGTACCTTTGCAAACGGAAACTTTTTTCAACTAACAAAAGCATATAATATGAACGAATTATTCAGCATCAAGGATCAAGTCGTGGTCATCACCGGTGGTACGGGTGTATTGGGCCGCTGCATCGCCAAATATCTGGCCAAAGAGGGTGCAAAAGTAGTGATAATGGGACGCAAAGCCGAGGTGGGCAACGAGATTGTGGCCGACATCAAGGCCAACGGTGGCGAAGCCATGTTCCTGGTAACCGACGTGATGAACGTGCAGAAGGTGGAGGAGAACCTGCAGGACATCCTGAAGGCTTACGGCCGCGTGGATGCATTGCTCAATGCCGCCGGCGGCAACATGCCTGGCGCCACCATCGCTCCCACGGGCAATTTCTTCGACCTCGATCCCGAGCAGTTCAAGCGCGTGCTCGACTTGAATCTGACGGGCACCGTCATCCCCACTCAGGTGTTCCTCAAACCGATGGTAGAGCAAGGCAAGGGCAGCATCATCAACTTCTCGTCCATGGCCGCCTTCCGCCCGATGACGCGCGTGTGTGGCTATGCCGCAGCCAAGGCCGGCATCTCCAACTTCACCGCCTTCATGGCCAATGAAGTGGCCACCAAGTTTACCGAAAAGATTCGTGTGAACGCCATCGCGCCGGGCTTCTTCCTCACCGAGCAAAACTTGCTCTTGTTGACCGACGGAAAAGGCAACCTGACCGAACGCGGACAGGATGTCATCCGCCAAACTCCCTTCAAGCGCTTCGGCGAACCCGAGGAGTTGTGCGGCACCGTGCAATACCTGCTCAGCGAAGCATCGAAGTTTGTCACCGGCACCGTTGCCGTGGTAGACGGAGGATTCAACACGTTTGCGATGTAAAACTATATTATAAGGCACGGATTACGCGGATTACACGGAGATATAAAAAAAATAAAACCGTGTCAATCCGTGTAATCCGTGCCTAAAATATTTCTTATTTCACCTCACTACCGGGCTTCACCTCTTTCAAAAGGGAAGTCACGGCCAATGAGCCATCGAAATTCTCGGCACTGAGTATCATACCCTCGCTCACCAAACCGTTCTTGAACTGACGGGGAGCCAGGTTGGCAATGAACAACACCTGCTTGCCCACCAACTCCTCGGGAGCATAGTGCTCGGCAATGCCGCTCACGATGGTGCGGTCTTCCAAGCCATCGGCAATCTTGAACTTCAAGAGCTTCTTCATCTTGGGCACACGCTCACACTCAAGCACCGTACCCACACGGATATCCAGTTTCTCAAAATCCTCGAATGCAATGGTCGGCTTGACGGGATTGGCCTTGTAAGCGGCCGCCTCGTTGGCTTTCTTAATCTCCTCCAAGCGCTGCATCTGTGCGTCGATGGTGGCATCTTCAATCTTTTCGAAGAGCAAGGCGGGAGCTGCCAACTGATGGCCTACGGGCAAAATGTCAGTGTTACCCAATGAGTTCCACTCGAAAGTAGGCATGTTCAACATGCCGCGCAACTTCTCGCTACTGAAGGGCAAGAACGGTTCAAAGGCAATAGCCAGATTGGCCGTAAGCTGCAAGGAGATGTAAATGATGGTCTTCACACGCTCGGGATCGGTCTTGATGACCTTCCACGGCTCGCAATCAGCAATGTACTTGTTACCGATACGTGCCAAGTTCATCGCCTCCTTCTGTGCGTCGCGGAACTTGAAGTTGTCGAGCAAGCGCTCCACCTTCTCCTTCACATCCTTGAACTCGGCCAACGTCTCCTTGTCATAATCGGTCAGTTCACCAGGCGCAGGCACTACGCCGTCGTAGTACTTCTGGGTAAGTTGCAAGGCACGGTTGACAAAGTTTCCGTAAACGGCCACCAGCTCGTTGTTGTTGCGTGCCTGGAAATCCTTCCAAGTGAAGTCGTTGTCCTTCGTCTCAGGCGCATTGGCGGTGAGCACGTAGCGGAGCACATCCTGCTTGCCGGGGAAATCCACAAGATACTCATGCAACCACACGGCCCAATTGCGACTGGTGGAAATCTTGTCGCCCTCCAAGTTGAGGAACTCGTTGCTCGGCACATTGTCGGGAAGGATGTAGCTACCCTCGGCCTTCAACATAGCGGGGAAAACGATGCAATGGAACACAATGTTGTCCTTACCGATGAAGTGTACAAGGCGCGTCTCGGGGTCTTTCCACCAAGTTTCCCAACTGCCCTTCTCGGGATGGGCGTCGCAAAGTTCCTTGGTGTTGCTGATGTAGCCGATGGGGGCATCAAACCACACGTAGAGCACCTTTCCCTCAGCACCCTCCACGGGCACGGGGATTCCCCAATCAAGGTCGCGCGTCACGGCACGAGGCTTCAAGCCGGCATCCAACCAGCTCTTGCACTGACCATAGACGTTGGTGCGCCACTCCTTATGTCCTTGCAGAATCCACTCTTCAAGCCAAGGCTGATGAGCATCCAAGGGAAGATACCAATGCTTGGTGGCCTTCTTCACAAGGGGATTGCCGGTGAGCGCATTCACCGGATTGATGAGTTCGTCGGGCGAAAGGGTGCTTCCGCACTTCTCGCACTGGTCACCATAGGCTCCCTCAGCCATACAACGAGGACACTGTCCCATGATGTTGCGGTCGCTGAGGAACTGCTTGGCTCCTTCGTCGTAGAACTGCTCGCTCTCCATCTCAACAAACTTGCCATCTTCATAGAGTTTCTTGAAGAAGTCGCTGGCCAACTGATGATGAGTCTTCGATGTGGTGCGCGAATAGACATCGAACGAGATGCCAAAGTCGGCAAAGGCATTCTTGATGATGCCATGATAACGGTCCACTACATCTTGCGGCGTACATCCCTCTTTCTTGGCACGGATGGTGACGGGCACACCATGCTCGTCACTTCCACCGATGAAGAGGACATCTTCACCCTTCAAGCGCAAGTAGCGCACATAGATGTCAGCCGGCACATACACTCCTGCCAAGTGACCGATATGTACAGGGCCATTGGCGTACGGCAATGCCGAAGTGACGGTTGTTCGTTTGAATTTCTTTTCCATGTATGTTATTCTTTTTTAGATTATTCTCAATTTATAAGGGGTCATCCCAACGTCGTATGTTTCACCTCAATGGGTTCCTGCAAGAAGAGGCTGGCCGAACTGATGAACTTCTCCACCGACTCAGTGGTGTAGAAGCTGCATTGTCCGCCTTGCGAACAACGCTCGTCCATCTCGGGTTGCCGCCTCAGGTAATCCTTCAGACTGGCGGCCACATACTCGCCTTGGCAAACAACCTGTATGCCAGCAGGCATATAGCTCCTTATCTTTTCCAACAGAAGAGGATAATGGGTACACCCCAGTATGACGGTGTCAATCAACGGGTCTTGCTCCAGCAGGGCATCAATGTATTTCTTCACAAAATAGTCCGCACCAGGCGAAGCGGCCTCGTTGTTCTCCACCAATGGCACCCACAGGGGACAGGCCTGTCCCGTGACCACAATGTCGGGAAACAGTTTCTTCACCTCCAAAGGGTAGGAAGCCGACAGGATGGTTCCCTCCGTGGCCAAGATGCCCACATGCCGCGAACGGGTCAGTCCACCCATGCTCTCCACCGTTGGACGAATGATGCCCAACACACGCCGATGGGGGTCGAGACGCTCCAAATCGTTCTGTTGCACACTGCGGAGCGCCTTGGCTGATGCCGTGTTACAGGCCAGCACCACCAAGTGGCATCCCATCCCGAAAAGCCGCTCCACGGCCTGACGGGTAAACTCATAGACCACTTCGAACGAGCGGGTACCGTAAGGGGTACGGGCATTGTCGCCCAAATAGATGTAATCATATTGGGGCATCGCACGGCGGATCTGCTGAAGGATGGTCAGCCCGCCATAACCTGAATCGAAAATTCCAATAGGCCCGGGATGCACAGGTAGGGATTCTATTACTTATATAATAATAATGAAGAGGATGCGTCTAAAAAGTGAATTATGACACACCCTCTTCTTTTTCCTTTTTTTACTTGAACTGGCTCTCCACCAACGCTGTAATGTCCACACCCGACTCTTTGCTGATGTAGGGATAGGTATTATTGTCGGTGTTCAGCACATATTCCAGTTGCAACTGCTTGGCCACATCACTGATGATGGCGTTCAGCTTTTCTTCAACAGGTGCACCGAAGTCTTTGCGGGCTTTCTCCAACAAGGTCTGCAACTCGCTCTTGAACTGGATGCTCTTCTCCATCAGGTCCTGCAACTCCTTTTGGCGCTTCAGCAGGATGTTTTCGGGGAAATTTTTCTGTCCATCCAGGAACTCGGCAAACTTCAGGTTAAACTCCTTGTCAGCACGGGCCAGCTCTTCGTCATAGCGTTGCTGCAACAGGTCCAGTTTCTTCTGTGCCTGCTCATACTCCGGCATCAAGCGGATGACGGCCGAGTAGCTCAAGTATCCGAACTTCGGTTTTGAAAGTACTTCCACCTCTTCATTCACCTGCACATCGTTTGCCAACGAGTCCTGTTGTGCATGAAGGCACAGGGGGAACACGAGGAGAAGCACCCACAAAAGTCTCTTGCTCATGCCTGCCATTACTTAATTCCCAACTTAGACTTTACGGTCTCTGTCACATCAGTGCTCAGTGTCTCGCTGATGTAAGGAACGCCCGCAGCTGTATCCATGATGTAGACATATCCACCGGCTACGCCCACCTCCTTGATGGCAGCGGTCAGTTTTTCGCGGATAGCGCCCATCTTGTCGGCCGAAGCCTTCTCCATGTGCATCTGTCCATCCTGAAAATATTGCTGCATGCGGTTATAGAGTTCCTGCAACTCGGTCTGACGGCGCTCGGCAATATTGGCAGGCAAGGTGGCTTTCTGAGCCTCAAACTCTTCGCTCTTCTTCTTCAACTCATCTTCCATGCGCTTGATTTCGTCTTCATACTGCTTCTGCAATGACTGGAGTTCTGTCTGCGCCGTCGTATATTCCGGCATCAAAGGAATGATGGCAGACGAGTTTACATGACCAAATTTCTGTTGTGCACACAATCCCATGGGGATAATCAGCATCAATGCTACAATTAACTTTTTCAACATAGTTCTATTTTTATTTGATTATTATTTCGTGTCAATGACGTTTTGTTTTTCAATTCACGGTGCAAAAGTATGGATTTTATTCGGAATATCCCAACTTTGACAGCACTTCGTTGCTAATATCAATCTTTGGCGAGGCAAAAATGATGCTGGCATCCGACGCACGGTCAAGGATAAGGGAGTATCCCTTGGCATCGGCCAACTCCTTCACCGCATTATAGATTTCGTCCTGAATGGGCGCCATCAGGCTCTCGCGTTTTTTGTACAATTCACCATCGGGAGCAAAGTACTTACGTTTGAGTTCGCTGGCCTCCTTCTCCTTGGCCACAATCTCCTCTTCTTTGCGGGTCTTCTGCTCTTCCGAAAGGAACACAGCTTCCGACTGATAGTTCTTATAAAGGGTCTGCGCCTCTTGGGTCAAAGCCTCAACCTCTCCCTGCCAACGCTTGGAAATTTGGTTCAACTGTTCGTTGGCACGCTCGTAGGCGGGTATCTTCTTCAGGATGTACTCCATATCCACTAAAGCGAACTTCTGGGCACTTGCCGTCATCACAGACAGGCAGGCCATTACGGCAAATAAAACTAACTTCTTCATACGCGCGTACATTATATTATTATATTACACTTTACTTTTTAGACTCATCGCGGCCGTTTGGTTTACCGGCTCAGGCGTTTTTATCAGACTTATTAACTATTTTCTTCATCTGTTTAGAATTCCTGACCCAGGATGAAGTGGAACTGGCTGCCACCATACTGGCTCGAACCGTAGACCTTGTCGAAACCATAAGCCCAGTCGATACCCATCAAGCCCACCATCGGCAGGAAGATGCGTACACCGGCACCGGCCGAACGCTTCATATCAAAGGGGTTGAAGTTCTTCACGTCGCTCCAGGCATTACCTCCCTCCACGAAAGCGAGGGCGTAGATGTTGGTCGAGCCTTCGAGCATCAGCGGATAGCGGAGTTCCAGTCCCAGGCGCGAGTAGGCGTAGCCTTCGTAGCCATACGGTGTCAACGAACCGTTCTCATAACCACGCAGGGCAATGGTTTCGGTGGCGTAGCTGTAGGAGTAGCCGCTCATGCCGTCGCCACCCATGTAGAAGGTTTCAAACGGCGAACGCTTGTAGCGGTTGTAGTGTCCCAGCAATCCGAACTCCACGCGGGTCATCAGCACCGGTGTCTTGTTCCTGCTTGACAGGGCTGTATAGGTCTTGCTCTTGAACTTCCATTTGTGATATTCCACCCAACTGTACTTCTTGTTCATGTCGTTCTGGTAGTTGGGGTCGCTGGCGCTCTGTGCATACTTCGAGTAGTCCACTCCGTCCCACAACGAGTAGGGGGGTGTCAACTGCACCGAGAAGGTGAACTCGGCACCGTAGCGGGGGAAGATGGGGTTGTCCACCGAGTTGCGTGAAAGAGTCAGCTCCAGACTGATGTTGTTGCTCTTTCCGTTGGTCACGGGGAAATATTGCCAATCCTTCAACACATAGCGCTGGTAGGAAAGGGCGGCCGTGAAGGTGAAGTAGTCATCAGGCCAGCGCAGACGCTTACCGAACATCACCGACAGACCATACATCTGCACCGACTTGTCGGGGTCGTAGAACGATTCATAGCTGTTGTAGTAGCTACTGTTGTAGTTTCCGTAACCGTACAGATAGTTATAATAGTTGTTGTAATAGGCCGAGTTGTAGTAGTTGCTGCTCACGTCAGTCTGCTTTGAATAGAAGGCCGACACCGAGAACGAGTTGGGGCGCTTGCCACCAAACCAGGGGTCGAAGAACGAGACACTGTAAGACTGGTAGTAGTCGCCGTTGGTCTGTCCGCTGACGGTCAACGTCTGTCCGTCACCCTGCGGCAGGAATCCGCGGCGGTTTTCGCTCTTCTTGAACAGATTGGCCATCGAGAAGTTGGTGAACTTCAAGCTCACACGCCCGATGACACCCGTCTGTCCCCATCCGGCTGACAACTCTATCTGGTCATTGGCTTTCGACTCAAGCATCCAGTTGATGTCCACGGTTCCGGTTTCTTGGTCGGGCTTCACATCGGGGTTGATGGTCTCTTGGTTGAAGTGTCCCATCTGGGCCACGTCGCGATACGAACGCTCCAAAGCGGCCTTGCTGAACAGGTCGCCGGGCTTGGTGCGCAGTTCGCGGCGGACAACCTCTTCATAAAGGCGGTCGTTTCCGGCAATGCGCACACGGTTGATGGTGGCTTGGCGACCTTCCGACATACGCATCTCCACGTCGATGGAGTCTCCGTCCACATTCACCTCCACGGGGTCTATCTGGAAGAATACGTAACCGTTGTTCCAATACTGGTTCTGGATGGCATCTTCGTCGGTGCCCAACCGTTCGCTCATCTTCTTCTGGTTATACACGTCGCCACGCTTCATCTTCAATGTCTGGTCAAGGGCATCCGAGGTGTACACAGTGTTTCCCACCCACGACACGTTGCGCAGGTAGTATTTGTTACCCTCTTCCAGGTTCAAGTGGATGTCCACCGACTTGTCGTCGTAGCTCACCACGCTGTCCGACAGGATTTGTGCGTCGCGGTAACCCAACTCGTTGTACTTGTCAATGATGAATCCCTTGTCCTCTTCGTACTTCTCATTGATGAACTTCTTTCCACCTTTGAAGAGGTTACGGAAGCGGTTGGCCCACGTACTCTTCTCGCGGGTCTTCTTCATGGCCTTACGGATGGTCTTGTCGGCCACCTGTTCGTTGCCATTGATGTAGATTTTATGGATTTTGATTTTCTCCTTCTTGTCGATGTTCACGTCCACAATCATCTGGTTGTCGGCCGTCACATCGTCGCGTTGCAGAATCTCCACTTCGGCATTCTTGAAACCCTTTTCGTCGAAGTAGCGCTTGATGATGATTTTGGCACGGTTTACCATGTTGGGGGTAATCTGCTTGCCTTTCACCATGCCGAGGCGCGACTCCAAGTCTTCGCGTTCCGACTTCTTCACGCCATTGTATCTGATTTCCGAGATACGGGGGCGCTCGGCCAAGGCGATATTCAAGTATATCTTACCGCCCACGATGCTGTCTGCCGAGATGCGGACATCGGAAAAAAGGCCGTGTTTCCAATATCGCTTGGTAGCTGCCGTAATCTCGTCACCGGGCACACGCACAGTCTGTCCCACCGAGAGGCCGGAAAGTCCTATCAACACATAATCCTCATAGTTTTTCACACCACTCACGCTGATGCCACCAATCTCGTAGCTGCGCGGGGTAGAGGTCGAATACAGGATTACTGGGTTCACCTGCTTCTCTTCATTCGTTTGTGCCACGGCCTTTTGGGGCATCGCTCCCCAACACAAAGCCACACAAGCGACCACTTGAAGCACCATTGAAGTTATTCTTCTCATTTGTCTGTCTTTCGTCTTACTTCGCTATTCTATCACTTTTCTATTTCTGCGCCGAGGTCACCTGCTCGCTGGTCTTTCCATAGCGGCGTTCCTTGCTCTGGAAATTCAAGATGGCCTTTGCCAGCTCTTCCTCAGTGAAGTCGGGCCACAAGGTATCGCAGAAGTACAGTTCGGAGTAGGCACATTGCCACAGCAGGTAGTTGCTCAGGCGCACCTCGCCACCGGTGCGTATCAGCAGGTCGGGGTCGGGCATGAAGTTTGTCACCAACCGGGCATTGATGGTCTCCTCGGTCACCTCCTCGGGCTTCAGCAGTCCGGCCGCCACATCGGCGGCAATGGAGCGGGTGGCGCGGGTCAGTTCCCACTTCGACGAGTAGCTGAGGGCCAGTACCAGTGTCATGCCGGTGTTCACCGAGGTGGTCTGCTCCAGCCAGTCGATGCGGTCGCGCACCTCCTTGGGCATGCGCTCCATGTCGCCCACCACACGGAAACCGACGTTGTTCTTCATGAAGATTTCATCCTTCAGGTTATCAAACAACAGCCCCATCAGTGCTGCCACTTCGGCCTGCGGACGATTCCAGTTTTCGGTCGAAAAGGTGTAGAGGGTCAGGTATTTCACTCCCAGCTTCACCGACTCGGTCACGATGCTCCGCACGGTTTCCACTCCCTGTATGTGTCCCTTGCTGCGGTCTTCGCCACGCAACTTGGCCCAACGGCCGTTTCCGTCCATAATGATGGCAATGTGTGCAGGCACTCTGGCCATGTCCAACTGTTCCTTATATGTCATATTTTCTATTATGTTTTTTATTCTTATGTTATTTCTCTATTTTCATCCTCTTTCCCTTTTTGAGGGGTCAATCCTTGTTGCAGTTGTCGCACCGCGGCCAGATGTCGTAGGTCACGGTCACCCCTATCATGGAGTAGCTGTCCTTGTTCTTCATCATGCCTCCCTTCACTTGGAAAGGGTCTTCCAGCATCAAGCCGTCGAGCGAGGTCACGTCCAGTTTGTCGGTGCCGGTGAAGCGCATGGCCAGTTCCACGCCCACGTTCCATCGGGGGGCAAACTTGTACTTCACGCCCACACCCAAAGAGAAGTGGGCTGCGGCCACATCCTCGGCCGGAGCCGGTGCGATGGTGAGCCCCATGCCTCCCATCAGATAGGGGGTGAAGAGGCGGCTTTCGCGATAGCTCATCCCATTGCCGTAGGGCCAGAAGTTGTACTCGAACTGCACGCCCACGTCGTAAATGGTGCGATCAAAGGCCACCTGCTGCCCTTCGGGGAATTGGGTAGTGGCAGTGCGGGTGTCGCCTGCAATCTTTCCCATGGCAATGTCGCACTTCAGCGCCATGCGGGGGTTGAACATGTATCGTGCCACCAGACCGGCCGACAGCCCCATCTCCTTCAAGGGGTTGCTGTAGTTGGCATCGCCCATGTAAGCGGTTCCTCCCAAGCGGGCACCCACTTCCATGCGGTACTCCTCGTCAGCATATTGCGCCTTCAGAGTCGCAGGCATCAGCAGGAGCGTCAGCACCCACATCCATGCGTGGCGGTGGCAAGTGGTCGGTCTCATCGTTGCTCTCCCTCCCTTCGTCATTACATGCCGACACTGCTCTTGAACAGGCGGCCGTCGCTACACTGTAGCCAGATGCGTCCGGCGGTGTCCACCACACAGGCAAAAGGCTCATTGTAACCCTTCAGTTCGTCGGGGAAACCTATCTTCCCGCTCTGCTTCCACCAGGTGATGCCTCCATCAACCGAGGTGTAAATGGCTTCAAAGGGGGCCACCGTCCCGTCGTGGCTTGCTCCGCCAAAGGCATGGAGCTGGCCGTCGTAGCCTATCACTGTCAGGCGCTCCAGCTGGGGGCAGGCCTGTGCATTTCCGGCAATGGGGTTATAGTAGGTCCACGTGGAGTTGGTGGTGAGTTTCGACCAGATGCTGACGTGGCTGGAGGCAGCGTCGCGGGGCAGACCAATGAGGGTGGTGCGCACAATGTCGGCATTGGTGCGCAGGGGCACAGCCACCACCGAGGGATTCACGGGCAGCAGACGCTCATCCACCTGTTGCACCACTTCCCAATCGTGGGTGAGCGTGTCCACCCGATTGGTGGTGCTCCACTCGTGGGGGTCGCATGCAACGATGGTGCCCGCCTGGCTCAGATAGAGTTTGCCGTCGGCCACGCCTAACATGGCGGTGAAGGTGCGGTCCTTAGCCTCAGCCGTCCAATCCACACCCGCTATCGAACTGTAGAGTTTGCCATCGGCCAAGAGGTAGACGGCATTCTCATGCGCCACGATGGAGGCATAGTCCACCCGGGCCTGCTCGTGGAGGCCTCGCAAGGGCCACTCTTTCTTGGAATAGGAAAAATCGTCTTCCAACTTGCTGCCCATCACGGTAGGCACGCCGTCCATCTCACCAAAGACCAACAGATGGTCGCGCAACTGCACCAGTTTCTCGGCCGTCATGCGTCCGCCGTGGAAGTTGTTCCCTTCCATGCGTGTCCATCTCAGCGAGTCGGCATCGGCCTGACGCACGTTCAAGCGGACGAGATAGTTGCGGCTACCCTCCCCGTCAGCGGCATAGACGGTGAAGCGCACGGGGGAGGAGAAGTCGATGCTGTCCTCTGACGAGAAGTACTTGGCCTCCTCGCCTTGGTAATAGTAGGCATAGCCAGCATCGAAGGTCACATTCACCGTCACACGGGTCACATCCGTTCCCTTGGGCAGGGAGTCGACATTGTACACCTCACCGGCCACATGGTCGATGGCAAAGGTGTAGTAGTCGCCGTAAACGGTGCTGACGAGGGTCGTGTCTTTGCCATCATCAGTCTTCGATGGCACCTCGGTCTTTATGTCATTTATCGAAAAAGAGAGGATGTAGGCATTACTACCCAACTCAATTTCTTCATTCTCCAAGCACGACACAAGCATTCCTGCTGTAGTCAAAATACATGCTGCCAGAGCTAATATTTTTCTCATATAAAACAATCCATTTGATAACAAGCTGCAAAAATAATAACATTTTCTCCTATTTTAAAAAGAAACGCCCAAGATTTATACTATATTAGGGATAAAATGGGCGGATTTACCAACTTTTGGCAGTTTAGAAAGGAGTTTTAACGTTTCAAAAGGGCGTAAATTGCCCGCTGCAAAGAGAAGCGCCGGTTTGCCTTTGCAGAAAAATCGGTTTGCCTTTGTTGAGAAATCGGTTTGCCTTTAGTCAAAATTTAATCACAGAGGAGTTTTTGCCAGTGCCAAACCGGTTTCTTTCCGCTGCATTTCCACTTTATCGCTTCCCAAGCGGCCGACGATGCTCCACAATAACATACTTTAACTAAGCATTGTACCCTTTGCACGCAAAAAGGGAGTAATTTTGCACCGGTTAAGAAGAATCATACCGGTTAAAAAGAATATAAAGAGAAGATGAAAAGCAGAATCCTATACCTCGCCGCCCTATACGCCGCACTGATAGCCCTGTTTGCCGTGCAGAAGCCCCTGTTCATGATGTACAACGCCACCGAAGCGCTCACTCCGGGCGACTACGCGGAGGTCATCCTCCACGGCCTTTCGCTGGACGCCTCCACAGCAGGCTACCTCACCGCCCTGCCGCTACTCGTCCTGCTCATCAGTGTGTGGACGGGTGAGATGGCGCTCCGCCGGTGGATGCGTCCCTACCTGATGGTGATAGCCGTGGTGATGGCCATTGTGTTCGTGGTGGACACGGCGCTCTACACCTTTTGGGGATTCAAGCTCGACGCCACGGTGTTCAACTACCTCGACTCACCATCGGAAGCCTTTGCCAGTGTCTCCGTGGGATTCATCGCCCTGCGCGTCGTTGCCATGGTGGCCGTAGCGTCCGCGATGGCATGGCTGCTCATCCGTCTTACCCCCAAGAAGTTGGCCCGATGCAAGAGGCGCATTGCCACCACCCTGTCGCTCCTTCTCATGGGAGGCGGCCTGTTCGTCGCCATCCGCGGAGGCATCACCGAGTCGACGGCCAACATCGGACAGGTGTACTACAGCGAATGCCAGTTCCTCAACCACGCGGCCGTCAACCCCTGCTTCAGCCTCCTCTCGTCGATGGGAAAAAGCGAGCGTTTCGAGGAGATGTTCGACTTCTTCCCCGAAGAGGAACGGGCGGCACACTTCAACGGCCTCTACCCCGCCCCGACAGACAGTTGCACCACTCCCCTGCTGAACAACCGCCGCCCCAACGTGTTGCTCATCCTGCTCGAAGGCTTCGGAGCCTCTTTCGTGGAATTACTGGGCGGCACACCAGGCACCTCGCCCCACATCGACCGCCTGGGGCGCGAAGGCATCCTCTTCACCCAATGCTACGCCAACAGCTACCGCACCGACCGCGGCACCCTCTGTACCCTCAGCGGATATCCGGGCCTGCCACAGACTTCGGTGATGAAGATTCCGGCCAAAAGCCGCACGTTGCCATCCATCGCCGGCTCGCTGCTGAAGGCCGGATACGAAACCGACTTCCTCTACGGAGGCGACATCAATTTCACCAACATGAAGAGCTACCTGCTCTCCACCGGCTACCAACAGGTGACGGCCGACACGGACTTCACCCTGCAACAGCGCACCACCAACGCCTGGGGAGTGAACGACGACATCACCTTCAACCACCTCTACGACGTCATTGCCCACCGCACCGATACCACCCGCCGATGGTTCACCACCTTCCTCACCCTCAGCAGTCACGAACCGTTCGAAGTACCCTTCGACCGCTTTCCCAATGACAAGATACTCAACTCCTTTGCCTACACCGACGACTGTCTGGGCCGCTTCATCGACCGCATGAAACAGCTGCCGGCATGGAAGGATTTGCTCATCATCTGCCTGCCCGACCACGGCATCCTCTACCGCGAAAAGGGGCTCAGCAGCCACAACGACCCGCGAGTCTTCCACATCCCCATGCTCTGGACAGGCGGAGCCGTCAGCGAGGCACGCACAATAGACGTGCTCACCAACCAGACCGACCTGCCTGCCACCCTGCTGGCCCAGCTCGGCCTGCCACATGCCGACTTCACCTTCAGCCGCAACGTCCTGAGCTGCAACTACACCTATCCCTTCACCTTCTACACCTACAACAACGCCTTAGCCTTCCGCGACAGCACCGGCCTCACCATATACAGCAACGAAGCCGAGCGCGTCATCACCGACACGCCCACACCCTCGGCCAGCCGCCTCCACCGCGGCCAATCCATCCTACAAACCATCATGGATGACTTGGGAGAAAGGTAAAGCCCCCTATAAAACTATAGTTCCCATAAAAAACTACCCCTCCACCAACAGCATCAGATTCAGCACCGTCACCACTGCGGCCACGCCATAGAGCAGCACCGTGGTGAAACGGCTGTTGACATACTGCCCCATCACCCGTTTGGAGGAGGTGAGGCTCACCTGCAAGAACACGGTGATGGGAAGCTGCACACTCAGCACCATCTGCGAGATAATCAGCCCATAGAAGGGGTCCTCGATAAAGAAAATAATCAGCAGTGCGATACCCAACGAAAGGAGCACACCCAAGCGCGAGTGGGTATCTTTGATGTTGTATGCTTCGCCAAAGAAGCCGGCAAAGATGGAGCCGGCGGCCATACCGCTGGTGACCGTCGACGACACACCGGCCAACAGCAACGCCACGGCAAACACCACGCCGGCCGCACCGCCCAACAGGGGGTCGAGCAGGCTCTGCGCCTGTGCCAACTCCTCCACCTGCACACCATTCTTAAAGAAGGTGGCGGCGGCCAACACAATCATGGCACTGTTGATGGCCCACCCGATGGTCATGGCCAGCAGGGTGTCAAAGAATTCATATTTCAATGCCTTGCGGATGTGGGCATCATCCTGCAGGTTCACCTGCCGGCTCTGTATCACCTCGGAGTGAAGAAACAGGTTGTGAGGCATCACCACCGCGCCCAACACACTCATCACAATCAGCATACTGCCCTCGGGAATAGAGGGCACCACGGCCGAACGCATGGCCACCGGCCAATCCACATCAACTAGGAAAAGTTCATAGAGAAACGAAAATCCGATGAGCGAAACAAAGGCGATAATCCCCTTCTCCACCCGTCGGTAGCTGTTGGTAAAGAGCATCACCGTCACAAAGGCGGCCGTCAGCAAAGCACCGGCAGGGATGGGCACACCGAACAGCATCTGCAAAGCTATGGCGCCACCCAATATCTCGGCCAGCGAAGTGGAAATGCTGGCCAGCACGGCACTGCCCAGTATGGGAAGCGACAACCACTTGGGTAAATACTTATGCGCCGCCTCGGAGAGGCAAAGCCCCGTGGCAATGCCCAAGTGGGCCACATTGTGTTGAAGCAATATCAGCATCACCGTCGAGAGGGTGACCACCCACAACAGTGTGTAGCCAAACATCGAGCCGGCCGCAAAGTTGCTCGCCCAATTTCCCGGGTCAATGAAGCCAACTGTCACCAACAGGCCGGGACCTACATACTTCAGAAAGTCCATGCCGCCCAAGTAGCGCGGATGGTCCTTCCGCTTCAAGTCTTTCAGAAAATCCTTCATACCTTTCATAACACCCAACTCCCCCAAAAAGTTATAGCCTATAATTACTATAGTATCTATAGTTCCTATAGTCCCTATAGTCCCTATAGTTACTATAGCCCCTATAGCTCCTATCAATCCCCTACAGCCTATTCCCTCGGATAGTCGATGCTATAGTGCAATCCGCGGCTTTCCTTGCGCTCCATCGCCTGACGGGTGATGAGATAGCCCACGTTTATCATGTTGCGCAGCTCGCACAGTTCGCGGGTGGCTTTGCTGCTCTTGAACAGGCGCTCGGTCTCTTCGTAGAGGATATCCAAGCGGTTCCAAGCCCGTGTCAGACGGGTGTTGCTGCGCACAATGCCCACGTAGGCCTCCATTATCTGGTTCACCTCCTTCATGCTCTGGGTGATGAGCACGCGCTCTTCGGTGCTGATGGTGCCCTCGTCGTTCCATTCGGGGATGTCTTCGTTGAAGTCGTAGCGGTCGATGACACTCAGGGCGTGTTTGGCTGCCGCGTCGGCATACACCACGGCTTCGATGAGCGAGTTGCTGGCCAGTCGGTTGCCGCCATGAAGCCCTGTGCACGAACATTCACCGATGGCATAGAGGCGTCGGATGCTGCTCTGTCCGTCGAGGTCGACCACGATACCACCACACAGGTAGTGGGCTGCCGGTGCCACAGGGATGTAGTCCTTGGTGATGTCGATGCCGATGGAGAGGCACTTCTTGTAGATGTTTGGGAAATGTTTCTTAGTCTCTTCAGCATCCTTGTGTGTCACGTCGAGGTAGACGTGGTCGTCGCCGCGATGCTTCATCTCATTGTCGATGGCGCGGGCCACGATGTCGCGTGGTGCCAACGACAGGCGGGGGTCATACTTCTGCATGAACTCCTTGCCATCCTTCGTGCGGAGCACGCCTCCATAGCCGCGCATGGCCTCGGTGATGAGGTACGACGGACGGTCGCCGGGGTGATAGAGGGCTGTGGGATGGAATTGGATGAACTCCATGTCCCTCACCGCACCCTTGGCGCGATAGACCATGGCAATGCCGTCGCCCGTGGCCACCAAGGGGTTGGTGGTGTGGCGATAGACGGCTTCGCATCCGCCCGTAGCCATGATGGTGACCTTCGACAAGAAGGTGTCCACTTCGCCCGTCTCCTCGTTCAACACGTAGGCGCCGTAGCAGCGGATGCCCTGCGTGTAGCGGGTGACAATGATGCCCAAGTGGTGTTGGGTGATAATTTCCACGGCAAAGTGGTTGGTAAGTACATCGATGTTGGGATGCGCCTTCACCGCCT
Source organism: Bacteroidaceae bacterium (assembly GCA_017464815.1). Classification (GTDB taxonomy): domain Bacteria; phylum Bacteroidota; class Bacteroidia; order Bacteroidales; family Bacteroidaceae; genus Phocaeicola_A. Next base: position 126,698 of record JAFTYI010000011.1, on the reverse strand, counting down.
CGATGAGCGAAGTCTGTATCTCGGCACCGGTGTTGTCCTTGTGGTGCAGGATGCGGAACTCCGAGTGGCCGCCCTCCTTATGCAGGTCAAAGGTGCCGTCGGCCTTCTTGTCGAAGTCAACGCCCCACTTGATGAGTTCTTCAATCTGAGCCGGAGCACCGCGCACCACCTTTTCCACCGCCTCGCGGTCGTTGATGTGGTCGCCGGCAATGAGGGTGTCCTCGATGTGTTTATCAAAATTGTCCACCGCAAGGTCGGTCACCGAAGCGATGCCTCCCTGCGCAAAGTAGGTGTTTGCCTCTTCCAATCCGGCTTTGCAGATGAGAGCCACCGTGCCCTTGTGAGCCACCTTCAGGGCAAAGCTCATACCGGCCAACCCCGAACCGATTACTAAGAAATCATACTTTCTTACCATAATTGTCTTTATTTAAAGTCTCGCAAGCAGAATAGCAGAACCATTCAGCACTCATTTCACTTTTTAGACGCGGATGACACGGATAACGCAGATAAATCACAACCTGTCGGGTATAATAATCAAAAAATCCGCGTCGTCTGCATCTAAAAAGTCAGTTATGACACACCCTCAAGCGAAGCGGAGGGAGTATGCCTATCTTCCTGCGAAAATTATTTCTGCCGCAAAACTACGAATAATCATCGAAATGACGTATCTTTGCACGCAAAATTCTTTTCTATGAACCGAATATTTCATGCTCGCGTGCTTTGGCACACGCCCATTTTACTCGTTTTGCTCACCATTGTCACCGTTTGGGCCTACTGGCACCGACAGGGCATCGTTGCCTTTGCCAGCCTCGCCTTGATGTTCTTCATCATCGAACGGGCCATCTCCACCACCTACACCGTCACCACCGACGGCCGCCTCATCATCCACCGCGGCCGCTTTGTCAAAGACCTCATCATCCCCTTGGCCGACATCCGCCGCGTCGAGCGCGTCCGCAGTGCCCGCCTCGGCCCCCTCTGCCTGAAGAGATACCTCCTCCTCCACTACGCCCAAGGGAAATTCACCACCCTCATCCCCCCTAAAGAGAAAGAGGACGAACTCCTCTCCCTCCTATAACCCTATAAACCCTATAGGAACTATAGTCACTATAGTCACTATAGGAACTATAGCCACTATCCCCCCACCATAAAGACCCTCCTCCCAATGACCCACCGCCTCCTCCTCATCGCCCTGTTGCTCCTCCCCCTCCGATTGAGTGCCTCCCTCACCCACCGCCTCGACTCGCTCCTTGCCGACACCCTCCTCGCCCACTCCGAGGTGGGCCTCATCGTCTACGACCTCGACGATGACACCTTATTATATGACTACCAGGACGACAAGCTCTACCGCCCCGCCTCGATACAGAAGGTGATGACGGCCGTCACCGCCCTCGAACACTTGGGCCCCGACCACTCCTTCAACACCACCCTCTACCACACCGGCGCCATCACCCCCGACAGCCTGCTCAAGGGAGACCTCTACGTGGTGGGAGGCTTCGACCCCTTGGTAAACCACTTGGACATGGAGGCCTTTGCCCAAGCCGTGGCACAATCGGGCATACGCCACATCGAAGGGGGACTCATCGGCAACGCCGCCCTGAAGGACTCGCTGAAATGGGGAAGCGGCTGGTGCTGGGACGATGGGATGCCCACCCTCACCCCCCTGCTGAGCGAGCGCACCGACAGTTTTCTCGTCCACCTGCGCCGCGCCCTGATGGTGCAAGGTGTCACCGTGGCCGACACCACCGACACCCTCGTTGCCACCGCCCCCGACTCGTTGCTCACCCAGATTGCCGTCTGCCGCCGACCCTTGACACAGATAATGGATCGCATGATGAAAAAGAGCGACAACCTCCACGCCGAAGCCCTCTTCTACCAACTGGCAGCCTCTTATGCCCAAAAGCCCTATGCCACCGCCCGCGACGGAGCACGCATGATTAACCGCCTCATCCGCCAGGTGGGCCACCAACCCACCCGCTACAGCATGGCCGACGGTAGCGGCGTGTCGCTCTACAACTACCTCTCGCCACGCCTCATGGCCGATGTCCTGCGCCACGCCTACCACCACCCCCACCTCTACCGCCACCTGAAAAACTCACTCCCCATTGCCGGCATCGACGGCACACTGAAAAACCGCATGAAGCGCACCCCCGCCTACCGCCGCGTCTTTGCCAAGACGGGCACCCTCACCGGTGTCACCTCCCTCGCCGGCTATGCCATCGCCCCCAACGGCCACACCCTAGCCTTCGTCATCATCAACCAAAACATCCTCACCCCCCGCCCCGCCCGCGCCTGGCAGGACAAAGTGTGTGCCACCCTTTGCCAATAGCCCCACCCATCCGCCCCACCCATTCGTCCCGCCCATTAAGCCCATTCACCCCATCCACCCATCCAATTGTTAAACTATCTTAAAAATGGGGGGGGTAATTTCCACATTCTTTGGTCACCATGGCAGAAATCCATACATTTGCGACTTCAACTAATCTATAACTAAGGTACAGAGCAAAGTTTGAGCGGACAACGGACGGTTTTTGACGCAAACCTTCGTCGAAAGACCGGTGTTTGAGAAGTTTGAGAGGATATTTTTGATGTTGATTGGCAAAGAAAGCGCCCGTTGCACACCTGACTAATACTATGCTCCTGCCGTAAGAGAGAGAAAGAAGACATAAATTATTCGCATGAAACGATTGAAGACCATGTTGCTACTGATGGCCCTGCTCGTCGCCACCGCGACGTCGGCACAGATAGCCGTAAAGACCAACGTCCCCCTCGACGCATTGCGCCTGCCCAATGCAGCCCTTGAAGTGGGGCTCACCCGCAAGTTCACCGCCGACCTCACCGGCTACTACAACCCTTGGAAATTCTCCGATGGCAAGCAACACAAGGTCATGCTTGTGCAGCCCGAGTTGCGCTATTGGCTCTGCGACGCCTTCAACGGCCACTTCTTCGGCCTCCACTTCATGGGCGGCGTTTACAACACCATGGGCTTCGAGCCGCCCCTCTTCCCCCTGTGGGACGACATGGAGGACTACCGCTACAAAGGATGGTTTGCCGGCGCCGGCCTCTCCTACGGCTACAGTTTTGTGCTCGACCGCCATTGGAACCTCGAAGCCACCCTCGGCTTCGGCTACAACTACGTCGACTTCCAGAAGTATGAGTGCAAAAACTGTGGCGACAAGCTCGACGAAGGCGACACCCACTACATCGGCCCCACCAAAGCCGCCATCAACCTGATTTATGTTTTCTAAAGCCTCAGAGTTCTCAGATCACTCAAAATCCTCAGATTATTCAGATTACTCCGATTACTCAGATTACTCCGATAACTCAGCCCCCTCCCAATCCCCCCAAAAAACAATGACAATGAAAAGACCCGCATACCTCCTCCTCCTCACCCTCCTTGCCAGCCTCCTCACCCCCGTGCAGGCCGAGAACAAAGTGCTCACCCCCAAGCACGTCACCGTGCCCGCCTACGAGCTGTCGCGCACGCCCGACAACCAAGTCTACCTCTCGCTGGAGATTCACCTGGCCAAGGACTTCGACATGAGCAGCAACCGCGTCACCAGCTTCACCCCCCTCTTCAGTGGCGCCGACTCCACCCACACCCACGAGTTCACCCCCGCCTACGTCTATGGGCGCCGGCGCCACATCGTCGACCAGCGCGCCGGCCTTGTGCCCACCGATGCCTACAGCATTGTGCGCCACCAGCGCGGCGACGAGCAGGTCATCCTCTACCACAGCACCCTCCCCTACGAACCCTGGATGGAGGAAGGCACCCTCGAGCTTTGCGTCGACCTCTGCGGATGCGCCGGTGCCCGGCAGGAGCTGCTCTACATCCCCATCGGACGCCTGCTCTCACCCTTCGACCCCACGCCCTACGTCAGCTTCGCGACACCCCTCGTCACCGGCCCCAAAAGGTTCACCGCCAAAGGCTCGGCCTACATCGACTTCCGCGTGGATAAAATCAACCTCGACCCCACCTACCGGCGCAACCCCCAGGAGCTGCACCGCATCTACGCCACCATCGACTCCGTCCGCGGAGGCGACAACCAAGGCATCACCCACATCGACAGCATCAGCATCAAGGGATTCGCCTCGCCCGAAGGACGCTACGACCGCAACGTCTACCTCGCCAAGAACCGTGCACACACGCTGGCCAACTACGTCAAGAGCGAATACGCCCTCGAGCAAGTGCCCTTCCACATCTCCTTCGAGCCCGAAGACTGGGAAGGCCTGCGCCGACGCGTGGTCGAGAGCGACCTGACACACCGCCAACAGATACTCGACATCATCGACGGCACCCTGCCGCCCGACCCCAAGGAGTGGAAGCTCAAGAGCACCTACCGCCAGGAGTATGCCCACATGCTCGCCGACTGGTACCCCGCCCTGCGCCACTCCGACTACGTCATCTACTACACCGTGCGCGGATTCACCGACGACGAACTGCCCGCCATCTACCAGTCGCGCCCCTGGATGCTCAGCCAAAACGAGCTCTACCGCCTCTCCCTGCAGATGCAACCGGGCACCGACGCCTATAGCGAACTCTTCGCCAGCGCCGCACGCCGCTACCCCAACGACTCCATCGCCAACCTCAACGCCATGGCCGTAGCCCTGCAGATGGGCAACGCCACCCTGGCCAAGAAATACGAACCCCGCATAGGAAACTCCCCCGAAGCCCTCTGCAACCGCGCCATCCTGGCCTACCTCGAAGAGCGCCCCTCCGACGGATACGCCCTCTTCCAACAGGCCGCCCAACAGGGAAGCAGGCAGGCACAACGCGCCCTCGACGAACTCCATCGCCGACAGGCACTGATGGAGGGAAAGTGAGAAGTTCTCTGACAGAAGAACAGAAAAAAAGGACTCCTTTCAGACAGAAGAACAGAAGAACAAAAAGAGAAAAAACTCTTATGTCCCTTATGTTCTTATGTCAAAAGAAGATAAAAGGAAACGCGCTCTTTGACATCGCTGGTAAAGAAACGGAAATAAGTAACACGAAAAGTTGCAAGTGTCAGCAATTCTGCATACCTTTGCACTCGCATTCACCTTATATAATATATAGGAGATATGAAACAAGGAACAACCGACATTGCCGAAAGACCTCGCACTACGAAGAGAAGACTGAAAGCCAACGTCCCCCAATACACCCGGACGGAAATGGACGCCCGCCTTGGTGCATTGACACACGAGCTTCAGTACGGCAACAGCCGCCCTCGCGAAGAGGTGCGGAAAGAAATCGACGAAGTGCTTGAACTTTGGGAAAGAACCCCTTGGTACACCATGGAGGAGATCAATGCCTCGCTTGACAGGTTCAGAGCCTCAATGGAAGCCGGCGAGGGCATCCCCCACGAGCAGGCCATGAAAGAAATCGACGAATTCATGAAATGCTTATGAAAATCGTTTGGGAAAAGGCGGCACTGGCCGATTTGCGCAACCAGCTTGTCTATTGCCGGAAACATTTCGGCAAGAGGATAGCTGAAGAATGCAAGAGCGAAATGATCAGTCGCGCAAACATCCTCGCCATCTTCCCTTATGCAGGAGTGCGTGAGCCACTATTGGATGGTGAACCTGAAGGTTTTCGCGCATTGGTCATTCATCCCAACGTGAAAATCATCTACTGCGTGAATGAATCACAAGATGTTATTCAAATCTACCGCCTTTGGGACACCCGAATGAGTCCCACCAAGTTGACAAGGCGCTTCAGATAACCCCCACTCACACGACATATATAGTTTTACTTATTTCCGTCCCGTCAGCCACCGAGCTGATGGGACGGTTTCGTTTTCTTGCATATACCGGCGAGAGAGAGCAAAACAAACAGAGAGAAAAAAACAATAAAACAATAATTAATTAACTAATTTACTAACCAAAATTTTAAACAATTATGAAAAAGAATTTATTTTTTGGAATGCTGACATGCTTGGCGTTTGCGGCATGTAGTAGTGATGAGGACAAAATGGAGAATGCATTTGATGGAAAGACAGATGCATACGTAGCAGTTAACATTGTCATGCCCAGCGACTTGACAAGAGCCACTGATGGAGGAACCGTCAACGGCTCTGATAGTGAAAACAAGGTTAGTTCACTCTATTGTCTTTTTTATGACACAAATGGAAATTTCCTTGTTTCAAGTGATGTAAATACAATTACTAATAATCCTGCAACAGAAGGAGGAACTACAACAAACATAGAAAACACTACAAATGCAGTATTAGTATTGCAGAATCTACAAACTGCCCCCAAGTATATGATTACCATCGTCAATGCCCAACCTTCAGACCTTGAAGGTAAAAAGATGGGAAGTGTTCGAGAAACTATTTGGAATGCAAGCACCGCTTACGCCACCTCTAACCAATTCGTGATGTCAACATCGGCTTACTATGGTTCTGAAAATGTTTATTGGACAGATATTTCATCTGCCGTCAAAGAAAATAAAAATGAAGCAATAGCAGCCCCTATAGATGTATACGTTGAAAGACTTGCTGCCAAAGTTTCAGCTACCACTAGCGCTGATTTCGTGGCACACATTACAAATGAAGGCAACACTTTGGCTGTAAATGGAACAGACGCAACATGGGAATTCACCAATGTAACATGGGGAGTAAGTGGCACCAACAAAACAGCATATTTGATTAAGAATTTTGATGAAAGTTGGGGTACATCAGATCCTTTTACTAATTGGAATGCATCTACCTCTTATCGTTCATATTGGGCAAAAGACCCCAACTATACAGATGGTAATTTTTATGCCAATTACCAAGCTTATAATACTGGTTCGGGAGCAACAAACGGTTCATTAGTGCATAAAAAGTTCACAGACATAACAAACACATTAGACGTCACAACAGAGTCCGAATATTGTTTGGAAAACACCCTTGCATCTCTTAACAACAACAACGCCACACACATCTTAATCTGCGGACAATGGGAGCAAAACTCATCGGGAACTTCAAAAGCCGAAGACTTGTTCTTCTATGCAGGTGCATACTACACCACAACTGGATACATTAATCTCATTTTGAATGCAATATCCAATGGTGGAACTGTTAAGTATTATTCCGACAATGCGCACACACTAGAAGTAAGTGCTGCCAATTTCCAAATTCAGCCTATCGCTAACGAAGCAAATATTGTTCAAATAACACCAGATGGTGCAATATACGACAATGCAGGCACTAATGTCTCTTCTACCGTTGCTGGGGCATTAAGCAATGAGAACTATCGTGCAGAAGCATTCAAGGGAGGCCGCTGCTATTATGCCGTAAACATTGAGCATCTCGCTAATTCTGGCGTAGGACATATTGGTATTGTTCGCAATCATGTATACGACATCACCATTAACGGAATTAAAAAAATGGGTGTAGGCGTATGGGATCCTAATCAAGAAATTATCCCCGAAGAAAAGACATTGTACTATGTAGCTGCTAAGGTTAATGTACTCTCTTGGAAGAAAGTTTCTCAAAGTGTTACTTTGGAATAACCCCCCCATTCCCTCCCTTAAATTTTTCCCCTACCTGAAAGAAATTTTTCTCAGGTAGGGGAGAAAAAAAGGGAAGACGAAGAAAAAGAAAACAAAACAAAAAAAGACAAAGAAAAGACAAAAAAGACAAAAATGAAACCATTGTCGGCACACATCATCAAGAAGAGCATCAGGCACACGGCACTCGTGGCCGTGGCACTCGGCATGGGCGCATGCGACCCCATCCTCGACAACGAAGATGGCGACTGCACCGTGCGCCACCACGTGACGTTCAAGTACGACTACAACATGCTGGGCGTCGACGCCTTCCACACCCAAGTGGAGTGTGTCAACCTCTATGCCTTCGATGCCGACAGCACACTGGCCTACACCGTGCCTTGCACACGCGACGAGCTGGCCACCATGGGCGGACGCATGGAAGTGCCGTTCGACCCCCGCAACTATCACCTGGTCGCCTGGTGCCACCGCACCGGATGCACCACCACCCAACTGCCCTCCCTCGCCTGTGGCACAAGCCACCTGAAGGAACTGACCTGCCGCATCGGCGGACGCACACAAGCCTCCGACGGATGCACCGAGGTGAGCGAGATAGGCCCCATCTTCCACGGCATGAGGGAGCGCGACCCGCAAGCACAGCCCCTCAACCCCGAGGATGAGCTGAACCCCACCTATCAGATACCCCTGATGAAGAACACCAACACCCTGCGCATCGTGCTCCAAAACCTGAGCGATGCACCCCTGTCGGCCAACGACTTCCGCTTCACCATCGAAGAGGACAACGGCCTCATGCACTTCGACAACACCCTGCTCCCCGACGAGCAGTTGACATACGTGCCCTTCCACACCAGCGACGGAAAGGTCGACTACGAAAAGGGCACACGCACCTCCACCTCCGCCACCACCCTGAACATGGCCGTGGCCGAGTTCAGCATCGGCCGGCTGATGGCCGACCGACGCCCGCTGCTCACCGTCAGCAACCGCACCACCGGCCACACGGTGCTCAGCATCCCACTGACCGACTACCTGAAGATTGCCCGCAGCCAGTACCTCTCCGACATGAGCGACCAAGAGTACTTCGACCGCGAAGATGCCTACAGCATCACCTTCTTCCTGAACGACGACCAGACGTGGATGAACGCCGCCATCCTGGTAAACAGTTGGCGCGTAGTCCTTCAAGACGTCGACTTGGATTAAACCAGAGAGAATAAACCCAATTAAACAAACAGAAAAAGAGAGAATAAACCGGATTAAACAAACCGAAGAGAAAACAAGCCCGTGACACACCGCCTCACCTACATACTGACGACCTTGCTGGCACTCGTCCTTGCCCTCGCCTCGTGCTCGGGCGACGAGTTCTTGGGTGCACCCTCCACCGGGGATGCACCTGCTGAGGTGTATGTGAGTGTGAGCCTCAACCTGGTTGGAGGAAACGATGCTGCCACCCGTGCCACCATTGAGGCTCCAGGGGACGGCAATCCCGCCATCAGCCTTGAAGATGGCACAGGGCATGAAAACGACATAAAGAATGTAGAGTTGTACCTCTTCGACAGTAATAAGACATTTCGCGAACAGGTACAATCCTTGATTTCAACTGGAGGAGCTTGGATAGGGTCGCTCAGCCAGATTACTGATGAGGAGATTGAAGAGGGAGCCACTTTTCACATCGTAGCCCTATGCAACCACAGGGGCATCCTGCACCTCAACAACAACAACACCCCTGCAAAGGGCACAACCCTTGACGCCTTCATCGCTTCGCTCCAATATAGCGGTTACACCAGCGACTTCACCTCGAAACTCCTGAATGGAGAGGCCACCATCCCCATGTGGGGCATCACCAGTGTGCAGTTTGCCGCAAAGGGCACCATCACCAATGCCGGCTCCATCAACGTGCTGCGTGCCATGGCCAAGGTGCGCGTGACATTGGACGACGCACTTTATAACGCCGGTTATCGCTTCACCTGGTCAGGCATAACCAAAGTAAACTCCCATGGCTACGTCGCGGCACAAAGCGGGCAAGCCATCGCAACAGGCGCAAACGGCAACGTCACCACCGCATACAACAGCACCGGCAGCACCCCCATCACCAATGTCAGTATCCCTACCGAATCGGTGCAAAATTATTCAGACTTCTACGAAAGCGTTCAGCATCGGTCACACGTCATCTATGTGCCGGAGTTCTCCAACCAAGGTATCACGGGAACCGACTGGGAAGGCTACTCCAACACTTGTGCCGTCCGTCTGGATATAAAGTACATTCGTAACAATGATTGGAATACCTCCGTAGATGTGAAAATCAACGGTTTGAACCCACAAATCTACTTCACCGACTATAGCACCACCCCCAATCCCACCGCATCGACATGGGACATCATCCGCAACGACTTCTACGACTACACCATCACAAGCATCGATGAAGACGAACTCTACATCCGCAGCCAAGTGAAACCTTGGACAACTGCCACCTCGTATCTCGGATGGGGAGCCGACAACGTAGATGCAAGCGGAAATGCACAGTACAGAGTGGCACTTGAAAATGCCGATGAAGAAGCCAAGAAGTGCTTTATCTGTAAGCCACGATATGGAAACGACGATGGGTATGAACATAAAACAAGCCACACTTTTATAACCAAGGCAACGTACAACGGATTGTCCGATGAAGAAAAAGCCAACTACACATTGGTACAACATTCATCATTGAACAAGAATAGCAGCGAAGCTACCTTCAAATTCTATTTTACAGGGCCTACGGGTGCCGTGTGGAAAGCCTATTTGTCCAATCCGGACGACTTCTCCTTGGGTGGTACCAACGAAACGGGTATTGCCCGTGAAGAACCATACAACATCAATGTTGGCGCCGATCACTCGTGGTCGAACTGGGAGATCGGAAACGAAAGTTACAATAATACCGATGCCAACATTATGTATAACTTCAAAGCCTCCTTGACCAATTACGGAAAGATATGGGAAGTGACAGGAGGTCCTGAGACAGACCTCTATATAGTGGTTTCCACCGATGGATTGAACGAATATGAATTGGTAATCAACCCCTCTTATGAAGATGTGTATTACTCCACTTACCAACCGTATGAAGACAAAATGGAGAGTATGACAGCTGATGACTTGGCAACATACAAGGAAGGAAGTGAATATAAAACATACAAAAACTGGATGGATGCCCATCCTTACATAGGATATCGCCAATATCCTGGCACTGACACCCGTGTGCGCCTGAAACAGTTGAAAGCCAAGTTTGGTGAAGGTTACTATGCATGGGGAGACCGTTACAAGCGTAATAAGGGCAAATATGAGTAATAAAAACGGCCGAATTGCCACCAAAACGCTAAAAGAACAAAAGTAACAAGAATAATAAGGAGGAAAAGACATTTGTATATGAGCATAACAAAACATACCATATTGATTCTGCTGGCACTTGCCACCGCGCTCTTCACCGCTTGCCGCGATGAAGAGGCAGTGATAAGCAGTGAAGCTACAGATGGGGAATTAGTCATCAGTTGCCAAGTTGCCGACTTCGTTGTCACCAGTAACAATGCCACCCGTGCCGTTGCGGATGCGTTGGGTGTTGAAAGTGAAAACACCATCCATAAATTGGACCTTTTGGTGTTCGATGGCGAGACGTGTCTCTGCCACCTCAATTCGTCAAGTGATCAGGCTCTCAACCGTGTCTTCACGACAGACACTGACGGAGACGCCACTTGGGACGTGACCAACCTGCTTCCCAAGGATTATCTGTCAAATGCCGCCTACACCCATGTGTTGGTGGCCAACTGCCCCGAAGGACATCTTTCAAAGGATCTCACTTTGACGAAGCTAAAACAACTCGTACTCAATAACACGGCCTTCGACCCCTATGCCGAGCAAACAACAGCAGGCATCCCCATGGTTCAGATATTGGAGCCTGCCACAGGAACCAGAAGTGAGTTTGACGAAGCGACCCTTACCCTCACATTCAACGCTCTTGAAAGGGTGGCGGCAAAGGTGCAGGTGGTGACGCAAGAGGTAGAATATGACGGTAGAATTGTGTCGGATTTCGAAGATTTGGAGGCAGGCACTCTACCGGCTGGTTGGATTGCTCCCAATGGTGGCATTAATTTTTCTACCATATCACGCAATAATTCAAAAGGTTTTCTGGCCAGTTTACAAGCAAATACAAGAAACATTTATTATAATTTGAGCAATGCATATGCAGATCTCTATGTGAAGTCTTGGACTTTAGAGTTTTATTGGGCGGGGAATTTTGGAAATACAGACAATGGCCTTTTACAAGTTTATGGAAGTCATGAATTGGAACTGTTTTATATTTCTATTCCAACGGGGAACTCTAATACTGACGCTGTAAATGCAACTATTTATAATTCATCAAAAGAGGCAATCTCTGGTATAACTCTTGAGGCTAAAAGATTTGCCACCACACCAATGGTATGGTATCATTTTACTTTGACCTATGATGGCAACCATGTCTATTTGAAAATCAAAAATGAGAGTGACAGCGAAACAATTCTGGAAGAAACGGTTGTTTCCACCCCCGATTCCCCGATTCATGCAGGCCAAATAAACCTTCTTATTGGCCGTGGATATGCGCAACAGGCTATTGATGACATTACTTATTCTTATGAACTTGGTTTTCCCGGCACCATTTCCTCCTACAAGTTAATCAATTACTTGGACGACGGCTACCTTTATAACGACGATGCCAGCTCCAACTACGCAAACGACAAGCGTATTGACGACACTTCGGAGCGTGCTTTTAAAAACGAATTTGCAGATGGGGAAGTATCATTGACAGATTTTAATGAGTGGGGCACCAACTCCACCATGCAGGGAAGCAATGGATTTGCCCTCTACTGCTATCCAAACTATTGGTTCGACAATGAGAATTACCAAGCGAAATATGAAGGAATGCACAAATACCAACCAATCCTTGAAGACCGGCAGACCTACCTGTTGGTCAAAGCCAAGTATATTGATCAGGCAACAGGGGTGTTGAGCAGCAAGGAGTACTACTACAAAATTCCTATTAATAGCCGATTATCCGAATGGAACGACATTTATACGAACAGTGCCCTGATTAGCGACGGAGTGTGCGCCCCCATCATTGACGCAGTTTGGGAAACAAGTGTCAGTTCTTTCGATGATTTTACGGAAGAACAAAAGGCAACGGTATATCAAACCATGCAAACCCAACTTTCGCAAGCCACTTTCCCTGTTTATAAGGATAAAGACGGAAACAGCCTGACCACAAGTGAAACAACATTGCTTCACGACAACCTTCTAAAAGCCATATTGGATGCATTATATAATTCCACGACTCCTCCTGCCAGCGACTCAAATATAACAGACGATGAAAAGAAGAATGTCATAAACCCCGCAATCCGCGAAGCAGTTGCATACGGTCGCATAAAGGAAGAGACAGAAGAGAACTGCCGCCTCCAGCGCAATCACCACTATATCATCTACGCCAGTTTTGACCATGCTGGTGGAGAGACGGCGGATGAGGCATTTTACTTTGCCACCGAACCTTTTTACGACGTAGTGTTGCGTCCACAATTCTAAAACGAAAAAGAGAAAATGATGAGAAGATTCATATATTGCCTGCTTTCCTCAATCCTCGGTTTGGGACTGCCCACTGCTTGTCAGGAGGAACAAATGGTGTCATCCCCAAGTGAAGAGAGTAGTTATAGCCGTATCACTTTCAGCATGGTGGCGCCTCGCGTGACACCCGTCACTCGTGCTGTGGGGCAGACAGAGATGGACCTTGATGGAGTCGAAAAATATTCCATCCTGCTCTATCAGATGAAGTCCGGCACTACAGATAAAGAATATGATGCCAACTGGGAATTGGAACGCATTATCAATGGAGACCTGAACGAAGAGACTGGCAACATGGGTAGTGCAACTGAAACGACACAGAGCTTTACCAAAACTGTAGAAGATATACCCGAAGGTGAATACATGGCTTTCGTTGTGGCAAATCTGCCGAATCCTATGAGTGAGACTGCTTATGAGGGGCAAAGTTTCAATACAGTGGCAGAATTGAAACAAATGAAATTCACATGGAGTGACGAGTACAAAAATGTCATGTTCGGTACATTCTATAAGACCACGGACGCCACTTACGATAACAACGGGCACTTCAATGGCACCGTTACGATTCTTGACAACAACATAGACAAAGACATCCGCAAGGAAGGAATGGCTTATGTGAACCCCACCGACTACCCCAAAAGCAACGCAGGGATAGCCTTCACCATCGACAAGGATGTCATACAGCCTCATCTGACGACCAAACTTTATCGCATGGCTTCCATGATTTCGGTCTATCTGGACACGTATGACCTCAATCCAGATGTCAAGATAAAAATCCATTCCATCGCATTGAAGAATATCCCTAACACCTGTTACCTGTGGAGCAACAATGGAAAAACAATATCAACTACAGAGTCAAATGTGACAAGCTGGACAGAATCCAACTACTTCTATCCCAGCTACACCAAGGATGTCAACAACGACGGGTATGCCGATGAATACATCAAACACTCAGCAGGTTTGATGAACCAGTTCACCCATAACACATACAACTATGGGACAATCTTCTATATCTACGAAAACCGACAGGGTGTGTCCACCTCCACAGCGTTGGCAGACAAAACGGTGGAAGGGAATTTCAACAAAGCAACTTATGTGGAAATAGAAGCCACACATTATGATGCCGACAATACCCCTACTAATATCCTATACCGTTATGCCATCGGAGAAGACTCCCCTGAAAGAGTAGCTACAGACAATAACGGATATTACCAATGGGGTGACCAAATCGTTTATAACAACTACAACGTCACCCGTAACCGCCACTACAAAGTACATTTGGCTTTTACCGGCACAGGGAAAGATCATCTCAACGAAGAGGAATGGTATGTCCAGACCCTGGACTTGTCCGCCACTCCCTCATTTGCGTATGACCACACAGCCAGTGTAAGCCAAGGCACTGTAACCTTGATCAACAATGTCACCAATGATGTTTTATCAGCCGACAGTTGGTCTATCGAGGGCAGCATCTCTTGGGCAACTCTCAATGCCACATCAGGCACAGGAAATGTCCAGTTTACATATACTCCCAACGCTTCATTAGCTGCGGGGACATACCAATCGACCCTGACCGTTACGTTTGTAAAGAACAGCACGACTTATACCCAAGATGTCACACTGACCTATATCAAGCACGAAATCAGCAAAGTGGAATATTCGTATAGTGATGACATTTCTAATGCCACTTGGACTGAAGACCTTTCGCTCAACAGCTATGCAAGTGACAACACGGCATGGCTCCGCTTGACCACAACGCCCAATACTGAATTTCACAACCTGTCAGTGGCAAATCCGGGTGCCTATACCATCAACGCCACATCATCGCCCTATTATAGCGATGGAGTCTACACCTCCGATGACAATGGCTACATTTTCCTACCTCTGATATTGAATAGCGGAGCCTACACTAACGGACTCTATGCCGCTACCATCACCGCTACTGACCTGAATGAAAGACAAATAGGATTGATTCGTTCGGCTTGGACATTGGACAATATTGTCGCTTCGTGCCAGTTCAACGGTAGCAGCAACTCGGGTGATGTAGTGTTGAATACCCAATTGGCAGACGAGGCGTCCAACACATTCGCTGTGGTGATGGATGAGCAAAGCTTCGGTCGCGACGGAGCAGACAACGAAGCGCCCTCGATGCTGATTTATGATGACCTCAGCTACAGCAATGGAATGACAATCGAAGATACCTATCTGATGAAAAGTACCGCTTCCTACATTACCGTCACAGTGGAAGAGGGACAACAGCTTGCTGTAGCCTTTTTGGATCGTTATGGTGTAGGTGGTAATGTATATATCTATTCCAATTCAGACTTTACCAATTCAACTCCTGTGGTATCAACAACCGTAAACCGAACAGGTGGAACACAAGTGTTATACACAGGAGCACTCTCTGCCGGCACATATTATATCACGACAGACACAAATGTGTTCTTCTATTATGTGGCGGTGAAAAGGTCACAAGCCACATTGACAGTTCGCATGTATGACTCCGACAAAAACGAAATAACAGACAATTTCAACTATTTTGTCGGTGATAACATCTATATGTCTATAACTTCAAATGTAAGCGGAGAAATTCCGATGATAGTGTACTTGCAGACATCTGATAATAATTGGACGACTGTTGACGCATCGGAATATCTGACATTCCAAGAAGATGATTCAGATTTCTCTAATAATCCTTTGGATGAAGAAGGCATTACTCTTGATTTAGAAGCTGAAAAAACATATTACTTCCATTGGATAGTAAAAGCGTCGGGAAATATGCGATTCCGTTTCCAACCGACGACTGGCTCTGAGAATACATCAACGCTTTACCTCCTCCCTGCATCAGGAGAGGCAGAATGGTCTGGCAATATTTCTATCAATCTTAATGAATATCCGACATACTCTTTTGGAGAAACCATCGAATACAGTACAGATGGAGGTGACACCTGGAGTTATGTTTATGGTAATCAAAGCAATGACGGTTCTGTAGCAATACTTGATGCTAATGCAGGTCCACATTACATGAATAATGAGAACCAATTGTTCTTTACACGTGAAAGTTCGGTGCTGATGCGTATTGCTATTCCATCAGAAATGGATGCCAGCGATGTTATTGGCATTGGTGATGTTTCTTCAACGTACAATGGTTATGCAACATTCACCATTCCCACAAACAGTGTAGGTGAATACAGCTTCTATTTCACACTTGCCAGCAACGTTTCCGAATATAAACTTGCCAACAATTCAGCAACCGTATATGTGAAGATAATAGATGATGATATGACCTCGACGTATGAATTGTATGCAACAAATGAGGATGATTATATGAAAGTGTATAAGAAAGAAGAGGTCATTAGTACAGATGCCACATTAGCTAATGGAGAGATTTTTAGTGCAGAAAACATTGGGTCTGGCAACTACCAATCAGGAAAAATTATTACTCTGCCAGACGGTTCAACTAAAAATATCAAGGCGCTAAAGATGGGTAGTGGTCAAGAAATTTACATGAATATTAATTATCCTGTACATTTGTGGGTTCAATGGCATGATAGAACAGGTTGGGAAAATGGATATCTCGGCATCATGAAAGTAGTAGAAAATACGGAAACTGCCATTCCATTGCTAAAAGATACAGATAATAGTGCAGCTGTAGTCGGAGATTTAATGACTCATGACTATTATGTAGGTGACGGAAAATATCATTTCGATCGAATGGGGTCGAATCAGCCACAAGTGTATTACATCAAGGCCGTTCCGCAACATCAGATTCTCCCAACAGAAGAATAACCCCCATCCTCGTCCATCTGCATTTCAAAATGCCCGCCTCAAGCGGGCATTTTTTCGTTTCGCCCAACAACTCGTGCAATGCCCATCGTCAGCCACTTATCGCATCGCAGATGATGATGCTCACGACTTTTGCGTTACAAACGCAAGTACAACCACCCGTCCGTCTGCGTTCGGATACGCGGAAGAGCGTGCCGTTCCTTACGGCGGGGAATTTTTTGTTTCCTCAATTGGCGGAATGAAAAATCCTCAATTGGCGGAATAAAAAATCCTCAACTGACGGAATAAAAACAATGCTTTTTTTTGATTATCAGCAAAAAAGACGTATCTTTGCCGCGATGAAAAATAGCTGTTATGAATAAGCGACAAATATACAGAGAACGGATAGCAGACAAGTTGTTGCATGAACAACTTGAAGCTGCGGGTGTAGTGCTGATACAAGGTCCCAAGTGGTGCGGAAAGACGACTACGGCCGAGCAGGCAGCTAACAGTGTGCTTTATATGGATAATCCCAAAAACATGCGCACTAATTTGGTTATGGCAGACAATAATCCGGAGTTGTTGTTGGAAGGTGATACTCCGAGGTTAATAGACGAGTGGCAGTTGGCACCCCAATTATGGGATGCCGCACGATATAGGGTCAGTCGCCGTGGGATTCCTGGACAGTTGATATTTACAGGGTCGGCAGTCCCTGTTGATAGGAGCAAAATAACCCATACTGGGACGGGGAGGTTCGCTTGGCTTACGATGCGTCCGATGAGCCTTTGGGAATCAGGGGACTCAAATGGTGGTGTCAGCTTGAAGAATTTGTTTGAAGGTGATGTCAAACCAGTTATAGCGGCAGATATATCCTTAGACGAATTGGCCTTTTTGATTTGTCGTGGCGGATGGCCTGCTTCACTTGTATTGAACAGGCAAGCTGCCCTTCGCCAATCAATTAATTATATAGAAGCTGTTTGTCATAGCGATATTTCGCGTGCGGATAACGTATCGCGTGATGCCGGATTTGCTCGCCGTCTTCTGCGTTCCTATGCCAGACATCAGGGCGGACAAGTGCCAAACAGTACTATTCATGCAGATTTATCTACGGGCAATGAGAATAGTATGACAGCGGAAACAATATCGGCATATATTACAGCGTTGAAAAAGATTTTTGTCATAGAAGATATGCCTGCATGGAATCCTAACCTTCGTTCAAAATCTGCAATACGCACATCGGATACCCGTTACTTTATAGATTCGTCAATTGCTGCTTCCGCATTGGGATTGGGGCCAAAAGATTTGATAAATGACTTGAATACCATGGGGTTGCTATTTGAAACGATGGCTGTGCGTGACTTACGCGTTTATGCAGATGCACTTGACGGACAAGTATATCACTTCCGCGACAGCAATGGGTTAGAGTGTGATGCTGTAATCCACCTGCGTAATGGCAGATATGGTTTGATAGAAATCAAATTAGGTGGTGATACCCTGATAGAGGAAGGGGCTAAAACATTGAAATCATTAGCGGCAAAGATTGACAGGACACGTATGAATGAACCGTCATTTATGATGGTGTTGACGGGGGTAGGCACCTATGCCTATCAGCGTCCCGATGGTATATTCGTGATACCTATTGGTAGTTTGAAGGACTAAAATGTAATACACCTGTTTCTCGTGGTCCGCATTGACCCCATCAGGCTGCATTCTCTCCGAAGAGTTTTCGGGGCACGCAGAAGAGTTATCGGGCTGTGCTTAAGCGTGGCCGGATAACGCTTAAGAGTTAGTTTGCTATCGCTTAAGAGTTACCGACCTATCGCTTAAGAGTTACCGAGCTGACGCTTAAGAGATAATTCGGGACACTCCGCATCAATCCGCACCTGAGGAGCGGGCTATGCCCCACCTTCAAACCGACTTCCATACACCAACGCATCGGGCTTGAGACAGCTTCGAAGCCGTTTTCTTCAGTCGCCTCACCTTGGTGATACGACCTTATCACCCGGATGACGCACTCGCATCACCTAAGTTAAACGCCCGCCTCACCACGGTGAGACGGTTCACAAATCTGCCTTCGCGCGCGCATCAAGACCCGTCCGTCAGCAACCATTCAGTGCATCGCAGATGCTGATACTCACGACTTTTGCGTTACAAACGCAAAAGGACGGGAACGCGGGAACGCGGGAACGGAAGGCGGATAAAGGTTATGGTTATTTTATATAGATTTCCTCTATGTTCTCTCGGATGAAATCAATATATTTTTGGTGATGACTACGGACAATAAAATGCAAGAACTCACTACGTCCTACGGAATCAATGCAAATTGAAACATTTTCAACCCGTTCGACTTCATGTTTACATCGCAGGAAGTTAAAAAAGCGTGTATTGTTTGGAAGATTAGAAGGATAGCTGTATATTTGCAGGGAAATAATTCGTAATATCATTGTCCTATGGCAAATTATCAAACAATGACTCAGGCTATTGCAGAGTATTTCAAAACCAAACCGGTGTTGAAAGCTTGGATTTTTGGTTCTTTTGCCCGTGAGGAAGAAAACCCCAACAGTGATGTGGACATCCTTTTTGTGGCAGACCGTTCAGAAAAGCCTTTCACACTGTTCACAATGGGAGGTATGTACATGGATTTGAAAAGACTTCTGGGACGTGAAGTTGACCTTGTTGAGGAAGGTACGTTGCGTCCGTACGCAAGTGGAACGGTAGAAAGGGAAAAAATATTGATTTATGAGAGAAAAGCTTAGGGACAAGGGGCGCTTGGAAGATATTTTGGAGCATTCCCGGAATGTAGAAAAGTTAATAGAGGGCTTTTCCTATGATGATTTCAAAGCCGACATCCGCACTTATTATGCCGTGATGAAGAATGTTGAGATTGTGGGTGAGGCAGTGTATATGTTGACCAAAGATTTCAAGGAGGCTCATTCCGAAGTTCCTTGGGCTATTATACAAGGGATGAGACATGTTTTGGTGCATGGATATGCAAGTGTCAATCCACGTACCTTGTATGATACGGCATTGAATGGTATTCCTGAGTTCCGCCAACAAGTTGAATCTTTTCTTTCAGACATAGATTGGGATGCGTGGGGTTGTTAGCCTCCATCTTCTTCCCGTCAGGTAGCACAATATCAGCACTGACCCCGCCCTTCAGCATTTCGAAATGCAGATGTGTGAGGCGGAGAAGTTAAAAAAGCGTGTATTGTTTGGAATATTAAGGCGATAGATGTATCTTTGCGCCATGCAAAAAATATTAACCCATACGATATACCTGAAAATCGCTTGCCTGACGGCGGTGCTGGGCCTGGGGAGCCTGGGGGCTGCGGGGCAGGAAGAGCGGAAGGCAAAGTTTGTCTTCGGCATCGACAACTTCAGTTTTTTTGATAACCGCGAGGTGAGCAGCCCTTACCAACGGTCGCAGACCATCTTCGGCTCGCGGCTGGGAGGCGAGGTGGGCATCCAGTTCGGTGCCAACCAGATAATGATTGGCGCCATGGGCATCAAGGACTTTGGCGAAAAGAAGTGGGCCAAGGAGGCCTTCACCTTCTACTACCACTACGAGAAGGGACACTTCTCGGGGGCCTTCGGACTGTTTCCGCGCCAGCGGCTGAAGGCGGAGCTGCCGGACATCTTCATCTACGACTCGCTGCGCTACTACACGCCCACCATCAACGGGGCGCTCATCCAGTATACGGCCCACCAGGGGTATGCCGAGGTGTACTGCAACTGGCTGAGCAAGCAGGGGAAGAACAAGCGCGAGGTGTTTGAGCTGGTGAGCGACGGGCGGTTCGGCCTGAAGGGGTTCTACGTGGGATGGAACTTCCAGATGCTGCACTATGCCCTGCCGAGCGAAGCCACCGATGAGCACATCTATGACAAGGTGATGCTGCACCCCCACGTGGGATTTGAGACGAACAAGGTGGGGTGGCTGGATGCGCTGAGGGTGAATGCGGGGGCGGTGATGTCGCTCAACCGCGACCGTGCGGACATGAAGTGGAAGCGCCCGTTGGGATTCATGGGTGAACTGAGGCTGAGGAAATGGCGACTGGAGCTGCACGACCTGCTGTACGTGGGCGAACGCCAGTTCTCGGACTATGGGAAACATGGCGTGGAGCTGCATCGGGGCGACCCTTACTTCCAGAGCCGGACGTATAACCGCACGGACTTGAGTTTCTACCTGCTGAACAAGGATTACATACAGTGCCGCGCCACGGCATCGGTGCATTTCACCGAGGGGGAGGTGGACAACTCGCAACAGATTATCCTGCGCATTGCGCTGGACAAGAATTTCCTGTCGGACCTGTTCAAACGATAACGGATGAGAAGAGACATAACACGCATACTGCTGGCCATCGTGGCCTTGATGATGATGGTCCTGCCACTGGATGCCCAGAAACGCAAGGGGCAGACGGGCAAGGAGCCGCTCTTCGGAAAGGGGCTGGCCACCTACACCGTGGCCTCGGACAAGCTGGCCGGCGCCACCTTCTACCTGGTGGGCGGACATGGCGGTCCCGACCCGGGGGCCATGGGGCTGTATCAGGGACGCCCCCTGTACGAGGATGAGTATGCCTACGACATCATCCTGCGCCTGGCACGCGAACTGATGATGCGGGGGGCCAAGGTGCACATCATCATCCAGGACAAGAAGGACGGCATACGCGACGACCGCATCCTCTCCGGCAGCAAGCGCGAGACGTGCATGGGAAAGGCTATCCCCCTGAAACAGACCGAGCGCCTGCACCAACGGGCGGCGAAGATAAACGAGCTGTACCGCCGCGACAAGGGCAGATACAAGCGGGCCATCTTCATCCACGTGGACAGCCGCAGCGAGAGCAAGCAGACGGACGTATACTTCTACCACGCGCCGGGCAGCAAGAACGGCAAGCGGCTGGCCGACAACCTGAAACGGACCTTTGCGGCCAAGTACCGCAAGCATCAGCCGGGACGCGGATTCACCGGCACGGTGAGCGGGCGCAACCTGTATGTGCTGCGCAACACCTCGCCCGTGGGGGTGTTCCTCGAACTGGGTAACATACGCAACAAGCAGGACCAGAAACGGCTCGTCATCCCCAGCAACCGCCAGGCACTGGCCCGCTGGATTGCCGACGGGATTGAGGAGGATTACAGATAACGGTGTGTCATAATTAACTTTTTAGGCACGGATTACGCGGATGACGCGGATAAATCGCTATAGTTGACTTATCCGCGTCATCCGTGTAATCCGTGCCTAAACAGGGCCTCTATTTGGGTCAGTCCTAAAACCCATTTGTAAATTATGCCGTCTCTGTCATTCTGAACGCAGTGAAGAATCTGATAACGTGTGCTTTAGAAATGCATTGCTTATGTTTACAGATTCTTCACTGCGTTCAGAATGACAGAGACGGCATGTAAACCAATTATATACAACCGACTTTTCGGACTGACCCCTAAAAATCAAATGACAGGACCTTTATTTCACCTGAATAACCAGGTAGCGCGACACGCTCCAGAAGGTGGTGGGGTCGGTGATGCGCAGGACATACTGCCCCTTCTCGTCCTTATCCAGCTTGTAGGAGCCCTCGGGATGGATGGTCAGTAGCTTGGCACTCTTGCTGTAGAGCTTGACTTCGGTGTCGCGACGGATGTCGATCTGCGTGAAGTAGTCCTTGTTGAAGTTGGCGTTCTGCAACACCTCGTCCTTGGCCAGGAACTTCTCGTCGAGAATCTTCTGCTCCTTCAGTTCCTTCTTGGTGCCATAGACAAACCAGGCGGCATTCAGCGCCTTGTCCTGTGCATCGATGGTGCGCTCCTTGGCAATGCTGTCGGCACGGAGCAGGGCCACGTCGGTCTGCAAGCCGGCAATCACCTCGTCCAGCTCGGCAATGCGGATGTCCTTGGCCGCCAGCTGGGCCTGCAGGGCAGTCAGCTGCTGGGCCTTCTCGGCCAGTTGGGCCGTCAGGTTGTTCACCGTCTGCTTCATCTGTGAGGTGGCATTGGCGTTGCCCTTCAGCTGCTTCTGCAGTTCGGCAATCTTCTCGCGGTTCTGCTTCATGGTCTGGGCAATGAAGGCCATGTCCTCCTTCACCTGGTCAAGCGTCGAAACGGGACCCTCGCCAACGGCCTTCACGCGGCCCTCGGCCTCGTTTATCAGGCGGAACCCCTCCTGGATGGTATTGAAGGTGTTCATGAACTCTTCCAACTCGGCATTCTTCTGGCTGAGCGCCGTCTGCAGCGAGTCGTTCTGCTGCTGCAGGCTCTTCTGTCTGTTTCCAAAATTGTCGCAGGCAACCAACATGGCTGCACAGGCAACGAACAAAACTAACTTTTTCATATCTCTATACCTTATTATATATATATATTATTTAAGTTTCGCATTCTTTATTCCTCCTCATCGGAGGCGAAGGCGGAGGCATCAACGTCCGCCACATTCTCCTTGTTGTTGCATCCGGCCAACAGGATGACGATTTCGCCCTTCGGCTCGTGCTTCTTGAAGTGGGCCACCACCTCGGCCAAGGTGCCGCGCACACACTCTTCGTGAATCTTGGATATCTCGCGGCAGACGGCCACCTGCCGGCCGGGTCCGTAGAAGTCGATGAACTGGGTGAGCGTCTTCACCACGCGGTAGGGCGACTCATAGAAAATCATCGTGCGCTCCTCGGCCTGCAGGCTCGTCAGGCGGGTCTGACGCCCCTTCTTCTGAGGCAGGAAACCCTCGAAGCAGAAGCGGTCACAGGGCAACGCACTGCTGACCAGGGCCGGCACGAAGGCCGTGGCACCGGGCAGACACTGCACCTCGATGCCGGCACGCACACACTCCCTCACCACCAGAAAGCCCGGGTCGCTGATGCCCGGCGTGCCCGCATCGCTGATGAGCGCCACGGTGGCACCGCCCCGTATGCGGTTGACAACACTCTCCACCATCTGATGTTCATTGAACTTGTGATGCGACTGCATCGGATTCTTAATCTCATAGTGTTTCAGCAACTTGCTCGAGGTGCGCGTGTCCTCAGCCAAGATGAGGTCGGCCTCTTTCAAGATGCGTATGGCACGGAAGGTCATGTCCTCCATGTTCCCTACCGGGGTAGGTACGACGTATAGTATTCCCATTGTCATCATCGAGTTTCAGAACTATGGGTGCAAATGTAGGAAGAAATTAGTGGGAAACAGATAAAAGAGTGCATCTTTTAACAGTTGTTTCACATAAAAAGGGAGAAAAGAGGGGGAAATGATTGTTCTTTCGGGTAAAAACGACTGATGAACGATGGAAAATCACTATCTTTGCTTCCGCCCAAATATCATCAATCATATGCTGGAAAAGAAAATCACCTTCGACAGTTTCGTCCGCGGCTTGCTGACAGTGGCCCTGCTCGTCGGACTCTTCTACCTGGTCGACCACCTGAGCGGTGTGTTGCTCCCCTTCTTCATCGCCTGGCTCGTGGCCTACTTCCTCTATCCGCTGGTGAAGTTCTACCAGTACCGCCTGAGGATGAACAACCGCGTGGTGGCCATCCTGAGCGCCATGCTCACCGTCGTGTTGCTGCTCACCGCGGCAGGGATTTTCTTTGTTCCCTCGGTCATAGAGGAGTTCATGAGGCTGAAGGACCTGCTCGTGCAATACTTCGCCCAAGGCAGCCGCAACGCCTCCATCCCCGGCACAGTGGAGAACTTCATCAAGGAGAACATCGACCCCAACTACCTGCAACAATTCTTCACCGAAGAGAACCTGGGCAACACCCTGCGCAGCCTCATGCCCAAGGTTTGGAGCCTCGTCCACCACTCGGTCAGCTTCGTGGTGGGCATCTTCGCCTCGTTCATCATCCTGCTCTACATCTTCTTCATCCTGCTCGACTATGAGTCCATCGCCAACGGCTGGATCAAGCTCGTGCCCGCCAAGCACCGCCAGTTTGTGCAAGCCATCGTCACCGACGTGGAGGTGAACATGAACCGCTACTTCCGCGGCCAGTCCCTCGTGGCCTTCCTCGTGGGCGTGATGTTCAGCATCGGATTCCTCATCATCGATTTCCCCATGGCCATCGGCTTCGGCCTCTTCATCGGCCTGTTGAACATGGTCCCCTACCTGCAGCTGATAGCCCTGGTGCCCACCGTGCTGCTCGCCCTGTTGAAGGCGGCCGACACGGGGCAGAACTTCTGGCTCATACTGGCACTGGCGATGGTTGTCTTCTGCGTCGTGCAGGTCATTCAGGACGGCATCATCGTGCCCAAGGTGATGGGCAAGATTACGGGCCTCAACCCCGCCGTCATCCTGCTCTCCCTCTCCGTGTGGGGCAGTCTGCTCGGCATGTTGGGCATGATCATCGCCCTGCCGCTCACCACCCTCATGCTGGCCTACTACAACCAGTTCCTCCACTACGGCGAACAAAAACTGCCGCCACAGCCCGACCCGTCCGCCACGGCCACCCCATCCCGCAACCGCCGCAAGAAGCGCCGCTCGCCCAAAAAGCCCGCAGCCACCCCACAGGACGAAGGCCAACCATCCGCCTCATCAAAGAAAGGCCAGCCACCCACCCCACCCAAAGAGGGCTGACCAGCCACTTGCCAAGTGAAGGCCTGCCCTACCTTTATCAAGTGAAGGCCTGCCTACCTTTATCAAGTGAAGGCCGCCCCACCTTTATCGGGAGGAAGCCCAACCTGCCGCTTATCAGACGAAGGCCACCCCACCCCTTCACCGACCAGCAGCACCGCTCCAAAGCATCAGATAAGGTAAGAAAAAGACCCTCTCCCCTCTCCATCAAGGCATAAAAGGGCATCCCCACCCCCTTTTTTGCCCCGTCTTTGTCAAATTCCCAAGAAAAAGTTTGGTCAATTCACACAAAGACAGTATCTTTGCACCCGCTTAACGGCAAACAACAGGTTTGATTCGCTAGCTCAGCAGGTAGAGCACAACACTTTTAATGTTGGGGTCCTGGGTTCGAGCCCCAGGCGGATCACTTAAAAATCAGAGAGTTACAAAATTGTAGCTCTCTTTTTTTATCCCTTTTTTGCATCTGGTTTACACGTTCATGTAAACCAAGATGTAAACCAAAAATGAACTTTACAGTTTGTGTTATCTGCTTCAAAACCAAAGTTTTGAAAGATGGGAAATCGCCACTGATGCTGAGAATTTGCAAAAATGGCAAGAGAAAGTACAAGAGTTTAGGCATCGCTATAAATCCTGTACATTGGAATTTTAAAGAAAATCGCTTGAAAGAATCTTGTCCGGATTATGAAAGAATACAGCTTATCATAAACGAGGAGGTCAACAAAGTCCAACGGATTGCGTTAGAGAAAAGAATTGCAGGCGAAGATTACACTGCAACAACATTGATGGAAAACAAGAAACAGTTATTCTCAAAAACAACTGTTGGGGAAAGCATTAAAAAATTCACGAGTTGAACGAATTCTTAAATTCGTTAATTCATCAATCATTCTATGTACCAACTTCTCTACTTCATTATATTTCACCGTCTTTATCGTGGCGAATATCTCAAAAGGCAAAGGAACAGCAGTATTGTCCAATTCCCTGCTTCTTACATCTACAAGACGCGAACTTTTGCCAATCTTCACCCAATCTTCGCGAAAACTGGGATTAGTCAAGATATAAACGTAACCGGGTTCTTTCATCATATCAAATTTTATTTGCCGTCAATTAACCATTTCCGCCCACAAAGTTAACATAAACCTATCAGAAAACAAAAACATATCGGTTGTTTTTTATGGAAACATTCTAATCCTGTCGGATTCGATACAAGTTATTTTCCTCCCATGCAACATTTGATACATATAAAAATCGCGCGATGCAACATTTTATACATATAAAATTCTGAAAAGATGACAAAGTGGGTCATTTGTGAAGCCTGTGAATGGTGGTGAATGGGCTTGCGTTCACAGAAAGCGGGTGTGGGTCAGTGGGTTATGAGGGTGTGAAGGCTGTGAATGAAGGTTATTTATTGAAGGAGTTAGAGGAGTTAATCGCTTCGCTAAGGAGTTAAAGGAGTTAAAACCGTTCGGGCTGATACTATATAGTATGAGGGCACAACGAATATAGTATGAAGGCGATAGCTGTGAATGAAGGTTTAGGGATTATTGTTTAGGGTGTAGGGTGCAGGTTTTTAGGCGATGGTGATGGCTGTTGGCAATGGCTGTTTAACATACGGTCGACGAGGCTTGAAGATACGGATGTTGAGCGCTGAAGATTTAAATCTTCCAAGCGTTTCGAACCCTTCTTATGGATGATTGCTATTCTCCCTCTGTAGAAGAATGGTATTCTTTCAGCGAAGGAATGGTAATGACGGATGGGGAAGGACACCCTCCCTGTTTTTACATCGGCCATCCGCCACCACCTGCTGTGCCAAGTGGCGCGGAAAGGGATTCTATCCGCTCAGCCTCCTGCCCGTCAATGGTGAGGGCGTAGGGGTTGCCCTTTTGCAATTTCGGTGATGAGAACAAGAGGGTGGCGCCGCCCATCTGATAGGCGCGGTCGGACTTGTAGGAAGAGATTCCTTCGACTCCGTATTCTTTACCGGCCTCCAGATTGCCCAACCACCATTGTATGGAGGGTTGGCGCGATTGCTTGTCGGGCATGGAATGACGGCCTCCAACGGCAATGATTGTTCCTCCGTTGATGAACAGGCGGTAGCCCTCTTCGTCGGCACAGTCCAGTCCGCCTTCGGGCATTCCGTTGCCGCTGGCAAAGATGTCGCCTCCGTTGATGACGATGTTGCAGTTGGCATCAATGGCATCGTTCACCATCGAATAGGCCTTTATATCTCCTCCGTTGATAATCAGGTCGCCCTGTGCATTGATGGCGTCGTCCTGTGCGACGACTTCCACTATTCCGCCGTCAATCTGCATGAGGAACTTCGACTCCACTCCCTCGCTCGATTCGCCACCACCGGCCTTGACCACCGTGTGACCACCACGGATATACATGTTGCGCCCACACGTCAGGGCTTTGTCGGCACTGAATGAGCAATCCACATTCAGTATGCCGCCGTACATATACAGCTCGCTTTTGGCATTCACGCCCTTGCCCGACAAGGCTCTCACTGTAATCTCGTTGCCGGGGCGGAGCATCAGGCTCGCTTTGCTCTTCAGTCCCACCTTGTTGTTGCTCTGAATCTGCAAACTGCCCCTCCCGCTGACGGTCAGCGGACCTGCACAGACAAAGGTGCCGTCAATCTTGAGTTTCTTTTTCATCATGGGTTTCTTCATGCGTAGCCCATACTGCACATGATAGTCCGCCGGATTCTCTTCGCGCTCACGGTCCATGAAGGGGGGCATAGACATTTCACCCGGCTTGAAGTCCGGCATATTCCCCATGTCCGGCATTCCACCGCCTGGTCCCATTGGCGGGAAGCCCATCATGGGGGGCATCTCGGGGTTGCGACAATCGGAAAGTTCGTTCACACTCCCCTCGGCCAACACCGTATAAACATGACCCTTGCCTTCTGACAGGATGGCATCGCCGCGCTGGCTTTTCACCGTGACGTTGTTGAACAGCAGCTTGAGCGGAGCTGCGACATCAAGCTTCAACGCTCCGTCCTCCGTCCTTCCACTGAGTTCGATGGCCAAGGGAGCGGCCGATTCTGAGGTGATGGTCAGGTATGCTCCGTCCTTCTCCAGCTGCACTCCTTCGGGAAGCCCCGCGACCTCGGCACCGCTATCAGAAAAAACAATCTTTGCGGGTTTGCCGAACTTGACATTCTCCACGTAGTAGCTGTACAGCGAATCGGCTTCCGACTTCACCACCACCTCCTCATCCTGTGGCATCTCGGTGGCAAACTCCACCCCAAACTGGTCTATGCCGCCACCGCCAAAGGGCATCATTCCGCCTCCGGGGAAGGGTGGCATCATCATGCCCATCGGCCCCATGCCGCCGCCCGGGAACATTCCGTCGGGTCTGGAAGGCATCATCCGGTCATTCTGTCTCTTATCCGCCTCAGTTTGCTGCGCCAACACTCCTGTGCCCCAACCAATCAGGCACAATGCCACTGCCAATATTCTGAATCTATGCATACTCTACACTTTATTGATAAATTACATGCGCACAAAGTTATTACTTTTTTCAGTTTGACAGGATATGTTTAACAAAGTTTAAACACAAATACATAAAAAGAAAATCGCAAGCAACTAATTATCTGTCACTTGCGATTATTCTGCGTACTCGAAGCGGGAATTAGGAATTAAACCCATACACAACACAAATAAAACATAATGCACTGATACACATATTTATAAATGTTAATCTTTTGGATTGTATTGCATATTTGTGGTGCAATATTGCGATCCAGTGGTGCAAATTTCGTATATTTGCACCACATTAAATAATGGTATGCAATGAAAAGACTAACATTATTCAGAAGAACCACAAAATCAGAGGGAACCATCAAAATCAGGTTCCGATTAAGAGACGGACGTGGAGTTGACCTTTACCATAAGAGTGAGATAAAGGCCGACCTTAAAGATTTATCAAAGTTCGAAGACGACGGCACACTTCGTCCTAAGGTCTCTATCTACAACCATGAACTCAAAGAAAAAATAGACAAGGAAATTAAAGCTATTGAGGCTGCATATATAGAGTTATGTGGAAAGATGGATAAAAGTCTTATAACCGCAGACCTATTTGAAGAAATAATTAGCCGGTGTCTGCATCCAGAAGACTATATCGCAATAACTAAAGAGGAAACTTTGTTAGAAAGATACAACCGATTTATCAAAGAAGGATTCCGTGACGGCACTTTTGCCGAAAAAAGAGTCCTTCAATACAATGGTCTCTATAAGGAACTGAAGCGATACTTGACTATACACAATCAAACAAACATATTACCGAAGCATTTTACAGCTGACGATTTAATGGAATTACGTATTTTTCTTTTTGATGAGTATAAATATGTTAGTAAATATCCTTCGCTCTATGTCGATGTTAAACAACAATGTTTGCCCACCAAAGAACGTGCACAAAATACTGTAGCCATAAAATTAAGGATGCTACAGGCCTTCTATACAGAATTGGAAGAACGAGACGAAATAGAGGTGTCCCCATTCAGAAAACTTGGCAGAAACAGAAGAAAAGCAGTAATGAAAGAAAGCTATGATGCGCCTATTTATCTGCTACAGGAAGAACTTTTAAAGGTCATGAATACTGAAGTACCGGAAGTCTTACAGGAAGCAAAAGAATGTTTTCTGCTTCAATGCGCTTTTGGAAGTCGTATTGAAGATTACAAAGCTCTCAGTATGGATAAAGTTACAGTAAGCACTGATGGTATACCCTATTTACGCTATCTACCACAAAAGACCATAAAAAGCAACGTGCATAAGGATGAAGTGGAAATCCCCATCGTAAGGTATGCGTTAGACTTAATAAAGAAATGGCAATTCAACTTTCCTATTCTTAAATATGTTACGGGCAAGAGCGGTTATAACGTGAAAATCAGAAGATTGCTCGAATATTGCCAGATAGACAGAGAGGTAAGAATCTTCGATGAAAAGTCTTCTGAAAATATCTATAAACCTCTTTACTCTATGGGCAGTAGTAAAATTTGTCGTAAAACACATATAGATATGCTGACAAAGGTACAAGTCAACATGTATGTTTCAGGACATCACAAAGAAGGAAGCAACGCTGTCAAGCACTATTCTTCCTTATCCCTAAAAGACCGTTTTATCCTAATGAGTGCTGCATACAAGCAACCACTTTATAAGGTTGACAAGGAACTATACATAATAGAAGAAACATAGTCAACACTCAACATTTTGCATTAAAAATAGAATCGGGCACACAATCAAATGTTAAAGATTGTTGTCTGATTTTTTGCATTTTGTGGACAATACCCCCTTTCCTCTATTGGCAAAAATGTGGCAAATAATGTGGCACAAAGTGTAAACGGCTATTGGACACTCATGTTTTATTCAATCATGCTAACATATCATAATATCAGTCTTAACTCACTCTAACATTTGGACACTACTCTGATTCTCATGTGGCAAATGATGTGGAACGGTTCTGGCATTTCCCCTTTTTAGTATCTGGCAAAGGTTTGATTATTTAACTTATTATCAATTTGTTAAGTAGTATTTCAAACCTTTGCATATCAATTTTAGCATATTACATTTGCAGCGTCAAAGCCGTTATTTCATCATTGTAACGAGTGGAGACCCAAGTGGGTGCAGCGGTGAACGTATCACCAATGATGGCTGCCAACAAACCCACTTTCACAAATATGATGAACGAATTTAATAAAAGTACACAGACGCTCATGATTGTCTCTAAGGATGATTTAGAAAATGTTGTTCAAAACGCTGTTAATCGTTTATTGGAGAAGCGAGAAAACAAACCTGAAGTGTATCTAAGCGCTGAAGAGACAGCCAGACGACTAAAAGTTGATCGTTCTACTCTATGGCGTTGGAACAAAGATGGATATCTGATCACCACAAAAGTAGGCAATAAGGTACGCTACAAATTATCCGATGTGGAACGTATTCAGAAAGGGGAAGTTTATGAATGAAACAAGAATTACCGCAAAAGGAATTATAGAAGATGCAGACAAACTTATAAATCAAGTCTGCAAATCCCGGTTTCCAGTTGAAATATTCCCCACCATGATTCGTAAAATCATTTGGAAAATGAAAGAAGTATTGACATATCCGGTAGACTATACAGCCTCAAGTATGTTAGTTGCCATAGCTGTAGGTATAGGTAACACCCATGTATTGAAATTCAAAAATGAATGGACTGTTAAAGATATCCTCTATATGGCGCTTGTCGGAAGACCTGGTGCAAACAAAAGCCACCCTCTTCGTACTGTTCTACGTCCATATTTTGAATTTGATAGCGAGCAATACCGAAAATTTAGTGAGGAACTGAATCGCTATAACAAGATCATGGGAATAAAGAAGAAGGACCGGATGGAGCAGGGATATGAGACAGACCCCACATTGCCCATTCGCAAACGATTCTTGGTGTCTGATATCACACAGGAAGCAATGGTCAAGGCTCTTGCCGAGAATCGTAGAGGTATATGTTTATACATGGATGAACTTCAAGGCTGGGTAAAGAATTTCACCCGTTACAACAATGGTTCCGAAGAACAGTTTTATATTTCTCTTTTCAACGGAAGCTGCTATATATCCGACCGAAAAGGAGATACAAACAACAATTGCATCGACGACCCTTTTGCTTGTATCATTGGGACAATACAACCGGCCATTCTTACTGAAATGCTCAAAGGAAGTAAAAGCGACAATGGCTTTGCCGAAAGAATACTGTTTGCTATTCCAGAAGAACAAGAAAAATCCTATTGGAATGATACAGATATGGACGCTTCCTATTACGGTGATTGGGATAATATCATTCAAAAACTCATTCACTTGAAAATCTCAACAGATGAAACAGGCCGCGTAATACCAACAACAATAGAATATGAGCCAGAAGCAAAGAAACTTCTATTGGAATGGCAGCGAAACTGGACTGATATGATCAACGAGGAAGAGTCAGACAAAAAGAAAGGTATCTATAGCAAATTTGAGATATTCATTCACCGCTTTTGTCTCATTATCCAAGTCTGCAAATGGCTTTGCAATGAAGGAAGCGCAGATAAAGTGGATTTTGATACAGTTACTAAAGCTATTAAACTGGTAGATTACTACAAGGGAACTGCTTTATTGGTTAATGACATGATGAATGGAATATTTCTAACTGCCAAACAGAAAGAATTATTGCAGAAACTACCTGAAGAATTCAGTCGTGCAGAAGGATTGGAGATTGCAATACAACTGGAATGGAATCCAAGCACATTCGACAGGTTCTTGAAAAAGGCAAGCACTAAATACCTTATTCATCGGCATGGGCACTATCAAAAGTGCAATTGACAAAATGCCAAATTGACAAATTCATGGGCGATTTTAGCATTTTAGCAATTTGGCAATCACAAAAACTTAATGCAAATGACGAATTATAGATTCATATTAGAGCCATACAACAGGAGTAAACGAAATCGTTACACCTGTCCAAGTTGCGGAAAAAAGTTTCAATTCTCACGCTATATTGACATTGAAGGCAGTATTGAATTTCCTGATTATGTGGGTAAATGTAATCGAGAGAACAAATGCGGTTATCACTATTCTCCATCCATGTATTTCGAAAAGAATCCAAACGAAAGGGAAAAAACAAGAGAAAACACTTTCTCTACCACAAAGGATGTAAAACCTTTTATACAAGAAGCAATGGATGCATCATTTATTGACAGACGGATTATGGAGCAGTCGCTACGTCATTACGAACACAACAACCTATATGTATATCTGTGTGGACAACTCGGAACAAAGACAGCCATTCAACAAAT
The DNA here is from genome assembly GCA_017464815.1 of Bacteroidaceae bacterium. Classification (GTDB taxonomy): domain Bacteria; phylum Bacteroidota; class Bacteroidia; order Bacteroidales; family Bacteroidaceae; genus Phocaeicola_A. The sequence continues at coordinate 93,536 of JAFTYI010000011.1, read as the reverse complement.
GCAAATGTATCATGTAGGTACAGCCAAAAAATGGGGTAACTCTACCGTGTTTTGGCAAGTGGATACAGAAGGCAGAGTACATACAGGTAAAGTCATGCTCTATAATCCAGATACCGGCAAACGTGTAAAAGAACCATATGCTAAAATCTCTTGGGCACATACGGTACTTAATCTTCCCGCTTTTACACTCAACCAATGTTTCTTTGGTGAACACCTGCTGGCCGGCAATAACAAACCTGTAGCCATTGTTGAGAGTGAAAAGACTGCTATCATCGCTTCCGCCTATATACCTAATTATATATGGTTAGCTACAGGTGGAAAGAATGGCTGTTTTAATGAACAGCACTTTGATATTCTTTGTGGCAGGAATGTGGTCCTTTTTCCGGACATTGGCATGGAAGATGAATGGCAAAAGAAAGCATTCTTGATGAGACGAAAAGGCATCAACGTTATTCTGTCTAACTATTTGGGGAAGCATGCAAGTGCAAAGGAAAAAGAAAACGGATATGATATTGCTGATTATCTGATAATAGAGAAGTCCGGTGAGGCCATATTACAAAGTATGTGCCAGAAAAATCCCTCTCTTAAGAAGATGATAGAACTCCTCAATTTGGAACTGGTAGACTTCCATTTCGAGAACAAATAAAGAAGATCTACCCCTCATAAATCTGAATAAAAACGGAGTGACAGAGGAATGTAGTTTTTTTCGGTTGGCAAGTTTATGTTTTGGTAATCCCAAAACCTTGAATCAACCGTTCCTCACACTTCACGACCAACAAACTTTCAACCGAAAAAAAGAAATGAATGATAAGAACAGAGGCGGAAGACCGCAATTAACGAGAGTAGAAAAGCGTAGTGAAATCTTCACTATCAAATGTACTCCCATAGAGAAACATACTATCAAAGGAAAGGCTAAAATGTCTGGAGTCAAGCCAGCAGAATACATCAGAGAATGTGCTGTAAATGGAAGTATAAAATCCAGATTGACTTCGGAAGAAGTAAAGCACATAAGGGTATTATCCGGTATGGCAAACAACTTGAACCAACTGGCCAAGAACGCGAATACCTATGGCTATCATCATGTGGCAACAGAAGCCGGTCATTTGATGAACGAAGTGGATAACATTATTAAAAAGATTAGAGGATGATTGCAAAGATTATGAAGCGAAGCAGTTTTGGCGGTGTCGTGAATTACGTCTTCAAAGATGGTAAAGACGCTAAACAGTTGGCATCTGATGGTGTCCGTACAAATACTCTACAGAATATCATTGCATGCTTCAACGACCAGGCTTCACAAAACAGCAAAGTGAAAAACATGGTTGGACATACCGCGCTGAGTTTTAGCGAGAAAGATAAATTCAAATTGAATGACGAACGAATGGTTCAAATTGCACATGACTATATGGAAAAGATGGGAATCAAGAACACGCAATACATCATTGTCCGTCATTTCGATAGGGACCATCCCCACATCCATATTGTGTACAATCGTGTGGATAACGATGCCCATACAATAAGCGATAGTAACGACCAAATTCGTAGTGCGATTATCTGCAAAGAACTGACCATGCGGTATGGATTATACATACCAAAAGGTAAAGAAAAAGTCAAAACACATAGGTTGCGTGGAATAGATAAAGAGAAATTCCATTTATACGCAACCATCTTGGACGCTTTGCACGATTGTAATAATTGGAATAGTTTTCAACGCAGACTTGAAAGAAGAGGAATTACCATTTCATTCCGAAGAAATGAGAATGGTAATATACATGGCATATGCTTTACAAAAGATGACCATACTTATAGCGGTTCAAAAATCGACCGTAGTTTGGGCTATAACAAATTGGTCGGTTTATTGGGCCAAATAAATCAGTTCCAAGTGAATCAAAAAGAATCCTACCGCTACGAAAACATTCATGTATACCATGAAACATTGGACGATGGAAGAATCATTAGAATTTACGAACCGGAATTTTCAAGTTCTGATAGTGGCCCTTCATTTGGGCATAATATTGCCAATGTAGCTATAGAATTCGCATTGCAGCCCCACGATGTACCAACATCCGGTGGAGGTGGTGGAAGTAGCTCTGAGAACGAGGACAATGAGAAAGAAAACAAGAATAACAAACCACGTAAATTTAGAAGAAGATGAAGAAAGATAATGAAAAAGCAGCCCTCCTATCCATGTTTGACGAGCTGGTAGATGAGGTTAAAAAAAACCGGCAAGCAATAACACAATTACAAAACACCATTCAACGGTACAACATTGGGAAAATCGTGGATGAGTCTATTTTTGTTGCACTCAATGAAAAGTTTCCTAATAAGTCTCAATTGGAAAAGGATGAAGAAGTCAAGCGCCATCATCAAGCTATGGCAACCTGGACAACCCAGCGAGAGAAGAATCTCTTTGAGCAATACATCAAACCAACACTAATACCTCTCAATGGGATTGAAAATAAACTGGTGACAGTAGCAAACGGTCTTATAAAAGAATACCGCAAGGAACGCGACTCACAGAAGACGGCATGCTACAAAACAATAGCGATAATCATTCTCAGTTCACTACTCTTGATTTCCATACTCATAATTTGCCTAATATAAATGAAGTCCGATAGCATAAAACATACTTTGCTATTGGACTTTTACTCAAAAACAGCCCTATTTGATGAAAAATTCTCGCAAACATTCTTTAATATGGTAAACAATTACTATTTTTGCGTTTGACGCAATAAAAATGGCAGAGAACATGAAAGATTTGAATCGTATAAAAGTCGTTCTTGTAGAGAAAAAGAGAACAAACAAGTGGTTGGCAGAACAGTTGGGGAAAGACCCTGCTACCATATCCAAATGGTGTACCAATACATCGCAACCCGATTTGGCTACTTTGCTCCAGGTGGCCAATTTGCTTGAAGTGGACGTAAAAGACTTACTTAATTCTTCCAGAGAAGAAGAGTTTAAAATCGTGAGAGTATAATCTAAAGGTAAGATTGTAATGAAGACATTGAAACAATACATACCAACAGGCGCTCGCCACAAATTACTATTCACTTCGCATCATGCCGAAGGGATGAACTTTGTGGATATGGGTGCTTTGTTGGCTCGTGCTATTGATTCTTCATTATCCAATCGACATCTTCCTTTCGTTGTCGAAGAAGAGTTAGAGAAGATTATCAAGGAAAATATATGCCATAATTCCGAGATTGGAGATTACATCGCCATCCGCAATATAGGCATCCTATTTGAACCTGCTTTACGGCTTGACTTACATGCAAAATTCAGTTCATGGTCAAAAGCATACGTGCTTATTGTAGATAGTGCTGAAGGAATAATCCAAAAGAACATCTTCTATTTAGCCGGTGATACAGACTCTTCTTACACAATCAATTTATCAGACATATCCTATAAAATTCATTACGATGAAATATAAAGACCTTATCCAATTCGACCCCATCGATGAAATTATCAAGTTCGGACAACTTGACAACGATGATTACCGTGCGAAGCTCGTCAAGAACTTTGTATGTTCCAATTTGTATGAGACCCATATCATCCCGCAGATATGTGCCAAGCTCGACTTGAATGCTACTACTGAAACCAAAGGTATTCAGATTGTGGGTAACTATGGTACGGGTAAGTCTCACTTAATGTCACTATTCTCTATCATTGCTGAGAATGCAGACTATCTGCCATTGCTACAAAGTCAGAAAGCGAAGGATTGGTTGAAGACGATAGCCGGTAAATATATGGTCTATCGTTTTGAATTAGGTAATAATCAAGAGTTATGGGATATCGTATGCTACCAAATAGATAAGGCATTGGCAGCATGGGGAGTAGATTATTCAATTACGGATGATACGACACCTGCTACCTATTCCGAAAAGCTTCAGTTGATGATGGCTGCTTTCGAAGAGGTATATCCTGATAAAGGCTTCATGTTGGTTATTGATGAAATGCTTTCTTACCTGAAAGGCCGTAGTGAACCTTCGAAGTTGAATCGTGACTTGGCGGTACTCCAGGCTTTGGGCCAGATGAGTGACCGCACTCATTTCCGTATGGTATTCGGTGTACAGGAATTGATTTATCGTTCTCCTGAGTTCCAATTTGCAAAGGAAATGTTGAGTCATGTCAATGAACGTTATATCGACTTAACCATTCAAAAGGAAGATGTACAGTTCATCGTACAACAACGTTTGTTGCAGAAAAACGAACATCAGAAAGCACAGATACGCCAACATCTGTCACAGTTCACTGTAATGTTTCCTCACATGAACAACAACTTGGAAACATACGTAAACCTCTTCCCCGTTCATCCAAGTTATTTTGAAAACTTCTCTCTTATCCGTATCGGTAAGAGCCAGCGCGAAGTCTTGAAGACGCTTTCCCGTAAGTTTGCCAGCATCATGGACAACGAGGTACCAGATGCAGAACCCGGACTTATCTGCTACGACTCTTATTGGAAAGACATGTTGAGCAATGTAGATTTGAAAGCCGACCCGGATGTAAGTAAGGTCAGCGATATTGCTGCACTCATCGACCAAAAGATTGAAGACAACTTTACTCGTGGTTTAGCACCGAAGAAGACTTTGGCGCATCGCATCGTAGCAGCAGCATCCATCAAGATGTTGCAAGCGGACCTCAGTCATGCCAATGGTGTAACAGCTGATTCTTTGGCAAACGATCTTTGTCACATCGATATCACTTGTGAGAATTACGACGAATTAGTTGACCTTGCTTTTACCCGTGTACTTGACTCCATTGTTTCTGCTACCATCGGACAATACTTTGAAAAAGGTGAGAACGAATATCACTTGCGCATTGAAGGTGGTGTAAACTACGAGCAGAAAGTAAAGGACTACACCCTACAGATGAGTCCGGAGCAAAAGGATGAATACTTCTTTAAGTTCTTGGCAGAAGTTCTTCCGGTAGAAGGTGATACTTACCGTACCGGTTTCAACATCTGGCCACACGCCATCGAATGGCAATCACACAAGTGCAACCGTGCCGGATATATTTTTATGGGTAATCCGAACAGCCGTTCTACTACTCAACCACAACAGCACTTCTATATCTATTTCATGCCGATATTCAACCATACGGCAAAAGCACATGGCGCTGAAATAGATAGTGTATATTTCATCATGGATGGTTTGAGCGAAGAGTTCAAACAAAAGGTTACACTTTATGGCTCTGCCCTTTCACAAGAAGGAAGTGCCAGCAGTGATGAAAAGCCTAAATACAAATTGTTACGTGATAAATACTTCAAGGAAGCACGTAACTTGTTCAATGCTCAGTTCCTCAGCAATACCCAAGTGGAATATGTAGGCGAGCAACATCCTTTGCAGGTAATGCAGGGGGCACAAGGCGATTCCAAGATTGACATTGTTAGCAATGTGACTTCTTATATCATGGAGCAGCAATTTGAAGCTGAGAACTCTTATTATCCGAGGTTCACTGCATTACTACAACCACTGACTGTAGGTAACAGAGACAACTTGTTAAAATCTGCTCGAAACAAAATCGCCAACCCAACACAGATGAACCGCAATGGTGAAGCCATTTTGATGGGACTCGGCTTGTGGGAAGACGGACATCTTTCTACCGAGCATTCACAATATGCCCGTAGTTTGAAGCAGAAGTTGGATGCAAAAGGGGGCCAGGTGGTCAATCGTGACGAGATACTAGAACTATTCTTTGCAGATACTCACGAATATATTTCATCAGACTTCCACATCGAAGCTGATTTGGAAATGCTTGTCATGGGTACAATGGCTGCTTTGGGTGAGATCGAAATCGTTCTCAATGGTGGCAACAGAATCAATGCAAGCAACATTGCCAACTTCAACAATTTGGCACCACAGGACTGCTATACCTTCTCTAACATTTGTCCACCTAAAGGCATCAATATTCCTCTGATACGTGAATTGATGATTGGCTTCCTGGGTGTTGACCGTACATCGGAGTTGGATAATCGTGAAAGCAGTGTGTTTGCCGACTTGTCAAGCAAAGCCAAGCAGATGGAAGAACGTGTTGTTGCATTACAATACAAGATTAATGGTGGATATCGCTTCGCAGGAAATATTGAAATCATATCAGAAGAGAATGCCCGTCAGCTCAACCATGAGTTTGATAAACTGAAAGGCATTGCCAATCAAATTCAACGCTACAACTCCAAAGCCAAGATGCGCAACATCGAATGGCCTATAGAATTGGTTCGTACTGCTATGCAAGAAACACGCATGAAGTTGGAGAATACAGAGCGTACATTGAAGCAATTGAGAGAGTTTGAATCCTATATTTCATATTTGCGTACAGCACTTTCCAACATCAACGAGCCGACACTTCGTGGTGATATTTATGAGGCTATTGAAAAAGTCAAGGAAATAGTAGATAAGGACGAAGCAGCCAGAAACGCTTATAAGACCGAACTGGATGCCATCAAGAATCGCTATGCCGATTGGTACATGGGCGAATATCTCAAAGCTCATATTTGTGAAATGGATTACCAAAAGGCGCAAGCTCTCAAAGCCACAGAAGAATATAGCGTTTGTGAAATTGTCTCGGGCGCATCATTTATCAACCCTGCACAATATGAGCAGTGGAAACAGAAACTGAATCGCCTTAAATTGGCCAATCCACAGGTAACCAAGCAAAGCATTCTCTATGCTCCTACCTCTGTGGATAGTTTCAATCCAACTATTCAGCGCTGTCAATTGCCAGAAGTGGGTGATTTGAAGGACGAGTTGAAAGGCATTTATGAAGAATATGTTAGACAATTCCATGATGCTTTGGAAGACCCGATGACTCGTCGCAATCGTGATGTACTTAATAATGACGAAAAGAGTTTGATAGAGCAATTCGAGAATAACCAAATTTCTTTGAATCGCCAGTTTGCCCGTCCATTGATGGAGGCCATCGGCAAACTGCAACGTAATTTCACTAAGATTGAGATTACTCATGACGACATGCTTCGTATCTTCTCTCGCCCAATGACCAAGCAACAAGCCATTGATGCATTGACTCAGTACATCGAAGAAAAGAGTTACGGAAAACGTCAAGAGGATATTCGTATAATAATCAAGTAAAGAACAAAGCTATGAGCAACCCTGATATAAATCTGTTTCGTGACGAGGAGTTTGAGGAAGTGAAACTGACTCCTGAAAAGGTGGTATGCCTTGGTATGAAATTTGAGAGCGACGAAGCCCGTCGTGCTTACTTCCGTGAAGAATTACGAAAGAAGTTGCCAGAACTTCGCCAGATAGAAGGCTTCCCTATTGGAGAAGATGAAGACATCATCAATCTTTCCGACCCTCCTTATTATACAGCCTGTCCTAATCCTTGGTTGAATGATTTTGTTGCAGAATGGGAAAAGGAGAAGGTGGAATTGGAGAAGCAAGGAAAGCGTAGTGCAGAATTCGAAGTAAATGAACCGTATGCAAGCGATGTAAAAGTAGGAAAGAATAATCCAGTATATACTGCTCATACATATCATACAAAAGTACCACATCCTGCTATTATGCGTTATATCTTGCACTATACCCAACCTGGTGACATAGTATTTGACGGGTTTGCAGGAACAGGAATGACTGGAATCGCAGCACAAGCTTGTGGAAATCCAACAATGGATGATCGAGGTAGTATTGAAGTTGAGTGGAAACAACTATTCAACAGTAAGCCTATGTGGGGTCAAAGACATGCCATTATAGGAGATTTATCCCCCTATGCATATTCAATCGCATTCGATTATAATTTGCCAACAAACAAATTAAATCTTGAAAGAGAAGCTAATAGAATATATAAAGAACTAGAAGAAAAAATATCATGGATGTATCAAACTCACGATGAAAAAGGAAATTTGGGTTTGATTAATTACGTAGTATGGAGTGACTATTTCTATTGTAATCAATGCGGAAAAGAATTTTTGTATTGGGATGTTGCTATGGATTTTGAAAACGAATGCATTGCAGATGATTATAAATGTCCACATTGCGGTTGTATTCATAATAAAAAGAACAGACCAACTAGAGTTTTTGAAAGCAAATATGATAATTTGTTGAAATCAGTTATTTCAATTGCAAAATCCCTTCCTGTTTTAATCGTATATACCGTAAATGGTGTAAGAAAACAAAAGAAACCAGACAGTTATGATTTGTCCATTTTGGATAAAATTGATAAATTAGAATATTCTAAATTTGTACCTAATTACGAACTTCCAGATGGTGAAAAAACTCGAGAGCCTAAAAGGACTCATGGAGTTTCTCACGTTCATCTATATAATACAAAAAGAAATACGATTGCATTATCCGAATCATTAGATTTAATTGAAAAATCCACGCATTCTGCCGAGCTAAAATTTATATTTACAGGAATGATAAATCGTTCATCTAAGATGAATCGAATACATGTTAATAATTTCTTCCATGGCGGTGGCGGTTGGAATGCTGGACACATGAAAGGCACTTTATATATTCCTAATATACCTGTAGAGACATCCATTCTTGAACAATTTAACGATAAGTTAGCTAGCTATTTAAGAGCTATTCCATACATAGGCTCTTCATATACTAATACTATATCTATCTGGAGTGCATCAAAAACCCCTATTAAAAGTTGTTCTATAGATTATATTTTTACAGACCCTCCTTTTGGTGCAAATATTATGTATTCAGAATTGAATGCACTTGTTGAACCATGGTTAAGATTATGTACAAACAATCAATATGAAGCTATTGAAAATAATGTTCAAGGAAAAGACATGGCTTTTTATTCAACAATAATGCAAACTTGTTTTTCGGAATTTTATAGAATACTAAAGCCGGGGAAATGGATGACTGTAGAGTTCAGCAATACAAAAGCAAGTATTTGGAATTTGATACAAAATGCTATTTCTGCTGCTGGTTTTGTAATTAGTAATGTTGCTGCACTAAATAAAGGCCAAGGAGGTATGAGGTCTATTTCCACTAAAACTGGAGTAAAAGAGGATTTAGCAATATCATGCTATAAACCTTCGCAGTGCATTTTGGAAAAAAGACTTTTAACATCAAATGACATTTGGTTATTTATAGAAGATCATTTAAATCATTTGCCTATTTTTATCAAAAAAGATAATAGTATGCAAATCAATATTGAAAGAGATCAACGAATATTGTATGATAGATTAATTTCATATTATGTTCAAAATCATTACGAAATACCAATAAATTCCGTGGAATTTCAAAGAGGTTTAAAAGACCGATTTATAGAAAGAGATGACATGTTTTTTACTGCTTCACAAGCGGTTATATACGATAATGAAAAAGATAAATCCGATGGTTTTGTCCCGATGGCTCTCTTCATCAGTAGTGAAGCAGAAGGCATCGAATGGCTAAAACGTGAGCTTACAGAACCACAGACCTACCAAGAAATTCTTCCTAACTGGATGAAAGACATGGTAGCACCCAAGAAAGGTGACGTACTTCCTGAACTTGCCACCATCCTTGAAGAAAACTTCATCAAAGACGAAGATGGCAAATGGCGCAAGCCGGATGCAGAAAAGGCTGCCGACCTCGAAATACTCCGTGGTAAGAAGTTGATGAAAGAGTTCAACCTTTATCTCGAACAAGCATCAAAGCCCAAAGCAAAGCGCATGAAAGACACTCGTCTCGAAGTGCTCCGCTATGGCTTCAAGGAATGCTACAAGCAAAAGAACTATCAAGCCATCGTCACCGTGGGCGACCATATCCAGGAATCACTCCTCCAAGAAGACGAAGTATTGTTGCAGTACTACGACATCGCTTCGATGAGAGTGTAACTTAAAAGCAAGACCTATTTATGATAGAAGTTAGAAATATACAAGATTTTAACGATTATCTTGACACACTTCTCAATCAAACAGAGTGTGATGATATAGAATTCAAGAGTGCAGCAGGTGGTTTCCCAAGCAGTTTTTGGGATACCTACTCCGCGTTTGCCAACACCGATGGTGGTACTATCGTGTTTGGAGTGAAAGAAACCGATGGAAAGTTCTCGCTTAATGGACTCTCAGCCGAACAAATAGAAAAGTACAAAAAGGATTTCTGGAACAACGTCAACAATCGTTCTACTATTAGTTGCAATCTAATGAATGAGAATGATGTGCTTGACGCAGAATATAAGGGATATAAGTTTTTGCTCTTCTTTGTACCAAGAGCCAGCAAAGAACAACGTCCCGTATTCAGAACCACAGATCCGTACAAGGGTACTTACAAACGTAACTATGAGGGGGATTACCTGTGCACACGACGAGAAGTTATACGAATGTATGCAGATGCAGATGAACAACATCCAACAGATAGTCGTATATTGAAGAATTACACAATGGACGATATTGATATGGAAACCATCCAGGCATATCGTCAGAAATTTAGCATCTCTTCTCCTGACCACCCGTGGTTACTGCTCAGTGAATTGGAACTGCTTAAGAAACTTGGAGGATATCGCAAGGATAGAGAAACTGGTGAGGAGGGATTTACCGTTGCAGGATTACTTATGTTTGGCAAAAACGAATCTATTACAGATCCTGAATGTGCTCCAAACTTTTTCCCCGACTATCGTGAACATCTCACAGAAGATGAAAACGTGAGATGGACAAACCGTATATGTGCTGACGGAACTTGGGAGGCCAACTTATTTAATTTTTACCAGAGAGTTTTACCAAGATTACAATCGGTATTGCCTAAACCTTTTAAATTAGAAGGCAATACTCGTAAGGAAGAAACTCCAGCTCATATAGCTGTCAGAGAAGCTCTGATTAATCTATGCGTACATGCTGATTATACGGAAGATGCTTCGCTTGTTGTTAAGCACAATACAAATGCTTTTGTGTTTTCTAATCCTGGTACTATGCTTGTTTCAAAAGAACAATATTATTCTGGAGGTGAAAGTGTATGCCGTAATAAATCGCTACAGAAAATGTTTTCAATGTTAGGTGTTGCCGAGAAAGCAGGAAGTGGTACAGACAAAATCTTAAAAGGTTGGAGAGAATCCAATTGGAGAGCACCTATTTTGGATGAACATCAAAAGCCTGACAAAGTTGAGCTGATTATGCCAATGGAATCTTTACTCTCCGAGAATGTAAAATTGAAATTAGAGGAAAAGTTTGGTAGCATAACAAGTAATTTTGAACATGAAGTCTTATCCGTTTTAGCTTTAACATGTGATGAGGGTAGCGTTACAAATGAGAGATTACGCTATTCCCTCAATCTACATAAAGGACAAATATCAGAGTTATTGAAACGTATGTGTCAAAACGGATTACTCGTTTCTCAGGGATATGGCAGAGGTATGAAATATTATCTTCCGGAGAAAGGTAGCGGCAATTTGTTTTCTATAACTAATATGGCAAGTTCGGAAAGTAATGTTGCAACCTTAGAGGATAATATGGCAAGTTCGGAAAGTAATGTTGCAACCTTAGAGGATAATATGGCAAGCTCAGAAAGTAATGTTGCAACCTCATTAAAGAAAAGATTGTCCAAGCAACAAATGAATGAGTTGATAAAAGCTGTTTGTATAGATTGGATTTCATTAGAAGATATAGCCTTACAAATAGGTAAAGATTATAAATATCTTCGCAACCACATTATTCCGCGTATGCTAAAGGAAAAAATAATAGAAATGCTATATCCAGGGACACCCAATCATCCCAAACAACAATACAAGATTAAAGATTGATTTTTTGTTAACGGATAAAGTTTACAAGAAAAATTTGATACTTTACAAGGGAATCAAACGCATTGATTTGATTTATAAGATGTTACAAAAATTACACTTTGCAAGAAAAGCTATTAAGTAACAAGAAGAATGAAATATAAGGGCAAAAGCATAGAAGTTATAGGCAGTAAAACACTGTTTGGAAAGGAAACGCTTTGGATTCATATCCTTGAAGATGATTCCTTTGCACAGGTGTTGCGTTCAGACTTAGAGGAAGACATGCCAGAAAGTAAACATGCAGGCATGTCATACGTGCGATATATTGCTATAGCTGCACGTATCAAAGAAGAAATGGCGCAGAAACGCTTATTAGCACCCTATGAAAGTAGCCTTATTCCCTTGCCACACCAGATATTGGTACTGGAAAAAGTGATGCAGGGAGTTCAAACCCGTTTTATGCTTGCCGATGAGGTGGGTATGGGTAAAACCATCGAAGCAGGATTGGTGCTGAAGGAAAAGAAACTACGCGGAGAAATAAAACGTATTCTCTTGATTGTCCCCAAATCGGCCATGATTCAATGGCAGCAGGAATTAAAGGAGCACTTCAACGAGAACTTCTTTATCTACGATAGCGATTTCATTACCGGCATGGCAAGAACTTTTGCCAGTTTTGATGCTGAAGAGGAACTAAACTTCTGGAAGCAACACAATCAAATCATTGTATCATTGGATGCATTGAAACCTGTATCCCAAAGACAAGGCTGGAGCCAAGAGAAAATAAACGAATACAATAAATACCGTATAGAATCGGTTGTAGGTGCTGACTTTGATATGATTATCATTGATGAAGCACACCGTATGGGAGGAAGCACATCACAAGTTTCACGCTATCAGTTAGCAGAAACTCTGTGCAATGCTGTTCCCAATGTATTGCTACTTTCAGCTACCCCACACAGAGGAAAGAGTGACCATTTCCGTCGTGTACTTCAATTGATGGATGCAGATGCCTTTTCTGGTGAAGGTATGCCAACTATTGAAGAAATATCACCTTATGTGATGCGTTCGGAAAAACGGTATGCCGTAGATTACAATGGAAAGAAACTTTTCCAAAAGCGAGAAACCATCCGATTGGATGTTCCTTTGGACAATACCATCCATCATTTGCAAAAACAGCTTTATGAACATGTAACAGACTATGTCCGCTATTGCTTTGGTCGTGCCAAACGTGGTAGCCGTAATGCTACAGGTCTGGTGATGGTCATGATGCAGAAATTGGCAAGCAGTAGTACTGCTGCCATATTGGCCGCCATGCAAACACGCCTATGGCGATTACAACACGAAGAGATTGCAGACAACATCAATGATTATGATGAGGAAGGTGCTTTGGATTTTGAGGACTTTCTTATGGATGACTATTCTGTAAATTTGCAGGGAGATAGTTTTGCTAATGAAGAAGAAAAACTTCAAGAATTGATAACAGAAGCCCGCTATTGTTTGGAAAATGAACAGGATGCCAAAGCTACGGCTCTTATCCGAAAAATAGTTCAACTAAGGGAAGAAAAAGGAGATTCACAATTGAAAGTGCTTGTGTTTACTGAATTTAGAAAGACACAGGAGTATCTAACTAAACAGATAGAACAAGCAGGATTAACAACCGTATGCATCAACGGTAGTATGGAACTTCAAGAGCGACAAAACGCGCTCATTAAGTTCAAGAATGAATCAAATGTAATGATTGCGACAGATGCTGCCGGAGAATCATTGAACATGCAGTTCTGCCACATAGTATTCAATTACGATTTGCCTTGGAATCCTATGGCAATCGAACAAAGAATTGGTCGTGTGGATCGTATTGGTCAACAACATCCGGTGACAGCATTCAACATGCTTACTGATAATACGGTGGATACACGAGTGTATCAAATCATTGTGGAGAAGTTGAATGCTATTCTACAAGAATTGGGTATTGACAAAACAAGTGATGTGTTGGATTCAACCATTGATATGAAAAGGGTAAACCATTTGTATCTGCAATCGTTGCTTGATCCTAAAAGATTTGATTTTGCCAGTGATAGTTGGTTATATGAAATTAAGAGTAAACTGAACGAATACAAATCTACAGAAGGAGCATTGCCCGTTTTTGACGAAGAAGATATAAACAAAGAGAGTGCCAGTGAGATTAAGTTCAGTCCTCTTCCTGTATGGCTTGAAGAATTGATGGATTTATATGCCCTTAGCGAAAGTGGAAAGATTGACAAGAAACTAACCGGTGTGACACAATACTCCATTAAAGGAGAAAATATTACTGCTATTTTTGATTCCTCCAAGCACGGAGAAAATCCTGATGCTGAACATCTGACATTGCAGCATCCGATGGTCAAACGAATCTTGGACGAAATAGATGGTAATACACAAAGTAGTGTACCTGCTATTATCTCGAACGACGGGAATGATACTTCTGGGTATCTAACAATTTGGAAAGTATCGGCCAAAAATAGCTATGAAACAAAAACAACTTACTCTGCACAGTTCATCACTGACACCGATAAGGTGTTTGCTCCATACGGAAACGATATATGGAATCGATTGGTGCAGGAAAAGAGTTGTTTCAACTACGTTGGAGAAAGAATTTGTAATGTAGATTTTGATAGTCAGCAGCAGTTGAATAACAATCTCTTTACAATATTTCATCGCATGGAGAATGACATACAAAGCAATCTGCAAACGATCGCAGAAAAGAAACTCCGTGCACTTGGTTTTGCAGAACAACGCATTGCACGTATTGGTATCGAAAATATCAAAAATGCCAAAATGCGTAGATTGCAGGCAGAGAAAGAAGAATGGACAAATACATTTACAAGAGGGCGCAGTGTGGTGCCGGATGTTAAACTCATTTTAACCGTAAGAGTAGATGGATGAATTTGTTCGCAGAATAGTAGAAAGTCTGACAACCGATGGCAGAAGACTGAGTGTTGTAAGAAATCCTGATGGATTCTTGCTTGGTGTTGACACACAACAAAAAGTCTTAGCTACAAGCGGTTTGTTGTTGCTTCCAGTAAATTCAGGTATAGAACTTCGTGTGCGATATGAATTGGAAGACAAACATTCCGACCAAAAGGTATGCTATATAATGGATCATATCGATGACATATTACCAGATATAAAATCACACCTTTATATAGCTCCAACATTTACTATAGCCAAACTGATGCCCGCATGTAATGAAGTGGAACTACTGCAAGCCAAGATGACATTTGGTATGGCATCGTATATCTTTCATAAGAAATTCACTCGCAACTTGACAATTGATGAAACTCGATCCTTATTGAGTGAAGCAGAAAATCTTTATGGAATGGATGTACAAACTGTATGTTCTTCGCTAAAAGCCATACCTCTTCAGTGGGATAAAGTAGAAACAATAGACCAAATAAGCGCAATACTTCTGAATGTTATAAGCCGAGGAGTATATCATGAAATAGAGCCTACTATCGAAGAATTGAATGCCAACTTTCAGGATTTCATAGACAAACGCTATTTTTCATTCATCAACTCATCATCTGTTCAGAAGCCCAAGATGGTGCATAAAATATTACCACATTTAACCCATGTGCATCAACGAACAGACAAGGTTGCTTTGCTTGTCATAGATGGAATGACTTATTGGCAATATTTGATATTGGACAAAACTCTTAATAATATAGGTATTTCAACAAAGAAGGACATGACTTTAGCATGGCTTCCTTCGATTACTAAATTATCAAGACAAGCTATATTCCGTGGAGAAGCGCCCAAAATAGATTACAGACAATCACCTACGGATGAAAACCGTTTATGGGTCAATTATTGGACTTCAAGACCTGCCCCCAAGCGAATGCAAGACTATGAAATTGCATATACGCATGGTAATCTGACGTTAGACAATAACAGCTATTATCGTCAGGCAATGGTTGATACAAACCTTGATGAAAAGATGCATGCATTGAATAGCAATAAGGATTTATATGCACTAACAAAAAATTGGGCAGAAGAAGTTGCTGATGATATAAAGACCATTTACGACCAGGGATATCAAATTTACATAACTACAGACCACGGAAATGTGCTTGCCAATCCTTGGCGTACTCTCAATTCGCAAGAAAAGACTTACTTATATGAAAGAGAAAGTAGAGGAAATAGGCATCTTATATATAATAACGGAGACTATCTGAAATCCTTCTTGCAATCAAATTCTGAAATAGAAGAAAGACTTCTTGTACATGAAGAATGGGCTGTGTGGCGAAATACAAACAGTTTTAGCAACAAAGACGGTATTACTCATGGTGGTGCACACTTCTTGGAAGTGGTCATACCATTTATAACTATCAAGAAAAAATAATATGGAAAAGAAAGTAGGTATCAACCAACGCATAAGTATCAATGTAATGGAAATGGCTATGAAAGCAGCCCTTGATGGTTGCTTCACATCGGAATATGCCGCAGACCTTGCTTCAGGTGAGTACCAAGGTGAAAACCGTATCAACAAGGCGAGAAGCATCATTGGGAAACTAACATTACGCAATCCACTTTTCCCTTTCATTGAAGAGCATAAGCAGGAATACTTTATTGCCATAAAATATAAAGGAGATCGAGCCATCATTTTTACGGCTCTAATCAATGCGGCATATACATTCGGCTATGACGCTTTAGCAATCCTTGGAAAATTCTTTCATGTTCAAGAAGAAGTTTCTTCGCAGTTGCTCATAAACAGATTATCGTCCATATATGCCAGCAACCGTTCTCTTCCCAATGCCCTATATTGTGTCATGCCTATGTACATTGAAGCCGGACTGCTTAACCGTCCACAAACCGGTGTATATACAAAGAATGAAATTGAAATAGTAACACCATTTGCCCGTGAACTATACAAAAAGTCTTTCTTTGTGAATAATCCGATGATCAATGAAGAGGATTATGATTGTTCGGAGCACCCTTATTTTGAGTTTATGTAAATAGCATTGATTGATGAATAGAAAAAAACCATTAAAAAACAGCAAAGAATATAGGGCACGTAGAATGTCCAAAGAACAAAATGAACATTTTGCTCTAAAGTTACAATTAAATAAATTTCAGAAGAAATTAAAAAATATGTTAGTTGATAAAGAGCAAATAACCCAAAATATGAAGAAATGCATTGAAGCGATTATAGATTGTTTTAGAACATATGATACTATAATGTTGTTAGGAGGTATAGGCTTACGCTTACTAGATAATTTACCTAACATTGAGAAGCACTTCCTTTCTCAAATGACAGGGCAAGCCATGGATACTGATGAAAATTCAGAAGTAGTAGCTGAATATGCATTAAATTTTGGACTTTCTGTACCTAATGAATATAGAGAAGTTCCCGATGAAAGCATCATAAATGATTTATACCAATATCTAAAAGATTTAAAAATTGCTTTTTCTCAATTAGAACAACCCAAAAACAAAGATGATTCGGAAGGTTGGTTTTCATTCTTCTCTCATTCTGAAACTATTGCAGTTAGAGGTGACGGGTATATGATTCATATTGAACAAGTATATAAAGAACTCTTCTTCCCACATACTAGATTTTTTGAACAAAATTTCGGATTTTCCATCCATTCTTTTTTTGAATTCTGTACAAATATTGAAACGCGCATTTATTCTAAAATAAGTAATTCAAACTCTATTTGGGGGGCATATAAAGCGTGGGAACGTTGGAAAGATTGGACAGAAAAAGAATATGGTACATTTGACACTATCGAAGATTTAAATTCACTAAAAGTAGAACGCCATTTCATAAAGGGATTCTTGGAAGATAATCCTGATATGAAAGATACTACTACCAATTCAGACTTTCTCGTGTTATACGAACCAACTGATTATAAAAATTCGAATAAAATATTTTGGATAGTTCCTCAAAATGAGGAAGAAGAAAAAATTCTCGAAACTATATGTTCTAAATTTGGAGATAATTCATCTTTTATCTCCGAAGGTCCTTACAAAGGTAATATCATGCAAGATACCACGATCTTTGAAAGACCCATTATTAAAGAAGATGGCAAATATTTCTGTTTCACCCCAATGTTATTATATCGCAACCTATTTGTCATTACAGAAGGTATAATGAAACGTTGCCCAGATTATTATGAAACATATTTTAGAAATAACACACACATTATTGCTAGAGATAATTATATTGAAAGAAAAGTTAAAGAGCAATTGGAATTATTCCTTCCAACCGTGACTTTTTATTCTTCATGTCATTATACCAAAGATGGAATACAAACTGAACTAGATATTTTAGGAAGTTCTGAATCTGCAACATTTTTAATTGAAGTAAAAGCACATGAACTATCTCATAAAAATAAAGTCAGAACAGGAACCTTAAAATCAAAATTTAAAGATTCTGTTACTGAAGCTTGTTTCCAATGCCATAGAGCGAAAGAGTATATTATATCTTCTCCCAATCCCCAATTTGGAAGTAATGGAAAAACCATAATAATTGACCCCAATAAACCCATTTACAAATTAGCTATAACTTTTCAACACTATTCTTCCTTATTAGGAGACATTGAAATTCTCAAAAATTTAGGTCTCATGAAAGATGATTATGAAGATACATGGATTGTTTCTTTATTTGATTTAATGGTTGTCGCTGATTATTGCAGTGATGAAGCTGAGTTTATAGACTATCTTCAAATGCATAATGAAATTCAACGTAGAAATATCAAATGGACTGATGAGTTAGTTTTATTTGAAGGATATATAAATCAAGATTTAAAACATAAAATTGAGAAGCAAAGTAAACTCAGTTTTATATTTGGAGATACAGAGTATTTTGACCGTGATTATGCAAATATACCTGATATTAAAATCTAATTGCTTTTGCACTAACCCCAAAATGATAGAAGCACAAATGTATATTCTGTGGTGCAAATGTGGTGCAATTGCATAAAAAGAAAATCGCAAGCGGTTAATTGTTAACTACTTGCGATTATTTCTTGTACTCGAAGCGGGACTTGAACCCGCACAGCCGTAATGGCCAAGGGATTTTAAGTCCCTCGTGTCTACCATTCCACCATTCGAGCATCCTTTTGTGGGAGGGAAGAGCGGAAAACGAGGCTCGAACTCGCGACCCCAACCTTGGCAAGGTTGTGCTCTACCAACTGAGCTATTTCCGCATTTCAGAGGGTTGCTTCTCCAATTCGGCTGCAAAGATAGAGCAAATTCTTATTCTGACCAAGTTTTTCTCCTATTTTTTTGCTTCGACACACGGAAAAGGGTCTCTCCGTCTGCCATTATCACAACTGTCAGACAGGGGGCTATGTTAATCTATCTTAAAATAAGGCGGAAAATAGGGACACACAGGCGGTATATTGGCAATAATTCGTATCATTGCACTGTCTAACTCCTAAAAAACGATAACCGATGAGAAGATTTACAATCCGCATGGCAGCCTTTATGCTGCTGATGGCTGTCGGCCTCAGTGCTTTCAGCTTCAGTTTAGGAAAATCCGGTAAAAGAGTAAACAACCAAACTTTGTTTGACCAAGGATGGACATTCGCCCTTGGCGACCACCCCGAGGCGGCGGCGCCTGACTTCGACGACAAAAAGTGGCGGAAGCTCGACCTGCCTCACGACTGGAGCATCGAGGGAGTGACTGCGGCCAATGAACCGTCGGGCAACGATGGCGGCTACTTCCCCACAGGCATCGGTTGGTATCGCAAGAACTTTACGATCGACAAGGCCGACCGTGACAAACTCATCGGCCTCTACTTCGAGGGCGTCTATATGAACTCCGAAGTCTATGTCAACGGCCAGTTGGTGGGGAAATACCCTTATGGCTACTCGTCGTTCCACTACGACATTACCCCTTATATTAATAAGGTAGGACGGAACACCGTGGCTGTGCGCGTGGATAACTCGGCACAGAAGAACTGCCGCTGGTACACCGGCTCGGGCATCTACCGCCATGTGTGGCTGACGGCGACACACGACGTACAATTCAAGCATTGGGGGACCTTTATCACTACGCCCGAGGTCGTGGCGGGGGACAGCAGCACGGTGAACGTGCAGACGGTGGTGGTGAACCATAGCGACCGCGAACGCATTCTGGACGTGACTGTAAATATCGAAGGAAGGACAGCCAATGATGGCACCTATGGTCAGAAACATAGTTGGACAGTCCGCTTGAAGCCTCACGAGGAGAAAGAGGTGTCCAAGGTATTCAAAGTGTTTGACGCCAAACTATGGAGTCCCGATTCTCCGTATTTGCATCAAGCCGAACTTTCCATCCATGAGAATAACCAACTGACTGATGCCATCACACAACCCTTCGGCATCCGCAAGGTGGAATACAGCGCCGAGAAAGGTCTTTTGCTCAACGGCAAACCCATCGAACTGAACGGCGGATGTCTGCACCACGACAACGGCCCGTTGGGTGCAGCCTCGTATGACCGTGCCGAAGAGCGCAAAGTGGAACTGATGAAGGCGGCCGGGTTCAATGCAGCACGCACGGCGCACAATCCTCCCTCGCCCGCTTTCCTCGATGCGTGCGACCGGTTGGGAATGCTGGTCATCGATGAGTCATTCGACGGATGGCGCGACAGCAAGACACCGCACGACTACTCCACCCTGTTCGACGAGTGGTGGGCACGCGACGTGGATGCCATGGTGCTGCGCGACCGCAACCACCCGAGCATCATCTGCTGGAGCATCGGCAACGAAGTCATCGAACGCAAGAAGATTGAGGTGGTGACTACCGCCAAGAAGTTGGCCGACCGCATCCGACTGAACGACCCCACACGCCCCGTCACCTCGGCCCTCGCAGCGTGGGACAGCGATTGGGAAATCTACGACCCGCTGGCGGCAGAGCACGACATTGTGGGCTACAACTACATGATTCACAAGGCGGAGAGCGACCATGCCCGCGTGCCCGACCGTGTGATGTGGCAGACAGAGTCCTATCCGCGCGATGCCTTCAACAACTGGACAAAGGTGGTGGACCATCCTTACGTCATCGGCGACTTCGTGTGGACCTCCATCGATTACCTCGGAGAATCGGGAATCGGACGCTATTATTATAAAGGTGAAAGCGAGGGCGAGCACTACCACCGCGACCAGTTCCCCTGGCACGGAGCCTACTGTGGCGACATCGACCTGACGGGCTGGCGCAAACCCATCTCACACTACCGCAACCTGCTTCACACGGGCAACGAGAAACTCTATATGGCCGTGCGCGAACCGAACGGCTACTGGGGCGAAATCAAGGAAACGCAGTGGAGCGTATGGCCCACATGGGAAAGTTGGAACTGGCCGGGCCACGAGGGAAAGAACATTGAAGTGGAAGTCTATTCGCGCTATCCGCGTGTCCGCCTCTACCTGAACGACCAACTGGTGGCTGAGCGCCCCACCACGCGCAAGGAGGAGTTCAAGTCCTTCATCTCCGTGCCTTACCAGCCGGGAACCCTGCGCTGCGTAGGCATCAAGGAAGATGGCACCGAGGGCGAAACTGTCACCCTCAGCACAGCAGGCGAAGTGCAGAACATTGTCCTTACCCCCGACCGCACGGTGCTGGATGCCAACGGACAAGACCTCTGCTATGTGACCGTGGAGCTGACCGATGCCGAAGGCCGCCGCTGCCCGAATGCCGAGAACGAACTGACCTTCTCCCTCAAAGGAGCTGGCGAAATCATTGCCGTAGATAATGCGCTGCTGAAGGACACTACCCCCTACACCTCGCTGACCCGCAAAGCGTGGAAGGGCCGCGCCATGGTGGTCATCAAAACCAACAGACATGCCGGAAACATCACGCTACGTGCCACTTCACCGGGCCTGAAAGATTCCGTTCTGAAAGTGAAAAGCAAATAAAAAACTCCGTATTTAATTTTCAGGCACGGATTACACAGATTACACGGATAACTTATAAATAAGTAAAACATAAAACCGTGTTAATCCGTGAAATCCGTGCCTAAATTATTTATGACACCATTATTAATTCCTCACCGTCAAGTTGGTGCCGGTATTCGTCTTGATGGAGTACACCTTATAGGTCTTCAGCCGTTTCTTTCCCTCGCCCTGCTTGGGGAAACCGGTGTCGAGGTCGTAGACCGTGCCACACTTGGGGCACTTCCCCTCACGAACGGTGTTGATGGTCAGGCGGGAGATGACCAGGTCTTCAGCCTCCACGGGACAGGCACGGTCGTAGGCGGCATAGGGACTGCTGACGTCCATGCTGATGGTGGGATAGCCGATGATGAGTCCGCCGAAGCCGAGGAAGACACCCTGCTTGCCATCGGTGTAGGAGGGCTGGCCGGGATAGTCCACCACGTAGGCCGACCCCTTCTTGGTGACGGTAAGAAACTGCCCGGGCGTGGTGATGAAGCTATAAGGCGACTGCTGCAAACTGCACGTGAAGCGCACTTCGGTGCGGGGAAAGTCGTCGTAAGCCTCTTCACACGAGGCGAAGAAGAGACCTACGATGACCGGTATGCCAAGGATTCTTTGAAGCATTGCTTTGTTTGTTTTTAGGTGCATGTTCCTTTCTTGCTATTTTCTAAGGTCTCTTGTCATTCTGAGTGCAACGAAGAATCTGTAAACATCAGCAGGAATAAAGCACACGCTATCAGATTCTTCGCTGCGCTCAGAATGACAGAGATTATTTGGGATAGCGACTATTCAAAACACAATATTCCATCTATCGCCTCCAGCTCTTCGGATGTAAAGTCCATGCGGTTTATTGTCTGCAAGTTGTCATTCAACTGGCGGACGGAACTAGCACCGATGATGACAGAAGTTACCCGCTCGTCGCGCAACACCCATGCCAGTGCCATCTGGGCAAGAGTCTGTCCGCGCCGGATAGCCATATCGTTCAGTTGGCTGATGACGGCCAGCTTCTCGGGTGTTATCTGCTCGGCCTTCAGGAAGACACCGCGCGTGGCGCGGGAGTGTTCGGGGATGCCGTTCAGATACTTGTTGGTGAGCAACCCCTGTGCCAAGGGCGAGAAGGCGATGAAGCCCGACCCTTCCTGGGCGGCCAACGCAATGCTCTCCTGCTCGGGCGTGCGCTCAAACATGCTGTAGCGATACTGGCTGATGAGGCAGGGAACACCGGCCGCACGCAACAGGTCATACATCTGCTTGGCCTGCGTGGGCGGATATTTCGAGATGCCCACGTAGAGCGCCTTGCCTGCACGCACCATGTCGATGAGTGCCTGTGCCGTCTCCTCCACGGGGGTGAAGCCGTCGTAGCGATGAGAGTAAAAGATGTCGAAGTATTCCAACCCTGTGCGTTTCAAACTCTGGTCGAGGCTGGCCATCAGATTCTTGCGCGACGAACCGTCGCCATACGGGCCGGGCCACATGAGGTGTCCGGCTTTGGAGGAGACAATGATTTCATCGCGGTGGGCACTCAAGTGTTCACGGAAAATGCGTCCGAAGTTCACCTCGGCCGAACCGGGCGAGGGGCCGTAGTTGTTGGCCAGGTCGAAGTGGGTGATGCCGTTGTCAAAGGCACACAGAATCATGTCGGTGGCTACGTCGAAATCATCCACGTCGCCAAAGTTGTGCCACAGGCCCAGCGACAGGCGGGGCAACAGCAGGCCGCTCTGTCCACATCGGGCATACTTCATCCGCTCGTAGCGGTCGGGATGGGGTTGGTAGGTCATACTTATAAAAACGTGTGTGTATTGAGTTTTTTCTTTTCGCCTTCCCTATCGCATGGATGCAAGGAAATTGGACTATGGAAGTCCACAACTGGACTATGAAAGTGTACAGCTGGACTATGGAAGTACAGACATGGAGTATGGAAGTCTACGCTGCGCCCCCCTTATCGTTCACCAGTAGCCAACAATTCCTTCTCGGCGGTCTCTACAGCATCGAAGTTGAATCCGGCGATGACCTGATTCATCAGCGCTTCGATGCGGTCGTTGCAGAGGTTGCCGATGCTGCCGGCGTGGGTGTGGTTCACCTGCTTGTTGTGGGCAAAGTTGCCGGCCTCGATATCGAGTCCCACCTTCTTGTAGGCATCGCGGAAGGGCATTCCTTCGGCGGCCAGGCGGTTCACCTCTTCGACACTGAACATGTAAAGGTAGCGGTCATCATCAAGGATGTGCTCGTTCACCTTGATGCGATTGATGATGTAAGCCGTCATGCGCAGGCAGTCCTTCAACTCCTCGAAAGCGGGGAGGAACACCTCCTTGATAATCTGCAGGTCGCGGAAGTAGCCCGAGGGCAGGTTGTTGGCAATCATCATGATTTGCTGGGGCAGGCTCTGAATCTTGTTGCACTTGGCGCGGGTCAGCTCAAACACGTCGGGGTTTTTCTTGTGGGGCATGATGCTGGAGCCGGTGGTACACTCGTCGGGCAGCTTCACGAAGCCGAAGTTCTGGCTGTTGAACATGCAGGCATCGAAAGCCAACTTGCCGATGGTGCCGGCTATGGAGGCGAGGGCAAAGGCCACGTTACGCTCCATCTTTCCACGTCCCATCTGGGCATAGACGACGTTGTAGTTCATCGAGTCGAAGCCGAGCAGACGGGTGGTCATTTCGCGGTTGAGGGGGAACGACGAGCCGTAGCCGGCAGCGGAGCCAAGGGGATTGCGGTTGCACACGCGGTAGGCGGCCTGCAGGAAGGTGAGGTCGTCCACCAAGCTCTCGGCGTAGGCTCCAAACCAAAGGCCGAACGACGAAGGCATGGCAATCTGCAGATGGGTGTAACCGGGCATCAGCACATGCTTGTAGCGGTTGCTCTGTGCCATGAGTTCGCGGAAAAGAATCTCCACCTCCTCGGTAATCTCGCGCAGCTGGGCACGGGTGAACAGCTTGAGGTCGAGCAACACCTGGTCGTTGCGCGAGCGTCCGCTATGTATCTTCTTGCCCACGTCGCCCAACTTGCGGGTGAGCATGAGTTCCACTTGTGAGTGCACGTCCTCCACGCCCTCTTCAATAACGAATTCGCCGCGTTCGGCAATGGCATGGATGTTCTTCAATTCGGCCAGCAACACCTTCAGTTCGTCGGCCGTCAGCAGGCCGATGCTCTCCAGCATGGTGATGTGTGCCATGGAGCCAAGTACGTCGTGCTTGGCTAGGTAGAGGTCCATCTCGCGGTCGCGGCCGACGGTGAACCGTTCAATCTCTTCGTTTACTTGTACGTTCTTTTCCCAGAGTTTTTGAGCCATGTCTTTTTCGAAATACTATTTAAACGGAATCTGTGCTATCATCTCGGCCATCTTCTCCAATCCCTCCTGCAGGGGCTTTGACACCATGCCTTTGATGAAGGGGTTGAGCTCGGCCTT
Organism: Bacteroidaceae bacterium; assembly: GCA_017464815.1. Classification (GTDB taxonomy): domain Bacteria; phylum Bacteroidota; class Bacteroidia; order Bacteroidales; family Bacteroidaceae; genus Phocaeicola_A. The sequence continues at coordinate 68,575 of JAFTYI010000011.1, read as the reverse complement.
GACGGTAATCTTCATCTTGCATTGCTCATCGCTGGTGGGCACCAGCTGAATCCACAGGTTGAAGGGCAGGGGCGAACTGGCCGTCTCGAACTTCACCAGCTTGCACGGCTCGCGCTCGATGATGCGCAGGCAGACGTTGCCCATGGGGGAGACGGTGAAGTTCATGGAGTCGGCGTCGAACTCAAAGTTTTGAATCTTGTCTTGGGGAATGCGGTCTTTGACCTGCTCCAGATTATTGAGGTCAGAGATTTTGGAGTAAACCGCTTCTTGGCTGAAGGGGATTACTTTGATGCTGCTTTCAAATGTTGTCATTATCAAGAATTATGAGCTACGAGCTACAAGCCACGAGGCGCGTCCTATACCTATTTATATATGTAAGGTGGCAGATAGGGCACTCGCAGCTTGTAGCTCGTTGCTTTGTTACTAAATGATTATCCTTCCCAGTGTGCGGGGTCTTTTCTCCACGCATCAAGCACGGGCACATCCTGTTCGCTGATGTATCCGGTCTTCAGGGCTACGTCGAGGACGGCTTCATAGTTGGTGAGTGTCACCAGCTTCACCTTGGCATTCTTGAATGCTTCGATGGCCACGGGGAATCCATAGGTGTACGAAGCTACCATGCCGATTACTTCGCATCCGTCGCGACGGATGGCCTCTACTGCTTTCAAGCTGCTACCACCGGTAGAGATGAGGTCTTCGATAACCACCACCTTCATGCCCGGACGAAGTTCGCCTTCGATGAGGTTCTCCAAACCGTGGTCCTTCGGAGTAGAGCGCACATACACGAAAGGCAGGTTCAGCGCATCGGCTACCAAGGCTCCCTGAGGGATGGCGCCTGTGGCCACACCGGCAATGGCATCCACTTCACCGAATTGCTCCTGAATGAGGCGGGCGATTTCCAACTTCACGAAATTGCGCAACGCGGGATAAGACAAGGTCTTGCGGTTGTCGCAATAGAACGGAGACTTCCATCCCGAAGCCCATGTGAACGGATTGGCGGGCTGCAGTTTGATGGCTTTGATTTTCAACAGTTTTTCAGCAAAAAGCTTCTCTAATGTTTTCATATAACGATTTGTTCTTAGGATATATGGGTGCAAAAATAGGGAAAGAAGTTGAATCTTCAAAGGATTAGGGCATTATTTTCGCTTTTTTCCCTTCACAAACCTTTCATTTCCCGAAAGGTCTTTCAGCAGTTGCACATGGGTGAAGCCCGCCTCCTCCAACAAAGCGGCGGTGGCGGCACCATGCTCGCGATTGATCTCGAAGTAGAGGCTTCCGCCCGGATTCAGCAAGCCGTCGGACGCACGACGCACGATGGTGCGGTAGAAGAGCAGGGGGTCATCATCGGGTACAAACAGGGCCAGTTCGGGTTCCCAATCGAGCACGTTGCGCTCCATCCGCGTGCGTTCGCTCTGTTTGATGTAGGGCGGATTGCTGACAACGAGGTCGAATCCCTCCTCACAAGAGAGCGGGGCGGGAGAAAGGATGTCGTGAAGGGCAAAGCGCACCTGCGTGGCATGTGCCTCGTTGTTACGTTGGGCTATCACCAGCGCTTCGGGCGAAATGTCCCACCCTTCGACGTGGCTCGTCCTCCAATGGGCGGACAGGGTAATGGGGATGCATCCGCTACCCGTGCCGATGTCGAGCACCCGATGGGGAGGCGTGGGATAATCCTGAAGAATAAGTTCTATCAGCTCTTCCGTTTCAGGACGGGGAATCAACACGCCCGGAGCCACACCAAAACGGCGTCCGCAGAACCAAGCATGACCCAAAACATACTGCACTGGCTCATAATTACGCAAGCGTTGGAGAATATTTTCGAATTTCTGCTCGTCATCTTGCGAGAATTGTATATCTTTGCCCATGTAAATGTCCGTCTGGCTGATGCCGAAGCCTTCGGTCAGCACCCATCGGGCAATGGCCGATGCCTCGCCTGCGGGATAGCAGGCCTGCAAAGCGGTGCGGAGGGTGGCAAAACGACTGGACATAATTGCGCGGTTTGAACAGTTCCTATTGTGGTTCCTATAGTTCCTATAATTACTATTATTACTATAGTCCCTATAGTTACTATAGTTCCTATAAGCACTATAGCTACTATAAATCTCGCGCAAAGGTAAACATAAAAAATGAATCAAACGATGAATGACGACGAAAAATACATGGCACGATGCCTGCAACTGGCCCGATGCGGACGGGCGGGCGCAGCGCCAAACCCCATGGTGGGCGCAGTGATTGTGGCCGACGGACGCATCATTGGCGAGGGCTACCACATCCGTTGTGGCGAGGCACATGCCGAGGTGAATGCGATAAGTTCGGTTCAGCCTTGGGATGAACCCCTCTTAGCTCAAGCTTCGATATACGTCAGCCTTGAGCCGTGTTCACACTACGGGAAAACCCCTCCGTGTGCCGACCTCATCATTGCCCGCGGCATCCCTCGTGTGGTGGTGGGATGCATCGACCCTTTCTCCGAAGTGGCCGGACGAGGCATCCGCAAGTTGCGCGAGGCGGGCATCGACGTCACCGTGGGAGTGCTCGAGCAGGAGTGCTTGGCATTGAACCACCGCTTCATCACTTGTCACACCGAGAAGCGGCCTTACGTCATCTTGAAATGGGCACAATCCGCCGACGGATTCATTGACCGCTTGCGCACTTCGCCCGACGAGGCGCCTGTCACCTTCTCGACCCGCCACACCGCCATGCTGGTGCACCGCCAACGCGCCGATGTGCAGGCCATCATGGTGGGACGTCGCACCGCTCTGTTGGACAATCCTTCGCTCACCGTGCGCCACTGGCCGGGCAAGTCACCCCTGCGAATCGTCATTGACCGCGAACTTTCTCTGCCAAAAACGCTCCGCCTGTTCGACGGGAGCCAACCGACCCTTGTCATTACGGGATGTGCCAACGCGCCCTCCCTCCCTAACGTGGAGTACGTCGCACTTGACTTTTCAAAGGACATTCTTCCCCAACTGCTTGCCGAGCTGTACGGCCGGCGCATACAATCGCTGCTGGTAGAGGGAGGAACCACTCTGTTGCAAAGCTTCATCGATGCCAACCTGTGGGACGAGGCGCACGTGGAAACGGCCCCTCTCACTTTGGCGGAGGGAGTGAAAGCACCCACATTGCCCGCCGGCCTCAGCAAAAAGACGTTGCAAATGGATTCAAACCGAAAAGAGATTTATTATAAGAACCAACATAAAGACTGATAACATGCGTATGAAAACAAAATCTGCCCTTATCACCCTCGCCCTTTGTGCTATTGCCTTGTGTGGAAACACGCCCGCCTTTGCCCAGAAGAAAAAAGAGAAACCACGCCCGAACGCGGTGTACGAACTGAAGAACGACATGCCCGTGTTCCTCGACCAACTGAAGGAGGAACTGACCTACCCCCTCGCTTGGGAGAACAGCGGCATGCGATTCAAGAAATGGCGCAAAACGGCCCGCGCCAAGCTCGAGGAGTGCATGATGACTCCACCACGCCCGTCGGAGCAATGGGACATGGAGGTGGTGGCCACCGAGAAGAGAAACGGTTACGAAGTGAAAAAGATAAAATTCAACCTGACAGCCTACTCCCGTGTGCCGGCCTACTTGTGTGTGCCCGATGGAGAGGGGCCTCATCCGGCCGTGGTGCTGATGCACGACCACGGCGCCCATTTCACCATCGGCAAGGAGAAGATGGTGCGTCCCTTCGGAGTGGATTCGTTGGTGATGAAAGATGCTGATGAGTGGGCACACGGATGTTATGACGACCAGTATGTGGGCGACTACCTGGCCAGCCGTGGCTATGTGGTGCTCACTCTCGATGCCCTCTTTTGGGGCGAACGCGGACGCAAGGAGGGAGCCGATTACGAGGGGCAGCAGGTCATAGCCTGTGTATTCCAGCAATTGGGTCGCTCGTGGAGCGGCTCCACCACGTTTGAGGATGCCTATTCGGCCGAGTTCTTGGCTTCACTTCCCGAGGTGGATGCCGAGCGCATCGGCGCCATGGGTTTCTCGATGGGAGCCTACCGCACATGGATGCTGACGGCACTGACCGACCGGGTGAAAGCGGGTGCCGCCGTCTGTTGGATGACCACCACCGACTATCAGCTCCACTGGGAATACCGCAAGGGAAAGGGTGGCTCCGACTTTGCCAACACCCTGCCCATGGTGCGCCAATACATGGACTACCCCCACATAGCCTCCATCGCCTGCCCCAAGCCGATGCTCTTCTTCAACGGACGCCACGACAAGCTCTTCCCGCCCATCGCCGTGGAGAAGGCATACAGCCAGATACGCAGTGTCTACGAAAGTCAAGGAGTGTCCGACAAACTGGTCACCAAACTTTGGGACCTCCCCCACTTCTGTAGCAAGGAGATTCAGCAAGAGGTGGCCGATTGGTTGGACAAGGTCCTATAGGAAAAGAATGACGCCATTTCTTAGGCACGGATGACACGGATTACACGGAGCCATTTCAGTACAAAATGAAATATAAATCCGTGTTAATCCGTGTCATCCGTGCCTGATTTTATCTCCCAAAGTCCCCTTTCAACGTCCGCTTGATGCGGCGGATGGCCTTTGCCCAAAAGGAGTTGGTGCGAGCATAGTAGCGCTCAAAGCATTGACGTGCTTGAATATTTTCCTCAACGGGAGAAATTTTTTTCACAGGTAGGGGCATAATCCACAGATTGCTGGCATAAAGGCTTCCACCCCCGCAATTGGTGCCGCTCCCGTCGAACCCTTCGTTCTGAATCAATGAGCGGCCCACGTTGAGCGAAAGCATATTTTTCAGAAACAGTGTGGCATTCCAGCGGATGGCCCATGAATTGTTCTTTCCCTCAATCTGGCGGCGCAACATGCGGGTGAAACCATACTTCCCGTTGAAGTCGAAGGTGCGGGTCAGCTGGCGGCTCACCATCTCGTCCAACAGCTCCTGCCCGTTGGGATTGAAGTGTTGCCAAGCCCGCTCCCAAGTAGCCCATCCCCAACTGCCGGCAAACTTGATGAGGAACATATCCGGCAACGAAGGGTCTTGCGTGAAGTCGCAGGCCTGAATGTGTCCCACACGCGGCTCGTCCTTATAAGCCTCCAGTGCATCGTTCATGAAGCGGAGAAAATGGGGTGCCGTCACCAAGTCGTCTTCCAACACAATGACACGGCCGTACTGGTGCGTGAGGGTTGTCACTCCGTCAATGATGCTGGCAGCCAATCCCCAGTTGTGGTCGCGCTCCACGATGGTCACGCTCTTGAATCCCCGGATGGTGTGGATGTACTCCCTCACTCGTGCCACAGCCTCTTCGGCCTCTTCATTCTTCGGGGCATCAGAATAGATATACAGGTCGCTCAGCGCGGCCAACTCATTGGCCAGCAACGATGCGACACACCTCTTCGTGTGGTCAGGGCGGTTATATACAAACAGGATGATGGGGGATAAAGCAGTGGTGGTGGTCATAACTCTTTTTTTCCTTTAATAGATATTTGGCAAAGGTAATAGCTTTTTCTTAATTCCGCAACAGATTGTCAATTTCCCGCCAGTCAAACGGTGAAGATTCCAACAGTTTTTCCGAATCCCATTTTATCGGGGCATAATGCTTCCTGTGAGCCAAGAAATCTTCTTTCGAAAGAGATGATTCAACAAGGAAGGCTTCTGAAACCTCTCTACCGACAGACATAAAGTAATCGAAGTATTTGAAATCACCTCCCAATACTTTATTTGACAACTTTATCCACAGGTTGGGTATTCCGTAAGCATCGGAGATAATCAATCCGTGCAGAGAACTTGATATGATGAACTCACATTCGCAAATCTCATCTATTACTTTATGCCAATCTTCATACCCTTTTAATCTGATGATTCTAACATCAACATCGTGTCTCAGTTCAGAGAGGTATTCGCTTTCAATATCGACATTATGAGGTATTACCCCCAATTTGTATTTCTTCGCAGGTTGCGGATTATAGATTCGGGGTAAGAGCAAGGCAGGGTCTCCATAAACTTCCGGACAATCAACGCCTTGCGACAACAGATATCCTCTCGTAAGTGGACCTCTGACAGCCAAAACCTTCTTCGGCTTCTCCTTCAATGGCATTTCTCCACCATACATCGCCCCACTTCCCCAGATGACACTGTCTTTATTGGCAAGAGCCTCTATGATAGAGCCTATCATCAGTATGTTCTCCCTGCTTTTACACAGGATACTTGATAAATTGAACAATGGTTTACGAGTGAGAGATTCCAAGATGTAGAAATTCAAGTCGTCCCCCAAATTTGAGTGGATAACTTGACCGTCAAAAAGCCGTATCCATACATTCAACAGCACCTTATCTTTTGTGCCGAAAAAGCGGATTGTTTCTGACAGCTTTTTTGCTATAAGCCGAACCTTATCTATTTTCTTCTGGAAGAATAGCGACATTTCTTGCTTGTTCATTACGAATCGTTTTTCCATTCTGTTTTAATACAAGATAGATTTTCCCTTCCTGTTTCAACCTATTGTACTTCTCTTCATCCCGGTATTTTATGATTTTGGCGGGACATCCTCCCACGACAGCCATCGGAGGGACATCTTTGGTGACACATGAACAAGCCGCAATTACAGCCCCTTCACCTATATGCACACCTGGCATTATGGTCACGTCTGCCCCTATCCAGACATTCTTGTCAATATGAACATCCTTCACAATGTAAATATCATCATAGGGAATCATCTCGCCCGTCCATCTGTGATTTCCGGTGTGCACCTTGAGGCGGGGGCCAATAATGGTACCCGAACCGATGTGCAGTCTGCCTCTCAATTGCAGCCACGCTCCAGGCCCCATGTAGACAGGTGGCTCGATTATCGACAAATTGTCAAAACTCGAAATAGTCAAGGGATATTGAATATCAATGCCTTGTCGGGAAAAATCTTTCAAGCGTCGTTTCAACTTGAACTTCCCAATAATTGTTTTTATATAACCCAGCATAGTACTAATCTCTGTTATTCAACCTATTTTCACCATCTTTAATCAAACGATTCACCTGCCCATTTTTCCAATTTTCCAATTCTATCAACCTTACGCATAACGCAAAATTAAGATTAAGCAAGAAAGACTTTACCCGCTGGTGAAGTGGGGCTTCATGGATGCGCAATGGACGTATCTCACCTATATGGAGAATCTTGCACAGTTCCCTTAACGACGATCTTTTCTCAACGCTCAGATACATCTCTATGGCCAACATAATGGAGTGATAAGCAGCCTTATCTATCGCTTCAGCCACAGAGGGCTCGTTCCCATATAACGTACGTTGCCGAAGCAAGTACAACAGGTTGTTCTCGATCTTGCGGACTCGCTCCATCGTACAATTATGGGTGGCGCTGCCCTCGCGCACATTGATGACATTGAGTTTGATGTCCCTGAATATCACACGCGGATGGCGGGCATACATCAAGTAAGTGAATATCGTGTCTTCGCCGTTGGCTACCCCTTCGGCAAATTGCAGATGGTTTTGCACAAAGAAATCTTTTCTGAACACGCCGCCACATACGCTTCCGCCATTGATGAACCGTTGCTTGGCCAAGTCAAGGTCGGCATAACAAGAGCCTTCGTTAAAAAGGTGTTTCCAAGCATGAACCTCGTGCAACTCCGCTTCGCCGGATATCCGTTTGAATCCCCGGCAATACATGATGTCGAAATCATTGTTGCCCGACACTGCATCAATGATTGCTTGAATGGACCCGCTGTGCAATTCGTCGTCACCATCCAGGAAGGTAATGTATTTTCCCCGGCACTCTTCCAATGCACGGTTGCGTGCCACCGACACACCTCCGTTCTTTTGGGAAACGACGTGTAAGTTCGAGTGTGTGCAGGCATACTCATTCAAGCGCTCCAGACTTGCATCGCCCGATCCATCATCAATGGCAATCACCTCATAGAGCAGTTCATCCACCTGCTGTGAATACACTGAATCAAGGCACAACCTGACGTAGCTTTCAAGATTGTATACGGGGATTATTATTGATAAAATAGGAGCATCCATGACGTATTCATTACTTTTTCCTTGTTCGTTTGAGGAGGAAGGCAAATGCCTCTTTCAGCATGACCGATTTTCCAATCCAAAGCATACCGATGTATAACATGGCCGTAAGCACAATTTTAGTTGCTAGCACAAGATACATGTCGGACATACCCTTTGTCAGGAACCAACTGACAGCGATTGCGACAACAGTCATGATAGCATAAGGGAATATACACTTCAGTACTTCTCCGAGCCGTGCATCTATCTCCTTTTTCACCTGCCAATACCACACCAGCAACCATGAGATGGAGATAACCACATACACCGTCACCATGGGAATGATTCCAAATGAATAGCTGCACAATGAACCTGTCAACAGAGCAACAAACATGGCTATGGTGTTCCACATGTATATGTTGGATTTTCCTCTACTGACGAGCAAATTCTTATGCATATCAATCAATGGCACAAATGCCCCACTGATGCACAACAATTGCATAATGGGCACACAAGGCAACCACTTTTCCTTAATCATGATGACTATCAGCTCCTCCGCTATAAATCCCAATCCGAACATGATTGGGAAAGAGACGAAAGCCGTAAACGACAACATTTTGTAAAATGTGCGCAGCTGACGCTCTTGGTCGTTTCTCGTTTCTGCCAGCACAGGATGAGCCACATTAGCAACCATGCGTAGGATAAACTGCCCTCCCATACTGCTCCACTTATAACCTTGATTGTAATAACCCACCACTTCTTTGGTGTAGAATTTACCCAGCAGGATAGCATATATGTTGTTGTTCACCTGAGTAAGAATCCTTGTTATCAACAGCTTCACACTAAAGCCTATCATACTCTTGAGAGGGGTAAAATCAATTTTCCATGTGGGTCGCCACGACGAGTAATGCCACAGCATAAGAGTGACAATCAATGTGTAAACCATCGATTGTGTCGCTATTCCCCAGTAGGCAAAACCATTATAAGCCAAAAGGAGTCCTACACAACCCGAAACGACAAGCCCTACAAATTCCGAAATGGCCCGTTGCTTTACCATCAAATTCTTGAGGATAAAACCACTCTGTGCCGTACCGAAACTGCTGATTACAAATCCAAGGAAGGAATATCGTGCCAACGCCGTCAACTCCGGAGTTTCATAAAAATCGGCAATCAAAGGTGCACAGAAGAACAAAATAGCATAAATGGTCACACTCATCAGTATACTGAACCAAAACACCGCATTATAGTCCTTGTGCTGTATATCTCTGATATTTACCAATGCAAAAGTGAATCCACTCTCCTGCAAAGCGGCAGCTATCAGCGAAAAGATGGCCAGCATCCCCACCATACCATAGTCAGCCGGGGTAAGTTCACGGGCAAGGAAGATACCGAACACCAGGTTCAGCACCTGCTGCACTCCGTTGCTCAGTCCTCCCCACAGGAGGCCGCGCGCCGTCTTTTCTTTCAGTGTCGGGGATGCCATGTTTCTATTTTCCTGCAAAAATACATTTATCCTGCTGATTTACCAAAGAAAATAGCGTTTCGTTTTGTTAATCGCTGGGTTTGCCGTATTTTTGCACACCGAATAGAGAGTATTTGTATTAAGGAATAAAGAAACTATGGCATTAAAAGCAGGTATCGTAGGCCTTCCCAACGTGGGAAAATCTACACTTTTCAACTGTCTGTCCAGCGCAAAGGCGCAGAGTGCAAACTATCCCTTCTGCACGATTGATGCACAACAGGGACAGATTTCGGTTCCCGACGAACGACTGAACAAACTGGCCGAACTGGTGCATCCGGGACGCATTGTGCCCGCCACATGCGACATTGTGGACATTGCCGGCTTGGTGAAGGGTGCCAGTCAAGGCGAGGGGTTGGGCAACCAGTTCTTGGGCAATATCCGCGAAACGGACGCTATCATCCATGTGCTCCGCTGCTTCGACAACGACAATATCGTGCATGTAGACGGTTCGGTGAATCCCGTGCGCGACAAGGAGATTATTGATGCCGAACTGCAACTGAAGGACTTGGAGACGGTGGAGAACCGCATCAAGCGCGTGGAGAAACAGGCAAAAGTAGGTGGCGACAAACAGGCAAAGATTGAATACGACGTGTTGCTGCGCTATCGCGATGCATTGCTGCAGGGCAAGTCGGCCCGCACCGTGACTTTCGAAACGGAGGATGAAGAGACGGCCGCCAAGAACCTGTTCCTGCTCACTACCAAGCCGGTGCTCTACGTCTGCAACGTGGACGACACCAGTGCTGCTGGCGGCAACCCCTACGTGGAGGCGGTGCGCGAAGCCATCAAGGACGAGGAGGCCGAGTTGCTCATCATCAGTGCACAGACCGAGGCCGACATTGCCGAGCTGGAGAGCTACGAAGAGAAGCAGATGTTCCTGGAGGACATGGGCTTGAAGGAGTCGGGCTGCGACCGCCTCATCAAGGCCATCTACAAGCTGTTGAATCTGGAGACCTTCATCACCGCCGGAGAGATGGAGGTGAAGGCCTGGACTTACCGCAAGGGGTGGAAAGCTCCTCAATGTGCCGGTGTCATCCACACCGACTTCGAAAAAGGATTCATCCGTGCCGAGGTCATCAAATACGACGACTACATCAAGTATGGCTCCGAAGCCGCTGTGAAGGAAGCCGGAAAGATGGGCGTGGAAGGCAAGGAATATGTGGTGCAGGATGGTGACATCATGCACTTCCGGTTTAATGTGTAAAGGTCTTTAGGGTCATTAAGGTCACTAAGGTCATTAAAGACTCTAAAGTCCCTAAGGTCTTTAAAGTCTTTAGAAAGTTTAAAAAGGAAATTATGCAACTGAGTATCATCTGGAACCCATCGTTGGAGTTGTTCAGCATCGGCAATTTCCCGTTGCGGTACTATTCCCTCTGCTGGATTATCGGCCTGGCGCTGGCCTATTACATCGTGCAACGTCTCTATAAGGATCAGCGCATCCCCGAAGAGAAGTTCGACCCGTTGGCATTCTACTGCTTTTTTGGCATCCTCATCGGTGCGCGACTGGGACACTGCCTGTTCTACGAGCCGGCCTTCTATTTGAGCCATCCCATCGAGATGCTGCTTCCCATTCGTGAAACCGCCAATGGATGGAAAATGGTGGGTTACCAAGGGCTGGCCAGCCACGGCGGCACCCTGGGACTGATGATTGCCCTGTGGCTGTATGTGCGCCGCACAAAGGTGAACATCCTGCGCGTATTGGACAACATAGCCATTGCCACCCCCATCACGGCATGTATGATACGCCTTGGCAACTTGATGAACAGCGAGATTGTGGGAAAGGCAACCGACCTGCCTTGGGGATTTGTTTTTGTAAGGAACGGTGAGGACTTTGCCCGCCATCCGGCACAGCTCTATGAGGCCATCGCGTACCTTATTATATTTATTATAGGGTGGACAATCTACAAAAAACGTCCTTCCCGCGTAGGCACCGGCTATTTCTTTGGCTATTGCCTGGCCACCATCTTCATCTTCCGCTTTTTTGTAGAGTTCTGCAAAGAGGTGCAGGTCGATTTCGAGCAGGGAATGATGCTCGACATGGGCCAATGGCTGAGCATCCCCTTCATTGTGTTGGGAATTGCCTGCATGATAGGCGGCCCATGGCTCCGCCGTTGGGAGGAGAAAAAAGGAGTGTAAAAGCAACCGTAAGCTGATACAGAACCACCGTCTTCTGGAAGAACCAGAGTTCCTTCCAATTTGTCTGCTGCCGCAGGACGGATGCTATTTCACTGGCAGACTTCTGTTGCATAGGTAAAGAGGGTTTAAGGGTTGGTAAAAGGGCTGGAAGGGTTGGAAATCCTAGAAGTTCTAGATTGTCTAGAGGAACTAGATAGCCTAGAAGTTCTAAAAATCTAGAAGTTCTAGATTATCTAGATTGTCTAGAGGGTCTAGATTATCTAGAGATTCTAGTTTATCCAGGATTTCCAAAGCTTCCAGCCTGCTTGATTAGTTAACCTTTACGGTTAAGGGGTTGCGCACCTTTTGGGCAAACTCGGAAACGTAGGTATTCCAAGCTGCGGCGTCGGCAAAGCCATATTTGTTCCATCCGCTACCCCAGTAGTAAGTGAACTCGGTGGCCGGTTGGTACTCGGTTACGGCTAACACATGGCCGCTGGCACCACCTCGCAAGGTCTTGCTCTCCTCTTCGGTGAAAAGCACGGGCTTGGCCTCCTTCATCTCGCCGGGGAACACCACGCCGAGGTAGATTTCGCCATTGCCATTGTTCACATTGTCGCTCAGGTCGGTGTAGGTGATAAAGCCGTTATCTGCGTCGGTGGTGTAAGCCTCCGCATTTTCAGGATGAATCACGATTCCGGCAGCCACAGGGGTAGCCACGGTGAGGCCGCTGTAAGTAATGACGGTCTTGTTCATCTGCGAACCCTTGTCGAGCGAAATGATGCGTGTTTCGACCACGGCAGAGTCGCCCTTGATGGCTGTGGGGGCATAGTTCAGCTTCACGGTGAAGCGGAGCGGGCCGTTGTCAAGAATCTCGGGTTCACCCACGTAGCAGTAGGGATATACGATAGCATCGTCCACCAACAAGGCGGCAGCACCACCACCCAAGGTAGGACCTACCTTGTAGCAGTCGAGACCATTGCCATGGTCCACGTGGTAAGAGACTGACTGGTACAGTGCATTGGCCTCGTTGCCCTTTCCTACCCGACGGAGGCTGTCAATCTGAGCCTTCGTTGCGGGATTCAGTTCCATCTCGTAGCGGTCTTCCACCACCAGCTCGGGCACACGCTTCAACCACACGTCGTAGCCGAAGGCACGTTCACCATTGGCTTGCAGAGCAGGGCCATAGGTGCGGTAAGCCGTGCGGTCGTTTTCCCAAGCCACATCGTCCACACGTTCGGGGTATTTCTTTCCGAAGACAGCCATCTCGAAGAGTTCTTCCTGCTTCACGCCTGTCTGGATGGTGTATACAGCACTTGCTCCAGCAGCCACTTCAACGGGGAAGATGAGCTTGCCATCATGGGTCTGCTGATAGGGCACCTGTTCGCCAGCTTCGTTCAACACGATAACATCGGTCGTGTCGCTGGGTTTGAGTTGGTCAATCACTTTGTTCATGCACACCTCCACGAGTTCGCCCTTGCGGTCGATGTCGAGGGGGTTGGTCACCGTCACCTGCAACGGTCCCTGTTTGCCACACGCTGCCAGCATGAGGGCGGCGGCAAGGAATGAGAATGTTTTTTTCATTGGGAATCTATTTTTTGAGGAGTGTAGGAGTGTAGGAGGCAGGAGTGTAGACAATAGTCTAGCAAACGCATCGCTAAACATATGTCTACACTCCTTTACTCCTGTCACTCCTACACTCCTCTGTTGTTATTCTTAGGGTTGCTTACCGATATAAGCCAAGATACCACCGTCAACGTAGAGCACGTGTCCGTTTACGGCATCCGAAGCCTTAGAGGCGAGGAACACAGCGGGTCCGCCCAGTTCTTCGGGGTCGAGCCAGCGGCCAGCGGGGGTCTTGGCGCAGATGAACGAGTCGAACGGATGGCGGCTTCCGTCAGCCTGACGCTCGCGGAGCGGAGCTGTCTGAGGAGTGGCAATGTAGCCCGGGCCGATACCGTTGCACTGGATGTTGTATTCGCCATACTCTGAGCAGATGTTGCGGGTCAGCATCTTCAATCCACCCTTGGCGGCGGCGTAAGCCGACACGGTTTCACGACCCAGCTCACTCATCATTGAGCAGATGTTGATAATCTTACCTTCGCGACGCTCCATCATCTCGGGGATAACGGCGCTTGAGCAGATGAACGGACCCACGAGGTCGATGTCAATCACCTGCTGGAACTCTGAGCGTTTCATCTCGTGCATGGGGATGCGCTTGATGATACCTGCGTTGTTCACCAGGATGTCAATCTGGCCCACCTCGGCGTGAATCTTCTCAACGAGCTCCTTCACAGCCACTTCGTTAGTCACGTCGCACACATATCCGTGTACGTTCTCGATACCGGCTTCCTTGTAGTTCGCCAATCCTTTGGCAAGAGCATCTTCATTGATGTCGTTGAAGATGATGTTCTTGATACCAGCCTGCACGAATGCCTTGGCAATGTTGAATCCAATGCCGTATGAGGCACCGGTAATCCAGGCATTCTTTCCTTCTAATGAAAAAATATTAGCCATAATTATGTTATTTATTAGTTGTTATTATTTCAAATCTGTAATCAGCGAGAAGTCCTGATCGCCATAGTCGAGATTCTCGCCACCCATACCCCAGATGAAGGTGTAGTTGTGTGTGGCGGCAGCGCTATGGATCGACCACTCGGGAGAGAGCACAGCCTGGTCGCCCTTCATCCAGATGTGGCGTGTTTCGTCCACCTCGCCCATGAAGTGACAAACGGCATGTTCTTCGGGCACTTCGAAGTAGAAGTAAGCCTCCATGCGGCGGCTGTGTACGTGAGCCGGCATGGTGTTCCACACGCTACCGGGAGCCAACTCGGTCATACCCATCTGAATCTGGCAGGTGGGCAACACTTGGTTCACCAGCATCTTGTTGATGTTGCGGTCGTTAGAGCCTTCGAGGCTTCCCAAGTGCATTACCAATGCATTCTCCTTGGTCACCTTCTTGCAAGGATAGCTGGTGTGAGCGGTGCATGAGTTGAAGTAGAACTTGGCGGGGTTCTTCGGATCTTTGCTCTCAAAGATGACGTCGCGGTCGCCCGAGCCGATGTAGAGGGCTTCCTTGTAGTCGAGTTCAAATGTCTCGTCGCCGGCCTTCACTACGCCGGGGCCACCTACGTTGAACATACCAATCTCGCGACGGGTAGTGAAGTGAGGAGCCTTCAACGGGTCGATAGCCTCCAGCTTCAGTGCCTCGTTCACGGGCATGGCACCACCCACCACCATACGGTCATACATGGAGTACACCATGTTCACCTCGTCGGCGACAAACACTTTTTCAATCAAGAAATCGCGGCGGATACGCTTGGTATCGTAGTTCTTTGCATCCTCGGGATGCGCCGCATAACGGATTTCATAGTTTGTTTTCATATCAAATGATTTTAATAAAGATTGTTACTGTTTACAATAATTGAGCAAATGTACGAAAAAGAATGGTATGCGCGCACATTTTTACTAAAATTAAGATTTGGAGGGGGAGTTACACTCCAAATGCCTCCTTCACCTTCTCCACATAGTCGAGTTTCTCCCAAGTGAAGAGTTCCACTTCGATGTCCTTGTTGCCTTCGTAGCGGCTGCGGAACTGCTTGGTCACCACCTGCGGCTGGCGGCCCATGTGGCCGTAGGCTGCTGTCTCCTGATAGATGGGGTTGCGCAGTTTCAAGCGGTCTTCGATGGCCTTGGGGCGCATGTCAAACAGCTCGTCCACCTTGCGGGCAATCTCGCCGTCGGTCATGTTCACGCGGCTACGGCCGTAAGTGTTCACATAGATGTTGATGGGGCGGGCCACACCGATGGCGTACGACACCTGCACCAGCACCTCGTCGCTCACGCCGGCAGCTACCAGGTTCTTGGCAATGTGGCGGGCGGCATAGGCGGCACTGCGGTCCACCTTCGAGGGGTCTTTGCCACTGAAGGCTCCACCACCGTGAGCACCCTTTCCACCGTATGTGTCAACAATAATCTTGCGTCCCGTCAGTCCCGTGTCACCATGCGGACCACCAATGACAAACTTGCCCGTGGGGTTCACGTGGTAGGTGATGTCGTCGTTGAACAAAGCCAACACCTTCTCGGCATGAATAGAGGCGATGACGCGCGGCATCAGGATGTTGATGACATCCTCGCGGATGATGCCCAGCATCTCCTCGTCGGCCTTCAATTGCGCCTCCTCGGTGTCGTCGGCAGGCAGGATGAAGTCGTCGTGTTGGGTCGACACCACGATGGTGTCGATGCGCACGGGGCGGTTCTCGTCGTCGTACTCAATGGTCACCTGGCTCTTCGCATCGGGACGCAGGTAGGTCATCACCTCACCCTCTTTGCGGATGTCGGCCAACACCTGCAGGATGCGGTGCGACAGGTCGAGCGACAAGGGCATGTAGTTCTCCGTCTCGTTGGTGGCA
Organism: Bacteroidaceae bacterium; assembly: GCA_017464815.1. Lineage (GTDB taxonomy): Bacteria > Bacteroidota > Bacteroidia > Bacteroidales > Bacteroidaceae > Phocaeicola_A. The sequence continues at coordinate 52,563 of JAFTYI010000011.1, read as the reverse complement.
TAACCGAACATCATGCCCTGGTCACCGGCACCCTGCTCCATGGGGTCTTGGCGCTCCACGCCACGGTTGATGTCGGGGCTTTGCTCGTGTATGGCGTTGAGCACACCACACGAGTTGCTCTCAAACATATATTCGCCCTTTGTATAACCAATTTTCTTAATCACCTCGCGGGCAATCAACTGCAAGTCAACATAAGCTTTTGTCTTCACTTCGCCGGCAATCACCACCTGTCCGGTGGTCACCAATGTCTCGCAAGCCACCTTCGACTGGGGGTCGTAGGCCAACAGTTTGTCCAATACCGCGTCCGATATTTGGTCGGCCACTTTGTCGGGGTGTCCCTCAGACACCGATTCGGATGTAAACAGATATCCCATTTTCTTTTTGTTTATTTTAGTTATTATTTCTCCGTTATTTTATAGCCCTCGGGAAAGAAAATGGGTAGAAGTAGAAAAAACGATGCACACAGCCCCATGGCTGTCCATTTTAGCATTTTTTACTGTGGTTGCAAGCTGCCCAAATCTCTCCACAATTGGTTTTCGGGCGCAAAATTACGACAATTCTGTAGAAGTGCCAAAGGAATAAAGGTTTTTTTCTTCGTTTGTGGCACTCCTAGAGTCTCATCAGAGGGGCAATTCCAACCAAAAGCTTTCAGATGAAGGAAAAATGCGACTTGCATTTTAAATTCTGCGGCTTGCACTTACCTGAAATGCAAGGCGCAAAATATTTTTTGCAAGTAGCACATGAAAAAATGCAAGCCGCATTTTTTCCAAACGACCATTGCTACCAACCGACTGATGCCCATCCCAAGGATAAGGTAACATCATCCTTAGGATAAGATCCCTTGACCTTAGGGTTTGTTGCGGACGGCACGGACTTTAAGTGTATTCATACGCGGTTTGTTCTCATTTACGGAACCAAACGTATTATTATAGAATGTATAAGAATGTGCATACGCCTCTGTATCCGAACCTGCGGTAGATGACCAATATTCCCCATGCAAAGGAGAAATGGCATCCGAGCCTACACCTGTTTCTACCAATCTTTGAGCTTCCGTTGATGATGGGAGATACCATTCAATGATGTCTTCACCATTGCTGTCTTCGTATAGAGCTGCATTGTGTGAAATCGCATCATCCTCACCACTACTCTTTACAACGGTCTCCAATTCATACATCCTATTACGAGCAAGTGCTATAAACGCAGCATAATCTTTAGGAATTTCAGTACTTCCTGTAGTACTACTAACACTAAGAGATGAATTTCCATTTAACGTCTCTTCAATATCTGCTATGTCAGAATTTCCTGTAGTATTATACAAAGCTCTTGTATTATCTAATCCATTATTCCCCGCAGCAACCGTCTGAACATTATTTAATGCTGAATAATCTATTTCAATAGAAACAAGAGCATTCCATCCTAAAAATCCCACACTACCATAATTAAATTTCACAAATTTTCCATCAGCAGTTATGGTACTACTGATAGACCATTCAAGAATCCAAGATAAAATAGCTGAAACCGCTGTCCACCCCGTAGTCCGGTATATCACTTTTCTTGTATAATCAAATCCATAAGGATAAACTGCATTGGAACTTTCTATACGTTCAACTCCGATTCCTGCATCATTCCAGCAGGGAGACAATTGTTTGAAATTCCCCTGACCAATAATCACATTTGTTCCATTTTTCAATGTCGCCGTAAACACCAATTCACCATTACGATGGGTAGTTCCGTTATTTTCTTCAATGAACAATACAATCGTACCAGTATAATTATTGATATTCAATTCACTATCGCCACGAATATTACCAATTTCTTGAATCCCGGAAGAAGATGAGTTTCCCTCACTATCAATTGTTATTGTCTCTTGATATTGCTTATCTGTCCAAAAACCCAATTTTTGTGTTTCCGACAAATCCTCCTTAAACTTCAACGATATACCCGATTTAGAAGAAGTGTTGCTACCATCATCCAAGAAACGAGCGGTAGCCTTAATAGAACTTACATAAGAAGAAAGACCACCTAATTTATAAGGCATTTCCAACATAATGTAATGTGCATCTTGATCAGAAGGAGTTGGGATAGTAACATCGAATGTCGTACCTATATTAAAAGAATACGCATAATCTTTGCCAGCCTCCCAAATTTGTCCGCTTATATCAGCTTCACCTGTATCTGATTCTCCCGTAAGCAATTCTGTATAAGACACGGTTATCTTGGCTCCTTCGGGAAGAGTTTGTGGCACCATAAACAAAGTGGCATTGTTTTCATTGCCTGCTATTTCGGAATCTTCGGGCAACCCCGACGTATCCACAAAATCGGGAGTGTATGTCTTTATCGTTGTAGGAACAGAATTTGTCCATGCATTTGTATTCTTATCGTAAGTAAAGGTCACCTCTCCTCCATAAACGCCCGACAAAGTCAGTGCATCTATCCTAATAAACTGCATGGTTCCCACTTTAAAACGAACAGAAGCCAATAAATGTTTGAAATTTAAAGGAACAGCATCACCCGTAGCAAAGTTATTTATGCTTATGGAATGGGCAACCATCAAATCATTGTGTAGAGATTCGTCATCAGCTATCACATAATCAAAACTAATATTTTGGGAGTTATAATCACCTGCTGTAGGCATCGTTGCAACCGCATCTATAGGCGAAACAGCCATGAAATCCATTACTCCCTTTTCGGGCCAATAATAAGTGTTGTCCGAAATGTTCACCCCATCGGTCACTTCTTCCGTAAAGAACAATTCGGCTTCATCCTTTCCTTCTTTGAAATAATATGCCGAAACATCGAATTCTTTCAAATCGGAGGCCTCGATAATTTGTATTCCTCTACTATGGTTCGCTTTTGTTGTGATTTCTACACCCACATTGAAAGTAGGGTCATCGCTCACACTTGGCAAACTGACACATGTATTCCCTTCCAAAGCACGCGAATCGGGTATCCAAGAGCGCATGCTCTTGGAAACTCCGAAAGATATTCTTTTATCACTCAGTTGCACCGTCTCATTTTCAAGCAAATCTTTATCAGCACACGATACAAATACCACAAGTGCCGACATCACCCAAAAGGAACGGGTCAACATTGAAAGAGAATACTTTTTCATCACTATCAGTTAGAGGCCGTTTCTGTTAAACTCAAAGCAATGTAGTCGGTATTGTCGGTAGTTCCTGAACCATTAATGTCAGTAACCCAACCTTGAATACTGCTCACATTAAATGAAATGGTATGACCTGTTTCACCCAAATTAATGATATATCTGTAATGATGGCCAGCTTCCCAATTATTATTGCCTGTACCTGCTACACTCGAAACGGACATATTGGCCGAGTACGTCTTATCATAAGCAACATTTCCATTAGCATCAACTTGGTGAGTTTCGAAAGTTAATGTCTTATTACTGGATTGAGGAATCATATAAAAATCTACTTCATGGGTGGTATGTGTAGCAGAACCTTCTGTAGGGTGTGGCACAACTATTTCAGAACCATAACTGAATGCTCCTGATTCTGCCAAATTATCCCAAGTAGTAGAAATATTGCCACTATTATAAGCCATATTACAATTGCCTTTCTTGCTTACATCGGCAACTGATAAGTTATGATAGTGCAAATCCATATTGGCAGAATTATTGTACAACACCAAAGTAACCTTTGCCAGCATATGGCGGAAATTGAATATCACATCTGTATTACCTGTAACAGAGGTTGTTATTCTATCACCCGAAATAGCAGCCAGCAAATCAGGCTTTTCAGATGGATCACTTACTGATGCATCTGTCACTTCATAAGCAGTAATTGTCAACTTATCCTCAGCTGCGTCATAGGCAGCAGTCAATTCTTCTGCATTACTACCATTGGTATAAGCTGCAAAACGGAACAATTTATTTGCTTCCCAATAGCCTGCATTTTCACTCTTCCAGTAATAATTTCCACCTGTTCCTTGTGTATATGCTACCCAAGCATTAATAAATTCTTCTTCAAAATCTCCCGGAGTTATCGTTCCATCGCCTGCGGTGGTAAAATCAGCATGATAACCAAATACATTGAAATAAGTGATTTGGTTTACAGTAGTAATGTTTTGTACCGCTCTTGTCATTTTGTCAACAAACGGTTCAAATCCAATCACTCTGCCTTCCGGAATCTCCACCACTTCACTTTCTGTACAACTTGCCAAGGCTGCTACAGCCATTCCAAGCATCCAAAAACTTTTTTTCATAATCGTATTCATTTAATAGTTAAACATATATATAATTCTGTCTCTAATTTCTTACGTAATCACAAGGGTAAAGGGATGTCAATCTGTTCGCCCCAACCTTCAACACCAATGTCGAATCCGCCACCAGCAACTTCGCCTCCACCCTGTTCGGGCTTTTCTATTTCGATGCCATCCACCACAATCACTCCACCATGGGGCTGTTTTTCAAGTTGTTCGGTCACATCGAACTCAAACTGATGGATGCTTCCATCTTTCAGTCGCACCTCCAGGTTCAAACCATACTGATGGGCACCACGGGTGTAGTTGGGGTTGGGATAATCGGGTACGCCAAACGATTTGACCAAGGCCTGCGCTCCAAAATCCGTAACCTGGGCATCGAACATCACAGTGGCCTCATCGGCCGAAGTTCGTCCGTTGCCCAAATTCACGCCTCGCGCCATACCGGCAAGCGCCCCACGAGCCAAGGCCACGTACTCACTGCCCTTTCCTATCTCGTAACGTATCAGGTAGGTAAAGGCCAAGGGATGCAGTTTCACCCTCAATGTATCTGTTTTGGTCGACTTCCACACATGCAGCGTGTCGATGTAGGCACCAAACAACATGTCGGGCGGATTCACCGTCACCTCTTCTTCCCCCTCGGCACGGCTCATCAGCGAGTTTCCTCTGTACGATGCACGACTTACGCCACGGGTGGTGGCATAGGCTGACGAGAAGGATTCCAATCCCTGATAGATGATGTACTCCGTGTCGTTGTTATGAAACAAGGCAGAATGGCGTCCCTCGTTATTAAAGTGGATGGTGGAGCCACCCACATCCAAGTTGCGCACAATCTCCGAACGACCTTTGTCATCGAACACATGCACACGCACTCCATCGGGCTCGTCAGGGCGTATTTCGTCATAACTGATGCCAAAATCTTCGTCCCAATATTGCTCCCAATCGATGTGACTTTCGAGGTTGTACTCCCACTCTATGTCATAGGTCAAGGCCAAGTGATATTCCACACGCTCGGTGTGTGACTGGTGGTCAAGACACAGTTCCTTGTGTTCACAAGCCGTAGAAAAAAGGCATACAAGCATCAACACACACGCCACCGATTTCATCGGGCACCTCCTTTCTGTCGGTTGACATTTTCACCTCCCAAGAGCCACACCAACGACACTTCGGCCTTGGTGGGTCCCCACCAGTGCAGACGCTTGGTAACTTGCCACACATAGTGTCCCTCGATGGGCAGATATTCCTTATATTCACTCCCCAAATACCCTAATCCGAGGGTGAAATCCACATTCAACCGTTTGCCCACAGGCATGCTGTAGCCATAGGAAAGGCCTCCGCCAAAAGCCCACTTGTCACCCAAGTAACCACGTCCGCCAAACTCGAAATCATAGGTCGCGCCTTGTCCGTAGATGCCTACATGATGGCCTTGCAGAGGTTTCCTTGAGGCTTGCTCTCCAAACCATCGGCGCACTTCAACATCGCCTCCGTAGATGCGCCAAAAACGGTTTTTGCTACGGTTGCTCCACCAAGCATACATCCAATTGGCATTCACACTCCACCCTTTACCTACGTACAATTCCACACCTATATTGGGCACTGCGGCGACATCATAAAGCGCGCTGGTCTTCAATGCCCAGTAAAACCGCTTGGAAGAGGCCGAGCCGACAGCAGAAGCAGACACGGGAAGAGGGATGGTGTCCGGAAGAACAGATTCTGCAGAAAGGGATTCGTCAAAGAAGAGTTGGGGTACTCCGGGCAAAGGTTTCACTTCGTAACTCACTATCACCCTCGAATAACGCAACGACGGAAAGAGATGCTTGTACATCCACTGGTATGGGATGCGACGGTCAATCTGTTTCAAGCGCCACAAGCGTTCGTTGTGACCATAGTCGGGATGTTGCAACACATGCATCACTTCGTCGCGGTTGGGCATGTTTTCCAAGTTCACCACCATGGCTTCGAGCCCTTCCCAATCAACCCCAATCGAAGTCACCTGCACCAAACTGTCTGCTATGGAGAGATGAGTTCTCAGATAAGCCGCCACAGAGAGAGCACGCCGCTGAGCCAACGTCCGATTGAAGCGGAGAGTTCCTTCGGGCGAAGCTGCACCAACCACTTGAATGTTTTTCAAGACGAAAGAAGGGTCGTTGAACCGCTCCTTATTGCGTTCAACAAAGGCTGGCAAAGACTCGCCTTCTATCAGATAAAGGGTGTCGACAATGAATACACTCTGATGAAAATGCACACGTGTAGTATCGTGCATCACTCCCTGAGCCGAAGTGCGCGCCCAACCAAACAGAATTGTGCCTATAATAACAAGCATAACGTGTTTGAATCTCACACCTGATTGCATCTTCATAGTCGTTTTTCGTCCTTGATTCCGTAATGCCCATTTCTGCCATGTCAAACACATCATTAAACGACATTCGACAGACACAGCAAAAGTATAAAGAAAATCTGATAAAATCACTCTTTTCAACAGAAAAGTTGTGTTTTATCGGAATAATCACAGCAAGCAAGAGCTTCACTCTACAAGAAAGGTCCTTTGAGAATGTTAAATATCAACGCTTATCTTTGCTGTTGTAGCAGGAATGTGCTACCTTTGCGTCCGATTCCAAACAAAAAGTTATATGTCTACAGTCATCTATCCTTCTCCCATCTTTGGGCCTGTGCGCAGCCGCAGGTTGGGCGTTTCATTGGGTATCAACCTGTTGCCGGCTGACGGCAAAGTGTGTACGTTTGACTGCATCTATTGCGAATGTGGGTTCAATGCCGAGCGGAGGCCCAAGTTGCCGATGCCTACGCGCGACGAGGTGCGACGCGCCTTGGAGGAACGATTAAAACGGATGCAGGCCGAAGGGCCGACACCCGACGTGCTGACCTTTGCCGGAAACGGGGAGCCGACGGCACATCCGCAATTCCCTGAAATCATAGGTGATACGCTGAGTTTGAGGGATGAGTATTTTCCCGAGGCGAAAGTGAGCGTGCTGTGCAACTCCACACGGGTGACTGCGCCGGCTGTGCGCGAGGCACTGATGAGGGTGGACAATGCTATTATGAAATTAGATACGGTGGATGCTGACTACATCCGCCTGCTGGACCGTCCGACGGGGCACTACGATGTGGAAAAGATTGTGGAGGCACTGACGCTGATGCAAGGGAGGCTGGTGATACAGACCATGTTCCTGAAAGGCCGTTCGGCCGATGGACACGATGTGGACAACACGACCGACCGCTACGTGCTTCCTTGGATAGCTGCTGTGAAAAGGATTGCTCCGCGACAGGTGATGATTTACACCATCGACCGCGAGACACCCGACCCCAATCTGCAAAAGGCCACTCCGGCCGAGTTGGACCGCATCGTGGCGCTGTTGCAAAAGGAAGGCATACCTGCCACTGCTTCATATTGACTTAAGTATAACTCAGCCACGCTAAAGAGTTATTGAGTAACCCTTAAGCGTGGCTGGATATCTCTTAAGCGTTAGTTTGCTAACGCTTAAGAGTTACGAACTTATCGCTTAAGAGATACGGAGCTAACGCTTAAGCGATAATTCGGCGCTGTTTTCAGATTTTGTAATCACTTCATTTCCTTGGCAATAGCCTCGGCTACGGCGGCAAACTCTTCGGGAGTGAGCTGCTGCTTGGGGTTGGTGAAAATCATATCCTTTTCTTGATTGATAGGGATAAGATGGATGTGGGCGTGGGGAACTTCCATGCCCATGACGGCTACGCCCACCTTCTTGCACTGGAAAGCGCGACGGATGGCGGCGGCCACCTGCTTGGCAAAGAGGTGCATGGCGGCCAACTCTTCGTCCTCGAGGTCGAAGATGTAGTCCACTTCACGCTTGGGAATGACCAAGGTGTGTCCCTTCTGCAGGGGATTGATGTCGAGGAAGGCATAGAAGCGCTCGTTCTCTGCCACTTTGTAGCTGGGAATTTCGCCGGCTACGATTCTGCTGAATATGGTTGCCATAGTTAGAATGAGATGCTAACGATTTCCAAAGTAATCTTTCCCTGGGGGATGGTGATTTCGGCCACGTCGCCCACCTTCTTGCCCAACAGGCCCTGTGCGATGGGGGTGTTCACGGAAATCTTGCCCTCCTTCAGGTTGGCTTCACTTTCCGACACGATGGTGTAGACCATCTTCATGCCATTCTTCACGTTCTTCATCTCCACTTTGGAGAGAATCTGCACGGTGCTAGTGTCCAGCTTCGAGGTGTCGATAATCTTTGCCTCGCTGATGATCGCCTTCAGGTTGTTGATTTTCAACTCCAACATGCCTTGTGCCTCTTTGGCAGCATCGTACTCTGAGTTTTCAGACAAGTCGCCCTTGTCGCGTGCCTCGGCAATCTGACGCGAGATTTCGGGACGCTGCACGGTTTCCATTTCTCTTAGTTCGGCCACCAGTTTGTTGTAGCCTTCTTCTGACATATAAGCCATTTCTTTTCCTCCTATATTTTTTAGTTTGTTACTGTTTAAGGTAATAATCTCTGCCCGCACAGATACTTCATGTCGGGCGCTTAGGACATAACAAAAAAGAATTCCGACATTTGTTCGTGTCGGAACCCCTTCTCGTCATATTCTTCGGCAAAGGTAAGGCTTAAAAATGAGACGCGCAAACTTTTGCCTGCTTTTTTATTCTTTTCACTCTGCCTTGATGGTTATCTTCCCGCTCTTCACCCCTTTAGCTGAGGCGGTGAGGACGATTTCGCCTGCCGATTCACCGGCCTGTACGATGGCCGTCAGTTGTCCGCTGAAAGCCTTCATGCGAGGCAAGTGGAACTGTTGCAGGTTGGTGGCATCGCCGTTGGCCGTGGCACGGAAAAAGCCTGCCCCCTTGACGTTGAACTTCACTTCGCGGCTGTCCACGGGGCAGAGGTTGCCATCCTTGTCCACCACGCGCACGGTGACGTAGGCCAAGTCCTTACCATCGGCCTTGATGGCTGAGTGGCGGGTAACAAGTTCCAAGTGATGGGGCTTGCCGGCTGTGCGCAGCACCTTTTCGGCGGCCTTTTGGCCCTGCTTGTCGTAAGCCACCACTTTCACCTCGCCCGGCTGGTAGATGGCATCCATCCACATCAGGCGGTAGCGTTTCAGCACTTCGGGGTCGTAAATCTTTCCCTTGGCGATGGGGGCATCGGTCACTTTGCGCTGGCGGCCATAGCTCTTGCCGTTGATGAAGAGTTCGGCTTCGGGATAGTCGGTGTAGACGAATACCGGCACGGTGTCGCCCTCGTGTCCCTCCCAGTTCCAGTGAGGCAGGATGTGCAGGGTATGTTCGTTCTTGTTCCAGATGCTTTTGTAGAGATAGTAGCGATCCTTGGGGATGCTGGCCAGGTCGATGATGCCGAACATGGAGCTGTGATTGGGCCATGCATCGGTGTCGTAGGGCGAGGGTTCGCCCAGGTAGTCGAAGCCTGTCCAGACGAACTGTCCCATGGTCCATTCGTAGTCGTCGGCCAAGGCAAAATCCACATCGGGCACATTGCTCCAACTGCAATACTCCACGTCGTAGGCGCTGCACTGGTTGTCGTCGTAGAGGGCCTGAGGCTTCAGTCCCACGGGCAACTTATAGACACCGCGTGAGCTGACGGTGGAGGCTGTTTCGCTACCCAACACTACGCCTTGGGGAAGTTTCTCGTACCCCTCGAGGTAGCGCCAAGTGCGGTAGTTGAGTCCCACCACATCGAGCACGGCAGCAAAGCCGTTTTTCAGCACACACGATACTTGGTCCATACCGCACGTAACGGGGCGGGTGGGGTCTTCGCGGTGGCAGATGTTCTGCAAGAAGGCTGCCACCTGAGCACCCTGGGCGCTGCACTGCGTGGGTACTTCGTTGCCGATGCTCCACATCACCACACTGGGATTGTTGCGGAAGTTGTGCAGCATGTTCATCATGTCCTTCTCGGCCCATTCGTTGAAATAGCGATGGTATCCGTTGGCACACTTGGCGCGGTCCCACTCATCAAATGGTTCCACCATCATCATCAGTCCCATCTCGTCACAAAGGCGTACCAATTCCGGAGCCGGCATGTTGTGCGAGGTGCGCACAGCGTCGCATCCCATCTCCTTCAACAGCTCCAACTGGTGGCGCAATGCCTTTTCATTGATGGCCGCTCCGAGGGGGCCAAGGTCGTGATGATTACATACGCCCTGGAACTTACGACGCTCACCATTGAGGTAGAATCCCCGCTCGGCCACCACCTCTACGGTGCGGAAACCAAAGCGTGTCTCGTAGCTGTCCACCTCCTTATCACCTACGCTTACGGTAGTTACCGCCGTATAAAGAGAAGGGCTTTCAGGGCTCCACAGGGCTGGATGTTCCACCAACAGGTTCTGTTCAATCTTCTCTTGTGCGCTGCCGGCTTTCAGGGTGGTGGTCTTCTCAGCCACGTTTTCCTTTACCTTATTATATATAATGGTCTTCACGGTCAGGTCCTCGCCCTTCACGGTGTTCAGGTTGGTGCGCAGGCGCACGGTGGCAAACTCCTTTTCAACGTGCGGAGTGGTCACATGGGTTCCCCACACGGGGATGTGCGTGCGGTTGGTGGTGATAAGGTGTACGTTGCGGTAGAGTCCGGCACCGGGGTACCAACGCGACGACTGTTCGCGGTTTTCCAGGCGCACGGCCAACAGATTGTTCTGCCCATCGGCATTCAGCAGGTCGGTCACGTCCACGTGGAAGGCGTTGTAACCGTAGGGCCAGAAGATAGCCTCCTTGCCGTTTACATAGACACGCGCTTCGCTCATGGCTCCGTCGAAAAGCAGGGTGACGCGCTGGGTCGATTTGTCCAAGCCCGACACATCGAAGCGGGTGCGATACCATCCTGTGCCGGTATAGGGCAATCCGCCCGAGCGCCCTGTCTTCCAGGTGGCAATCTTCTCGCCGTTCTGTGTGACAGCCACCTTCTGAAGGTCGTGCTTGCGGTCAAAGGGACCGTAGATGGCCCAATCGTGAGGCACAGTGACATCCTCCCATTTGGCATCGTTGTACTCGATTTTCATCGCTTCAGTTTCATCCTGGTGGATAAACTTCCACCCTTTCTCCAACAGCACTTCGGTGCGCTGTGCTCCGGCGGGGAGCAAGTGGCAGACAAGGAGCGCTGCCGCAATAAGTAGGTTCTTTTTCATTTTATAGAGTTTTTATGGTTTTTCTGTTTTTTATAGGGGCTATAGTAACTATTGTGCCTATAGTATCTATAGTATCTATAGTTACTATAGTTCTTAATAGGTTTTATAGTAGGGCTTTGAGGCGGGCTATTTCGGCTTCCAATTGGATGAGTTCCTCTTTTTGGCGGGTTATCTCTTCTTTTTGGCGGGCAGTCAACAGTCTCAGTTCTTGCAATTCACGGTCTTGTTCCTGGCGATAACCAGTGCGGGCGGCGTGCATCCGCTCTTTGATTCCGCCCTGTGTAACGAACTCCTGTTCGATGTTGATAAGGTGGCGGTTAAGCATGGCATCGGTCATGTAGCACAAGGTCAGAGCGATGTTGGCCATCTCTTCGGCATTCCATTTGTCAAAATAGAGTTGATAGTCTTCTACCCGATTATGGTGTTTGCAGAAAGTGCGCATATCATCGTATCGGCTGTGAGCCGGTGTCCAAATCAGGAGATTGCGCGAAAGCAGATAGTCGCGATAGTCTTCGCGCAGTTCCTGTATGGAGCTACGGGCCACGTTGAGCAGCTTGACGTGCATTTCGGTTGAAGTTACTCCGTCCTCTGTTCCCTCGATGATATTCTGCTTGCCACTTCGGGCTGCCTGTATCATTTGATCAACCGTGCGGTCGCCGTGAGCAGGCAGGAAACGTTTGCAAAAGTGGAAAGTCAGCTGGTAAAGCACCTCCGTCTTCTGGTAATAGTAGGCATCACGCCAGGGCTTCTGGCGCTTGAGTATCTGATATTTGGAAGAGGGCCTTTCTTGCATGGTTGGTTGTTTTTAGGGTTTTCTGTTTTTTTAGTAGGAACTATAGGGACTATAGTAACTATAGTATCTATAGGGGCTATAGTTCCTATAGGAGTTATCTTTTGATTACGGCTCTTATGGCGAACCAGAGGTGGTGGGCGATGGTGGAGAAGAGGCCGTAGTGGCGGCACATCAGGCGGAAGCGCTCGATGAGCGAGGCACGATGGTTACGCGTGGTCATTCCCTCTTGCAGGTAGTCGGCCACGGAGAAGGGGAGGTGGACAAGGCTGTCGGTCTGCTTCATCACGCGGATGCACCAGTCGAAGTCGGCCGAGAAACGGAAGGTCGTGTCGTACTCCGGGCAGAGGTCACGGCGTGCATAGAAGGCTTGGTGGCAGACGAGCATTCCCTGCTTGAAACTCTTCCAAGTCAACTGCTCGGGTGGAGTGAGGCGGCGCGGACCAAGGTAGTGGCCATCGTCATCCACAATGTCGGTGTGGCCGTAGAGGACGCCGGGTAAGAGGCTACTGTCAAAGCCCCCTTCAAGGTTCCCTCCATCTCCCCCAAGGGGGGAGGTTGCACCTACCGTCCCCTCCCTTTGGGGGCGGGTTAGTGAGAGGCTTATTTTTTCTATGGTGTCCGCGCCATGCAGTTTGTCGCCGGCGTTGAGAAAGCAGACGTAATCGCCCGTGGCGAGGCGGAGGCCCTTGTTCATGGCATCGTACAGACCACGGTCAGGTTCGCTCACCACTTTGGCAAGGTGCTTTCCGTGGGTGCGGGCCACCTCCAATGTGCGGTCCTTCGATGCACCGTCGATGAGGATGTGCTCGATGTGCGGATAGGTCTGTTCGGCCACGCTCCGCAAGGTGCGCTCCAGCGTCTGTTCGGCGTTGTAGGTGACGGTGATGAGGGTGAAGGTTATGTTGTTCATTGGAATTTTTCTTTGTTTTATATAGTTCTATAGTTCCTATAGTGACTATAGTATCTATAATTATAGTTTCTATAGTTGTTGATGGTTATTTCAGTTTTTCGTAGAGTTGGATATATTGACTGGCTACTACGTCGCCGGCATACTTGTGCACCACTTCGTTGCGCATGGTTTCGGGTGAGATGTGCTCCTTGCCTTCGGTGAAAGCCCAATGGATGCCGGCGGCCAAGTCCTCTACAGAATAGGCTTGTGCCAGATAACCATTTTCGCGATGGCGGATGATGTCGGCCTGTCCGCTGTTGCCAAAGGAGACGGGCAAGCATCCGCAGGCCTGTGCCTCGATGAGCGTCTGCCCAAAAGTTTCGTAGAGCGAAGCACACACCGTGGTGTCGGCCGCCGAGTAGATAGCCGACAGCGTGTCGGAGTCGTTCACCCATCCCAGGTCGGTGTATTCTACAGGAATGTGGTGGAGCACCGCGTCGGGGAACTTTATTTTTCCGAAGAAGGCCAGGTGCAGTTCCTCTTTCTTGTAGAAACCATTGCTCAACAGGTGGCCAATGGCCTTCAGCAGGGTGGGAAATCCTTTGATGGGGTCGTCGATGCGTGCCGCGCCGAAGAGGATGATACACCGGTCGGTCGGAAGTCCCAACTGGCGGCGTGCCTTGGTCTTCTCCCGGATGTGGAACTTCTGCAAAGAAAGTGTGTTGGGGATGACGCTTGAAGGAATATCCCGCGTGAGGGCACTCTGCTGCACCTGCTGTTGCAGCCAATGGCTGACGGCCACCATGTGAAGCCGTCCTTCGGCATAGACTTGCTGTTTCTTCAGAAACACACGGTGCGAAAGGTCCTTATCCTTGGGGAAACTGAGGAGCCAACACTGTCCGCACGCATCGTGAAACCCGTTGCACTCGCGGGCATGATGGCAGATGCCGGTGCAGGGCCACATGTCGTGCATGGTCCATACCACCGGTTTGCCCGATGCTAAAATCCGGCGGATGCCCTTCAGCGAAAGCATTCCCTGGTTCACCCAATGGAGGTGGATGATGTCGGCCTCGCGGAACTCCGGCAGGCGGGTGATGTCCGTTCCGCTGTTAGCAATGGAGACGGCAAAGAGGTTCTTCCGGCGGAGACCGTTCTTCCACCAGATGACGAACCGCTCCCACAGGAAATTCCACCGCAGCCGCCACGAAGGGGGCAGTGATGCAGTGGTGATGCTGTCGGTCTGCTTGTCGCGCACCAGCATTTTGGCCTTCACGCCATGGTTGTTCAGCGCTTCGGTCAGACGGTTGGCCGCTACGGCAGCCCCGCCCGTGCACTCGGATGTATTGACGATGAGTACTCTCATGGTAGTTCCTTTTCAGATGTCAGCCGCGAAGATAAGGAAAAATATGCTTCCCACCGACTGTTTTCTCAAATTTCTTTTCATCTGACGCACTTCCCTTCCAATCTATCAGCTAATCGAGAAATTTTTATCAGCTGATGGTCAAACTTTTATCAGCTGATAGCTGAAATTCTATCTTGGATAGATTTTTGAGATTCTTTGATATTTTGAAAAAAGTGGCCGTTTCCCTTTGTTGTTCTGCAAGTTTGCACTAACTTCGCCCCGTAAAACAGTGAATCATGGCAGACAACTATCTGGAGAAGCAGTATGAGCAGTACCAGGCACGCAAGGCGGCTTGGGAAAAAGCAAAGAAGAAACGGCCGCAGGTGAAGACCGCGCTGAAACCGTCGGCTCCCTATCAGGAGGTGGAGGACATTGAGACCTTCATCACCTTGGCCGAGGAGAAGCAGTTGGCCGGACGCCATCGGCAGACACTCTACACGCCCGAGAGCCTCTACGACGGATACCGCATGGGCGAGCCGGAAAGTTACGCCGACAGCTACGACAGCCGCGTTTATCAGCATTACCTGCAGAAAGGCAAACACTCCGACGACATGCGCGAGACGCTGGCCCGCACACTGCACGACCACGCCATCACCCATGCTATGAACCGCCTGTTGGCCGACCACGACGAGCGGCGAATCGTGGGCATCATGGGCGGACATGGCTTGCTGCGCACCGACGAGGCCTACCGCCGGATTGTGCGCATCAGCAAGCGGCTGACCGAGATGGATTATCTGCTCGTCAGCGGTGGCGGACCGGGTGCCATGGAGGCCACCCACTTGGGTGCCTGGCTGGCCGGCCGCACCCGCGAAGAGGTGGACGAGGCGCTGGAGCTGCTGGCCGTGGCCCCCTCGTTCAACGACCGCGAGTGGCTCGACACCGCTTTCAGGGTGCGTGCCCGTTTCCCGCAGGAGCATTACGTCAGCCTGGGCGTTCCCACCTGGCTCTACGGCCACGAGCCGGCCACCCCCTTTGCCACTCACATTGCCAAGTACTTCGAGAACGCCCTGCGCGAAGACGGCCTGCTGACTATCGCCAAGGGAGGCCTCATCTACTCGCCCGGCAGTGCAGGCACCATGCAGGAAATCTTTCAAGAAGCGGTGCAGAACCACTACCTCAGCTTCGGCTATGCCAGCCCCATGATATTCCTCGGCACGGAGTACTGGACACAGGAGATGCCCGTTTATCGCCTGCTGGAGCATCTGGTGGAAAAGGGGAAGTACAAGAACCTGTTGCTCACCCTCACCGATGACGAAGACCTTATTGTGGACACAATAGAGAAGTTTGCTGAGGGGAAATAGGGGAAATTTCCTTTTTTATCATTACCTTTGTACGCTGAGACTGAAAACCAAACGATTTTGAAGACATTTGAAGAGTTGGGCGTGTGCGAACCTATCCGCCGCGCCATAGAAGAGATGGGCTACGAAAGCCCCATGCCTGTGCAGGAAGAGGTGATTCCCTACCTGCTGGGAAACGGCAACGATGTGGTGGCCCTGGCACAGACCGGTACGGGAAAGACTGCCGCCTTCGGACTGCCCCTGTTGCAAAAGATTGAGGTGGAACGGGTGGAGCCGCAGGCCCTTATCCTGTGTCCCACGCGTGAACTGTGCCTGCAGATTGCAGGCGACCTGAACGATTACTCGAAGTACATCGACCACCTGCACGTGTTGCCCGTTTATGGTGGTTCGTCCATCGAGAGCCAGATACGCTCGCTCCGACGGGGTGTGCACGTCATTGTGGCCACGCCCGGCCGCCTTATCGACCTGATGGAGCGCGGCGTGGTGAGTCTGGCCACCATCGAGAATGTAGTAATGGACGAGGCCGACGAGATGCTGAACATGGGATTCACCGACAGTATCAACGCCATCTTGGCCGACGTACCCGAGGAGCGGAACACCCTGCTCTTCTCGGCCACCATGAGTCCCGAAATATCGCGCATCAGCAAAAAGTATCTGTACGATGCCAAGGAAATAGTCATTGGAACGAAGAACGAGGGCAGCAAGAATGTCAACCACGTCTATTACCTTGTCCACGCCAAAGACAAGTACCTTGCCCTGAAACGCATCGCCGACTATAATCCCAAGATATATGCCATCATCTTCTGCCGTACGCGGTTGGAGACACAGGAGATTGCCGACAAACTCATTCAGGACGGCTATAACGCCGACGCCCTGCACGGTGAGCTGTCACAACAACAGCGTGACCTGACGATGCAGAAGTTCCGCCAGCGGCGCATACAGCTGTTGGTGGCTACGGACGTGGCTGCCCGCGGACTGGACGTGGATGACCTGACACACGTCATCAACTACGGCCTGCCCGACGACACCGAGAGCTACACCCACCGCAGCGGACGCACCGGTCGCGCCGGTAAGACGGGCACCAGCATCGCCATCATTCACGTGCGCGAACGGGGCAAGATGCGCGACATCGAGCGTATCATCGGCAAACAGTTCCAGCGCGGCGAGATCCCCACCGGACAGCAGATTTGCGAAAAGCAGCTGTACAAGGGGATTGACGACATCGAACGCGTACAGGTGAATGAAGAGATGATTGCTCCGTTCATGCACGAGGTGCTGCGTAAGCTCGAGTGGCTGGAGAAGGAGGACCTTGTCAAGCGTATTGTGAGCCGCGAGATGAGTCGTTTCATCGATTACTACAGTAAGATGCCCGAAATAGAGGCGCCCGCCGAACGCTCGCGCAAGGAGGGTGCTCAAGGTGATAAAGGCAAGCGACAGGGAGGCAAGAGCGGACGCAAGGCCGAAGAGGGCTACACCCGTCTGTTCCTGAATCTGGGAAAGATGGACAACTTCTTTGCCGCACAAATCATCGACTTGGTGAACCGTCACGTGCAGGGAAAGCCACAGATTGGGCGCATTGACCTGATGAAGAATTTCTCGTTCTTCGACGTGGCTGAGGAGGACGCCGCCCGCGTGGTGAAGGCACTGAACCGGGGTGTGAAAGTGGCCGGCCGCAAAGTGGTGGTGGAGATGGCCGATGAGGGCGACTCTCCCGCTCCGGCTACAGGGAAAGCCAAGCGGACAACTGCCCGCGAAGCACGTCAGCAGGCCGCAAAACCCGCGAAAAGAAAGGCGGCAGAAGGGCGCAGACAGGATGAGTTCATCGATAACGACCCCTTCGAAAAGTTCCAGAAGAAATCGAAGAAGAAACAACAGGAGGCGCAAAGCCGCAAACCCTCGCGCGAAGAGCGCGGATACTCCGCTCCACGCGGCCCTAAGAAGAAGGATGACTGGAAACAGTTCTTCCAGCACGACGACCGCCCCTTGCGTGGCGAAGAGCCGGACTTTGCCGAAGAGGGATGGGCGCGAAGGATGCCGAAGAAAAAGTAAAAAAGGAACAGGCTCTGCTCAGGACTTCCGCCGGCCGAACTTGATGTTACGCGGATGACACCCGATGATTTCCTGACGCATGCGATGGGTGTCGATGTGGCTGTATATCTCGGTGGTAGTGATGCTCTCGTGGCCCAACATAATCTGAATGGCCCGCAAATGGGCGCCCCCCTCGAGCAGATGGGTAGCAAAGGAGTGGCGGAAGGTGTGGGGACTGACCGTCTTGTGGATGCCAGCAGCCTCGGTCTGCACCTTCACTATGTGGAAAACCATGATGCGGGACAGCTTGGAGCCACGGCGGAAACTGAGGAACACGTAATCCTCGTGGTCGCGCTTGGGCACAATGTCCGCCCGCTGTTCAAAGTAGCGCTGCAACTCGTCCACCGCACGGGACGAAATGGGAACCAAGCGTTGCTTGTTGCCCTTTCCTAACACACGAATGAAACCCTCGCGCAGATAGAGGTCGCTCAAGCGGAGGTTGCACAACTCGCTCACACGCAGACCGCAACTGTAGAGCACTTCCAGAATGGCACGGTCGCGCTGGCCCTCAATCTTACTGAGGTCGATGGAGGCAATAATGGCGTCAATCTCCTCTACCGAAAGCACATCGGGCAGATGCATCCCGATGCGAGGACTCTCAATCAGTTCGGTAGGGTCGGCAGAGATGTAGTCCTCCAATAACAAAAAACGGTAAAACGAGCGTATGCCCGAAAGAATGCGGGCTTGGGAACGCGGATGAATGCCCACGTCGTGCAATCCGGCAATGAAATGGTGCAAGTCGGCGGGAGTAACGTCGAGCAGACTTTTATCCTCGACCTCGACGTATGCCTTCAGCTTGTCCAGGTCTTTGCAATAAGCATCCAACGTGTGAGCCGAAAAAGACTTTTCCAGCCTGAGATATTGTTTATAGCGCTCAATGATGGGATTTTTCTTGTTACTTTCCATTCTTTTGCCTACCTTTGCGCTGCAAAGATAGTGCAAGGCGAGAGAAAGACAAAAAGAATCCATTCTTTTTTATTTCCGAGCCGCCGCCTATCTTCGCGAAAGCAAAGATAGTGCAAGGCGAGAGAAGAACAAAATAAACCCCGTTTATTTTTTATCCCGAGCCGCCGCCTACCTTCGCGAAAGCAAAAGATAATGAATATAAGAACCAATAAGGGAAATAATAATGAAAATACAAATCATCAACGGCCCCAATCTGAACCTGCTGGGGAAACGCGAACCAGGGGTGTATGGTGCCACATCATTCGAAGACTACCTGAAGGAGTTACGCGCCCTCTATCCCAACTTGGCTTTGGACTATTACCAAAGTAACGTAGAGGGAGAGTTGATAAACAAAATACACGAAGTTGGCTTCGACTACGACGGCATCATCCTGAACGCCGGTGCCTACACACACACCTCTGTGGCCCTGCAGGACGCCATACGGGCCGTGAAGACTCCCGTCATCGAAGTACACATTTCCAACGTGCACAAGCGCGAAGAGTTCCGACATAAATCAATGATTTCATCGGCCTGTGTGGGCGTCATCTGCGGATTTGGCATGGACTCGTACAGACTGGCCGTGGAGGCATTGAAAGGGAATGGTCGTTGATGGCAATGATTTAAAACCTGAAACCTGAAGTTGGGAACCTAAAACCTGAAACTTGCAACTTTGAACAATGACTCTTGACGAATACATATTGCAACACATCGACCCCGAGAGCGACTATCTGAAAGCTCTCTACCGGGCGACGCACGTGAAACTGCTAAGGCCGCGCATGGCGTCGGGGCACCTGCAGGGGCGGATGCTGAAGATGTTTGTGGAGATGATTCGCCCACAGAACATCCTGGAGATAGGGACCTACAGTGGCTATTCGGCACTGTGTCTGGCCGAGGGGTTGGTCGAGGGTGGAATGTTGCACACCTTTGAGATCAACGACGAACAAGAGGACTTTACCCGACCATGGTTGGAAGGTTCACCTTGGGCCGACAAAATAACGTTCCACATCGGTGATGCCCTGGAATTGGTTCCCCGAATGGGAGTGACATTTGACTTGGCCTTTGTCGATGGCGACAAACGACGCTATATCGATTACTACGAAATGGCGTTGGAACACCTGAATCCGGGCGGATACATCATTGCCGACAACACCCTGTGGGACGGCCATGTGTTGGAGACCGACACCCACTACACCGACCGCCAGACATTGGGAATCAAAGCATTCAATGACTTGGTAGCCAAAGACAGCCGAGTGGAGAAGGTGATACTCCCCCTAAGAGACGGTCTGACAATAATTAGAAAAAAAGAATCATAAACTATCTCATAGAAACCATAGAAACCATAGGAACTATAGGTATTATAGATACTATAGGAACTATAGGCCCTATAAAACTATTATAAAAAAGAATGGAAACAACCAGACAGAACAAAATTGCACGCCTCATCCAGAAGGAGCTGAGCGACATTTTCCTGCTGCAGACAAAAGCGATGAACGGTGTGCTGGTGAGCGTAAGCGTGGTGCGCATCAGTCCCGACATGAGTGTGGCACGAGCCTACTTGAGCGTGTTCCCCTCGGAGCGTAGCGAGGAAATTGTGACGAATATCAACAACAACATGAAGTCCATCCGCTTCGAATTGGGCAACCGCGTACGCCACCAGTTGCGCATCATACCCGAACTGAAATTCTTTGTGGACGACTCGCTGGACTACATAGAAAACATCGACCGACTGCTGAAGTGAACCTTTCGCTGTACATTGCCAAACGATACCTGTTCTCGAAGAAGTCGCACAACGCGATAAACATCATTTCAGGAATATCGGCCTGCGGCGTGGCATTGGCTACGCTCGCCTTGGTGTGCACCCTATCGGTCTTCAACGGATTTCAGGAACTGGTGGCAGGACTTTTCACTGCCTTTGACCCCGAGCTGAAGATAACGGCCACGGAGAGCAAGACGTTTGACAGTCAGGACTCATTGGTTGTCCGCGTAAGGGAACTGCCCGAAGTGGAGGTGGCAACCCTCTGCATCGAAGAAAATGCCATGGTGCAGTACAAAGGCCGACAGGCCGTGGTCACCATCAAGGGCGTAGAGGACAACTTCGAACAACAGACCGAGATTGACAGTATCTTGTATGGCTATGGCAACTTCACGTTGCGCGACGAAATTGTGGATTATGGCATCCTTGGCATCCAATTGACTTCCACACTCGGTACGGGGATACGTCCCATTGACCCCATCGAAGTGTATGCTCCCAAACGGGGACAAACTGTGAACATGGCCAATCCGACCGGCAGTTTTGAACAAGCCTACCTGTTCTCACCCGGCGTGGTGTTCGCCGTCAATCAAGAAAAGTATGACGCCACCTACATACTGGCTTCGTTGGACTTCGCCCGCCGATTGTTTGACTACAACACCGAAATAACCTCCTTGGAGCTGAAATTGAAAGAGGGGACAAACATTGAACGGGTGCAAAGAAACATTCAGAAACTGCTGGGAGAGAAATTCCTCGTGCAGAATCGCTATGAACAGCAGGCCGACGTCTTCCGCATCATGGAGATTGAGAAGCTGATTTCCTACCTTTTTCTCTCCTTCATATTGTTGGTGGCCTGTTTCAACATCATCGGTTCACTCTCCATGCTGATTATCGACAAAAAAGAGGACGTGAAAACCTTGCGCAACTTAGGAGCTGACAACCGGTTGATTGTTCGTGTATTCTTTACCGAAGGATGCCTGATTTCATTGGTCGGTGCCCTCATAGGCATTGTCGCAGGAATCGGACTTTGCCTCCTGCAAGAACACTACGGACTGATTGCGCTTGGTTCACAAGGCGGCTTCGTGGTAGACGCTTATCCGGTGAGCATACAGGCAGGCGATGTCATTCTGATCTTTTTCACTGTGTTGGCAATGGGCTGCCTGTCAGTGTGGTATCCGGTGAAATATCTGAGTAAAAGACTCATCAATTGACAACCGACAACCGGGCCAAATAGTCGTAGTGCTTTCCTTCCATGACCAATTCGGCCCGAAAACCACTTTCGGCAGCATAGAATGAAAGTGTCTGGAAATCGATGTAAAGCCAATCAAAAGGTTCACCCTTCACCTGCTTGTACTGCATCTGAAAATCCACTTCGCCATAATAGCCCGCCGCCAAATCAATGGAGAAACTGCCGTCTTCTTCTTCAAAAAGGTATCGTAAATCGCTGGAATCCATCAGTATGCTCCCGCCCGGACGCAACAATTGTTTCATGCGGCAGAAGAATGCGGGCAGATTTTCCAAACGACCGACAATGCCCGACCCGTTCATCAACATCAGCACCGTATCAAATGTGTCGCAAAACCGCTCGTCAAACAGATTCACCTGACGCACCTGGCGCACTCCACGCTTCAGCATCGTTTCAACCGACAATGGCGAAATGTCGATGGCCAACACCTCTTTACCCGCTTGCTGCAAAGCCAGCGAGTGACAACCGCTTCCGGCGCCCACATCCAAAATTCTCCCACTGGCCAGCTGCAATGCTTTCCGCTCTATAGCCGGCATTTGAGCCTCAGTACGGAACAATTGTCTGACAGGTATCTCATCCTCCTCGAACTGAGAAGAAAAAACTCTCAACAAATCAGCTCGCCCATTCTTGTAAAAATCAGCAATTGCCTGCCCCATCGGGTCCTTTTCTTCTGAAAGCAATAAATCGTTCATCTTATCCCAATTTTGACGTAATATGAGCGCAAAGGTAGTGATAAAATCCAATTTGGCAGGATTAAAGATTAAAAAATATTAATTATTGCAGGAAGAATACACCACAGTAAAGCTATTTTTTTACCTTTGTACGCATTCTGCAAAGTAATGTGCCGCTCTTAAAAGCAAAAGAAACAAACTATTAATACTATTAATTAAATTAACAATGATTAAAAAACTGTACATGCCCCTTTTGGTGGCAATGGTTGCCGTGTTGACATCATGCGGCAGCAAGTTGGGTGAGTTGTCTGCTGACTACTTCACTACAAATCCTCAAGTGTTGGAAGCCGTAGGTGGTAAGGTTCCCGTAACTATCAACGGAAAATTCCCCGAAAAGTTCTTCAACAAGAAAGCAGTTGTGACTGTTACTCCCGTTTTGAAGTGGGATGGTGGACAGGCTGTAGGTACTCCTGCAACTTTCCAGGGTGAGAAAGTGGAAGGCAATGACCAGACTATCGCTTACAAGGCTGGTGGTTCTTACACAATGAAGACTACTTTCGACTATGTTCCCGAGATGGCTAAGAGCGAACTCTACTTGCAGTTCACTGCCAAGGTGGGTAAAAAAGAGGTTGAGATTCCCGAAGTGAAGATTGCTGACGGTGTGTTGGCTACTGGTGAAATCCTGTCTACAGCTCAGACTGCCAAGTACACTGTAGCTGCTTCTACTCCCTCACAGAGCACTGACAAGTTCCAGCGCATCATCAAGCAGGCTAAGGAGGCTAACATCATGTTCCTTATCCAGCAGGCTAACGTTCGCGCCAACCAGTTGAAGACTGACGAGATGAACGCCTTGAACGAGCAGATGGGCAACATCGTGGCAGACACCAAGAACTTGGCTCTGACTAACGTAGAGGTTACTGCCTACGCTTCTCCCGATGGTGAACTCGGCTTGAACGAGACTTTGGCCGGCAACCGCGAAAGCAACGCCACCAAGTACATCAAGCGTCAGATGAAGAAGCAGAAGATGGAAGGTAACGTAGATACCAAGTACACTGCAGAGGACTGGGACGGCTTCAAGACTTTGGTTGAGAAGAGCAACATTCAGGACAAGGAAGTGATTCTGCGCGTACTTTCTATGTACAACGACCCCGAAAAGCGTGAGGCTGAGATCAAGAACCTCTCTTCTGTATACGCCACTTTGGCTGACGAAATCCTGCCCCAGTTGCGTCGTGCACGCTTGACCTTGAACTACGAGGTTATCGGTCGCAGCGATGACGAAATCCTGAACACTTATTCAACTTCTCCCAAGGACCTGAGCGTAGAGGAAATGTTGTACGCTGCCACTTTGGTGAAGAGCGAGGCTGACAAGAAGGCTGTTTATGAAAAGACAACTTCTATCTACCCCAACGATTACCGTGCATACAACAACTTGGCTGACATCGCCTACAAGAATGGCGACATCGCTAAGGCTACTTCTTACCTGCAGAAGGCTGCCAACCTGAACCCCTCTGCCGCTGAGGTGAACAACAACTTGGGCTTGCTCGCTCTCATCAATGGCGACAAGGCTAAGGCTGAGACCTACTTGGCTAAGAGCACAGGTGCCAACAAGCTGAACGAGGCTATGGGTAACCTTTTCGTTGCTCAGGGTCAGTACGACCGCGCTGTCAGCTCATTCGCTGATGCCAAGACTAACAGTGCTGCCGTAGCTCAGATTATGGCTAAGGACTACAACAAGGCAAAGAACACATTGGACGCTATTGCTAACCCCGACGCTTACACAAGCTACTTGAAGGCTGTCGTAGGTGCCCGCACAAACAATGCTTCAATGGTTGTTTCTAACTTGGCTACTGCCGTTAAGAAGGACAAGGATCTTGCTGAGAAGGCTTTGAAGGACGTTGAGTTCTCTAAGTACGTGACAAGCGCTGACTTCTTGAACGCACTGAAGTAAGAATAACTGATTAACTTACAATCCGGTAAGAGTTAAAGGTTAGGAGCTCATGCGAGACGAAAGTCCCCGTGGCTAACCTTTAACTCTTATCTTTTTCCCTATACCTTATTATATATAATATATAGTATGAAAAAAATCTTCCTGCCACTCTTCCTTGGTATGCTGCTGATTGTTTGTGGCTGTCAGAAAGGGGGGAACCTCTTCCGGCTCACAGGCAACATCCAAGGACTGGGCGACTCCACCGTCATGCTATACGGCCTCTTTTCCATTCCCGACAGCGTCATCCGAATACCGGTGAAAGATGGAAAGTTCAGTTGCGAACTTCCCTTGGACACCATCACCCCCATGTGTCTGTTACTGGAAAGCAGCCGGATGGAATATCCCATTTTTGCCGACAAGGGTGTAGACATGCGCATAAAGGGAGACACTGCCCGATTGCACCAACTGTCCATCACTGGCGGAAAGGCACAGGAAGAGTACAATGCGTTCAAAGACAGCATTTCCCACCTGAAAAGCTATGTCGAAATACGCCAGGAAGCTGACAGTTTCATTGTGAAACACCCTCAGTCAGTTGTCAGCATCTATCTGATACAGAAATATTTCGTGCAGGTGCCCTACCCTAACAAGGAGCTGATTGAAACAATGATCAAACAGCTCAGCGGCAACATGCACGACAACCACTACATCAGCCGCCTGCAAAACAAGCTGAACAGCCAGACGAGTAAAGACAAACGCCTGCAGATGGCCGCACTCCCCGACACCACAGGAACCGTCGTCAAGACCAGCGAATACAAGAACAAGTTCATCGTGCTCTCCTTTTGGGCATCGTGGCATCCTGAAAGCATCGAGATGCAGGACTCCCTGCAGGCCACCATCAAGAAATTTGCCAAACGCCCCGTGACATTTGTCAGCCTTTCACTCGACACCGACCGCGAAGCATGGCTGTCGGCCATCCGCGACAGGCAACTGGGCGGACTGCACCTCTGTGATTTCAAGGGGTGGAACACACCACTGGCCAAGCAGACCAACACACAGGACATCCCAACACTGTACATTGCCAACACAACGGGCAGAATCATCACCACAAACATGTGGGGCAAACAGCTCGAAAACCTCCTGGACAAGCAAGTCGAAAGTTGGGAAAAAGAGCAAAAGAAAAAGGAACAGAGTAAAAAGAAGAGAAAATAACCCACCCCCCACGCGCGTATGTTAGTCAAAGTATTCAGTGCAGCCGTACAGGGCGTTGAAGCCACCACTGTCACCATCGAAGTGAACCTCTCACGAGGCATCAAATTCTTCCTTGTGGGCCTGCCCGACAACGCCGTCAAGGAGAGCCACGAGCGCATTGTGTCGGCCCTGCAGGTGAACGGCTACAAGTTCCCTGTGGCACAAATCATCGTCAACATGGCACCAGCTGACATCCGCAAGGAAGGCTCGGCCTACGACCTGCCGCTGGCCATCGGCATCATGGCAGCCAACGGAACCGTTTCGGGAGAAAAACTCGGTCGCTACATGATGATTGGCGAACTCAGTCTGGACGGCACCCTGCAACCCGTGAAAGGCGCTCTGCCCATAGCCATCCAGGCCCGCGAACAGGGTTTTGAGGGACTGATTGTCCCCCAAGAAAACGCCCGCGAAGCAGCCGTGGTCAACCGCCTGAAGGTGTATGGCGCCGAGAATCTGAAAGAGGTGATTGAGTTCATGAACGGCGAACGCCAGCTCGAAGCCACCGAAGTGAACACGCGCGAGGAATTCTATGCCCAACAGAACAGCTTTGAATACGATTTTGCCGAGGTGAAAGGCCAAGAGAGCGTGAAACGCGCCCTCGAGGTAGCCGCCGCCGGCGGACACAACCTCATCATGATAGGCCCCCCGGGCAGTGGAAAGTCCATGATGGCCAAGCGCCTGCCCTCCATCCTGCCCCCTCTCTCGCTGTCTGAGAGTCTGGAAACCACACAGATACACTCCGTTGCCGGCAAATTAGGGAAAAACACCTCCCTCATTGCCCACCGCCCCTTCCGTAGCCCCCACCACACCATCTCATCCGTGGCCCTCGTGGGAGGCGGAGCCAATCCACAGCCCGGTGAAATCAGTCTGGCCCACAACGGAGTGCTGTTTGCCGACGAACTCCCTGAGTTTAACCGCTCCGTTCTGGAAATGCTTCGCCAACCTCTGGAAGACCGCACCATCAGCATCTCGCGAGCCAAATACACGGTGGAATACCCCGCCTCATTCATGCTCATTGCCAGCATGAACCCTTGCCCCTGTGGCTACTACAACCATCCTACCAAAGCCTGTGTGTGCAACCCCGGACAGGTGCAGAAGTACCTCAACCGCATCTCCGGTCCCCTGCTCGACCGCATCGACATTCAGGTGGAGATAGTGCCCGTCCCCTTTGAAAAACTCTCCGAAACCCGCCCGGGCGAAGCCAGTGAGGTCATCCGCCAGCGCGTGGTTGCCGCCCGCAAGGTGCAGGAACAGCGCTTTGCCCATGTGCCCGGCGTGCATTGCAACGCCCAGATGACTCCCAAGATGCTCGCCGAGTATGCCACCCCCGACGCCACCGGCCTCGCCCTCCTGCGCAATGCCATGGAGCGGCTCAACCTCTCGGCCCGTGCCTACGACCGCATCCTCAAGGTAGCCCGCACTATTGCCGACCTCGATGCCTCGCCCACCGTGCAATCCATGCACATTGCCGAAGCCATCGGCTACCGCAACCTCGACCGCGAAAACTGGGCCGAACGGTGAGAAAAGTTTCCCGCCTCAGCAGTTGGAACAAGAGGGTGTGTCAAAAATAAATTTAGGCACGGATTACACGGATTAACGCGGATTTATATTTCATTTTTATACCCGAGCGGTTATAATTTATCCGTGAAGTTCCCTTGAGCAAAGCGAAAAATCCGCGTAATCCGTGCCTTAAAAAAACAAAAGGCATCATTTTGAAACACCCCCTTTGTCATTTGGAAGCTCCACGTCTCATTTTATTGCTATCCTCACACATATTTACACCACTTGGTAATAAATCCCGCACTTCCATTTCATCCCTGTTTCGTCAGAGGGAAAGGGTGTATAGCGGGGGCGTTTCTGCATAAATATGCATAGAGGGGAAAAGGGGAAGAGACGGGTGGGGCGGTTACTGATAGACCACCTCTCCCATCCTCTCCTAAACATCCGCTGAAGCGTAGGAGAACATCCGCCCGTGCGCACCAAAGAATCGGGACGTGTGCAGGAGAATTCTGGCGGACGTTTAGGAGCGAATCATCGGACGTTTAGGAGTGCTGCCTTGAAGAGGTCGTGGGAAGAAGAACGTAATCGCCCTCCCGACTGCGCTTGAATGCATAATTATGCACCCGCCCTGCATAAATATGCACCATTGGCCGCGCGAGAATCGCGTATATGCATGCGACTTTCTCCGTGAACGGAAAATGGAGAAAATCTCGCCACACTCATAAGCGTCTGATGCTCAACAGATAGAAAAACAGATGTCATCCCAAGGTGGAGCCTGCCCCATCCACGTGATAAGGCCAAGTGAGTTGCTCCGTTTTTCTAAAAGTTTACAAGCATAATTCTCGTATGTTTACAGGAAGTGGGTTGTTTTCTCCACTTCACTGCTCAACATAAACCAGGCGCGACAAGTCATAGCCGCGCTTGCGCAAGTTGGTAAGGATTCCCTCCAGCTGCTGTTGCGGCATCTCGGGCTTCCGGCAAAGAATCCACAGATACTTGTCGGAACTGCTTCCTATGACGGCATACTGATAATCGGTGCCCAGTTCCAAAATGTAATAGTCGGAATAGAACCACAGAAAGAACGAAACTTCCAGCCGTCCCGGATATTTCACCGGATCCGGTTGTCGGGCTTTGCCGACAATGTCTTTCGGCTTGTCACCCTTCAATCCGCGATTCACCACCCGGATTGCCCCGTCAGGCAACAGCGTATACTGGGCCGTCACATGTGACATGCCTTTCTCGAAACGATGTTCGTAACGTGCAATCTCATACCATTTCCCCATGAAGCGGGCCACATCCAACTGCTTCACCGTGGAGGTGTCTAGCCTTGTGCGTCCACTACTCATGCACGATGTTCCCGAAAACAATCCGGCCAACGACAACATCCACACGTACAGTCTGTTCATTTTCAACATAATCCAACATGGTTTTTTACACTACGAAAGAGACAACAACTGCATCAGTAAAATGTTTCGGAGAAAGGGGGCCAGTCCGAAAAGTCGGTTATATATAATTGGTTTACATGATGTCTCTGTCATTCTGAACGCAGTGAAGAATCTGAATACGTCAGCATTATAGTGTTCTGCTTGCGTTTACAGATTCTTCACTGCGTTCAGAATGACAGAGACGGCATAATTTACAAATGGGTTTTAGGACTGACCCGAGAAAGAGGAGGAAGGGGGGATGAAACGGTTCGATATGCGGCACAAAAAAGCCCGCCTCCAAGACCGAAGTCCGACGGAAGCGGGCACTCACCCCTATTGTTGGGGTATATGGACTCGAACCATAAATGACAGGACCAGAATCTGTAGTGTTACCATTACACCATACCCCAATTTTGCTAAATGCGGTGCAAAGGTACGCACATTTTGCGACACCGACAAATATTTTTTTGAAAAAGTTCAGTTTGCAGGCGTTTTTTTATCTCATTACCTTTTTTCCCCGATGGATATAGATGCCGTGTGTGGGGTGTTTCACGCTGCGTCCCTGCAGGTCGTAGTAGGGGGCGTTGTCGCCCGAAACGTCCGTCTGCGGTTGGCGGATGGCGTCGGCCGTAGGGGTCAGATTGATGTAGAAAAGGTTGAACGTGCGGTCCTTCGTGATTTCGTGTGCACCGGCCTGCAGGGTGTGGGTGATGATGTGGCTGCCGACGGCAGTCACACTGGTGCCGTCAATCTTGATGTTGGGCACCGTCCCCTCGGCAAACACCAGCGTGAGCACCATCTCCTGGCTGATGGTGAAGCGTATGGTGGTGCTGCTCTCAATCTTCAGGCAGTCGGTGTAGGTGGTGCCGTTCACCGTGGCTTGCCCCTTGCTGCCCGAGTAGTTTCCCGTGATGGCATAGAAACTGTTCGACGGCTTCCGCCCCGTAAAGTGGCAGGCATAGTCGCCGTCGGCAGGCACGACGGGAGTCTCCCCGCCCGGTGTGTCGCCACCACCGTCGTCGCCACCCTCGCCCGGCGTGTCATCCTCGCTGCCACCTCCATCGGCGGACGGTTCGCCACAGATTCCTATAAGGGAGGGAGTGTAGCCGGCAATGGCGCTTTTCAGAGCTGCGTTCACTTCGTAGTCGGCATCGTCCTTGGCATTGTCAAATGTCCATTGGAAATCGCCATGCTGCATGCGGCCGGCACCATACAGTCCGGTTACGACGGCCGGCACATCGGCAGCCTCATCGGGTGTGTAGGCGTACATCTTGGCCGGGTCGGTGTCGAAGTTGTTGTAGGTGGTGCCCCCTTGCAATGTCTTGTAGGTGGTGGGCACCTGTTCGTCGCGTGCATCGGCCTCGTAGCAGTCAAAGGCCGTGGCATTCTGCTTGTGGGTCACCAGGCGGAAGTTCTCCGACTGCTCGGCATACACGTTGCCGTATGCCTTTATCATTCCGCCGTCTTCGCCCGAGAAGGTGCCTTTGCCCCCACCGGCCACATCGCTCCCCTGCTTGGAGATGAGCATCGGCTTGTCCACATGGCGGAAATAGTTGCTCTCGACAAACACATTGCTGCCCATGGTGGCTCCCACGCCGTACTTGGCCACGCCGTCGAAATAGTTGTTATAGACGTGTACCGTCATGGTGCGCACACGCGGGTGGCGCGAGTCGCTGTGGTCAAACCAGTTGTGGTGATAGGTGATGAAGTTCTCGCCACTCTCGCCCGTCATGCCACACAGGGCCATCTTGCCACAATCCCAGAAGCGGTTGTACGAGAAGGTCATGTATTGCGAATCGCCCTTGCAATCGAGCGAGCCGTCGCCCTTGGCCTGGTCGCTGTCACCGCCCGTCTGCCCGTAGAAGAAGTCGATGTGGTGTACCCAACAATGGCTGTTGTCGGTGTCGATGGAGATGCAGTCGTCCATACACAGCATGACGGCAAAATTCCTCAGTTCCACACTGCTGCAATTTCTCATCAGAATGCCGAACCCGCGTATGGCGGCATCGCATCCCACCCCCTCCAGGGTGATGTTCATCTCGGCATGGGCGCTTTTCCCTTTTATCTGCAACCCTTCAGAACTGCTCGAAAACTTGTCCATCTCCTCCGCCTCGATGGTTCCCACGATGCGGATGGCCAGCGGGGTCTTGTCGTATCCCTTCTGCCGGGCATCGAGGATGGCCTGCAGGCCGGTGCAGGTCTGTGCCGTGCCGTTGCTCTTGGTCACCACGTCACAGGTCACCGTCTTGGCAGTTTTGCCGGTCACATACAGCACCTTGGCGCCACTCTTCAGCGTGCCGTCGTCGTTGTAAGCCCCCACGCCTGCATGATTCAAGTGGGCAAATCCTCCGCGGTCGTGAGCACGCACGGCAAGGGGCGTCGTCTCGGCCGTCTCGCCCAGTATGGCATTCCCGTCGGCATCCACGGCCGTCACCTCAAACTGGTATTCACCCGCTTTCAACCCCAACGCATCGGCCCGCCCATAGCTACCATAGTTGCGCACCAGCGAAGCGTCCAATGGGGCATATTCGCCCCCTATCGGCCGGCACATCACACGGTAAGTGGCTGCCCCCTCCACGGGCATCCAGGTGACGTATGCCGACTCTATCCAGCCAACGGCCTCACTTACGGTGAGGGAGAGGAGTTGCAAAGGCATCATCATGGCCACAACAATCCCCCACCACTTGAAAATGTCTCTTCTCATCATGGCATTATGCAATAATAGTTTGATTTCTACGCCACAAATGTACTCACATTTTGCGGAAACATCGTAAAACAATCCCTTTTTTCCGAACAAAACGACCCTTTTTCATGTTTTGGCATGGAATATTTATCACTAACCCTAAAAAAATGTAACAATGAAAAAGAGCATCAAAGGCACCATGACCGAGAAGAATCTGCTCACCTCCTTCGCCGGTGAGTCGCAAGCACGCAACCGCTACACCTTCTTTGCCAAGCAGGCCATGAAGGATGGTTACGAACAGATTGCCGCCATCTTTCTGGAGACGGCCGAACAGGAGCGCATGCATGCCAAGCGCATGTTTGAGCACCTGGAGGGGGGCATGGTCAACATCACCGCCGCCTACCCCGCAGGCATCATCGGCACCACGCTGGAAAACCTGAAGGAAGCCGCCGCCGGCGAACACGAAGAGGCATTCGAACTCTATCCCGCCTTTGCCGAAACGGCCGACCACGAAGGATTTCCCGAAATAGCCGAAATGTATCGCCGCATCATCATCTCCGAACAGGCCCACGAGAAACGCTACCAACGCCTGATGATGAACATCGAGCGCGCCCAAGTCTTCAACCGCGAGCACGAGGTCACCTGGCAATGCCGCAAATGTGGCTACATCCACCGCGGCAAAGAGGCACCCAAGAAATGTCCCGCCTGCCAACATGCACAGGCCTACTTCCAGTTGGAAGAAGAGAATTTCTAAGCCCCTCTGTCAAGTCAAAAATAAATTCAGGCGCGGATTACACGGATTCCTATTTCTATCTTATAAATTTATCCGCGTAATCCGTGCCTAAAAACACCCTAAAGATTCACCCCTTAATGAATAACGTCACCAAAACCACCCGATAAACTGACAAAATAACACGATTTCTTGAATATTTAGAGAAAAATGATTCTGCCGACCAAGAATTATTCGTACCTTTGCCGCCCGAATAACAAAAACATCATGCCATTTATGATAGAAAACGTAACATTCAAGCATTCAATGCCCGCCCAAATCCGATTCAGCGATGTCGACCAATTCGGGCATGTGAACAACTCCGTCTATTTCTCGCTGTACGACCTGGCCAAGACCACCTATGTGAAAGACGTGCTCTCAGGACGCATGAAATGGAACGAAGTCGGCATTGTAGTGGCCAACATCAGCGCCAACTTCATGAACCCCATATTCTTCATGGACAATGTGAACATCGAAACCTCCACCATCGAACTGGGAACCAAGAGCTTCACCCTGTTGCAACGCGCCGTCGACCCCGAAAGCGGCGTAGTGAAGTGCGAGTGCCGCACCGTGATGGTGGTGTACGACCTGAAGACCCAAACCCCCATCCCCATGCCCGAAGACTACAAACAAGCCATCTGTGACTACGAAGGGCGCACAGCCGAAGAACTCTCGAAGAAGAAATGAAAATGATAAATTTTCGCTTCCCAGTATAAACAAGGAAAAAGGGATTGTGTCATCGCGACGCAATCCCTTCTTTACATACATTAATAAACAATCTTTTTTTTCTCTTTCCTTGTGGTGTCAAGCACCCCTCATGTTTCCTGAGAAAAATGAAGCGTTGCTTGCAATCGCTGCAATAGCTACTATTGCAAGAGCGATAGGTGTTAAAGTACTCATAATCTTTTTACCTTTTTAAATTAATACCAATAATTATAATCTCTCCACAGCCGAACCTCACGGCCCAAGTCTGCTTCCAAATTGTTGTTGTTATCCTTGATGTCTTTCAAACACGGTGCAAAGGTAGGGTATTTTTCTGATGCCACCAAAGAAAAGGGGACTTATCGCACAAAAAGGCGGATTTTCTTGACCTAAATCAACCGAAAAAGGCAATTGTGTGCGCACACAGACACCCTTTTTGGCGGTTTTTCATGACCTGTTCCTTCGCTTTTTCTCCCCTTTTTCTTTGCCATTTTCTCAATTATATCTAATTTTGCAGCCTCTTAGAGAAAAATAGTATTTTTAAGGTAAAAAAAGAACTTGTCCAAAATGAAAGGTTTTGTATTCAAGCCTGCTCTCCTGAAATCTTTGCGTAGATACAACAAGGAGACGTTTATGGCCGACCTGATGGCCGGTATCATTGTTGGTATTGTGGCCTTGCCGTTGGCCATTGCGTTTGGAATTGCTTCGGGTGTGTCGCCCGAGAAGGGTATCATCACTGCCATAGTAGCCGGTTTTGCCATCTCGGCATTCGGTGGCAGCAAGGTGCAGATTGGTGGCCCTACGGGTGCGTTCATCGTCATCATCTACGGCATCATCCAGCAATACGGCATGGAGGGACTTACGATTGCCACCATCCTGGCGGGTGTGTTCCTCATCCTATTGGGTGTGTTTCACTTGGGTACCATCATCAAGTACATCCCTTACCCCATTGTGGTGGGTTTCACCAGCGGTATTGCGCTCACCATCTTCACCACTCAGATAAAGGATCTCTTCGGACTGGAGATAGCCAGTGTGCCGGCCGACTTCATGGCCAAGTGGGGGGTATATTTCAACCACTTCCACACCATCGACTGGTGGTCGACAGGCGTGGGGTTGCTGAGTGTGGCCATCATTGCAATCACTCCCAAGTTCAGCAAGAAGGTGCCCGGCTCGCTCATCGCTATCATTGTGATGACCATTGCGGCCTATCTGCTGAAGGTGTATGGTGGAGTGACGAGCATCGAAACCATCGGCGATCGGTTCACCATCAACAGCACATTGCCCGATGCCGAAATGCCCGACATGACGTGGGAAACCATCAAACAGCTCATCTCACCGGCCATCACCATTGCCGTGTTGGGAGCCATCGAATCGCTGCTCTCGGCCACCGTGGCCGATGGTGTGGTGAGCGATCATCACGACTCTAACCAGGAACTGGTGGGACAGGGTATTGCCAACATCGTGTCGCCCATCTTCGGAGGTATCCCTGCCACGGGTGCCATTGCCCGCACAATGACCAACATCAACAATGGCGGACGCACACCCATCGCGGGCATCATCCATGCCGCCATGTTGCTGCTCATCTTCCTCTTCCTCATGCCGTTGGCGCAGTACATCCCCATGGCTTGCCTGGCCGGTGTGCTGGTCATCGTGTCCTACAACATGAGCGAATGGCGCACCTTCAAGCAGTTGTTGAAGAATCCGAAGTCGGACATCACTGTGCTGCTCATCACCTTCATCCTCACCGTCATTTTCGACCTCACCATCGCCATCGAGGTGGGATTGGTGATTGCCTGCCTGCTCTTCATGCGCCGCATGGCTGAAACGACACAAGTGTCGGTCATCACCGACGAGATTGACCCCAACGCCGAGAGCGATGTGGAGATTCACGAAGAGCACCTGGCCGTGCCCGAAGGTGTGGAGGTGTACGAAATCAATGGTCCCTACTTCTTCGGCGTGGCCAACCGCTTCGAGGAGGTGATGCAAAACATGGGCGACCGTCCCGAGGTGCGCATCATCCGCATGCGTAAGGTGCCTTTCATCGACTCCACAGGTATTCACAACCTGACGAACTTCTGCGAAATCTGTCAGCGCGAGGGCATTCAGATTATTCTCTCGGGTGTGAACGAAAAGGTACACAAGGTGCTCCAGAAGAGCCACTTCTACGACCTGCTCGGCAAGGAGAACATCTGCTCGAACATCAACGAGGCGTTGGAGAAAGCCAAAGCCACGGTAGAAGGCAAGCGGATGAAGTAAGCAAGAAAAGCGGGGGAGCAAACATTCGTAAAATCAATTATATTTTCCCGAGTGGGGTGCATCATTTTGGTGGTGCACCCCACTTTTTTGCATAAAAACGCCTTATCTGACTGAAAGTAAGTTAATAGAATGTGCAAGCAAATGAATTTATGCTTATTTTTGCCCCATGCTAAGAAAATTGCACATCATGTTATTGGCAGGGGTGTTGATGACTCTCGGGTTATCCGCCATGCAGGCACAGGAGCATACGACGACACAGACACGACGCGCCTTTGCCCGCCAAAGCCTGTACAAGGGCGACACGATCCTGTGGATAGAGTTGCGCCCCGTGTATGTGTACAAACCGCTGAAGTTCAAGAGCAACCGCCAGCAACGAAGCTATAGCCGGCTGGTGCGAAACGTGAAGAAGACGCTGCCCATCGCCAAGGAAATCAAGGGAATCATCATAGAGACATCGCTCAAACTCGACTCCATCCCCACGGAGAAGGAGCGCAAGCGCTACATCCGACAGATGGAGAAGCAGCTGAAGGAGACCTACACACCACGCATGAAGAAACTCACCTTCTCGCAAGGCAAACTGCTGATAAAGCTGGTCGATAGGGAGTGTAACCAGACGTCGTACCAATTGGTGAAGTCCTTCATGGGTTCGTTCAAAGCCGGCTTCTACCAGACGTTTGCCTCGCTCTTCGGCGCCAGCCTCAAAAAGGAATACGACCCCGACCATGTGGAAGATGATGCCATCACCGAGCGCGTCATCGTGTTGGTGGAAAACGGACAGCTCTGACGCACCGTTCACTCAACAGTTCCAGTTGTTTTGCGGTATTCAATCCAACGGAGGAAACGGTTGACACGAGCTTCGACAAGCGTCTGATGGGCCTTTTGCCAAAGGACCTGTGCTTCGAGAAGTTCACTCAGGGCCTCCACTCCCACCTCATATTGGCGATTGCTGACGCGCAGATTCTCTGTGGCTGAAGCCACTCCCTGCTCGGCTAATGTCAGCTCCAAAGCCGATTCGTCAAGTCTGTTGACCGCCTGCACAACCTCCAGATTCAACAATCCGATAACATCTTCCTCCTCGGCCTTTTGCTGATGATACTGCATCTTTGCAGAGCGATAACGCGCGTGGGCACCCATATTGAAAAGAGGAACAGACACCTGCAATCCTGCGGCAAAATTCCAGTCGCCAAACAACTTGTTACCGCCAAGCTTAACCCCGTCCAGATAGCCATATTGCCCCACCAATCCCACTTGTGGCAAAAGTTCGGCTCGTGCCAAATTCACTTTCTGGTGCATCAGTTCGCTCTTATGGGCAAGCATCTGCACCTCGGGACGGGCGGAAATGTCAGTTGACAAAGCGGGATTGTAATCTACAGAGGGAAGTCCGCCACTCACCTCAATCGTGTCGGCCAGTGGATGCCCTATATAGCGACACAGATCCATCGTTGCAAGCCGGATGGCATTTTCGGCACGACGCAGATTCAGTTTGCTCTCATCAAGTCTGACACTGACTTTCAACACATCGTTGCGCGACTTCACACCACGCTCGTATGCCTTTTCAACCGAGTGCATCAATTCGCCCAGCAATGTGTTGTAGGACATAGCCACCCGTTGCAGCTCCGTAGCTTGCACCACGTTGGCATAGGCACGAGCCGTCCCGACCACCACTTCCGCCTCCGTAAGGCGGCGGTTCTGCCGGGCAATGGCTTCACCGATGCGCCCCATTCTGTATCCGGCCACCACTTTGCCTCCCATGAATACCGGTTGCTGGAGTTTCACTCCTGCACCATAGAGCCACCCCATCTCATAACCAACGTCAATCCCCGGGAAATAGGCACTCTCACCCGTTGGCACACCACCGGCTCCGACAACTGGCAACAATCCTTCATCCACACCGAATGAACCTTTGGATGTGGAGTAGGCCCCTAATCCTTCCACCGACAATGTAGGCAGAAAATTGGCGAATGTTGCCCGCCGTTCGTATTTCGCCGATTTCACCCGGAAGTCTGCCGCCGAGATGCGTTTGTTGTGTTCTTTGGCACGGGTGATGCAATCCTCCAATGACAAGGGCGATTGGGCAAACGCAACGGAGGAAACCAACAGAGCGAGCCATATACAATATCGTTTCATATTATATCTTGATTTTGAAAAATATAGCATACAGAACAGGAAGATATACAAGCGTGGCGATGGTCGAAAAGAGCAGCCCTCCCATAATGGTCACCGCCATCGAGCCGAACAGGTCATCCGACAACAGAGGTATCATGCCAAGGATGGTGGTCAACGACGCCATCATCACCGCCCGCAGACGCACACACGAACTCTCAACAAGAGCCGACGCAGCCACCTGGCCATCGGCCATCTGCTGGTTGATTTCATCCATCAGCACAATGCAGCTCTTGATAAGCATACCGGCCAACCCCAATGCACCCACAATGGCACAGAAATTGAACACCTTGCCACTCAGCAACATAGCGCCAACTATGCCAACCGCCAACAGGGGTACGCAACACAGTATCAGTGCCGGCTTGCGATAGTCCTTGAAGAGGAAAATCAGTACAGCAACAATCAATATCACCCCCAACGGAATCTGTTTGAAGAGGTAGTGCATCGTCTGGTCACTTGCCTCCTTCTCGCCTCCCCAACGGAGCGAGTATCCATCGGGCAAGTCAATGGTGGCAATCTTCTCGGCAACCATTTGTCGGGCGGCTTCGGTTTCGATGCCATCCACAGGGGAGCACATCACACTCTGTGCCCTTTGCCCATTGTAACGGACGATGACGGGATGCTCCCACCCGATATCCACACCACGCCCTAAGGCGGCAAGTTGGGTGGAGTGAAACAACGAGTGGATAAGGTCGTCGCGCCCGATTGTCCCGCTCTTGACTTTCAGGAGTGTCTCCTTGTCAAGCAATCCGTTTATGTTTGGAAGCATTGAGAAGATGGGGACATTCTCCAGGTTGTCCATTGCCCGGCCATCGCTCCCCTCCATCTTCAGGTAGATGGTGTTCTCCCTCTTTCCTTCGTAAAACCTGCCGATGGGGATGCCCTCGGTTGCCGTAAGCAACGACATTGAAATGTCCTCCCGCCTGATGCCCGCACGGGCCGCCAACATCTGATTGTAACCGACCTCCAACAGGGGACGTTCAGCATCCCAATCCGATGTGACGAGGCACACCTCTTGAGTCGTGGCCATCACCTCTTTCACTTGGTCGGCCAACGCATTCAACACCGCCGGGTCGGGGCCTATAATCTGCAACTCAATGGGGTATTTCTTGTACATGATGTTGTACTTCTTGAGTTTGACATAAGCATCGGGATAATTGTCGGTGAGATACTCCTGAATCTGAGCCATATTCGTTTTAAGGCCCTTTGCCGAGGTGAACGAGATGATGAGTTCGCCGTAGGAGAGCGACGGTGTGGCAATGCTTCTCACCAAGTTGTAACGTGCCGGTGTGCTGCCTATTGATGTGGTGATGTCGGTCACTTCGGGACGTGATTTCAGATAAGCCTCTATCTCGCGCAAGTCATCCTCTACCCGGGTGTAGTTCGTACCCTCGGGCAGTTTGTACTCCATGTACAACTGGTCGTAGGTCATATCTGGGAAAAATCCCTGCTTCACGTATCGGAATCCCCACCCACTCAATGCCACCATCACCACTCCGCCCACCACCATCATCCAACGG
Organism: Bacteroidaceae bacterium; assembly: GCA_017464815.1. Lineage (GTDB taxonomy): Bacteria > Bacteroidota > Bacteroidia > Bacteroidales > Bacteroidaceae > Phocaeicola_A. Next base: position 13,937 of record JAFTYI010000011.1, on the reverse strand, counting down.
TGGCGGAGTCCGAAGCGCAATGTCGAACGCAACACCCGGTATATCCGCCCATCGTACAACGCAATGTCGTCGCCACCGCCATTGGCAGGTGGTTTCAGCCAGCGTTCAGCCAACAGCGGTACGTGAGTCAGTGCCAAAATCCAACTGAGCATCAGACTCACCGCCAACACGATGAACAGGTCGCGCACATAGACTCCGGCCGTGTCGGGCGACAGGAATATCGGCAAGAAGGCGAGTATGGCTATAAGTGTCGCTCCCAAAAGAGGCATTGCCGTCTTACGCCCGATGGAGGTCAGGGCTTCACGCCGTAATTTGCCCCGACGGAGGTCAACCAAAATGCCGTCGATGATGACAATGGCATTGTCGACCAGCATACCCATTGCCAAAATGAACGAAGCCAACGACACACGTTGCATCGAGCCGTCGAAATAGCCGAGTAACAGGAAAGTGCCTACGACGATGGTCAGCAAACTGAAGCCGATAATCAGGCCGCTCCTCAACCCCATCGTGAGCATCAGCACCACCACGACAATCACAATCGACTCCAACAGATTCACAAAGAATGTCGTCAGTGCGTCCGTCACCCGTTCGGGCTGATAAAATATTTTATGGCAAGCGACCCCTACGGGCAGTTGCCCGCCGGTGAGTGTGGCCAACCGCTCCTCCACCGCCTGACCCACCTTGACAATGTCGGTGCCCGAAGCGGCGGCAACGGCAATGCCAAGAGCCGGTTCACCGTTGTATTTCATCTGATTCCTTACCGGCTCGGCATAACCGCTCTCCACACGGGCAATGTCGCACAATCGCAACTGGTCGTCCTCGTGCCCCTGAATAATCATCTGCCCTATTTGTTCTTGGGTGCGGAATTTGTCGGCAACCGTCACCCTCACGCGGTTGTCGCCACTCGTGTAGTATCCGGCGTAATAGACATCGCTGTGTCCCTTCAGCGTGGTCAGCACTTCGGCAGGCGACACACCCAGCGAGGCCATCTTCTCCGGCAAGAGCGATATGTTGATGGCACGCTCCCGCTCGCCGTAAACCAACACCCGCCCTACTCCGTCGAGATTGGTCAGCTCGCGTTGGATAAGCGTGGCGTAGTCGGATAGCTCCTGCTCGGTGTAGCCATTCCCCGTCAGGGCATAAAACATGCCATAGACAAGGTTGAAATCGTCCTGCACCCTGACCGAAGTGCCATCGGGCAAGTCCAGAGCGGTGTCGTTTACCCTTCGGCGGAGCATGTCCCAACATTGCTCCAACTCATCATCTTTCGTCGTCGGGTACAACTCCACCTGCAATATGGCCACATCGCTACGCGACCAGCTCTGCACATACTTCACATCCCCTATCGTGCGGATGGCACGCTCCAATGGGTCTGTCACCTCCAACTCCATCTCCGTGGGCGATGCGCCCGGACGGGTGGCTACCACCATGGCCATCTTGACCTTTATTTCGGGGTCCTCCAACTTGCCCATCTCGTAGGCGGCACGAACGCCTCCCAGCAGAAGCACGGCTATGAGGAACCACACAAGGCGCTTGTTGTCGAACGCCCATTTGCCAACATCAATCATAGCAACCCTCCCACGTTTGTTTTGCTTGCCTGTGGCAAAGGTTTCACTTGCTGATTTTCTCTGAGCTTGTCCACCCCGGCAGATACGACTATTTCACCCGCTTCCAATCCAGATGTGACAGTGGCAGTGCCATCCGTGTGAAGTTGGGCCATCCCTATCGGACGCTTTACGACCTTGTCTCCTGCAAGAATCCACACATAGTCGGAGCCATCCTCATGAAAAATGGCATTCGCAGGTATCTCCACCACATCGTCGGACGTGGCACGAAACCCGACCTCGACCATAGCCGACATACCCACCGACGGCTGCTCCTCCATCGACGAAGGCAATGCAAGCCGCACGGCGTACAATTGGTTGGAATTGACATTGGGCGAGATGCTGACAAGGCTGAGTGGCACCGCCTCCTTCAAGAAATCAAACTTCACTTTGAACGATGCGACATCACCCCACCGACGAAAGGCTGATGAGGGGATGAAAATCTCTACCTCAGGCATTGACGACGAGTACATCGTCACCACAGGCATACCCGCACCGACCACCGCAGGGGGGTCGAACAGGCAATGCTTGACGTAGCCGTCAAAGGGAACATACAGTTTTGTGTCGGCAAGCTGATTTTGGGCATATTCGCGCTTCGCCGTCATCTGTTGCAAGCCATAGCGGGCCTTGTCGTAATCAGAAGCCGTCGCCACACTGTCGGCATACAAGGCAATGACGCGCTCCGCTTCGGCATTCACGCGTTGCCACTCAGCCTCCACCGCCTGCAACTGAATTGCATAATCACGGGGGTCAATTTCCGCCAACAACTCCCCTTGTCGGACATGCTTCCCCTCTTGGGCAAACACCCGCATCAGCTCGCCGCTCACCTTGAATGCCAGGTTGACCTCCTCGGCCGCCTTCACCCGCGCAGGAAATTGCAGATTGTCAGGCAAAGTGGCGGTTTTCACCGTGTCACACTTCACCCTCACGATGGCCGCCCCCTCATCGGGCCGATGGCCGCAACTAACGACGTTTGCCGCCAGCCACATCATCATAAGATAATAGATATATCGCCGCATATATTGATGAATCTATACATCAATATGTATGAAAGATTGTGCAAATATGTTCGATTGTGCGGCGTAAAGGTCGGACTAATTAGGAATATTTAAGTTCCACTTACCTTAATAATATCAGACACGAATTTTTCGCTTTGCCCAAGGAATTTCACGGATTGTCTATAACCGTTTGGGTATATAAATCCGTGTAATCCGTGCCTAAAAACAGCATCAATCTATCAGCAACCGACGGGCAAACTCCCAAACAATGATGCCTGCCGTGACGGAGACATTCAGCGAGTGCTTCGTGCCGAACTGAGGAATCTCGATGCACCCGTCGCACATGTCCACCACCTCCTGTTTCACACCCTTCACTTCGTTGCCAAGGACAACGGCATACTTCCGCCCCTTGTCCAGCTCCATATCCTGCAACAAGGTGCTTCCCTGGCATTGCTCGATGGCAAGCACCGTGTAGCCCGCCTCGTGCAAGTGGCGGACAGCCTCGCGCGTATCCTTATAATAGGTCCAATCCACCGTGTCCTCAGCACCCAAGGCCGTCTTGTGAATCTCCGGTTGTGGCGGAGTAGCCGTAATGCCACACAAGCAGATGCCCTCCACGCGGAAAGCATCGCTGCTACGAAACACCGACCCCACGTTGTGAAGGCTCCTCACCTCGTCCAACACCACCACCAGAGGCAACTTTTCCGCCTGCTTGAACTCCTCCGCACTGATGCGGTTCATCTCCAATATACTCAGTTTTTTCATATTGGGTGCAAAGGTAGTACAAATTGAGCGGAGAACAAAAAAAATGAGTTTGTTTTTCCTTTACATTATTTGGTAATAATTTCTGTATAGCCATTTTATTCCTACTTCATCGAAGTTAGAGGTCGCATATTATGCATAAAGCGAAAAGAAGCCAGTAACAAAATGAGTGGAGCAATTGTACAAAAAGGACATTTCCCGCCTTCCTCTCCTAAATATCCGCAGAAGCGTAGGAGAATTTCTGTTCATATACACCTAAGAATCAGAGTATGTACAGGAGTTTTTCGGCGGATGTTTAGGAACGATTCATCGGATGTTTAGGAGAGGTGCTCTCATCCTGTCTGCTTTTGATTGCATAATTATACCGCCATTTTGCATGAATATGCAAAATTGACCGCACGAGAATTGCGTATATGCGCAAGCATTTCTATTTACTTCGAAATTTATGAAAATCAGAACTACAACGTAAATCATTGATATTCAAATATCTGATGCATGAAATATATTTCTCGTATGAACCACCCTTATGTCACAGTTGATAAGGAATAATCCTCTCTTTTTTCTATTTATTTACAATAAGGTAAAAAGAATGTTGACAGTTGGAAGTGACTGATTTATTAAGTGTAAACATTGATATAAGGAAAAAATTTCTGTTTGTTATCAACATGCATGCCTTATGTATGAAGATGGAGAAAGAATAAACAATCAATCTGTAAGAGAAAGATTTGAATTATCTAAAAATGATTCTTCAATAGCTTCCCGTATTATATCAGATACGTTGGAAGCAGGATTGATTAAACATAGTAGCTATACATTGATTTATATACCAAAGATTGAATATAAACATAGAATTTCATGCGTAATTGAATGAATAAACAATTTCTTTTCACCACTTGTTAATAACTTGTGGAAAGATGGTTGAAACTTGGAGGGATAAAAAGTGGATGAGATATTTGCAGATTCAGGAAAACTGTATATCCCAACAGGGGGTATGAAATCTCCAAAAATAAAGGAAGGAAGTTAATTATGGAGTTTGAACACACTTTTCAGCCCATTTTGAATGCTTTTCTCGCATAAAGTTCTTAACTTTGCCCGCAATTAACAGGGTGTTGATAACTGGAGGAGGAGTTTCTCAAGTGTGCTCTATTTCAATGGATAAAGCGAAAACACGGCCTGTTGATAACTTGATGATAAGTGGAGATGGGAGGCTAATAACTTATTTACCAAGAAAATGAGGAAAATGTTATCCACACTATTCACAGGCTATCATCATCAACATAGATTTTTCAATTTAAAAAAGAAAAAAGATAAAATAATGATTTATGGTTAACGAGAATTGGTTGGAAAAGGGATTTGTGGACGAACCCATCGACAGGTCCATTGACTTGAAAGCGGAGATAAACAGGTTGCGCAAGGAGAAGAATGCGGTCATACTGGGACACTATTACCAGAGTGGCGAGATACAGGACATGGCTGATTTCGTGGGCGACAGTCTTGCATTGGCGCAATGGGCGGCACGGACGGATGCTGACATCATTGTGATGTGCGGTGTTCACTTCATGGGCGAAACGGCTAAGGTGCTGTGTCCTGAGAAGAAGGTGCTTGTGCCTGACTTGAATGCCGGATGTTCGTTGGCCGACAGTTGTCCGGCCGAGGAGTTTGCCAAGTTTGTGGGCGAGCATCCCGACCATACGGTCATCTCCTACGTGAACACCACAGCGGCCGTGAAGGCGGTGACGGATGTGGTGGTGACCAGCACCAATGCCCGCCAGATTGTGGAGAGTTTCCCGAAAGAGGAGAAGATTATCTTTGGCCCTGACCGTAACTTGGGTAGCTACATCAATGCTGTCACTGGTCGGGAGATGCTCTTGTGGAATGGTGCTTGCCACGTGCACGAGCAGTTCTCGGTGCAGAAGATTGTGGAGTTGAAGCAACAGTATCCTGATGCCCTTGTGTTGGCTCATCCCGAATGTAAGGGGGCGGTGGTGAAGCTGGCTGATGTGGTGGGTTCAACGGCTGCCTTGTTGAAACATGCGGTGAAGAGCGACCGGAAGAACTTCATCGTGGCTACCGAAAGCGGCATTTTGCACGAGATGCAGAAGCAATGTCCCGAGAAGAACTTCATCCCTGCTCCGCCGGAGGACAGCACTTGTGCGTGCAACGAGTGCAACTTCATGCGCCTGAACACGTTGGAGAAGCTCTACAACACGTTGAAATATGAGTGGCCGGCCGTGGAGGTGGATGCTGAGATTGCCAAGAAAGCCGTGCGTCCCATCCATCGCATGTTGGAGATTTCGGCCGAGTTGGGTCTTTAATTTGTAATATTATTCGTGTTTTTTCATTTATTATAAATTATTTAATTATATTTGCAGCGTTAAACTATTAAAATCAAACAACAATGAAAAAGATTATCAGTACTTTATTCGTGGCTGTAGCCTTGATGTTTGCAGGTGTGCAGTCAGCGCAAGCCCAGTTCAGCTGGGGTATCAAGGGCGGTTTGAACCTTCAGAAGGCCGACTTCGAGAATGCCACCGCTAATCTGAAGCCCGACAACTTCACCGGCTTCTTCGTAGGTCCTATGGCCGAGTTCACTATCCCCATCATCGGTTTGGGCGTAGACGGTTCGTTGCTCTATTCTCAGACAGGTATGTCGTTCACTGGTGACAATGGTATGGATGAAACATTGAAGAGCCACAGCATCGAGATTCCCATCAACTTGAAGTATTCTCTTGGCCTTGGCAAGCTGGCTTCGGTGTATGCAGCTGCCGGTCCTCAGTTTGCTTTCGCCCTTTCACAGGATGAGTGGAAAAATGACTTGGCAAACTACACTTCAAAGCCTTTGAAGAAGAGCCAGCTCAGCTTGAACTTGGGTGTGGGTGTGAAGCTCCTCAGCCACCTTCAGGCAGGTGTTACTTATAACATTCCTCTTGGTGACACGGCTGAATTCGAAGATTTTGACTACAATGATGTAACGAATCAGTACGAAGCTATCTCTACTGTGGTAGGTGCCAAGAACAAGACTTGGAAAATCCACGTAGCTTACATCTTCTAAGAGCAAAAACCTGATATAATATAAATAAGGTCATCGGCCATTGCTTTTTTTAAGAATGACTGATGACCTTGTTTTTCTTCTTTCCTTGAAAAACAACTGAATGCTGACACACATATTATATATATCATTATCATTATGAGAAAACAACTGATACCATTTCTTTTATTCACTTTTCTTTCATTGGTTGGGCAGGCAAAAGACTCCAACGAGGAAATTTTTACGCTCCAACGGGGAAAAAATATTTTTCTCGTAGTGGAAAATAATGAGGAGAAAGTGGTTCACTTGGCCATCGACCTGCTGAAGCGCGACGTGAAGGCGGTGATGGATGCTGAACTGACTTTGTTGAAAGTCCAGAAAATAGAGAAAAGTGAAACCACAAAAGATGAAGATGCCACGTGCAGAAACGATGAAAGATTGAAACTGATTGTCGGCACAGTAGGTGAATCGGCCTTATTGGAGACTTGCCCCGAAGACCTCTCTGTCCTCAAAGGCAAGCACGAAGCTTTCCTTATGAAGGTGTTGGAGAACGGGAAATTGCTGATTGTCGGTAGCGACAAGCGAGGTACGGCTTACGGTGTGCTCGAGCTTTCGCGCCAATTAGGTGTTTCGCCTTGGGAATGGTGGGCCGATGCTACGCCTGAGAAGCGCGAAGTTTTTCACCTGCCTGCCGGATATAGCCAAATGCAAGAACCTACGGTGCCTTACCGAGGAATCTTTCTGAATGATGAGGATTGGGGATTACTTCCTTGGAGCAACCAAACGTATGAGCCACATAAGGATAAAAATCACATAGGCCCTAAGACTTATCGCCGCATCTTCGAACTGATGCTCCGCTTGCGTGCCAACACCCTTTGGCCGGCCATGCACGAGTGCACGCTCCCCTTCTTCCTCACCGAAGGAAACCGTGAGGCTGCTGCTGACTACAGCATTTTCATCGGCACTTCGCATTGCGAACCCATGGTGTGCAATGCCGCTGGTGAATGGAGTCGCAGAGGAGAAGGTGCCTATGACTACGTGAACAATAGTGAGGAGGTTTATAACTTTTGGGAAAAGCGCGTGCAGGAGGTGGCCGGACAGGACAACATCTACACCCTGGGTATGCGTGGTGTGCACGATGGCAAGATGCAAGGTGCCAAGACGGTGGCCGAGCAGAAAGCCGTGCTCGAGCGGGTGTTGAAGGATCAGCGTGGCTTGCTCGCGAAGTATGTGAACGAGGATGTCACCCAAGTGCCTCAAGCCTTTATCCCTTATAAAGAGGTGCTCGACATCTATCATGCCGGCCTTGAAGTGCCCGAGGAGGTGACCCTCATCTGGTGCGACGACAACTATGGCTACATCCGCCACTTCCCCACCGAAGAAGAGCGTGCGCGCAAGGGTGGAAACGGCATCTATTACCACATCTCCTACTGGGGACGTCCGCACGATTACCTGTGGCTGAACACCCTCTCTCCCGCCTTGGCTTATCAACAGATGGGCGAGGCTTACGACCGGGGCATCCAGAAGATGTGGATCATCAACGTGGGCGACATCAAGCCGGGCGAATACCTGCTGGAGTTGCTGATGGACATGGCTTGGGACCTCGATGGCGTGCGCCGCATCGGATGGCAGGAGCACGAGCGCCGCTTCCTTGCCCGTGAGTTCGGAAAGATGGATATGAAAAATATCTCTCCGAAACTCAATTTAGAAAGTATTATGAAAAATTACTACGTATTGAATTATGAACGTCGTCCTGAATTTTTAGGAAACACTCGTACGGAAGAGAAAGCAGCTTCGTGGAAGGTGGTGAAAGATTTGCCTTGGGACGAAGAGAAAATCCATAATCGATTGGCATTGTGGAAACAACTTTCTGACGTAGTGGAGCAAATGAGTACTCAGATTTCTCCAGAGAAACAAGATGCATGGTTTCACTTGGTGAAATACCGTGTGCAAGCCTCTGCACAGATGAACGAGAAGCTCTTGAAAGCCCAATTGGCGCGTCATGGAAAAGCCGAGTGGGCAGAGAGCGATGCGGCTTACGACAGCATTGTTTCGCTTACACGAATTTACAACGAAGGTATCAATAACCAAGGTAAATGGCGAAGTATGATGGATTATCGTCCGCGTAAATTACCTGTGTTCGACAAAGTGAAGCGCGACACGGTGGACACTCCTATGCATAAAGAGCACAGAAGAAAATATGCTTTGAGTTATTCTAAATCGGATAATTCTCATTTGATTCCTCAAGAAGGGCTTGGATATCATAGTGATGCTACTCTTATCCCTCAAGGCACTTCAGTCACTTACAAAACTGAAAAGAGTATGAGTGATTCGGTAGATATAGTATTGGCCTTTGTCCCCCGCCATCCGGTGAACGACAAGAGTTTGCGCGTAGCCCTCTCAATCGATGGAGGCAAACCTCACGTGGTGGATTATGCCACCAAGGGACGTAGCGAGGAGTGGAAGGAAAACATCTTGTGGAATCGTGCCAAGCGCATCGTCCGCGTACCCATTGACCCGATGAAGGGGAGTCACACTTTTACCCTTACGGCACTCGACGAAGGCATCATCCTGGATGAAATCTACATCCTCGACGATAGTTGCGAGCCGTATGAGTAATGGGAAATTTGTTAAAGAACCTTAGCCTTGGGTTAAGGTTGCCTTAACCTTGGCTTAATCTATCCTTATGCCAGGGTTAAGGTAGGTTTATGAATAATGTGATGAAGACGCACTGAAGATGTGTTATCAACAGATTTTTCAAATTAATCTTCATTCATTGCCACATATTCCTATTTTTTCCGTACCTTTGTTTCCCATTTATTACGAAACCCGATAATATCCAATAATAACGGTGGCCAAACAGAAAGCGGGGGAACTGACCCCCATGATGCAGCAATTCTATGATTTCAAGGCAAAGCATCCGGATGCGGTGTTGCTTTTCCGATGTGGTGACTTCTACGAGACATACGGCGAAGATGCCGTGGTGGCATCGGAGATACTGGGTATCACCCTGACGAGGCGCAACAATGGCGGACAGACGGATTCGCTGGAGATGGCCGGATTCCCCTATCATGCACTCGACACCTACCTTCCCCGACTGGTGAGGGCCGGGCGCCGCGTGGCCATCTGTGACCAGTTGGAAGACCCGAAGCTGGCCAAGAAACTGGTGAAACGTGGCATTACTGAGTTGGTGACACCAGGCGTGGCCACACAGGACAATGTACTCAGCTACAAGGAGAACAACTTTCTGGCAGCCGTGCATTGGGGAAAAGGTGTGACGGGGGTGGCTCTGTTGGACATCTCGACAGGAGAATTCCTTACGGCCGAAGGAACAACGGATTACATCGACAAACTGTTGGCCGGATTTGCTCCGAAAGAAATCCTCTATGAGCGTGGGCGGAAAGAGCAATTCGAAGCTGCCTTCGGCACCAAATACTTCACCTATCAGCTGGACGATTGGGTGTTCACCTTGCAACAGGCACGCGAGCGATTGACGCGCCACTTCGAGACGAAGAACCTGAAGGGATTCGGCGTGGAGCATCTGCAAAGCGGCATCATCGCCGCAGGTGCCATCATGCAATACCTGGAGATAACGCAACATACCCAGATCAAACATATCACAAGCCTTCGTCGCATCGAGGAAGACCGCCACGTGAGGATGGACAAGTTCACCATCCGTAGCTTGGAGCTGGTGGGCTCGATGAACGAGGGAGGCACCACCCTGCTGGACGTGGTGGATCGCACCATCAGCCCCATGGGCGCACGCATGTTGAAAAGGTGGCTGGTGTTCCCTTTGAAAGACGTGGCGCCCATTGTGCAACGTCAGGAGGTGGTGGAGCACTTCTTCCGCCATCCCGACATGCGCGAAGAGGTGCGCACACTGCTCACTCACATCGGCGACCTCGAGCGCATCATCTCAAAGGTGGCCGTGGGTCGTGTGAATCCGCGTGAAATGGTGCAGTTGCGCGTGGCACTCGAGGCCATCGAACCCATCCGCACCCTCTGCATGGAGGAGGGAAACGACAGTTTGCGCACGTTGGGCGAACAACTGAATCCTTGCCAGACGATAAAGGAACGCATCAAGCGGGAGGTGAAGAGCGACCCGCCCATACTGATTGCCAAAGGCGGAGTGATAGCCGATGGAGTGAACAACGAACTGGACGAATTGCGACGCATCGCCTACAGTGGCAGGGAATACCTGCTGGAGATGCAACAACGCGAAGTGGAGCGCACGGGCATACAGAGCCTGAAGATTGGCTACAACAACGTCTTCGGCTACTACATCGAGGTGCGCAACACCTACAAGGAAATGGTGCCTCCCGAGTGGATACGCAAGCAGACATTGGTGAGCGCCGAACGATACATCACTGAGGAACTGAAGCAATACGAAGAAAAAATATTGGGCGCGGAAGAAAAGATTCTTGCCTTGGAGAGCCGCCTCTTCCAGGAGCTGGTGTTGGCCGTGTCGGACTTCATACCGGCCATACAGGTGAATGCCACAGCCGTGGCTCAGCTCGATTGCCTGCTCAGCATGGCCACCGTGGCAATGGAGAACCGCTACGTGCGCCCCGTGGTGGAGGATAGCGATGTGTTGGACATCCGCCAAGGACGCCATCCGGTCATCGAGCGACAAATGCCCGTCGGTGAAAAATACGTGGCCAACGACGTGAAGCTCGACACCGACAACCAACAGATTATCATCATCACAGGTCCGAATATGGCCGGTAAGAGTGCCCTGCTCCGCCAGACGGCGCTCATCACCCTGTTGGCACAGACGGGTAGTTTCGTGCCGGCCGAGAGTGCACGCATCGGATTGGTGGACAAGATATTCACCCGCGTTGGAGCCAGTGATAACATTTCGGTCGGTGAATCAACCTTCATGGTGGAGATGAACGAAGCAGCCGACATCCTGAACAACCTTTCACCACGAAGCCTGGTGTTGTTCGACGAGTTGGGACGAGGCACATCCACCTACGACGGCATCTCCATCGCTTGGGCCATTGTGGAGCACATCCACGAACATCCGCGAGCCAAGGCACGCACCCTCTTTGCCACACATTACCACGAGCTGAACGAAATGGAGTCCTCCTTCTCCCGCATCAAGAACTACAACGTGTCGGTGCGCGAGGTGGACGGAAAAGTCATCTTCCTTCGCAAACTGGAGCGTGGCGGAAGCGAACACTCCTTTGGTATCCACGTAGCCAAACTGGCCGGTATGCCCGGCAGCATTGTGAAACGTGCCACACAGATACTCGGCCAATTGGAGCGCGACAACCGTCAACAGGACATCAGCGTGAAACCTCTCAACGAAGTGGCCACCGAGCGCGAAGGTATGCAACTGAGTTTCTTCCAGTTGGACGACCCCGTTCTTTGTCAAATCCGCGACGAACTGCTTAACCTCGACGTAAACAGTCTGACACCCTTGGAGGCACTGAACAAGCTGGATGCAATAAAGCGATTGTTGTGATAAATTATAATCATAAGGCAAACGTTAAAAATCACTATTTTCAAGAATCTGAACGACTTATTTTTGTCATTTAATTTGTAATATTAAGCTTTTTTCTTTTCCTTTGCACCGAAATGCAATGGAAAAGAAATGTTGTACAATACAAATTAAAGGATTTGAGCGATGAAACACATGTTGTTATCCCTTCTGTTGTTGTCAGTTTCCATGGTCGGATACGCGCAGGACATAGAATCATTTTTCAAGAATGAGCAGGGATTGCTACGCGAAAAGCTCTACCTCCACACCGACAAACCTTATTACTCGGCAGGAGACACCATCTGGTTCAGGGGGACATTGGTTAATGCCGAAACATTGTCGTATAACATACAGACGAACTTTATTTATGTGGAGCTTTTGTCGGCTACAGATTCCTTGGTATGTCGCAAGAAGGTAAAGCGCGAAGGGGTGTGCTTTCATCATTCGATACCTTTGGAAATAACTCTGAATGAAGGATATTACTATCTGCGAGGTTACAGTGAATGGATGTTGAATTTTGGTGATACGTTTGTTTTTGAAAAGAAGATATCCATCTGCAACAACCTGAAGAAAACCTCGTCGTCTTTTCCATTGAAAGAGCGCGATTATCATGTAGACTTTCTGCCAGAGGGAGGACACTTGTTGGCAGGAACCAAACAGGTGGTTGCCTTCAAGGCTTTGCGTAACGACGGATATTCTGAAGATGTCCGAGGATTCATCTGTAACGAAAAGGGGGACACATTGAGCCACTTCTCCACCCTTCATGCGGGAATGGGGACAGTGATGATTGATGTCCCGACAAGTGGCAGACTCATTGCACACACCATCGCATCGGATAATCATGCAAAGGAGGTTGCATTGCCGGACATACAGCAGAGCGGTTTCGCACTGTCCGTAGGTCGCTCAAACGACTCATTGAAGGTGCGGATAAATGCCTGTAACGAGGCGGATTCCTTACACGGAAAGTTCCGCTTGATTGTGCATTCCGAAGGCTTCTTGCAAGAGCATTGCGAAGTTCATGGCAATGAGCATGTATTCTCCACCAAAGAGTGGTTGGATGGGGTCAATCAGATTCTGTTATGCGACACCACTGGAAAGGTGGTGAGCCGTAGGTTAGTGTTCATCAACAATCTGATAAACAAGGAAGAGTGGTCGATGAGCGTTGAAGGGGCAACGAGCGACAAACGGCAACGTGTCCGGTTGGACTTTGAATTGCATGACGAGAAGGGAGAACCCCTGTTGGGTGATTTCTCAATCAGTGTGACGGATGCCAAGGTCATTGAACCGGACACGTTGGCCAACGACATCGTTTCGCATCTGTTGCTGACGAACACACTTAACGGGAGAATAGAAAACCCTGCATGGTATTTCCATCAGGGCACAGACAGGATGAGGGAACTTGACCTGGTGATGCTCACGCATGGGTGGTGTGGCTTCAAGACGGATAACCTCGCCCGAAACAATGAATACGACTTGCCTTATTGCATAGAGAACATGCAATACATCAGCGGACGCATTGAAGGAGGGTTGCCAAACTCGCGGAAAGTGTTCGTAAGCACCCACAACACCTATGAGAACCGGCTGATTCTTGACAGGGTGAATAGCGATGGGACCTTCTGTTTGAAAGGATTGGAATTTGTTGACTCCACCTATTTCAACGTTCGGATTGTGGCAAGGGGAAGTGCGAATAAAAGGATATACTTTGATAAGATTCAATATCCCAAATCGGCGTATAAATACCACAATTTCAGATTGAAAGGTGTCGACTATGAACCCATCAGGAAGTATTTCCCCTCGTTTATGGGTTACATGACATACGTGTTGCCCGAGTTGGAGGTCAAGGAATCACGGAGAAGCAAGTTTGCAGGAATGAGGCACAGTTGGTACGCCTCTGCATGGAATGAAAACGAGTTGATGAAACTCATTAGTGTCTCTTAAAATTGTTTAAATTCAAATTTAAATCTTTCATGCACAACGTTTTATTCCTTTGATACCCTGTCCGGGTTTTGAAATGCTTACCTTTGCCTCCGATTCTAAATCGGAGCAGATATGCATATAGGGAT